>CBDURO010000087.1:0-1588 GCA_965369995.1 uncultured bacterium | reverse complement strand
GAATCGTTATTATGTGTGAGATAAAGAAATATTGAATTATAAATTTTAAATCTTTAATCTTAAATTAATATTTATGAAACTCACAAGATCACTCAAGCTATGGGACATTGTTCTCTTAAATGTTACTGCAATAGTTGGTTTACGATGGATTTCGCTTGCGGCAGTAGGTGGAAATACGTCCATTGTACTGTGGATTGTAGCATTAATACTTTTTTTCGTTCCGCAAGCATTCGCTGTAATTGAACTCACAACTCGGCTTCCCGGTGAAGGCGGCATATATCTGTGGACAAAAAAAGCTTTTGGGGAATTCCATGGATTTTTTTCAGGTTGGTGCTACTGGACAAGTAATTTAATTTATTTTCCAAATCTATTAGTTTACATTGCCGGTATATCTGTGTTTGTACTTGGTGACGGCTATCAAGCGCTTGGAGAGAATAAAACCTATGTTATGATTTTTTCCCTAATAGCACTTTGGACTGTGATGATATTTAATATTATTGGACTAAAGTTAGGACGATGGATTAATAATGTTGGCGGCATAAGTTCGTGGATCTCCGGTACTGTTCTTATAGCATTTGGAATAATTGCCACTGTAAAATACGGAATTGCAAATCCAATGCCGACAGAAAGCTTCTTCGAAAATATACTTACATTTGATAAATTTTCTTTTTGGGCTTCAATGTGCTTCGGATTTGCCGGTTTAGAATTAGCGGCAGTACTCGCTGGGGAAATTAAAAATCCTCGAAAAGTAATACCAAAAGCAACTATTTATTCCGGTATTATAATTACTATAGTTTATTTACTAGGAACTTTCTCATTATTAGTTGCGATACCGTCTTCCGATATCAATATCATTAGCGGCTTTTTACAAGGAATTGCCGCAATGGGAGCAAAGCTCGGATTAGGATGGACAAGCCAAATTTTAGCTTTATTAATAACATTAGGAGGAATTGGGGGTTTGATGGCTTGGTTTACCGGAGCCGCTCGTATGCCCTTTGTGGCCGGTGTTGACAAATACCTACCAAAAGGATTTGGAAAAGTTCATCCAAAATTCGGTTCACCACATATTGCAATAATTGTGCAGGGTATTGTTGCTACAACATTTATTCTGATGAGCTTCATCGGTACGACGGTTAGAGATGCATATCTCATATTATTAGATACAACCCTTTTGGTTTATTTTATTCCGTATGCATATATGTTTTCTGCTTATATCGTATTACGGCGTAAAAATTTCGGTGAGAACGGAAATATTATATCAATTCCAAAAAATAACTTTATTGCAACTTTGGTTGGAATTTCAGGATTAGTAACCACGATATTTGCAATGATAATGTCCCTTATTCCGTCCTCGGGGGTCACAAATGTATTACTTTACCAAATTAAAGTGATAGGTGGATTTTTACTGTTTGTTGGAGTTGGAGCCGGAATTTATTTGTGGGGACGGAATAAACAATAATTTTTTTTATTGTGTTGTCATTCTGAGTGTAACGAAGAATCTATTCAAATATCATTGTGGATTCTTCACTTCGTTCAGAATGGGCGTAAATGCCAAAAATGGTTGCTAAAATCATTGTAAATTACTGAT
>CBDURO010000086.1:0-1654 GCA_965369995.1 uncultured bacterium | reverse complement strand
AAAATAATTGCTTATTGTTTTAATCGGTAAACAACACCTTCCATAGTTTTTAAAAATTTATCTAATTGTGTTTTTGTATGAAATAAGTCATCTATATTTTCAAAAACATCCGAAGGATATAATTCTTCATCGTAATCTCTGAGAAAATTAGATTCCAGTTTTAATACTATATCTCTAATTACTTGTTTTGGAATTTCCTTACTCCTTAAAAAATTAATAAGTAAATTTATTTTCCCGTCAGAACTAAGATGGAATAATGGGATTAAACCTGCATCATATTCACATCTGAATGTGAGTGTGCCTTTATCACTACCGCGTCCCCAAGTAATGTTAGCAGCATATTTCTCGGAGAATTCAATTAATTCGATACCGATTTTTGCCACTTCCCGTGTGCAATTTTTTCGTAATTCTTCCGTAAATGTTTTTTTGTTCCAAGTTGTCATTAAATATTAACCTCAAAATAAATAAAATATCAGAAACGCGTACCTTCCCAAGTGTTAAATTTACGAGTGTTGTAGACAAAAATAAAGCATCTGTTTTGCAGATGCTTTATTTTATTATTAATATACTATTTGTACTAGAAGCTAATTGAATTTAGATTGAATGTAAACTCAAATCTTATTCTTTCCTTTATCCAATCAAAATCAGATATTACAGATTCCTCATCCCAACTTTGATATATCGGTAAATATATTTTTATTACTCCAATATCTATTGTTAGCCCTACATCAATATAATTATTCTGTAGATCGGTCGCTCCGGCAAAATCTGCAAAAAATTCAATCGGCATCTTTGTGAAAGACTGCGTCAAGTTAAAACCCCAACTTGTTTCATTCGAGTAAATAACTCGATTGCCATTCGTCACTAAACCACGTAACCCAGGTCCATCTTGAATATATTGAGATTTATAAATTGCTGGATAAGTATTGTCATCAAGATTCATACGGTTGAATACAAATGTTGAGTTGAAATTCGGATCAACTCCACCGCTTAAATAAGTGCGATATTGTCGTGGTATATATCTATCACTTAAGAATGAACCGACCCAACCTCTTAAATTGGTAATACTTCTTTTTGAATTTCTCCACCGGATATTTCCGGTCAGATTAATCTTTGAAAATTCATTTTTACAGAAAGATGACATAAAATTAGCTTTAACAGAATATCTCAAAAGAGGTGTAGGTCTGTGACTATAACTTAATCCGATATCGCCAATTAAATATTTACCGGAGGAGTAATATTCTGATGTTACTGCATCTCTGTCAATGTCATGGGTGTACACGGCAGCTTTTAATCGTGTAGCTGGTGTTGAAACTATCGGTTTTCGAATTAATCCATTAAAAGTAAATTTACTACCTTTTCTACCTTGAAATTCGCTGTAACCTGCTGAAAGTTTAAACGATCTAAAACCAAATGATTTATAAAATGTTTTTTGGATTTGGGCACCTCCTACCAATTTATTATTGGTAAAATCCCACATCGGTTTAACCGATATCCCATAATTGAAAGTTGGCGCATACCCACTATACACCAAAGCTCCTGGGCTCCATCCATTGTATTCGTTGACGCTGAATAACCAAGGTAACCAATAGATATTGCGTTTGTTATAATCCGGTTCGTCAAATACAAAATCAAGTCCAACGGAATGTTTGGT
>CBDURO010000085.1:0-1858 GCA_965369995.1 uncultured bacterium | reverse complement strand
GTGGCTATCCTTTTTATAATAGTTTATTTGGTTAAGTTTTTTACCAATCCGCCAAACCGTTTATCAATATGAAATCCTTTATTATAAAATAAACCGGCTTGGAAATACCCTACCGTGATATACTTGTATCGTTTATTTTTTAAACGATTAAATAATTCATCTAATAAGATACTGCTCAAATGCCGTTTTCGATATTTTGGATGAATAACTATTCTTTCAAGAAATGCACATTTTTCATCAGTTTTAATCCAATATACTCCACCGATTAATTGGTTGGTTGAATTAATTATAAATAAAAATTCATGTTGTTGGTTAAAAACTGCAGTTAAGTTTGAGTTAAGTAATAATGTTTGAAATCTTGCAATTTCCTTTGGATGAGCAGGTTGACGAATTTGATGATTTTCACCAAAATTATCTGTAATGGCTGAAATCAATTCTAGTTTTCCTTCCGAACCTGAGTCCCAAACGAATTCTTTACCTATACCTTCAGCATCGATATGTTCAAATAATAATCTGGTAATAAAGTATTCATCATCGTGAGATAGCTTGATTTTTTTATTGATTTCATTAATATGTTCATCAAGATTTTCAACTGATATCGTTTTTGCTCTTAAACCTTTTTGCAATATCAATAATTCATTCTTGATGGATTGATTTGAGTCTTTGAAAGCTGTCATTAGGAAAAAGCGTATTCGCGTTTCCGGATAATCATCAATTAAACTTGCAAGATTATAATCATTATACAGTTGTTGGATAGTTGAGCCACGAGCCGCAATTGTTGCCTTCGGATTGAGATTTAACCATCGTTCGTATCTAAGAGAGGCAAAAATCACTTGTTTAGTAAGTAAGCCGTTTTCATTAATATCGGAAATGAATTTCTGAATTCTATCTTTAGTTAAGTTGTATTTTTTTGCTTTATCTTTACACGTATCACTGTCTAATTCTTTAATAAATATTTCTAATTGTTCGATACCTTTCTCAACAGATATAGTTTGTAAAAAAGCACAAAATATTACTTCCCAATCTGCTACGTGTTTTAACCCTGTATAGCGTTTTTCAGAATCAATAATAAAATCTTCGTATAAAGAAATAATCATTGATGTTAGTGTTTCAACAGGAGCTTTATTGGAAATTGATATTAGTCTTGTACCAACGGCATAATCGCGCTCGGGGATAATTAAATTTTTTGAAGATGAATTGTCAATATAGTATTTAAAATTTGAGCGGCGGTAAAAACTAAAATAAGCCATTGTTCCGTTCAAAATAAAATGTAACCACCTAAGTTGCCATAAATCATTATTTTCTTGTGAGTCAATTTGATAGCGATTTCTTTCAAGATATTGGAACAGTGTTTCACCTTGCACATATTCTTCAGTAAATATCTTGTATTCCGGCCAATAACCACCGAAATCTTCTACAAGTTTACGTCCGCGGCTTGATGATCCTGTAGTTATTAACCACTTTATTTCATTTCTAATAAATTCATCAGTTTGCTCTTCGTTTAGATTGATAACAAAATTATAGTTATTATGATCTCGAGTTTGGGTGGTTACACGAAATACACTTTTACCATGATTCCGTCCTAAAAACATTACCCACACACCTCTTAATTGTATATCATCGAGTTGTACAATATAGCGCTTGGATAACAGAAAGATTGCTTCCTTTAATAATTGTGTCTTTGAAATTGCATCAAATAATGATTCTTTATATTGATCCTCGACATTCGGATCAAATACTATAGTTTCTTTCCAGGAATACTCTTCTCCCGATTCTTGATCGATTGCTATGTATCGATTTGGTCCTAACCATTTCCTGAAACCGGAAATTAAGTTTTCAATTGCTGTACTAGTTAAAG
>CBDURO010000084.1:0-2377 GCA_965369995.1 uncultured bacterium | reverse complement strand
GAGCAGGAAACAGCTACTATAATATTCTTCGAAAATCCGAAGAGAATAAAACGTACCTTGACTGATATTTTAGAATATGTCGGAAACCGACCTGCCGTTGTTTGCCGTGAATTAACTAAAGTATATGAAGAAATTATTCGTGGAACAGTTTATGAACTTTTAGCGTACTTTTCTAAGCATGATGTACGAGGTGAATGCGTAATATTAATTGGTAAGGATGATGAAAATGTCCAATTTAAATAAAGGTAAATTTATTACATTTGAAGGAATTGATGGTTGCGGTAAATCTACGCAAGTTAAAATGCTTGTTGAAAAATTAGAGCAATTAAATATGGCCGTTATTACGATTCGTGAGCCGGGTGGGACAAGAATTTCCGAGTCAATCCGTGATGTTTTACTTTATCGTGATACTCATGAATTATGCGAAAGAACAGAAGCCTTGCTAATGACAGCAAGTAGAGCGCAGGTAACTAAAGAAGTAATTCTACCTGCCTTAAGTAAAGGTACATGGGTTATTACTGATAGATATGCAGATTCAACTTTGGCTTATCAGGGTGGGGGTAGAAAAGTTGATGGTGATTGGTTAGAAAAATTGAATAAATTTGCGACTTATGATACTATACCTGATTTGACTTTCTTCATCGATATTTTGCCGGACGAAGGAGTTAGGCGACAAAAGACTAAATTGGATCGTATTGAGCAAGCAGGAATTGATTTGCAAAGTAGAACAAGAGATTTATATTTAAAATTAGCTGAAAAATATTCTGATAGAATTATTGTCATTAACGGTCAAGAAGATATTGATACAATTCATAAAAATATTTGGAAAGAATTTGAACAAAGAATGTTAGAGAAATAAAATGAGTAAAAAAATAAAAATTATTTTAACAAGTATAGTTTTAACTATCGCTGCTGTAATTGTTTTAGCAGCGTCCAAATCCGATATTTACGCTGAAATAATGAAATCCCAAAGACTTGTGAATAACGTTTACAAACATTTGATTATAAATTACGTTGACGATTTTGACATAGAAGCTTTCACTCGAATGACTATCGATGATATGGTAGGAGAATTAGATCCATATACCGTTTTCATCGAAGCGGAAGATCGTCATAGTCTCGATTTGCTAACTACCGGAAAATATGGTGGAGTAGGAATTCAAATCGGTAAACGTGAAAATAAATTAACTGTAATTGCACCAATGGATGACACTCCTGCAAAAAGAGCAGGAATTACAAATGGTGATGTAATAGTTAAAATCGATAGCACATTTACCGATGAAATAAGTTTAGATGTTGCATCGAAAATGATCCGCGGACTAAAAGGGACAAAAGTTATTTTAACAATTGAACGTTTCGGAAATGAAGAATTATTGGAATTTGAATTAACTAGAGCTGATATTACCGTAAAAGATGTCACATATGCGGAAATGATCGATGACAATATCGGCTATATCCGCTTAACCCGATTCTCAAAAAACTCTGGACCGGAAATGCGAACCGTGTTAAATAAATTTGTAGAAGATGAAGCATCGGCATTTATTTTAGATTTAAGAAACAATCCCGGTGGATTGCTTGGTTCATCAATTGAAATCCTTGATATGATTTTACCAAAAGACCAGTTATTATTAATCACTAAAGGACGGAATAAAGAATCTAATCGGTCAATATATTCCAAACGTACTCCAATCATTCCGGAAGATATGCAAATAGTAGTAATAATTAACGAAGGCAGTGCATCGGCAAGCGAAATTGTAGCCGGAACTTTGCAGGATTTGGATCGGGCGGTTATAATAGGTAAACGTTCATATGGAAAAGGACTGGTGCAATCGGTAGTTGGGTTAGATAAAGATCACGCTTTAAAAATAACTACAGCAAAATATTATACGCCGAGTGGAAGATTGATCCAAAAACCGGGATATATTAATGAAAAATTAGTTATCGCTAAAAGCGATGAAGACACAACCTTTGTTACAGCGCGTGGTCGCACCGTAAAAGCTGGAGGCGGAATAGAACCTGATTTTGAAGTTGAAGTTGATTATAATTATCCTCTTACGTATGAATGTTTACGAAAAGGCGCATTTTTTAGTTATGTTCAAAAACACAAACAATCATATACATCTTTGCAAGAACTAAAAAATGATACTCAATTGTTAGGAAATTTTCAAAATTATTTGGTTGAAATTGAATTAGAAGTAACCACTCCCGGCGAAAAAGCATTAAGTGACACAAAGGAAAAGCTTTCAGAAATTGATAGTACAAATACCGAATTGATTGCAGCTTTTGATGTAATTGAGGAATTTATCAAAAATCATGAAACCACATTATTTGAAAAAGAAAAAGAAAAAATAACTGAATTTCTCTTTGATGAATTTGC
>CBDURO010000083.1:0-2396 GCA_965369995.1 uncultured bacterium | reverse complement strand
CAGTAATTTACAATGATTTTAGCAACCATTTTTGGCATTTACGCCCAGAATGACACAGCTTTTATCATCCCGCATTCTGTGAAATTTAGAAGCGTAAAATAGTGCAAAAAAATAATAATAATTTTTTTCATAATTGATTAAATTCTGTGTGATATGGAAAAAATAATATCCACCGAAATAATTCCAATTAAACTCTGGTTAAAAGATATAGAATCGGGTGCCTTAAATCAGGCGATGAATTTGGCGAATCATCCAAACGCATTTCATCATATCGCGCTGATGCCCGATACACATGTGGGTTTCGGTATGCCAATTGGCGGTGTGTTAGCGACCAAAGATGTCATTATTCCAAATGCTGTTGGTGTTGATATCGGATGTGGGATTTGCGCAGTGCGAACATCTTTGCGAGAAATTCCAATTGAAACACTCAAAAGAATAATGAGTGTAATACGCCGAACGATTCCGGTTGGTTTTAATCACCATAAGTCCAAACAAAACAACACTATAATGCCGGATCCATCGACTTATGGCCAAAAAGGTATGCCAATTGTTGATAAGGAGTATAATTCAGCGCTTTATCAAATTGGAACATTGGGAGGTGGTAACCATTTCATTGAAGTCCAACGCGGAAAAGATGGTTTCATTTGGTTAATGGTACATTCCGGCAGCCGAAATATCGGCTACAAGGTAGCTAATCACTATAATAAATTAGCTAAATCACTCAACGAAAAATGGAAGAGTCAAATACCGCTTAAATGGGACTTGGCATATCTCCCGCTTGATTCTTCACGAGGACAGATATATCAGAAAGAAATGCAGTATTGCGTTGATTTTGCTTTTGCTAGTAGAAGATTAATGATGGGAAAAACCAAAGAAGCGATTAGTTATTATTTTGATGAAGTTATCTATGACGAAATGATCAATATTGCCCACAATTATGCCGCACAGGAAAAGCATTTTGGTAAAAAAGTGATAGTGCATCGTAAAGGTGCTACCTTAGCTAATAAAAAAACAATAGGTATTATTCCAGGAAGTCAAGGAATGAAAAGTTATATTGTTAAAGGTAAAGGTAATCCAGAGAGTTTTGAATCTTGTTCGCACGGTGCCGGTCGACGCTTAGGTCGTCGCCAAGCACAAAGGCAATTAGATTTAAAAAGCGAACAAAAAGCTTTAAATGAAAAGGGTATAATCCATTCTATCCGATCCAAACGTGATTTAGACGAAGCTCCCAGCGCCTATAAAGATATTTCAACAGTTATGAAAAATCAGGAGGACTTGGTGGAAATTTTAGTTGAATTGGAACCGTTGGCGGTCATCAAGGGTTGATGTATGATGAATGATAGAAGAGGTATCTAATAAGTTACATATTTCAATTACAAAGTAATTAAGTAGATTCGTGAAATATGTAGTTAAAATCGTTTAGTATAAATATGACAGTAGGGAGTTGTCCCTTTATAGTCGTAATAATCTTGATGATAGTCTTCCGCTTTCCAAAAAGTAGATGCCTTAGTTAATTCAGTTGCTACATTTAATCCTTTGTTTTCTAACTTAGTAATTAATTTTTCTGCAATCTCTTTTTGCTCATCATTAAGATAAAAAATACCTGATCGATATTGTGTTCCAACGTCAGGACCTTGCCGATTCACTTGTGATGGATCATGTGTTTCAAAGAATAATTTTGCGAGTTCTTCATAACTAACTTTTAATGGATCGTAAATTACTTCAGTCGCTTCAGCATGACCTGTTGTACCGGTAGATACTTCTTTATAGGTTGGATCATCCTTTGTACCACCAGTATAACCGACTGTTGTGGAAATAACACCATCAACTTTAGATAAATAATACTCAGTTCCCCAAAAGCAACCGGAGGCAAATATTGCTCTTTCAGTTTTATTATTATCAATCATTGGTTCAAAATTTAATGATAATGAATTAACGCAATGTCTTGTATTTTTATCGGTTAATTTTTCGCCGATAAAGACGTGCCCCAAATGTCCACCACAATTTGCACATACTATTTCTGTTCTTACGCCATCTGCATCGGGGATGCGTTTTACTGCACCTGGCATTTCCTCATCAAAACTTGGCCACCCACAATGCGAATCGAATTTATCTTCGGATTGATACAAAGGAGTATTACACTGTTTGCATAGATAAATACCTTTTTTAAAAAGCATATCATATTCGCCGGTAAAAGGGCGTTCTGTTTTTTTGTCTATAATTATATGTTTTTCTTCTAAAGTTAATTTATTGAATTTATTTTCTTTTGTCTGCGCCATTAAAGAGATTACTCCAATGATGATTATTAATGTTAATAATATTTTAAAATATTTCATAATGTTTATCCGTTTTATTATGAAATATAATGAGGATTGTTTCATAAAAAATGTAGCCTA
>CBDURO010000082.1:0-2454 GCA_965369995.1 uncultured bacterium | reverse complement strand
TTCGCACTTTTCTTAGCGGAGGGGCTGTTTTTGATCATCGCATAGTTGATGGTGCTCAAATCGGACAATTTGTCCGTGGCGTTATTAAAAGAATCCAAAAGCCGGAGCTTTTGGATTCTTTAGAAAAAACGTAATATATAAACTACTTCTTAATTAATTAGACTTTTGGTTTACCAAACTTAATAAATCCAATTGCGCGCCATATAATCCACAGAAATATCATATAACCTATTAATATACCGAGAGTTACCCAATATCCTTCAATAGCATTTTTATACATTACAATTGGAACATTAAGTGCTATTAAAAGTGGAATTCCTAAAAATAGGGAAATACCACTACCATACACTGCATCTTCCGCAACCGGTGTCTCAAATTCCGGGTCTGTTACACGGAGAAGTACCAATGCTGAATTTATCGTACCGGTCATTTCACCCCAAAGTTCAATAAATCGTTCAAAGTGGTAATCGTCAAATGCACGCCTTGAGGTCCAATAAAGCATGAATCCTGTCGCAGGACCTGCGAGCACACTCATGATTAATATTGCTTCCCAATAATGCAAAATTATTTCAAAGCTAATAGCTGCAACTGCACCAATTACCAAGAAATCTAAAAATACTCCCATACTGCGATTCATTAACCCTTTATCAATCACGTATGAACGACCTGACATATCCAGTATTTTCCGAACTACCAAGGCTATTAATAAACCAATAACAAAATGAAATGACCAAATTGTACCTGCAAATCCTTCTAATTGAGGATTATTTCCCATCATTGTGGTTAGCCATTTAACGACGAGCCACGTTGATAAATATACTAAACCAATTAAAGATAATTGAAATGCTAATGGTTCAATAGCTTCTGTTGTTAGAGTAAGTTTCCCTGCGATAGGAGGTTTTCCGTCTTTATATACTCCTTTGCGCATGTCATCTGTAATACTATCAAGACTTGTAATCAGTTTGCTTTTACCATTACGAATTCCCCACTGAATTAGCGCCATACCACCAAAAAATGCGTATAAATAACCAATTGTAGCGAAAGTTAAACCAATTTGACCAGCGCCAACTGCTTCATACCCTAACTTTACTAACTCATTATCCCAACTATTTCCCATTGTCGCTGCAAGACCCGGTCCCATACCAAATCCAAGCGGTAATAACAGACCAATTCCAAGAAACAGATCAGGTTTAATTGTATATACGAGCATTAGCGCTATTATTAGCCCGATTGAACCTTGTATTAGATAAGCTGTAAGAGCTGAAATACTTTTACTAACCGGTCCTTTAGTCCAAGTGGTTTTTGACTGTCTCAACCCTAGTGCAATAAATGTCAATGCTAAAAAATGATAGACATACAAGATTAGCCTATCCGACTGTAAATTAATTAATCCAAATCCTTGTGAGCCGATTAAAAGGGCAAGAAATCCGGCTATTAAATTATTTGGGATTAAATACTTTTGGAAAAATTTTACATAACGACGGAGTACTGTCCCAATCATTAAAAAAGCGCTTAAATATAAAAAGTCTAGTACAACAAATCGTAGATTTACATCAAGATCCCATGGATTCATAGTATTTCCTCCGGTTTAGTTAACAAAATATAGTTTTAAATTATTTAGAAAAAAAACTACAAATTAAAATTACAAGGATTTGATTTATTACAATATATCTATGTATGTTTTTATCAAACCAATCACTCATTTTTAAACTAAATAGGGCTGTAGAATCTTATGTTAAAAAAAATCCTCGCGACAATATCTTTAATAATTTTAGTTCTAGTTGTCATTGTACTATTTTTGGTACGTGGGATTGCAACAAAAGGTATCCCAGATTATAATGCGCAAATTCATCTTGAAAATCTTAAAGATGATGTTACCGTTTATCGCGATGAATTTGCGGTACCACATATCTATGCTAAAAATGAATCAGATTTATACATGGCAACAGGTTATTGTATGGCTCAAGACCGATTGTGGCAAATTGATTTGATCCGCAGAGCGACCACCGGTGAATTATCAGAGATATTCGGTGAAGATATGATAGATGCAGATCAGATGCTACGGATGCTTCGTATCCCCGATGTATCACGTGAACTACTGAAAAATTCCGATGAAAATGTTATCAGTGCTCATAATGCATTTTGCGATGGTGTTAATCAGTATATTAATACGCATCAACGGAATCTGCCACCGGAATTTTCTATTTTAGGGTATAAGCCGGAAAAATGGCTACCTGAGCATTCCTTTAATTTAATTGGTTATATGGCTTGGGATTTAACAATGCCATGGCATATTGAAACGGTTTTTCAACGCATACGTGAAAAAGTTGGTGATGAAAAATTTGCCAAATTGGTTCCGGATCTCGATCTTCAAAAATCTGTTATTTATACTGAAATTGGTGAAAATGAAAGTGTCATTGGCATAGATTCCCCCTACTTAGCTGCATCCGAAAA
>CBDURO010000081.1:0-3118 GCA_965369995.1 uncultured bacterium | reverse complement strand
TCGGATATTGAATCACCGTGATATCCCATTGTAGCTTCGTTATAATTATGGTTTGAATTTCCCCACAACATAAATCCGTTGTTAGCTAATTCCTTCTCTTCAACATTATCGGTAAAATGTTCTAATATCAAATAACTAGTTGAATCATAGCTCCAAACTTCATCAGCTATACGCTCTAAAATCGCGATGCGCGATGCATCGTACGGAGTTCCCTCACCACCCTTATTTGTAAATCCTTTGGTGAAATCTAATCGGAAACCATCTACTTTATATTCTTCAATCCAATAACGCAATACGCGATCTACGAACGCCTCGGTATGTTTACTTTTGTGATTAAAGTCGTAGCCCCAAGAATATACTGAATTCGGTGATTTAACGTTATACCAAGGATTGTTTACCGCAGGACGATTGTTGATGCTATCCCAATATAACCTCACAAATGGTGATTGTCCGTAAGAATGATTAAGAACGATATCTTGAATCACTGCAATTCCGCGTCTATGACATTCATCAACAAAAGCTTTTAAATCATTTTTAGTACCATAATATTTATCAGGTGCAAAATAAAATGACGGATTATAACCCCAACTTGAATTGCCTTCAAACTCATTGATCGGCATTAATTCGATTGCATTTATTCCCAAATTATCTAAATAATCTAATGTATCAATCAAAGTTTTATAATCATGATTATGTATAAAATCACGTATAAGCAATTCATATATCACTAAATCTTTTTGTTCCGGTCTTACAAAGTCATCACTATTCAGCCATTGATACTCCGTTTGACCGGTTTGAAATACTGATACAGGTTGATCAGTTTTGCCACGGGGATATTCTTTCAGATTTGGATAAGTATCTGACGAAATATATTGATCATTCCACGGATCGAGAATCAAATCTGCGTACGGATCGGCAACTCGAATTTCACCATTTACTAAATATTGAAAAGCATATTCCACTCCCGACGTTAAATCGGAAAGTGTAAGCCACCATAATGTACTATCAACAGTAGGTTGATACATATTCATCGCGTAATCATTATCTATTTTCCAATCATTAAAATCGCTCATGACATAAACAAAATCTTTATAAGGCGCAAAAAGCGCCAAAGTGACTATTGTATTATTAACATAATTAATACCAGGTTTAATGCCATTTGGGGGAGCTTGACTGACTTGATCCGTTCGAACAACTATAGCAAATTCCGTTGTATCTCTAAAACCGGTTATATCTTTTCCGATACATTTTAATTCATACTCATCAGCGGTATAAATAGAAGTATCAAAATCATATTTAAGTGTGTCAGTATCCGTTTTTGACACCTCTATACCATTAATTTGTAAGAATAGTGAATCTGCTGGAACTCCCGTTGAAACTGTTGAAACAATTATTGGTACAATTTCATCTTGAGATGCAAATACCGGAGAACGAAGTGGGTCTCCAAAAGGAATTGTTACTTCAGGAAATATAATTACGACTGAAAGTCCTTCCGGGTAAACAACAGCATGCCAATCGATGCCATACCCGCCATTATTATCCCATGTTCCGGCAGAATAATCATTTTTATTATCGGTAAAAGCAAAATCAATTACTGCTACATCTTGCTGAATTGACAGTGTATATTCCCATAAACCTGTTGAAGGTGATTTAATCATGGTATAATCTGCCGTATTTTGCCAATCATTAAATCCAAGATGAATATAAACCGGGTTTGTACTGGATGGTAGGATATTTCTTGATTCCAAATCATAATAAATAGTTACCTGTCCACCCTGAATAGGATTTTCCGGCTCCAAATATACTCCCTGCGCATCGGTGAAACCGAAAAGCAGCAGAATCAATATTATAGCGCCAATGCGCTTACACTTTTTGGGCATCCCCATAAATTTCCATTTTATAAGGGAGGTTTTACTTGTCCCCCATAAGAAAGGGGGATTAAGGGGGCTGTCAAGAACACTCACGTTGCTCAATCCATTCGTCAATTCTTATTAATACCCCATCCATATCGTACTTGATTTGATCATTATCAAAACGTAATACAGTTAATTCTATACCTTCTAAATAGTGTTGTTTTTTCATATCAGCTTTTTCTTGACCAAGATGACTTTCACCATCAATTTCAATTACTAAGTAAAATTTAGAACAGAAAAAATCTACTATATAATTCCCTATCGGTTTCTGTCTAAGAAACCGATAATCTCTCATCTGTTTAGCTTTTACTTGGTTCCAGAAACAAATTTCAGATATACTGGAATTATTCCGCAAATTGCGGGCTAATTGTTTCAATTTCGGATTGTAGTGGATTATCATGTCTATATTATCTTGGACTATAGATTTTATATCCCTCTAAATCTCCTTTTGATAAGGAAGACTTTCTCTTATTCGATATTCAAAATATTCTTATTATTTATTTTATTTTAACTTCCGTAGATAAGTGCTTGTACCAACTGAAATAAAGAATGGTGGTTAAAATAATTAGCAAAATTCCTAAAACCGTTACATTGGTCCAATTTTTGAACATTAAGCTCAACATAAAAAGGAAGAATACTACTTGCCATGGAACTGCGATAAATGTTGAGAATATATCACGTTTATTTTCACTGTCAATTGCGATAATGTCATCCTTGGTTAACTTATTTTTGAATCTGTTCCAAGTTCCGAATGGACGTGTTTTATTGTAGAATTTAGTAAGCGTTTTTTCTTCAGTTGGAGTTGATAATAATGTACCAAAAATCGTCCCAAATAATGATGAAGACGAAGCAACAGCAAACATTGCATATTCAGTTGTACCTTCCGGTGCTAATGCTTTAAATATGATTGCGGCAATCATACCGGTAATCATCCCTATCGCAAAGCCCCAACCATTCATACGTGACCAATACCAACGTAGTAACATTGGTATTAACATACCTGAGCCGATACTCATAGTTATCCATCCCCATACAGAATTAATATTTTTGAATAATAACATCAGTCCTAAACCAAATATTACGATAATGATAGATGCCATATAACTATGCATCATCAATTTTTTTTGGGATGCTTTGGGATTAATATAAAGTTGGTAAATATCTTTCACCCAATAGGCTGCTCCCGCATTCACTGTTGAATCAAA
>CBDURO010000080.1:0-3375 GCA_965369995.1 uncultured bacterium | reverse complement strand
AATATTACTGACGACATCGGTCTGGAACACCCCATAAGTGGAAATGCCGGAATATGGGCGGATATAGATATTGACGGCGATTTAGATTTATTTATTACTGATGAACATGGTAAAAATCATTTGTACGTTCAATCAAAACCGGAGGTATTTACAGAATTAGCTGATGAGTTTGGTTTGGATGGTCATCAGATCAGTCAAGGAGCCGCTTTTGGCGATTTGAATGCCGATGGATACCCCGATTTATATATTTGTAATTGGTTCGAACCCGATGTGTTATTTATCAATAATAGGGGTAATAATTTCGAAAGAGCGCTGGTATTTATTACTCATTTAACCGATTCGTTGAATTCAAATGGCGTTACTTTTGGTGACCTGGATAATGATGGTGATTTAGATATTTTGGTAACCGATCGTAATAATTCCAGTAAATTATATCGTAACGATTTTGATTCTACAAATACTACTCTCCGGCTTACCGATGTAACCGATAATTCAGCACTAATTAATAATTATCCATCCTATTCCGGTAATATGGCTGATTTCAATAATGATGGATTACTTGATATATTTTTTACAAATATTGGACCAAATCTTTTATTCTTGAATCAAGGTAGTATGAAATTTCAATTAGCTCACGAGGGGCAAATGAAGGATTACGAATACCCTGATGCAAATTACAGTACTGGTGCAGCAGTCGCAGATTTAGAAAACGATGGTGATTTGGATTTATTTGTATCTAATAAAGATACCTATAGCAAACTATATATAAATCCTTTACAAAATAGTAATTATCTTAGATTTGAATTTGAAGGTATTTACAGTAACCGGGATGCAATAGGTACTAAAGTATGGCTATTTGAGGAAACTGATAGTGTTAGTAGTAACCGATTAATAGGATTTAGAGAAATTACAAGCAGCGCTGGTTATTTGTCAGCTAGTGAATTAACTAGTCATTTTGGAGTTAAATCAAATATAACATATACCCTTAGAGCGCTTTTCCCTTTGGGAAGAGAAGTCATTTTAAATAATATAACTCCCAATCAGACTGTCAAGATTGAGGAAGTTTCCGGAATATTAAAATTTTCAAAACGCGGACAACAATTTATTGCATCAATTATTCGACAGCCTTCTTTTTTAATTAATTTAGGATTGATATTTTTATTAATTATTATGATAGGTCTGTTTACCTCTGTTGCAATTAAGCGATACATGTGGAAATCAAGTCAGACGGTAATATTTTTAGTAATAATTCTATCAATTTTATATATCTTTTGGTCAGGAATGCGCAATCGACCGTTGTCCGAAACACTGGGAGTACAAACCCTAGTAATATTGACAATATTTATTTTTACGACCGGATTTATGGAAAAGTTACGGCAAGTGAATAAAAAGCGGTTTGAATACCGGCGTGTTTTACATAGATTTTCGGAAGACCTTATTTTTATCAGGAATAATTCGAAATTATACAATCAGTTGGTTACCATGATTCAAAGTGCTTTAGACGCA
Organism: uncultured bacterium; assembly: GCA_965369995.1. Lineage (GTDB taxonomy): Bacteria > Fidelibacterota > Marinisomatia > Marinisomatales > JAHJCW01 > JAHJCW01. The sequence continues at coordinate 1,869 of CBDURO010000080.1, read as the reverse complement.
AGACTTACCGGTGTTGTTGAGATAGAAAACGGAAAAACCGGCAAACAATATTTTTCAGCACCGAATAACATAAAATGGGACACGATCACTTTTTCCGATGAACAGATTAGAATCCTCTTAGCAAATAATAGCATCAAAGAAGCAAAAATAACTGAGGAGTTTCAACAATTGCTGCCAGATATTAGTCTTATTATCCCACTGAAAAGACAGGCGAAAATATATGCTATTCTTATCTTAATTAGTGCTGAAAACACTAAATTTTATCAGCAAGAAGATATTACTTTGTTGGAAACAGTAGCCAATCAAGCTTCGCTTGCAATAGAGAATAATCTATATATCGAAGAGACTAAAGCATTAACCAAATCATTGACGGAATCACAAGTGCAAAGGCGTTACGTTAATAAATTAGAAGAAAAGAATCGTAATTTAGAAGAATTATTTAATGAATTAAAAGAAACTCAATCTCAATTAATCCAGAGTGAAAAGATGTCAAGTTTGGGTCAATTGGTAGCCGGTGTTGCTCACGAATTGAACAATCCGATTGGTTATTTATATGCCAATATGAAGGAACTGCAAAAATATATCGATTTGTTAAAACAAAGCGAAGATGGAAAAATCGGAGATTCATCAAAATATATCAAAGATGATATTGATCAATTAATTTTGGAAAGCGTGGAGGGCAGCGAGCGTGTAAAAACCATTGTAGAGAATCTGCGCAAGTTTTCTCGCTTAGACGAAGCAGAGTTCAAATACGCCGATATTCACGAAGGATTAGATTCTACCATTATGTTAATTGAAAAGGAATTGGGAAATCGAATCAAATTACATAAAAATTATACTGATATACCGTCAATCAGTTGTATGCCGGGGCATCTTAATCAAGTGTTTTTAAATATGCTACTCAATGCAATTCAAGCTATTGAAGGGGATGGAAATATTTGGATTTCAACTGCAATTAAGGATAATAAAGTGGTTATTAAATTTAAAGATGATGGAAAAGGAATATCCAAGAAACATATTGATAAAATATTTGAACCATTTTTTACGACAAAACCTGTCGGAATGGGAACGGGGTTAGGATTAAGTATCAGTTATGGAATTATTCAAGAACATGGTGGTGATATAAAAGTAAAAAGTAAAAAGAAAACCGGGACAACATTTAGTATTTCAATTCCCTATAAACCACAGTAAAAAAAATTAGATGAATCCAACAATATTAATAGTTGATGATGAACAACATGTCTTGAATTCCATCAATCGTACTCTGCGGCATGATTATAATGTCGTTTTATCATTAGATGGCAAATCGGCATTGCAGGTATTACGTGAACAAGAGGTATCGGCTATTTTAGCCGATCAGCGAATGCCGGGGCTTACCGGTTCGGATTTCTTTCGCGAAGCGATGAAAATTCAACCCGATACCACGCGCGTACTAATAACAGGTTATTCTGATATTGAAGCAGTGGTACAAGCAGTTAATGACGGACAAATATTTTACTATATTGAAAAGCCATGGGAACCGGATGACTTGAAATTGGTGATGACAAGAGCTGTGGAACGTTACCAGTTAATCATAAAAAATAGAGAATTACTGCATAAGCTGGAAATTGCCAATCAGCAATTGAGCAATGAAAACATTGTATTAAAAAAGGATGTAGAACAAAAGTACAATTTTTCAAATATAATTGGTAACAGTAAGGCAATGAAGAATGTATATGATTTAATGAGAAAAGTCATACCGACTGATACTACAGTTTATATTTCGGGTGAAACCGGAACGGGAAAAGAATTGATTGCCAGAGCCATTCATTTTAATGGACCTCGTAAAGATAAAATATTTGCAGCTCAAAATTGTGCCGCTTTACCCGA
>CBDURO010000079.1:0-3506 GCA_965369995.1 uncultured bacterium | reverse complement strand
AACTCAGCTTGAACGGTGGGAATATCATTTTCACCACCATCACCGGTTTGAATCACATGATCTTTTACAACGCGATAAAAAGTTAAACTATCATAAAATCCTTCTTTCACGAGATTTTTGAATTGTGCTGTGGTTAGTGGTGCAGCATCGTCGAAAAACCTAAATTGCATATCACCATAATTAGTTTTTAATAAACATACTTCTAAAGATGCAATGGAATCGGGCTCACATTGCGCTGAAAGCGATGGAGACAAAGTCAAGGTCATTAGTAATAACAATATAGTGCTCTTCATTATATTTCCTTATTAATTCTTAATTTTTTTAGTATGACTAGTTTATTTTGCTGATTCATCCTCTTCCATTATTCCAAAGGTATTTCCCTCTGTATCTTTACAATAAGCAAAATAACCAACTCCCGGAACGGTCATTTTTTCTGTTAATATAGTACCACCATTTTTCTTTACACTTTCTATATATTGATCAACATTTGGTACATCAACCGTATTAATGGTAGTAGTCGTAGGATCTTCTCGTTTCATAATCGCACCGTTTATACCGTGCTCATCTCCGCCATTAGTTGAAACTAACCAATATTCGATAGGACCATTCCATTTGTTAATATTCCAACCAAATACTTTGGAATAAAATTCTATAGCACGCTCCATGTTATCCGCAGTGATTTCAAAATGTGTGACTCTTGGCATAACAACTCCTTTAATTAATAATCATAATTCTACAAATAACTTGTAAAAGAATCCAATAAATTCCATCTTGGGATACTTTATATCTTCCCGTAACTTTCTATCTATGGCTAAAGAAAAAACTAAACGAAAAACACTATTTCTTATCGACGGCTATGCGATGCTGTACAGAGCGCATTTTGCATTTATCAGAAATCCATTAATGACAAGCTACGGATTACCTACGAGCGCCTTATTTGGTTTTAGTAATCAGGTATTAAGTTTGATCAAAAAGGAAAACCCGGATTACATCGCAGCGGTATTTGATACTGATAAAAAAACTTTCCGTCATAAAAAATACCCTGAATATAAAGCCACACGGGAAAAAATGCCTGAAGAACTTCGTGAACAACTTCCGCATTTATGGAATATACTTAATGCAATGCAAATAACTACATTATCTAAAGCCGGTTTTGAAGCTGATGATATAATCGGCACTTTGGCGCAATGGGGTCCAAAACACAAATTGGATGTCTATATTGTTAGCGGTGACAAAGATTTTATGCAATTAATAAACGATCATGTTTTTATGTATACTTCCATTGGACGAAATTTTGAAACCCAAGTTATAGGTAGAGAAGGTGTTATAGAAAAATGGGGCGTACCACCTGAGAAAATCATTGATCTAATGGGACTAATGGGAGATGTTTCGGACAACATCCCGGGTGTTGCGGGAGTGGGTAAAGTATCTGCGAAAAAACTGATTTTGGAATATGGTTCATTAGAAGCATCATTGGATAATGCGGAAAAAATAGGCAATAAACGAGTACGAGAGGGATTGCTAAATAATCGAGAAAATGCCAGTTTGAGTAAAGAATTAGTTACAATAGATACTAAGGTTGAATTGGATTGCGAAATGGACGAATTAAAGCGTAACGAGTTTGACATTGATGCTTTATCTGAGCTGTTCCAACAATTTGAATTTTCCGGTTTGTTGAAACAATTGCCCAATTTCCAAATTGAGACTATTCCATTATATAATGAACCTGTAAAACATTATATAACAATACTTAATATAGATGAATTAAAGTCAATTATTAATAGTATAGATTCCTCAAAACCACTTTCTTTGGATTTGGAAACAACCTCTACTCATCCTATGCTAGCTGAAATTGTTGGGTTTAGTTTTTCAATAGAAAAAGACAAAGGATTTTACATTCCGATTAAATATAAAGATAAATCGAAAAATGATTTTGGAGATGATGATCTACAAATTGTATTGTCATTATTAAAGCCAATTTTTGAAAATGAAAAGATTATAAAAGTCGGTCAAAATATTAAATATGATGCCATAATTTTGAAAAGATTTGGAATTAATATAAATGGTATCGGGTTTGACACAATGATTGCAGCCCATTTAGTAAGTCCGGGAGCCCGATCATATAAAATTGATAATTTATCTTTGGAATATTTGAATTATCGTATGGTGCCAATCGAAGATTTAATTGGTACCGGAAGAAATCAAATTACGATGGATGAGGTTGAGTTAGAAAAAGCGTCATTTTATGCGGTAGAAGATGCTGATGTAGCATTACAATTATATGAAATATTGAAGAAAAAACTGAATGAAAATGGTTTAACTGATTATTATGAAAAGATAGAAATACCACTTATTAAAGTATTATTAGATATGGAAAAAGACGGTGCTTTTGTTGATGAAAAATTGTTGAAATCCATGTCAGAAGAACTTGGTAAAAAACTTGATACTTTAATTATAGATATTTATAAAGAAGCAGGAATGGAATTCAACATTAATTCCACACAGCAATTAGCCAATATTTTATTTGATATAAAAGGATTACGAAAAATAAGAAAACGATCTACGGCTGAAGAAGTATTGAAACAATTGGTGACACAAGATCCGTTACCTGCGTTGATGTTAGAATACCGCAAGTTTAACAAATTAAAAAATACATACTTAGATCCTTTTCCTGAATTAGTTAATCCGACAACAAAACGGATTCATTCAAGTTTTAGTCAAACTATTACTGCAACAGGTAGGTTATCGAGTCAAAATCCTAATTTTCAAAATATTCCAATTAGGACAGATGTTGGTCGTGAAATGCGAAAGGCTTTTCGTCCACAAAAAGAGGGGTGGAAAATATTATCAGCCGATTATTCTCAAATTGAATTGAGGATAATGGCTCATTTAAGTAAAGACCCGGAGTTGATTAAAGCGTTTGAAAATAACGAAGATATTCACGCACGAACAGCTTCATCGGTTTTCGGTGTGCCGATTGAAGACGTGCTGCCGGAAATGCGTCGCACTGCCAAAGTAGTAAATTTTGCGATAATGTATGGCGCAGGACCTTTCAGAATGAGCCAAGAATTAGGAATTCCGCGCAGTGAAGCACAGGTAATTATTGATGTATATTTTAAACAATATTCCGGTATTCAGAATTATATTGATGAGACTCTTGAACTGGCTCGCAGTAAAAAATATATTCAAACAATTCTTGGTAGGAAACGACCGGTTTGGAATATAGATAGTGATAACCATATTCGTAAAGAAGCGGCAAAAAGAATGGCGATAAATATGCCAATCCAAGGCACCGCCGCTGAAATGATTAAAAAAGCTATGATCGCAATTCATAACAATATTCATTCCGGAAAATCAGAATACAATAAAGCGAAAATGATATTGCAAGTTCATGATGAATTATTATTTGAAATTCCGGAAAATCAAGTTGAATCATTAACAAAAATGGTTCTATTTGAAATGGAGAATGCACTCCCATTATCTGTGCCAATTGTTGTAGATTGTGG
>CBDURO010000078.1:0-3520 GCA_965369995.1 uncultured bacterium | reverse complement strand
TCACCATCTAAAAATCTATCAACTGTCAAATTGTATAACACAGCAAAATGCCAATCTTGCGGATGATCAATCGGATTAAGCGGTTTATCATTTTTAATTATTGTAATATTCTCCAGTATTACACGGTTTTTTGTATCAATTCCAACTATTCTTAATGTACCGTCTCCTAATTTCATATAATCCACACTAATCAAATTCTTTTCGTCAATGTTGTATAATTCCTCCTCGACAATGGAATTGTTATGAATTAATATCAATTCTTTTAATGCTGAATTATCATCTATTGGATTATAATAATATGTTAATAATCCTTTTTCCCATTTTTCTTTTATAATTTTCCCACCCGATTCCAATCTAAATTCGGAAAGATCCAAAATTGAGTTCCACCCGCCAATATTATTTGAAATAAAAATCGGATTTATCGGATCAATTAATTCAATTCCATCTGCCACAAATTTATATTCATGTCTTTGTGGCTTTAAATACACAGTTCGCTCATAAACTCCGTCATTAGCTTCATCGAATAATGGTAATGCAGTTCGAGACCAATCATTAAATTGCCCCATTACAACTATATTTGATTCAGTACTTTCCGGTTTGTAAGTAAAGGTATGAGCTACCATAGGATTTATTCTCAATAACAAACTGAATTGTTCACCATTTACAACCATTGGAAGAACTATAAGTGGTTTATTATTATCTGCCTTTAATTTTAATGATTTTGTGTCAGTATCATAATGGACATTTACACCATCTACTTGTCCAATAGAAACATCGCCAATCTTGGATATATATTTTGATAAATCTATTTCTTTTTCAATACCTGTTTGGAGAACAACAGTTGAAAAATTTGAAATATTTACAACCTCATACTGAGTACACCCAACAATATAAATTAAAACAATAATAAAAAATGTTTTTCTCATATTCCTTTTCCAAATAATGCTATAATTTAAGAACTTGATTATTTACAAAGCATAATAAATACAATGGTAAGCTATGAAAAGAATAATATTTCTATTGGCTCTTCTACTTTTTGGGTGTCAAAATATGAATGATCAGATCCTTTCCTATGGCGCTTTTGTCAAAAACGATGGTATTGAATTCAGACTTTATGCGCCAAAATCCGATAAAGTGTTTTTAGTGATATTTGATAATCCCGAAGATAATTCTGGAAAAGAATTTCCGATGTCGCAAGAAGAATTTGGTGTCTGGACATTAAAAATAAAAAATGCTGGTTATGGTACTCTTTACGGTTACCGATTAGAAGGTCCTTCCAATGATTCATCAGTGATAATTGCTGACCCGTACTCTAAAGCTGCTGTAACACAAAATAGTTATCGTCATGTAGCAAAATCACTTGTTGTGAACACAAATTATGATTGGGAAAATGATGATTGGATAAAAATTGATCCGCGTGACCTAATAATTTACGAAATGCATTTACGCGATATGACCGTTCACCGTACTTCGGGTTCAGATTTTCCCGGCACATATAAAGGATTTATAGATAAAAATCGGCGTGGTGGTATAAATCACATTAAAGATATGGGTGTAAATGCAGTGCAAATTCTACCACTTCAGGATTTTGCAAATGTAGAAATACCCTATAAAGATTCAACTGTTTTTATGTATAATGATTGGAATCCCTATGCGCGAAATCACTGGGGATATATGACCACATTCTTTTTGGCACCTGAATCTTATTATGCTACCGATGGAACAATGGAACCGAATGCATGGAATGGCGCGAGTGGAAAAGCAATTAAAGAGATGAAAGATATAGTGAAGGATTTGCACAAGGAAGGTATTGCAGTTATTATGGATGTAGTCTATAATCACATTTCCAATTATGATTATCATCCATTAAAATATATTGATAAAGAAACCTATTTTCGTCTTGATGACAAAGGCGAATATATCATGCAGAGTGGATGTGGAAATGACTGTAAAACTGAAAATCCCGCAATGCGTAAACTTATCCTTGAAAGTGTAAAATATTGGATGACAGAGTATCATGTTGATGGTTTCCGATTTGATTTGGGCTATTTAATTGATAAGGAAACACGCAAGCAAATATTAGCTGAACTTCGGGCTATAAATCCAAATGCAATTATCCTTGCTGAGCCATGGGGAGGCGGATACGATCCTGATGGTTTTTCTAATATAGGTTGGGCATCATTTAATGATAAAATCAGAAATAGCGTGAAAGGTCAAAATCCGGTAAATGGGCTTGGATTTATATTCGGAAGATGGTTTGGTGATAATGACCAAAAATCACTACAACGGTACGCAATGGGATCATTGCGTGAATACTATGGTCAATACTTAGATATTTCACATAGCGTAAATTATCTTGAATCTCATGATGATCATACATTTGGTGATTTTGTTCGAATTGGCAGTGGAGAAGTCACAGAACATCAAGTGATTACAAATCGTATTAATAATGCAAAATTAACCGTTAGGCAATTAGCATTAAATAAGTTAGGTGCTTTATTCTTATTTACAAGCCAAGGAATTACTTTTATGCACCAAGGTCAAGAATGGGCACGTAGTAAAATTATCGCAGAAACTGATGTTCCTGATGACAAAATCGGACAAATTGATCATAACTCCTACAATAAAGATAACGAGACCAATTGGCTAAATTGGGATGAGAAAGATATGAATTCCGATTTAGTTAATTATTATAAAGGATTGATTCAATTACGGAAAAAGTATCCCGAATTCCGACATTCTAAACCGGACGACTTTAAGTTTATTGACGTGGGTAAACAAGTCGCTTTAGCATATAAATTGCAGGACAAGTTAATTGTCGCTATAAATGGTGATCCTATAAACGAATTAAAAATTGATTTACCAGATGGTGATTGGAAAGTATTAGTTAATAGAGGTAGAGTTGATTTAACTGGGAATGAAACACTATCAAATAAATTAACAGTCAAACCAACAAGTGGAATTGTATTGATAATGAAATAATCTATTTTAATAGCAACATTTTCTTAGTCAAAGTCTTATCGCCAATTGATAAGCTATAAAAATAAATACCGTTTGGTAGGGACATGTCGCGACTTGTACCTACGTTAAATTTTACTGAATATTCACCGGGCGGTTGGATTTCATTTACCAAGGTGGCAACTTCGTTGCCCAAAATATTAAATACTTTTAATTGTAGAAACTGGGTATGCCCTGTTTCTACCTGCGGAACTGTATATTTTATTGTTGTATTCAAATTGAACGGATTGGGATAATTTTGTGATAAGGATAATGTGGTTGGTAGAGTATCATCACCATTATCTTTAACTTCAATCCCTTGTAAATGTTTATTTGTGAATATTCTACATTCCCCGGGTGCTAATTCGATTTCGGTTTGCGTATCGGTAACTTCAACTTCTTCTCTATTAAAATCATCATACCAAGTTGCCGAGTAATAAAAATTAGGATTTATTGACTGCGTTTCAACTCCGAAATTACCGATGATTATCGCACTCATCGTAGAATGTGATAATCCAATTCT
>CBDURO010000077.1:0-3569 GCA_965369995.1 uncultured bacterium | reverse complement strand
TCTCCAATTGTGTTAAAATTACGATTTTCTTTTCGTTTTAAAAAAGTCTTGAATCAATGCTAAACATCTTTCTTTGTTTATTCCCCCACGAACGGTAATATTATTTTTTAAACGTGGATCACCGCATAAATCGGCAATTGAGCCGCAATATCCACGTTCAGCATCATAACAACCAAATATTACGGTATTTATCCGTGAATTAATAATTGCACCAGCACACATTGCACATGGTTCTTTAGTAACATATAAAGTGCAATCCGTTAAGCGCCAATCAGTGATAGTATTTGCCGCTGCAGTAATTGCTAATACCTCCGCGTGGGCTGTGGGATCTTTTAATATTTCGCGCTGATTGTACCCGCGTCCAATTATTTTATTATCTTTTACTACAATAGCCCCAACCGGTATTTCATCTTTTTCGTAGGCGATCTGTGCTAAACGAATTGCTTCAGACATCCACTTTTCATGAATAGATTGTATTTTCGTAACCATTAAATCTAATTCAGACGTAATAACTTATTGTGATTTTTGAATCTTTGCCCACGTATCACGCAAAGTTGCAGTTCTGTTAAATATTACATGATTTGGTTTAGAATCGTAACGGTCAACACAAAAATATCCAATTCTCTCAAACTGAAATCTAGCTTCCGGCTTGGCATTTTTTAAACTTGGCTCAAGATAACAATTTTTCTTTATTTCCAATGAACTTGGATTTATAGATGCCTTGTAATTATCGTCTTCTTTTGCACCGATTGGATTTGGATGATTAAACAATCGATCATATAATCGCAGTTCTGCTTGAATAGCACGTTCTGCTGAGACCCAATGAATTGTACCTCTCACTTTTCTTCCATCAGGAGCAGAACCACCTTTTGTCTTTGGATCGTAAGTACAGCGCAACTCAATAATTTCGCCCTTATCATCTTTAATGACATCGGTACAAGTAATGAAATAAGCATACCTTAATCGTACTTCACGTCCTGGTCCTAGGCGGAAAAACTTTTTAGGCGGATCTTCCATAAAATCCGATTTTTCAATATAAATTTCTCTTGAGAATGGAACTTTCCTTGTTCCGGCAGAAACATCTTCAGGATTGTTAACAGCTTCCAACTCCTCAACCCTTCCTTCAGGATAATTTTCAATAACAACTTTTAATGGATCGATAACAGCCATTCGTCGTTCCGAATGCTTGTTTAAATCTTCGCGCACATAAAATTCAAATAAATCCATTTCGGCAATATTATCGCGTTTAGCGATTCCAACTCTTTCGGAAAAATTTCGAATTGCTGTTGGAGTGTATCCTCTTCTGCGCATCCCGCTAATTGTTGGCATTCTCGGATCATCCCAACCTGAAATAAAACCTTCTTCAACTAATTCTAATAATTTTCGTTTACTCGTAACTGTATAGCTTAAGTTTAATCGCGCAAACTCAATTTGCTGTGGATGATAAACACCCAATTCATCTAAGAACCAATCATATAAAGGACGATGATCTTCAAATTCCAATGTGCAAAGTGAATGTGTGATTCCCTCAATAGAATCTTCCAAACCGTGCGCCCAATCATACATCGGATAAATGCACCATTTATCTCCTGTGTTGTGATGTTTCGCATGCAAAATGCGATATATCACCGGATCACGCATATTCAAATTTGAAGAGGACATATCAATTTTAGCGCGTAAAGTGCGAGAACCATCGGGAAATTCTCCATTTCGCATTCGTTCAAATAAATCAAGGTTTTCTTCAATAGAACGATTACGATATTGACTTTCCTTACCCAGCTTTGTGAGTGTTCCTCTATGTTCTCTGATTTCTTCAGCATTCAAGTCACAGACAAATGCTTTTCCTTTTTCAATGAGTTGAACAGCATATTCATAAAATTTTTCAAAGTAATCAGATGCAAAATACAAACGGTTTTTCCAATCGTAGCCGAGCCATTTTATATCTTCGATAATTGATTTTACATACATATCCTCTTCCTTGGTGGGATTTGTATCATCAAATCGAAGATTGCATTTTCCGTCATATTCATCGGCAATGCCGAAATTGAGTACAATCGACTTAGCGTGACCAATATGTAAAAATCCGTTTGGTTCAGGAGGAAATCGCGTATGAACCCGACCTTGGTATTTACCGGATTTTAAATCCTCATTAATAATTTCTTTAATGAAGTTAGATTTTGTTGAATTTTCTTTCGTTTTCATCATTTTCTACATACAATTAGCATATAAACTTAATATTATAATAAGAATAATTTGTTCGAATATTTTATTGCCTTGATCTAAATTGAATCGGAAACCGTAGTGGAATCTGCTGATGGTAAAGATATCGTATCTAAATAATCTTTCCAGTAATTCATGGTTGCCAAAAACGATTCCATATTATCAGGATTTACCGGCATAACCGGAGGAGATTTTACTTTTAGCGGATCAATTGCTTTGCCATTCCTATAAAATCTAAAATCAAGATGCGGTCCGGTTGATAAACCTGAGCTGCCAACATAACCAATTACTTGTCCTTGCATTACGTACGCTCCACTTCTAATTCCGGTCCCATATCTTGACAAATGCAGATATTGCGTAGTATACGTCCCATTATGTTTTATTGTTACCGTTCTGCCGGCTTGCCCTTTTCTGCCCGCTCTAACTACAATCCCATCTCCAACAGCATGTACCGGTGTCCCGATTGCAGCTGCATAGTCAACTCCCAAATGTGGTCGTCTGATCTTTAATATCGGATGTTTCCGGTTATATGAAAATCGCGATGAAATTCGACTAAATCTTAGCGGTGCTTTTAAAAAAGCACGACGTAAACTTCCACCCTCTTCATCGAAATAATCGCTGAGACTATCTTGCTCAAAGTAAAATGCAAAATGATCAGTATTTATATGATTAAAGGAAGCTACAATAATATCTCCAATACCAATAAATTGAGTATCAGCATACATTTTTTCATACACAATCTTATAACTATCATTTTGATATAGACCGAAAAAGTCGATTGTCCAGGCATATATTTCAGATAGCTCTATTGCAAGATTTGGATCATCATTATTTTCTAACATTGTCATCCATAAAGAACCATCAATAACTCCAGTTGTTTGTACAGTATCAATTGTGATAGGTTTAGATTGATGATAAATATTAAATGAGTCGGTTAAACTAAATATAACAAAATCGATCGGATTTCGTTCGTAAACTAAATATTTCGGACTGTGCAAAGAGTCTTCACTAGATAATATAAAATAAGGGTTGCCAGCCCTCATTTTTCTAACATCATAAATATCTTTCGATTTGACTGCTATTTGATCAATCGTTTGATAATCAAGTCCATGCTCAAATAATATATCTGACAGATTTTGTCCAACTTTTATTATATTTTTCTCAACACTTAAGGTATCGGTAGATAATCCATAAATATTCTCAAAATGATCGATTTTTTCAATATTTGGACTTGAACAGCTAAGTATAAATAATGCAATTATAGTCGATATATATTTCAATGTATTGAATTAAGATTTTGATTAATAGTTGATGATACTATAAAATACGATATTTGTTTCTGATATTTA
>CBDURO010000076.1:0-4073 GCA_965369995.1 uncultured bacterium | reverse complement strand
TCTCTAACAAATCCCTTGCTTGTTGGACAAAATATTAAACTGTAATATTCAGTCTTTTTTAAACTCACAATTTGGAGATTTCAATGTCTAAATATGTATATTCTTTCGGCGGCGGAAAAGCCGATGGAAACGCAAAAATGAAAAATGAATTGGGCGGCAAGGGCGCTAACTTAGCAGAAATGACCAGCTTAGGTATGCCCGTTCCTCCCGGATTTACTCTTACAACCGGTGTGTGTAATTATAATTATGATAATGATCTTAATTATCCTAAAGAATTAAAAAAGCAAACCGATGAAGCAATAAATAATACCGAGTCGATTATGGAACAGGGTTTTGGTGATGCCAAGAATCCACTATTACTTTCCGTACGATCCGGCGCCCGACAGTCAATGCCCGGCATGATGGAAACTGTGTTGAACCTCGGATTAACCAGTAAAACAATTCCAGGATTAATTGCAAAAACTAACAACCCGCGCTTTGTTTACGATGCTTACCGTCGATTAATTACAATGTACGCTGACGTTGTTATGGAAAAGGCTGAAGGAATTGAAACAAAAGACGGACATGGAATACGACATCGTCTTGAAAACATTTTAGATAAATATAAAGATAAAAATAATTATAAATCCGATGTTGATTTAACTGCTGATGATTGGAAATATTTAACTAAAAAATATAAAGAAAAAATTAAGATTATTCTTGGCCAAGATTTCCCCGACGATCATATGGAACAACTCTGGGGCGGAATTGGCGCAGTGTTTAAGAGTTGGAACGGAAAGCGTGCCATTAACTACCGCCGAATTGAAAACATTCCCGGTGAATGGGGAACAGCTGTTAACGTTCAAGCAATGGTTTTTGGTAATCTTGGTGATAATTCTGCCACCGGTGTTGCTTTTACTCGTAACCCCGCAACCGGTGAAAATGAATTTTTTGGTGAGTGGCTACGCAATGCTCAAGGCGAAGATGTTGTAGCGGGAATTCGTACGCCACTACAGCTTAACGAAACAACCAAAGCCCCCGGAGATACATCTGAATCTTTGGAAACAGCGTTTTCTAAACTTTATAATGATTTAGATAAAATCCGTATCGATCTTGAAAAACACTATACCGATATGCAAGATATTGAATTCACGATTCAAGATGGTCGTTTATGGATGCTGCAAACTCGTACCGGCAAGCGTAATGGTCAAGCAGCTATCAAAATGGCAGTTGATATGGTTCACGAAGGCTTAATTGACAAGAATGAAGCACTAATGCGTGTTTTGCCAAGTCAGTTAGATGAACTCTTGCATCCAATGGTTGATCCGGAAGAAGAACAAAAGGTATCACCGTTGGCGAAAGGATTACCTGCCGGTCCCGGTGGCGCAAGTGGTCAAATCGTTTTTACAGCTGATGATGCCGAAGAACAAGCAGGGCAAGGCAAAAAAGTTATTTTAGTACGCGATGAAACATCGCCAGAAGACGTACACGGCATGCATGCCGCAGTTGCGATTTTAACCTCCAAGGGCGGCATGACAAGCCACGCTGCATTAGTCGCTCGCGGATGGGGTAAATGCTGCATCGTTGGTTGTGAATCTTTGCATATTTCTGCAGCAAATAAAGTTCTTGAAGTCGGTGATAAAAAATATAAAGAAGGTGATTGGCTTACTCTCAACGGAACAGCCGGTAAGGTTTATGAAGGACAGCTTCCCCTTAAGGACGCTAATCCTGATTCAAATCAAGAATATGCAGAATTAATGGTATGGGCTGACGAAGTACGTAGGCTTGGAGTTAGAACCAACGCTGATCGTCCGGAAGATGCTGCCTTAGCTAGAAAGTTCGGCGCTAAAGGAATCGGCTTGTGCCGCACAGAACATATGTTTTTTGATCCGGAAAGAATTTTAGCTATCCGTAAAATGATCCTTGCCAAAAATGAAAAAGAACGTCGCAATGCAGTAATGGAGCTTTTGCCATATCAAAAAGCTGATTTTATAGGCATTTTGGATGCTATGCATGGTCTGCCGGTAACTATTCGCTTGCTAGATCCCCCGCTGCATGAGTTTATTACACTCGATGAAGACGGACTTAAGAACTTAGCAAATGAACTGAATGTTGCAAGCAAGGATATTCAGAAACGAGTTGACGAATTACACGAATTCAATCCAATGCTTGGACATCGTGGCTGTCGTTTGGGAATCGCCTATCCCGAAATAACTGAAATGCAAGCGAGAGCAATTTTAGAAGCTGCGGCAGAATTAACAAAAGAAGGCAAATCTGTTCACCCTGAAATAATGATTCCGTTAATCGGCTCACTCGCTGAATATAAAAATCAGGAGGCAATCGTTCGTAAAATAGCAGATATGGTAATGGCTGAACAAAATATCAAATTTGATTATCTCGTTGGAACAATGATTGAGTTACCACGTGCTTGTTTAGTTGCCGATGAAGTCGCCAAAGCGGCAGAATTCTTTAGCTTTGGAACAAATGACCTCACACAAACCACATACGGCTTTAGCCGTGATGATATTGGTGGTTTTTTACCGATTTACTTAGAAGAAAAAATATTGCCGGTTGATCCATTCCAAAGCATCGACCAAGACGGTGTGGGACAATTAGTGGAAATGGCAGTTATAAAAGGACGTTCAACACAACCAAAAATCAAACTTGGCATTTGTGGTGAACATGGCGGTGACCCTAACAGTATCGAATTTTTCCACAATATCGGATTAGATTACGTTAGCTGTTCACCTTTCCGTGTTCCGGTAGCAAGATTGGCAGCGGCAAGAGCGGTGTTGAAGAATTAATTATTAAACAAAAGACTGCTAATAGCCCTCAAAGGGCTGTCAGCGGTTTTTAACATAGAAAGAAACCGCCGAAATGGCGGTTTCTTTTTTTTATTGTCGTGTCATTCTAAACGAAGTGAAGAATCCATTATAATAAATTAAATGGAATTGGATTCTTCGTCGCTATAATTTTAACAATTCATAAAGTTTAATGTTTTGAAATAAATTTTCTCTTCCAACCTTTTTGCTTTTTAGAATCCCAATTTTTTCTAATTCCTTTAAATAAACAGCAGCGCGTTGCCTTTGGGCAATATTTTTTTCGACCAAAAATTGCGTTTTACAATAAGGTTTCTCAAAAAGTAATTCAACAAGCTCTTTTGAGTACATATATGGAGGTAATTTTCCCCTAGCATAATCTAAGGTTTCATTAAACAGATTTTTTATCTCTATTATTTTTTGAGCAGTTGACGTCGCAGTTTTTTCTATAGCATCCAAAAAATACAGGATCCAACTTTTCCAATCATTTTTTTCTGTTATATTCCTTAATAGTCTGTAATACATATCTTTATTTTTAATTATGTAATCACTTAAATACAAAACAGGTAAATTTAATCTGTTTTTAAAAACCAAAAAGAGGGCATTTATTATTCTTCCCGTACGACCATTTCCATCTGTAAACGGATGAATTGCTTCAAATTGATAATGTATAAGTGCACATTTAATTAAGTCATCAATGTTTTCTTCTGAATGGATAAACATCTCAAGATTGTTTAGTTTCTCATTAATAACTGTGAAACCTTCCGGGGGCGTATATATTATTTCATCACGAGAGTTTATAATTTTTGTTCCAGGCGTTACTCTAATACCCGCTGTTGTTTTTTTAATTATCTGAAATATCTCTATAAAAAGATTTACTGACAATATTTGTCTTTTTGCTAATATTTCATATCCGTTCCATAATGCTTTCCGATACCTTAAAACTTCTTTTGTATGGGCATCCAGTTTTTGTGATTTAGATGAAAAGGCTTCTAACAAACGTTCATTTGTTGTCCAAATATTTTCTATTTCAGAACTGATCCGCGCCTCTTTTAGCGTTAAGGTATTTATGAGAATTTCAGGATTTGGAATTGAATAAGTTAATCCTTTTAATTCTGCTAACTGCTTACCAGCTGAAATTGCTTTTTTTAATACTTCCTTTTCTTCAATTTCTACCTTTGGTGGTAAAAGTGGTAAATCATTATATGGCTTATCATATTGAAACATTTTTCTTTGATTCTATATGTCGAATATACTTTGTTTATTAGACAAATC
>CBDURO010000075.1:0-4231 GCA_965369995.1 uncultured bacterium | reverse complement strand
TAATAAATATAGATTCTTCACTTTGTTCAGAATGACAATGTAATAAATAAAAAAACCCCGCATTTGCGGGGTTTTTATTACAAGGAGGATTTGTACTTAGTATAGGAACAACATATAGTTTTATTTTGCCATACTCTTACGTTTCATACGAATCTGTTCTTTCATTTCTCTTGCAAATTTATTCTTGAACATTGTCAACTTAACACGTTGTGTATTGTCTAATATTCCGTTTAATTCAGTTATAAAACGTGTTTTTTCATCAACCTTTTGTTTCTCTAGGGCAATAACTTTTCCAAACATTTTATTGAATTCACTATCTGATATATCTTTTCCATCTTCAACTTTACGTCGAATGTCTTTAACCGTTTCGCGTAATTTAGTTTCAATACCTTCTATGTTGTCACGATGAGCTTTCATTCTTGGAAAAAATTTATCAGCTTGTTCCGGTGTAAGCTCTAATTCTTCGGTCAATTTCCAAGTCATCATCATTTCCATCCGTTCGCTATGCTGACCAAACCCTTGCGGTCCTTGATTTCGCATACCGATTGCACAAAATGATTTATTCATCATTCTTGGTTTATGATGTCCACGTGGTTGTGCCATTATTGACGACACGAAAATTAAAGTCAATATTAATACTGTTGTTTTTTTCATTTTATTCTCCATTTAATTACTAATTAATTGATTATTTACGTCATAGAAAAACTCCATTGTCGTCCAAATATCATCACTTTGTTCAATTAAATAAACTGCCAATTCATCATAATATTCTTCCATCATTTCTTCAGTAATATCTGCATCTGCGAAATATTGATTATATTGGATATCAGAAGCGTTATTATTCAATTGAGTAATTGCCAAAATGCCGACCAATAAAACAACTACCAATGAAAAAATACCGTAAGAAAATCGTTGTTGATTACGAATTCTCCTTTCTCGGGTCGCGTGCAACTTATCTAAGAAATCGTCGGCATCAATTGTTGAGGAATCATCAGAAAATATGCTTTGAATTTGCTTTTCAATATTCATTTTAGTTACTTCCTAATTGCTGTTTTAATTGGTTAATTCCATAGTGAAAACTTGACTTAACTGAGTTCTCGCTAACTCCAATTACCGCTGCGATATCTTTATGAGGCATATTCTGGGCGACACGCATCATGACCACCATTCGTTGTGTTTTTGGCAGTTTTGCGACAGCATCCCAAACTTCGGATTTTGTCCATTCCGATTCAATATCGGGAGTGTCATCAATTTGTTCGGAACTTTGATCAAGATGCAGCCATTTACGCCATCGGCTACGGCGTAAATAATTGTTTGCGGCATTGACATTAACTCGATATAAGTACGTCTTAAATTCTGCTTCAAATCTAAACTTTTTAAGACTCTTATGTAATTTGAGGAATACATCCTGAGCCAAATCTTCTGCATCCATTGGATTATTGGTGAACTTGATAAAAAATCTGTACACTTCATCAAGATACCGCCGAACCAATTCGTCGAAAGCTGCAATACTGCCATTTTGATATTGTTGAATGAGTTCATTGTCGTTTTTCATCTTTCATTGCTCATTTAGACACACAGTTTCAGAAAAAGTTAAATTTTTAATTAATTACTGATAGGAAAGTTTGAAGATTTAAGGCTTAAGATTCAAGGTATTTCATATTATACACTGAAAAGATTGCAAAGTTGTACATTTCAAAAATAAAATCCGTATTATCCGTGTCATCCGTGCGCTATTCTTTCTAATTTTAGATATGGAATACAAACGCGGAACATTCTTCGCCAATGCATCGCAAAGCGCAGCAATTACTCACAAACTTGCGCCATTGATGATAATCGCCGGAGCGGGAACCGGTAAAACCACAACTCTTCTTCATCGTATTTATTATTTAATTGAGCACTATAAACTAAATCCGGAAAATATTTTAACTATAACTTATACTGAAAAAGCAGCTGATGAACTTAAAACACGCATCGTAAAAAATATTGGAGATACCGCAAAAGCGATGACGATCAGCACATTCCATGCCTTTTGTTATAATATTGTAAAAGAGAATCAATATCCTTTCAACTCCACTCCAATTTTGATGGAAGAAGGTGATGCTATTTATCTGTTTCTACAAAATTTTGATGAATTAGGTCCATTTGAATCACGGTCATTTGTTATAGATCCGGTAAAATCCATAACTAAAAGTTTTATTCCTTTTATAAATCGCCTAAGAGATGAATTAATTAACCCCGGTGAA
This sequence comes from uncultured bacterium, assembly GCA_965369995.1. GTDB lineage: Bacteria > Fidelibacterota > Marinisomatia > Marinisomatales > JAHJCW01 > JAHJCW01. The sequence continues at coordinate 1,985 of CBDURO010000075.1, read as the reverse complement.
AAAACCAATCCCATCGTTGATAATGAAATAATTTTGGAGGAAACAAGCGCTCAATTGAACGATTTGAAACGGATTTATCCCCTATTTCAAAAATGGAAAAAAGAGCAGAATTTTGTTGATTTTGGTGATATGATTTTGGATTGCTATAATCTGCTTAAAACTAATGAATCAATATTAAGACAAGTACGAAATAAATATAAATATATAATTATAGACGAATTTCAAGATAATAATTTTGCTTTGAATGAAGTTGTTGGACAAATTGTTGGCTCAAACGGACAAATTACCGTAGTCGGCGATGAGGATCAGGTAGTTTATAGTTTTCGAGGTGCAAGTAAGCATAATGTTACAGCTTTTAGGAATCAACACAAAAATTTAGATAATTACACTGAAATTGCATTAGAAGAGAATTTTCGATCTACCCAAGAAATTCTCAATGTCGCTAACGATTCAATCTCAAATATAAAAAATAGAGAGCACAAACAATTAATTGCTTCTGATAAAAAGTCTGGTGAAAAACCTCATCTGATACAAGTGGACAATAGATTTCATCCGATGGTTATTTCTGATATTATTAAGGAAGTATCTGCGAATTATGATTATCAAGATATGGCAGTGCTGTGCAGGACTAAAGCACAAGTAAAAACAATATCCGACCATTTATCTAAAGAAAATATTCCAACTTGTACTTATCTAGTTAATTTTTTTGAAATTCCCGAGATCAAAGATTTGCTCGCTTGGTGTAATTTAATTGCTGAAACCGAATATCAAGATTCAGGATTGTACAGAATTATATCAAGATTCCTTGATAAAAACATAGCTAATGAAATATTTAATCAGTACGCAAAACGGGATTACACGCGTCGATTTGATTTAATTCAAAATATTGAAAACAATGATATTAGAAAGCTTGTGAATCAAGTTCTCAGGCTACGCAAATTAAATCATAAGAAAAATGCTTCTGAAATAGTATGGGAAATATGTGTTTCATCTAAAATCTTGCGCCCCCTATTGAATAGTTACGAATGGAAAGACCAATTAGCTTTGTTGAATTTGGGGCAATTCATCAATCGTTCTTTAGGTTTTACTGCTCGCCATAAAAATGACAATACTTTAAAATCATTTACAAATTATATGAATGTATTACAAGAATCGAATGGTATTCAGACTTTATATCCTAATGAAAAACACGTTTCACAAACTGTACTTGTTAACACGATTCACGGTGTTAAAGGAGGAGAATATCCAGTTGTATTTATACCGTTTAATCGATCAGCTAGTTTTCCGCTTAATTTCAAAAAAAGTGAATTAATTGAACGTCCCCCTGATGAATGGCTATCATATTCTTCAGAAAATCACATTTCCCTAAAAGAACATCATATTGAAGAGGAAAGAAGACTGTTTTATGTAGGATTAACGCGTGCTAAAGAATTACTTTATCTATTCTCTCCAACCAAAGCTACATCAGTATTTATAAAAGAATTAAATAAGGATTTATTAAAGGTATCCAGTATGGAAATTGATACAATAAAAAATAAACCAAAGACATATTCAACACTGCGAAATAAGTATGAAAAACGATTGGCTAATGCCCTCAATCAAAATCAATTTTCAATAGCTAATAATTTATTAAATGCTATTGAAAATATTGATCAAATTGAAAAAGGTGAAACTGTTAATTGGGGAAATAGCGATTGGGAATTTGAGTTAAAATCATACTTGAAAGGACCATTACAATTGGACGTTCCTGAACTATTAAATTTATCCGCAAGTTCAATTGAGACTTATGAACAATGTCCATTAAAATACCGTTTAAGTAACATTGATAAAATTCCGCAAGTAAGCAGTAAACCACAATTGACATTTGGAAATATTATCCATAGAGTATTAGAACAATTTCACAGACCAAATAGCGAACAAACAAAAGAACGAATATTAAAATTGCTTGATGATAATTGGGAGTCACTCGGATTTGACTACGAAAC
>CBDURO010000074.1:0-4422 GCA_965369995.1 uncultured bacterium | reverse complement strand
AAATTCGCAAAATGCGATGTATGACGCAAGTAATAAATATATTTTTATGTTAGATGTTAAATTGGGTATTACAGATTTTATACTACTAATTATTTATTGAATATTTGATATAAAGTGTGGTAATAAATTTTATTCGATTAATTCCTTAATTAAAACCCTAGTATCGAACCCTTTTTTTATTAGTCCACCACCTTCGATAAACTCACCACTGTCATCAAATTTTAAATATAAATCTTTAATAGGAATATCTTTATCTTTGATAATAGGCACAATCCGGTTTGTTTCTACGACATAGAATTTATTAGGATCAAGACTGATTGAGTCACCAAAATCGTTAAGAACTCCAAAATATGGATATCCAAATACAAATGTGTTTATCTTATTTAATATTTCACCTTTTAGTCTATTATCAAGTATTGTTATTATATCTGTACCTTGATATATCCACCCTTCTCTATGCTTTCTTCTTTTTTGATCTCCATAGTACTTCAATAATTTAAAAGAACTGTCTGGTAAAAATTTATATATATACGTTCCATGTTTCTCTTCTTGAATATGGATTGAATCACCCCAAACGTTATAAAATCGGGCATACTCTTTAATAGAAATAAATTTTTTTAAATATTTTCCAATGTACGGTAGAGGTAATACATCTAATTTAATTTCAAGGTATTTATCGGATAACAGATTTATTTTACCAGCATTATTATCGTGGTAGGCAACAATGTTAAAAGTACGAAATTCAGAATTGATATCATTAGGATTACCATTCTGTTCACGAATATCTTCGATGTATTTTTTATCAGCATAAGTAATCGGGTAGCGTAAACCCCTTTTGTTCGACATTGACCTTTGCTGTCCAAATAAAATGTTTACAAAGAACATTGAAAACAACAATAGTATTAATGTTCTTGTTCTATTCGACATATTATTGTTCATTTAAAATATTTATTGAAGCGGTTTGAGGCACTCCGGTGAGTTATTTTTTACATAATTAACCAAAGGTGATACAGGGTATTTTTCTAAAATCAGTTGTGAATTTTGTGCTAATTCCAAAGCCCTTGCAATAGAAAAGCTTTCTGTTTTTAACCAGTTATCTAAATGGTCTTGAGGTAATATTACAGGCATCCGGTTGTGGATTGTTGCAATATTTTTCTGTGCTTCTTTAGTGATGACAGTGTATGAGGGCATTAAATATCCATCGGGATGTTTCCACACATCATACAACCCTGCCATTGGGAGTAGTTTTCCCTCAGGATCTTTCAAATAATAGGGAATTTTTCTAACTCCATCCTTACGCCATTCATAGTAGCCGTCGGTAATAACAATACATCGCTTGCTTGATACTAGATTCCGATATGATGGTTTTTCTAATAATGTTTCAATACGAGCATTTATCATTCGTGCTCCAAATTTTTCATCTTTAGCCCACGATGGTATTAATCCCCATCGCATTGATTTAACAATTCGCTTACCATTATCAATTAATATTGGCGAATTTTGTGTAGGGGCGATATTGTAGTTAGGTATATAATTATCAGGATTTTCCCATTCCTCAATGACAAGCTCCTCGATAATTGATTGCATATCTCTTGTTAATGTTTTACGTCCACACATCTTAATTATGGAAAATGGTTAATGGTTGATGGTTAATGTAATACACTTTCTGATTTCATATTTATACTAATTCTCACTAACAAAGTTATTAGTTAAATCAAGCTTCATCAAATGCTGATTTATTTTTACTGACCCCTGATCCCTAGTCTCTGATCTCTGATATCTGTTCTCTGTCTTAAGTCTACTAAGACTTGATAGTTTCTCGATTGTCACAGTACACACACCAAACGCTTCTTCAACTGTTCCGCGTAATAGAAATAGTTTTTCCCAATGTAATAGATCGCCATATTTACGAAATACTTCGGGAAAAAGAACACATTCGTAAATATCAGTTTCATCTTCAAGTGTTAAAAATTCCATTGGATCACGCTGATGTGTTTGAGTTTCTTTTCGAGTAATGTAAACACCAGCTAAATAAATTGACTTGCCAATATATTTTGGAATATCTATTGCTTTCTTGACCCATTTATTTATTGTTTCAAAATATGGCTCCAATGGATGGGATGATATAGGAAAGCCAAAAGACTTTAATTCCAGTTCACGTTTTTCATCCCAAGTTAAAGGCTCTTTAGACGGTTGATTGGTTATAGGTTCAGTAGAACCGTCAGATAAATAAAAATGAGCGATACGATATGCTATTTCCTTATGTGATAGATTTGGTTCCAATTTATCAAAACAATCGGCATTAGTAAGTGCAATAGCATCTGCAAGACCGAGATCAACACGTAAAAGAAAATTATCCAATGATTTAAAATTGCTGGCTTTACGTTCATCAAGAATTGATTTTACAGCTTTTACTTGCAATCCTTTAATGCTCATAAACCCCATTCGTATTTGTTTATCTTTGCCTCTATATTCTTTATAACTACAGTTTATATGAAGAGGTAAAATTGTTATTCCAAAACGGCGTGCTTCACTCAAATATGCATAAGCGGAATAAAATCCGCCTTGATTAGAAATTACTGACGCTAAAAATTCTGCGGGGAAATGAGCTTTTAAGTAGGCACAGGTAAAAGATAACATCGCATAGGAAGCGGAATGCGGTTTACAAAAAGAATATCCGACAAAGGAAGCTATCATGTCCCAAACTTCTTTGATAAGCTTATTGTCATAGCCGCGTTTACGGGCTTTTGTTACAAATTTTTTCTTCCAACCAGGTATTATATGTTGCATAGAATCGCGACTCATTGTTTTGCGAAGAGCATCGGCTTCGGCATAGCCGAAACCGGCTAAAACACGCGCTGCCATGGAAACCTGTTCCTCATAAACCATAATTCCGTAGCTTTCTTTCAAAAAGCTTAGGTCGCGATGTTGCAGTTTCCATGGTTTGCCATGGATGCGCTCCAACATAATAGTGGTAAAACGATTAGCCGCCGGACGAATAATAGATGAATAAATAACAACATGTTTAAAATCAACCACTCCTGCTTTTGTGAGCAATTGCCGGGTAGCCGGGCTTTCGATATAAAATACTCCCATGGTACGTCCGGCTTTCATTAGTTTTTCCGTTTTAGGATCACCAATTGGCTGAATTTGGTGGTAGTCAACATAGCGGCTATTGGCTGATTTCTGTCCGTAATTTAAATTAACTTGTTTAATTGTATCACGCACCACCGCTAAACTGCGATTCCCCAAAATATCAATTTTTAATAAGCCGGAATCTTCAACCTGGTCTTTTTCCCACTCAACAATTTGTACGCCTTTAGGAGCCATCAGAACCGGTACGTATTTGCGAATTTCATCAGGCACAATTATCACTCCGCCAGGATGTACGGAAGGATATCGGAATGCTCCAATGATCTTTTCACTTTGTCTCAGGATATCCAAAATTGTATCATCTATATGAGCATTAGCAAAACGGGGATCTGTGCTTACCCACCGTGCCAAATCGGTTCGCGAGCGATGATAACCAATTCGTTTTGTGATACTCTTTATTTCCTCATTGGACAATCCATAGACTTTTGCGACTTCCCGCACCGCCGAACGGGGGCGTAAGAATACTTGTGATGCGACCATCGCGGTGCGCTTTAATTTATATTTTTTAAAGATTGATTCCAGTATGTCATCGCGTTCATCCCATGGAAAATCTATATCGATATCAGGCATGTTTTCACGTTCAGGATGAATGAAACGCTCAAACTGTAAATTATATTTGATGGGATCAACCTGTGTAATAAACAGCGCATAACTCACAATTGACGCTGCGCCGGAACCGCGCCCGATTGTGGCGCGTGTTTGTTTTACAATATCGTGTACGATTAAAAAATATGGAGCAAATCCCTTTTCACTAATAAGCGACATTTCATAATTAATACGTTTCTTGATCTCTTTAGATAAATTTCCACCGTAACGTATTTTTGCACCATCCATAACCAATTGATGCAGTTTTTTGTTCGCCTGATGTGTATTTTTAAGAGAGAGATTTGGGAAAATAGTATTTATAAAATTCCAGTCGGTTTTGCAGCGCTCAGCTAAGTAATGACTATTGTTGATAGCTTCCAGACTATTTGGGAAAAGACGAATCATATCTTTTTCGCTACGGAACCAATGCAGATCATTTTTTACCTCTTTTGGGTCAAGCTGCGATAGTGTTGTATTATTTTCAATTGCCCGCAAAATAAGGTGAGCTTTTTGGTCCTCCGGTTTTAGGAAAAACACATCTCCTGTTGCTACAATTTCTAACTTGAATTGTTTAGCTAATTTTTGTGCCTGTATTTCCGTTGTGCCAGGACGCAATTCAACAAAAAGATTAGTATCAGGAATAAATTGGCTAAGTTCATTTAATGTTTTTTCCTGATGTGCAAG
>CBDURO010000073.1:0-4852 GCA_965369995.1 uncultured bacterium | reverse complement strand
CCCAGTTGGCTTTTTCAATCTCAATAACTGGATACCTTGTCTATTCCGTGTCATGCCTATAACTAATTATTCAGATATAATTTACAGTATATTGCCATGTGGTCAGAATATCCGCCGAGTAAATTATCGCCAACCCAAAATCTGAACGGATATCCTATAAAATCACCTTCCTGTTGGCGATATTTATCCTTATTCAATACTTTAACTGAAGGCGGATGTAGCTCCAATCCGTTTTCATCGATCAATCCCTTACTAACAATAAATTGGTCTATCACATTATCAATCCCGCGATATTTGTAGGTTCCACCGTTTTCTACTCCCATAATATGCGCCATCGGATTCCATAATTGATATGGATTGTCATCTACTTCTTCTTGGTTAATTGTTGTATTTAATACATCTTGTACCGCTTTTGATAATGGACTTTCATTAAAATCACCCATTAAAACAATATTTGCATTATCATCTTCCATAAAGATTTCATCAAGTGCTTTTCTTAAGACATTAGCGGTTACCGATCGACGACGAGTACCCCGCTCCAACCCGCTATAATTGGAAGGCCAATGATTTACAAAAATGTGTAAAGTAGCTTCATCAAATGTTCCATTAACATATAATATATCTCTAGTTGGAGCTTCATCACCAAATGGAATTACAATTGGATATAAATCTACAACAGTAAATTTTTCAGCATCATATAAAAGAGCCGCATCGATTCCACGTAAATCCGGTGACTCATAATGCACAATTGAATAATTTTTCTCAGGATAATTTTCGTTTAACATCTCTAAAACCTTACGGTTTTCAACTTCACACAAACCAAGTATATCAACATTTAAGTCGAAGATTACTTCCGTCATGTGATCGAGCTTCATATCCAAAATTTCTTGTGTAATCATTTTATCACCACCTAATGAAAATTCATCATCATTTTTAATGGGATCATCTTCTAAATCAAAAAGGTTCTCGACATTCCAAAATCCTATTGTTATCGTATCAGCAGAATTATCACAACCAGTAGCTAAAATTATCAGTAAAGTAATCATAAATATTTTTTTACCCGATAAAAATCGGGATTTCTTTTCATTCAACATTTTTTCTCCATTTCAATGAAACTTTTTTCAAATAGTGGCGTAAATTCATAAGCGGAGTGAGCAAAGATCCTCAATAGTATACTACTCCCTACTATTGTCATTTTCTTACCTCCTTGGTTTGGTCATGCTCACTCTGCTTTTTTATTATCCCCGAATTTTGTGTGATCTCATCAAATTCAGTTTTGAAATCATTATACTTTTCAACCGGCAATTCAATCAATAAGTTTAATTTATTCGTTGTTTGATCATTGATAATTTTCCCGTCATTCTGTTGCACAATATAAGCAATTTTGCCAAAATACTTTACCAATGAAATAATTTGAAATTGTGATTTTGGCAACCATTTAAATAGAGCGCTTTTAGCGATGACTAATTCTGCCGTGGTTTTGTACGCATTTATTAACCCCTGTTTGCCGAGTTTCACGCCACCAAAAAATCGGACGACAAAAATACCGCAATTCACAATATTATGATGTTTTATAACATTCAAAATTGGTAATCCCGCACTCCCCAATGGCTCTCCCGCATCACTTGAATTTTCAATTATTTTGTCATTTACATACACTCGGTAAGCCCAACAAATATGTCTAGCAGAGGGATATTTTGATTTCAGCTCTTTAATGTTAATATTTATATCTTGTATTTTTGTTATCGGCTTAGAAAAACCGATAAATTCCGAACGTTTTTCCTTATAAGTCACTGAACTTGAGCTATTTATAGTATAATTCAACTATTTCGAAATGATAATTTCACAGGTACACCGGAAAGATTAAATTTCTTATACAGTTCATTTTCAAGATACCGGCGATATGATGTTGAAATTAATTTTGGGTAGTTGCAAAATATTGCAAAAACCGGTGGTTCTGCGTGAACTTGTGTAATAAATTTCAGTTTTATCAATTTCCCCTGTATAGCTGATACCGAATGTGCCGCAATTGTTTTTGCAAGCCATTCATTTAATTCTTTAGTATTGATGCGTTTCCTTCTAGCTTCGTAAACATTCCAAGCTATGTCTAATACACTGGAAACACGTTGGCGAGTTAATGCAGATATAAACATCAATGGATAATGGCTCAAAGTTTTAAAACCTCCGGCAATCTCACGTTTATATTCTGACATTGTACTCGAATCTTTCTCAATCAAATCCCACTTGTTCACGATTAACACTAGTCCCTTACCCATATTGATAACATAATCAATAATTGTTTTATCTTGACGACAAAACCTTTTTTCCGCATCAATTAACACAAGAACTATGTGAGCTGAAGCAGTTGCTTGGCGCGCTCTCACACTGCTGTAATATTCAATTGAATCGGTTACTTTGGCAAATTTGCGCATACCGGCTGTATCAACAATTGTGATATTTTTTCCGTACCAAACTAAATGCGAATCTATCGAATCGCGTGTTGTCCCGGCAATTGGAGTTACAATTGTTTGTTCCTTTTGAAGTAAAGCATTTGTTAATGATGATTTCCCCACATTCGGCATACCAACGATTGTAATCCGCATGTTATCTTCATCGTCTTGCGCTGAAACCGGATAAGTAATATCCAATTTTTCGATTACTATTTCTAACAAGTCACCGGTTGAACGTCCGGTTAATGCGGAAATGGGAATAACTGTTTCAATTCCTAACTCATACCATTGATAAATATTTTCTTCAAAACCGGCATGGTCACATTTATTCACAACCAATATACATTTTTTCCCCGTATCATGGGTGATTTGCGCAAGTTCTCTATCGCTCGAAGTTGTGTCTTCACGACCATCAACAATGAATAAAATTAAATCCGCTTCCTCAACGGCCTGCTTTATTTGACTTCGAATCGCAGCGGTAAAAATATCAACATTATTCGGTATAAAACCGCCCGTATCTACAATATTTATTTCATGCCCTTCCCAATCCATTTTACCGTAAATACGGTCACGAGTTATACCCTCTTGGGCATCAACAATCGCTTTGCGGGCTTTTAACATTCTATTAAAAAATGTTGATTTCCCTACATTCGGGCGTCCAATTATTGCAATTAATGGAAGTTTTTTATTCATTATTAATTCAATTCTATTATGCAATTTAATGAATATCGATATGTTAAAATAGATATGTTATTAAAGCTTTTCACCTTGTAACTTCACTAAAATTGATATTATGATTTTATTAAATTTTATAAAGATTTTATGAAAATTAATCTAACAATTTCCGCAATTGCGATTGTTTTCATCACCGGGTTAATAATATCGTGTAGTCTTAATCCGGCAGAGGAAGACATTAAACCAATCGTCGTAAATTTCCCAGATCAGAATTTTGAAGCGTTGATCCGTGAAAAACTAGAAATACCTGAGCGTGATATTACTAACCAAGATATGTGGACAATCAAACGTTTAAGCGGAATTGGTAGGAATATTGATGATATTACCGGTATCGAACATTGTTCCGGTTTGACTATTTTAACTCTCAGGGAAAATTTTATAATTAATATCGAACCCTTATCAGATTTAGTACTATTAAACCATATAGATCTTCAAAACAATTTGATAATGGATATAAAACCATTAGTTGATAACCCAGGCTTAGGTATTGGGATCGATGATGTTATTTATATATATGAAAATCCTTTAAGTGATGAATCTATTTTAATATATAAACCTCAATTACAATCTAGGGGTGTAAAGATATACTCTGATGCTATATTATCTAATCCGGGTAAAATTAATTTTGTGGATAATAATTTTGAGGAAGTTATTCGTGAACATCTCAATAAACCTACAGGAGCAATACTTAATACTGATTTAGAGTCAATAACAAACATTTATGCTCGAAACCGGAATATCTCCAATATTTATGGAATAGAATTTTGTACAAATTTAGATACACTTAATATTGGTGAAAATCAGTTATCAGATCTTATTCCTTTATTCTACTTACGAAATATGAAAAGTTTAAAGTTAGATAATAATTATATTGATGATATTCAACCAATAAGATACTTTTCCAATTTGACGGAGCTTGCCATTAGCAATAACAAAATTGAGAAAATATTATCCATTTCAAATTTAACAGAATTAACTACTTTATTATTAAATAATAATTATTTACTTACTATCGATGCTCTATCAAACTTATCAAAACTTACCAGTTTGTTTCTGAATAATACATTTATACAAGATATATCACCATTAAGTAATTTATTGAATTTACGATACTTAACTCTTAGTGGTAATCCGATTGATAATTTCGAACCAATCGGAAATATCGACAGTTTAAATACGCTTGAATTAGTTAATTTAGATCAATTCGATTTTTCCGATATCAAAGATATTAGCAACCTGCAAACTTTGTATTTAACAAATACACCGGTAGTAAATCTTGATTTGATTGCTAATATTACTAGTTTACAGAACCTTATAATGAACAATTGCAGTCTTTCCAATATTGACTCACTTGCTAATCTAAATAAAATTGCTAAATTATTACTTAATGATAATAATATTACTGATATAACATCTCTTACAGAATTACATGAACTATATGAACTTAACTTAGGAAATAATTATATATCTGCTATTCTACCCTTAATAAATAATTGGGGGATTGGTGGTGGCGACTACGTATTACTATATAACAATCCATTAAGCGAAGTTTCCCTAAATACATACATACCGCAATTGCAAGATCGCGGAGTGATTGTTATTTATTAATTGAACGGGTGAAGGGAATCAAACTCTCGTACCCAGCTTGGGAAGCTGGTGTTCTAAAA
>CBDURO010000072.1:0-4929 GCA_965369995.1 uncultured bacterium | reverse complement strand
AAGACAGGTATCCCAAGAGAGATATTATTAAACTCATTTCATATTAAGACCATTAATGAGATGAAAAATAGGTTATTGCAATCAAATGCGAAGCCAAGAACCTTTACTACTAAATACAGTAGAATGTTTAAGAAATGTTGTATTACAATCGGTAGGGGAGACTTACATTTTCACAATCTGAGAGATACATTTGCGTTGATGAGATATTTAAAAACAAGAGATATATACCAAGTCTCAAAAGAGTTAGGACATACTTCTGTTAAGGTTACTGAGAAATACACTAAATTTAGATTGAGGAAATTAGAGCAGGATTTTCCTAATTTAACTATAGGTTTAATAGATGAAAATAGGGCAGAAAAAGTGATTAGGGATACGTATATTAGGGATACAAATAAAAATAATTTGGAGTTTATCGAGGGTAAACAATGGAATTAACGCCGCACTCGAAATGCGGTTCCCGCTTAGCGGGACGGGGGTTCGAATCCCTCCCTCTCCGCAATACAATGAATGAAATGAGTATGAAAAATATAATCTTCACAATGACTACTCTACTGATGCTATTTGGCTGCAAAGAAGTTGTAAATAAAGTTACAGTTGATGAAAAAACCGGCAGACCAATGTTAGTTGGCGTTACAGATAGAAGTGCTTTTGAATTACCTGATTTTTCCGAATGGTACAATAATAAATACATTGGGTATGAACCGGATGAATTTATACTCGAGCAAATTAAAGAATTAAGTGATAGTATTGATATTCAGATATTTATGGGGACTTGGTGTAGTGATAGTAGGAGAGAAGTGCCACGATTTCTAAAAATTTTGGATGGAATAAAATATGAACAAAATAAATTACAGATTGTAAATGTTGATAGAAAAAAGAGAAGTCCTACACACGAGGAAAGGAATAATAATATTGAATTTGTTCCAACATTCGTTTTTTACAAAAATGAAATTGAAATTGGCAGGATTGTGGAGTTCCCAATAATTACGCTTGAAAGCGATTTATTAAGTGTTCTATTAGGTATTGAACCATAAATTAAAGGAAAAATATGAAAAAAGGTTTACAACTCACCCAACAAGATATCCAAAAATATCGTAAAGAAATTGACGAAATTGATCTTAGCGATAAAGATAGCGTTTTAATGGAAACATTCATAAAAATAACAAAACTGTTTGAAAATAAAAAATTAGATAAATTTCAGTTAGTTTTAGTGCAAGAAATAAATGGTTTGTATAATATTTTTAAAAGTACACCAAATTTGGAAGAATTGGTGCAGCAAAAAATTATTTTTGCCTTAAAATACTTTATAAAAGGTCAGGATGATATTCCCGATGACATCCCGGAAATTGGATTTTTAGATGATTTAGCTGTCGTGGATTGGGTTATCCAAGATATCAAAGAACAATATTCGCACTATTTTCAAGCATAATTTATAACAAGTAAAAACGTAAAATAATTCTTGGTAAAACCATTTGAATAAAATAGTTTTGCAGCAGTTCAGGTAGGTTTTGCATTTTTTTTGTATTATTACCAAAGGAAATTAATATGAATCCGGTTAGAATAGCTGTAGATGCGATGGGCGGAGACAATGGACATAAAGTTGTTGTTCGCGGAGCTATTAAAGCGGCGAAGGCAAATCCGGTAAAAATTATTTTAGTTGGACATGAAAAAAAACTTGCCAACGCTTTACGGAAACATAAATATGATGGTGATACAATTGAGATTTACAACGCAACAGAAGAAATCTCGATGCATGAATCTCCCAAAAAAGGTATTGAATCTAAGCCCGATGCATCAATAGTTGTTGCGGCGCGGCTAGTGGGTGAAGGAAAAGCAGATACATTGATTTCCGCCGGTAGTACCGGTTCAGTAGTTTTATCAGCTGCTAAATATATTCCACGCATTACAGGTGTACGTCGTACTGCGATTGCAACAGTTTACCCGACTATGAATGAGTTAAAACGTGACGATATTCTATCATTATTACTCGATGTGGGTGCTAATATTCAATGTAATGCTGAAGAATTAGCACAATTTGCCATTATGGGTTCCGCTTATGTAAGCGATGTTAGAGGTACTCCAAATCCGAAGGTTGCATTGTTAAATATTGGTGAGGAAGCATCAAAAGGTGGTGAGAAAATGCAGGAAGCATATAGGATATTAAAAAATATACCCACTATAAATTTTGTTGGTAACATTGAGGGGAAAGACATTTTACGTGGAATAGTTGATGTAATTATCACAGAAGGATTTGTTGGAAATATTGTTATTAAAACTTTAGAAGGAGCTGCTAATACTGTAAGCAGGTTAGGGAAATTAGCGTTTAAAACGAGAATTAGTTGGAAAATAGGGCTCATTATGCTTCGTAAAGGAATGGCATTTATAAAGGAGGCAACAGATTATTCTGAATATGGAGGTGCACCCTTATTGGGATTTGAGAAAATGGTCATCATTGCACATGGTAGATCAAACGCTAAAGCGATCAGTAATGCAATTAAATTAGCAGGGAAATGTGTACGTGATGATGTTTGCGGACAAATCTCTAAGAATATTACTACATTTGAGCGTGAACCGGAAAGAGAGTATGAACGTTTGACATCAGAAAGATATACATCTGAAGATTGATGATTTTTTATTTACTATTTTCAATTGAATAATGACTAATTACGTATTACGATTTGAGTGATTTTGCAATTGTTGAATTTAATATGATACAAGAATAGCTTAAACAGAGAACATTAAGATTTGCTCACCATAGAAATAAACAATAAACTTACATCTATTTTTATCGCTTCGCGAAAAACCGCAAGAAATATTCAATAGTAAATTGTCAATAGAAAATAGTAAATAGTAAATATTAAATGATAAAGTATTATTTAAATAAAGGTTACATTAATGTTTTAATTACAATTATTGTGTCAACAATGTTTTTCGGCTGTGTTTATTTTAATACTTTCTACAATGCAAAATTGTTTTTCTCCGAAGCGGAAAAGATGCGAGCAAAAAAAGAAGGTGAGTTCCTGGGTAATAATATAACCGATAAATATAAGAAAGTTATAGAAAAATCAGATATCGTAATTAATAATCATCCGGATAGTAAATACTTAGATGATGCATTATTCCTTAAAGGAAAATCTCATTTTTATAGAAGAGAATATGATTTATCGGAGTTGACTTTCAATACATTATTATCTACAAATTCTGACGATTATAAAATTTTATCTGAATATTGGTTAGCTCTAAATAAGTGGAAATCGGGGAAACCGCAACCTGCATTAGAAGATTTAAATCAAATCATATCTATAACAAATGAAAAAAAATTATTGGCACATATTTACCAATCGCAAGCGGAAATATTTTTAGAATTAAAGCAGGATTCTGTAGCTGTATCAGCTTTGGAACAAGCAGCCGAATTAACAAAAAATCGAAAGGATAAGGGAAACATTTATTATCGTTTAGCTGAATTAGCATACGAAATTCAAAATTATGAGCTAGCAATCGATTATTATAAAAATGTTATTAAATATTCATTTTCGAATGAACGCGTAATGGAAGCCAATTTGAAGATCGTTCAAAGATACCGAGATTTGAATGACTTGAAAAAAGCATCAAAAGAAATACAATCTATGATTGTTGATCCTGAATTTTCGACAATTCATGGCGATTTAGAACTTGAATTAGCAAAATTAAAATTAACTCAGAACAATAATGAAGAAGCTGTTTTAATCTTAGAAGATATTGTGGTCAAATATCCCAAAACTGAAACTTCTGCCGAATCTTTTTATTTGCTTGGTGAACAATCTTTATTGAGAAAAAGAGATTTTGTAAAAGCTGATTATTATTACAAACAAATTCAAAGAGAATCTTCAAAATCCATATTTAATCAGCAAGGAAAGATAAGGATTAAAGAGCTTGATAAGTACCAAAAATCTAAAACTTTTCTTAAAGAAATTGATAAAATGACAAGCTTGTCAGATAGTTTGGTTAATGATGATAAAAGTCAAAATATTGATACTGTAAAAGTTGTACTTGAATTGTACAACTTGGGTGAGTTAGAAGCGTTCCATTTTAATCAAATTGATACATCAATTATTTATTTCAATCGAATTATACATGATTTTCCAAAATCCGATTTGGACGCAAAAGCGATGTATACGCTCAGTTATTTGTATGAACAAATAGGCGATACAATTCAATCTACAAAATATGAAGAAAAAATAGTTAAGAATTATGCGGATTCGGAATATGCCGAGAATATTCGTTTAAATAATCAATTTAAAGATTATGGTATAAGTGGATTTGCGTTGCTATCAAATGCTGAAAGTTTATATTCTGCTAACAGCGATTCGGCGCTTAGTGAATACAAGAATATTGCTGATTTATCAAATTCAGAAACTGCAAAAAGAGCATTGTTATTTATAGCTAACGAATATAATTATAAATTATTTGTTCCTGATAGTGCCTATAAGTATTATTATCAGATTACCGTTAGATTTCCGGCAAGTGAGCAAGCCAAGATTGCAAAAGATCGTCTAAAATATCTAACTGCGAGTAAAGTTGAAATGACCGGTACAACAATCGAATAATGATAATTGAGAAATCTGAGATAATTGAAAATACGCAAATTGCCGAAGGTATTTGGCAAATGGTTTTCGCGTCAGCAGAAATCGCAAATGCTTATAAAGGTGCCGGACAATTCGTTTCGGTTTTAGCCGATGATAATTGGGAACATCCAATCAGACGTCCAATGAGCATTGCCGATGTTAAAGAAGATGAAATATTTATTATTTATAAAGTATTTGGTTCTGTTACACAAGCATTAACTAAATTAAAATCAAAAGATTATATTGATGTATTAGGACCGATTGGTAATACTTTTAACGTAGATTATGATACATTTTATCCTATTTTAATCGGTGGTGGAATTGG
>CBDURO010000071.1:0-4932 GCA_965369995.1 uncultured bacterium | reverse complement strand
GCAAGTAATATGACAACATTTGCTGAAAAAGATGGTGACAGTTATATTCTGAATGGTACAAAAAATTGGGTAACAAACGGTTTGACGAGCGATATCATTATGGTAATGATTCCTACTACCAAGGGCATCGGTTATAAGGGGATATCGTGTTTTATTATTGAAGGTGGAATGCAAGGTTTTTCCAGAGGAAGAAAGGAAAATAAGTTGGGAATACGAGGTTCGGAAACCTGTGAAATATACTTCGATAATTGCCGGGTACCGGCTGAAAATATGGTAAATGAACCCTGGCAGGGATTTCGTATTGCGATGAAAACGCTGAACGGCGGACGGATTGGCATAGCGTCACAAGCTTTGGGAATTGCGCAAGCCGCTTTGGATAAGAGCGTTGCTTATGCCAAAGAACGCAAACAGTTTGGTAGAACAATATCATCATTTGGTGCTATACAATCTAAAATAGCAATTATGGCTACAAATATAGAAGCATCGCGTCTTTTAATTTTACGCGCAGCAATATTAAAAGATGAACATAAATCTTACGCTAAAGAAGCTGCGATGGCTAAATCATTTGCATCGCAAACAGCGGTAGATGCTGCTCGTGAATGCGTACAAATTCATGGTGGTTATGGCTATATGCAAGAATATGGCGTAGAAAGATTAATGCGTGATGCAAAAATAACACAAATTTATGAAGGAACTTCTGAAATACAAGAAGTCGTTATCGCAAGATCAATTTTGGAGGGATAAAATGGTAGCAAAAGAAAAACATTTACAAAATATTAATTGGGATGAACTCACCTTTAGTCTTACACCGGCTAGATCAATGTACGTAGCGCATTGTGATTTAGATTGTGAATGGGATGAAGGTAAACTCGTTCCATATGGTAATATAAGTTTATCTCCGGCTGCCGGAGTTTTAAATTATGGTCAAGGTGTATTTGAGGGTATGAAAGCCTATCGGTCTGTGAAAAATAGAGTTGTTTTATTCCGTCCTGAAAAAAATGCTCTACGTGCTGCGACTTCTGCGGAACGAGTTTGCATTCCACCTGTTACAAAAGAAATGTTTATGGATGCTGTTGAAAAAGTAGTCCGGGATAATATTGATTATGTACCACCACAAGGAAAAGGAAGTTTATATCTTAGACCTGTGATTTGGGGAACCGGTCCTATTTTAGGAGTAGCCCCTTCGCCTTCTTATACATTTTTAGTTTATGTTTCTCCGGTAGGACCATATTTTAAATCAGGAGTTAAATGTCTAAATCTGCGAATTACAAATCAATTTCATAGAGCAGCGCCAAAAGGAACCGGTGGTCATAAAGTTATTGGTAATTATGCCGCATCGTTATTCCCACAGAAAATGGTAAAAAAAGTAGGATTTGATGATGCAATTTATCTTAACGCAGCAAATGAAAAATATATTGAAGAAGTCGGTTCAGCAAATTTATTTGCCATTAAAGATAATGTATTGATGACACCCTCTATAGATGGTTCTATTCTGCCTGGTATTACACGTGATTCGGTTTTAGTCATCGCTCGGGAATTGTTACTTATGGAAGTACGAGAACGCAGTATTTCAATTAAAGATTTTCTTAAAGCAGATGAGGTTTTTTGCAGTGGGACAGCCGTAGTAGTTACTCCTGTAGGAAAAATCACAACAAATAATACATCTACTACAATTAATCATAATAAAATTGGATCGATCACAAAGAAAATAAGAAAGATATTATTGGGTATTCAAAGAGAGGAAATTCAAGATCCATTTGGATGGATCTATCCAATTTATTAGTTATAATGACTAATAGAAGACATCCTAGACATTATGGCAGGGAAGCAGTGTTTCAAGCATTGTATTCCGTGCATATCTCACATGAGAATGAAGCAAAGATATTAGATGATATTCAAAGTAGGTACGATTTTGATGATGATATTAAACAGTATGTCAATAATCTATTTTTAAAAACAATTGAAAATAAAAAATTCATTGTGGAAACAATATCCAAATATCTTGAAAATTGGGAATGGTCTAGAGTAGCATTATTGGACCAATTAATATTACAATTAGCAACTGCTGAATTATTTTACATAGATGATGTTCCTCCAAAAGTAACGATAGCAGAAGCTATTGAAATAGCACAGCAATATAGTACAAGTGATAGTTCAGCTTTTGTAAATGGTATATTAGATACGATTTATAAGGAACAGGAAAAGATGGAAGATGGTTGATCTTCCTACGCTGAAGCTACGGAGGCAGGTGGTTGATGGATGATGGTGACAGTAGCAATTC
The DNA here is from genome assembly GCA_965369995.1 of uncultured bacterium. Classification (GTDB taxonomy): domain Bacteria; phylum Fidelibacterota; class Marinisomatia; order Marinisomatales; family JAHJCW01; genus JAHJCW01. Next base: position 2,651 of record CBDURO010000071.1, on the reverse strand, counting down.
ACGTTTCCCCGATTCATACTTCATCGGGACTTCCGCTACGCTACAGTAAATAATCACGTTTTAATTTTTTCGTTTATTTCGTTTTATTCGTTGTGAATCATTAAATTTTAGGTCTTAAATATTAAATTTATTATGAGTTTATTAACTAAAGCATTTGGTACAAAATCAGATCGTGAAATAAAGTCACTTTGGCCTATTGTTAAAGAGATAAAACAGATTGCAGAGTCTCTAAAAAGCAAGTCGGATGAAGACCTTATTCAACGTACCAATGAAATGCGTTCCGAAGTAACCACCGTACGCGAAAAAGTCGAACAAGAATTATCCGGTAAAAGAATTGATAAAAAGGAGGCAAAAAAGCAAATCCTGAACGCAGAACAAAAAAAGTTAGACGAACTTTTACCCGAAGCTTTTGCTATGGTAAAGGAAACTTGCTGTCGTTTGATTGGTCAATCTTGGCGAGTTGTAGGACAAGAAACTAAGTGGGAAATGGACCCGTACGATGTGCAATTAATTGGCGCAATAATTCTATATTACGGCAAAGTAGCGGAAATGAAAACGGGGGAGGGTAAAACGCTTGTAGCCACAATGCCAATGTATTTGTACGCTCTAACCGGTAGAGGAACGCATCTAATTACTGTAAACGATTATTTGGCGCAACGTGATTCTGAATGGATGGGAGAAATCTATAAACGATTGGGATTATCAGTAGGTCATATATTAAACACAATGGATAATACTCAACGTCGTGCAGCGTATAATTGTGATATCACCTACGGTACAAATAATGAATTTGGTTTTGACTATTTACGTGATAATATGTCTTTGGCACCTGAGGATCAGGGACAACGCGGACATGCGTTTGCAATTGTTGATGAGGTCGATAGTGTTTTAATTGATGAAGCACGAACTCCATTAATTATTTCCGGTTCAGTTGATGCGCCCGTTGATAGTTCTTATAAGGACCTAAAACCGGCTGTCCAAATGCTTTATCGTAAGCAACATACTCTTGTTTCTGAATTGGTTCGCGAAGCCGAAAATTTGTTAAAGGATGGTAATGATGATGAAGCTGGTTTAAAAATTCTACAGGCGAATCGTGGTATGCCAAAACATCCCCGCTTGATGAAATTATTCCAAGAACCCGGAATGATAAAACTGATGCGGAGTATCGAATCTAATTTTTTACGGGATAAAAAGCTTCATGAAGTTGATGATGATTTATATTTTAGCGTAGACGAAAAATCTCATGTGTTAGATATCACCGATAAAGGACGCATAACACTTTCACCGGATAATCCTGAAACATTTATAATCCCGGATTTAGGTGAACTATTAAATGATATAGATAATAAAACTGGGTTATCATCAATTGAGCGAGCTCGTGAGGTAGAAAAGGTGCATCAACTCCATGCTGAACGAAGCGGTAAAATACATAATTTTAATCAGTTGTTACGAGCCTATTCAATGTATGAAAAGGATGTTGAATATGTTGTGCAAAACAGAAAAGTATTGATTGTTGATGAATTTACCGGACGTATTTTACCAGGACGACGCTACAGCGAGGGATTACATCAGGCTTTAGAGGCCAAGGAAAATGTTACTATTGAACGTGAAACTCAGACTTTAGCCACAATCACAATTCAGAATTATTTCCGCTTATATGATAGATTATCAGGAATGACAGGAACTGCTGAAACTGAGGCGGAGGAGTTAGGATCAATTTATAATCTTGATGTAACAGTAATCCCAACCAATGTTGATATAATCCGTATTGACCATCAGGACTTAATATATAAAACCAAACGTGAGAAATATAATTCTGTAATTGATGAGATTGCGGATTGTCATAAAAGAGGTCTGCCTACTTTGGTAGGTACAATTACCGTTGACGTCTCAGAATTGTTATCTCGAATGCTGAAAAGACGTGGTATACCACATAATGTTCTTAATGCTAAACAGCATAAAAGTGAAGCAGAAATTGTACAACGAGCCGGTCAACTTGGCGCAGTTACCATTGCGACTAATATGGCAGGACGTGGTACCGATATTAAACTTGGAAAAGGAGTGGTTGATTTAGGTGGATTGCATATAATTGGAACTGAACGCCACGAATCGCGGCGAATTGATTTGCAGCTACGAGGTCGATCTGGTCGACAAGGTGATCCCGGTTCTTCACGATTTTATTTATCACTCGAAGATGATTTAATGCGCTTATTTGGAAGCGATAGAGTTGCTGCAATTATGGATCGTATGGGAGTCGCCGAAGGTGAAGTTATAACGGCAGGTATGGTAACTCGAGCAATTAGTAATTCACAAAAGAAAGTTGAAACCCGAAATTATGGTATTCGAAAACATTTATTGGAATATGATGATGTCATGAATCAGCAGCGACAAGTTGTTTACGCTATGCGTAACCAATCTTTGCACGGTGAGAACATGAAGGAGACAGTTATGGAATTCATTGAGGATTTCATTGACGATGATTTAAATGATTATATTGATAATAATGTTTCAGAGTGGGACTGGAATACTCTTCGACAAAATTTTTCTTCGTATTTGATGGTTGATGTGAATATGAAAGCTGTTATTGATGAAAGTGGAAATACAGATATAACAGTTGATGATGTTCGTGATTATATTTTGGAACAAGCACA
>CBDURO010000070.1:0-4969 GCA_965369995.1 uncultured bacterium | reverse complement strand
ATTTTTTTAATTTTAAAACACACATAGATTTGAATAGAAATTAGATTATAGGTAGATTTAATTAGTAATTAGGAACATTAATGAATATTAATTTAAAGGAAATTAATTCATATACTCAGGAAATGACTGTCGGTCTGGAATGGAATGAATTATCAGATGATTTTAACAAGTTTATCGGCAAATTTGGTAAGCAAATAAAAATGCCCGGCTTTCGACCGGGTAAAATTCCAAAACCGGTATTAATAAAACAGTTTTTACCACTGATTGAATCTCAATTTGTTGATGATAATGTACAAAAATATTATTTAGAAGCACTGCGCGAAAAAAATATAATTCCGGTTAATAAAGCTGAGATAAAAGATATACATTTCCATCGTAACGAGCATTTTAATTTTACTGCGGTTTTTGAAGTTGAGGTTAATGTTAAATTCCCTGAATTAAAAAAGAACAGCATTAAAGTGGAAAAAGTGATATATAAAACTGATAAGGAAGATGTTAACCTCACGATTGATGATATGCGCCGCTCACGTGCCGAAATGCGCACAGTTGAAGATGGTGCTAAGGAAGGTAATTTTATTTTAGCTGATTTGCAAAAGACTGATGAATCCGGTATACCGATAATCGGAGAAAAGCTGGAAAAGCGCTACATCAAAATCGGTGATGGTATTTTTACAGGTGATAATCAAAAGAAGCTCATCGGTGTAAAACCAGATGGAAAAGTACAAATAATGATTCCCGAAGGTGAAGAACAAAAAGAAGTTCCCTACGAAATTAGTGTTATAAATGTAGAAGAAGAAGTATTGCCTGAAATCAATATGGATTTTGTCAAACAGATGGATCCTGATGCAAAAGATGTTGAAAGTTGGAAAAATGGTGTTAAAAAACAAATAGAAAAAAGTTACCGGCAACGTGCTAATGAACAATTTGATAGAAATATTTCCGATGCTCTCATCAACGAAATAAAACCGGAATTTTCTCCGTCTATGGTAGAATCTTATCTGGATCATATTATTGAAGATGTAAAAGCAAGCAATCATGGTGCTAAAATAGAAGAAGATAAAGTGCGTGAGACTTATCGACCTTTATCTGAACGTAACTTAAAATGGTATTCAATTCGTAAAGCGATAATTAAAGATCAAGATTTTAAAATTTCGGCAGATGAAGTAAAGGTGGAAATTGAGCGCTTGAAAGAGGAAACGCCCAAACAGGCGAAGGAAATTGAAAAATTCTACAAAAAACCGAGTAATCGCACCCGAATTGAAGATGATTTAATGGAGAAAAAAATTATCGATCATCTCATGAATTTTGTAAAGGTTAAAGAAGTAAAAGTATATACTAAAGACCTGCGCAAAGGAAATAATTAGGAGAGAGTTATGAGCAATACAATATCTCAATTGATACCAATGGTAGTTGAGCAAAGCGGACGACATGAACGCTCGTATGATATTTATTCACGTTTGCTTAGAGACCGGATCATCTTCTTAAGTACGCCAATTGATGATCATGTGTCGTCTTTAATTGTAGCTCAATTATTATTTTTAGATGCGGAAGATCCTGAAAAAGATATTTTCCTTTATATCAATTCTCCCGGTGGATTTGTCTCAGCCGGGCTCGGTATATATGATACAATTCAATATATTAAACCTGATGTTGCTACAATTTGTATCGGACAAGCTTCAAGCATGGGCGCATTTTTACTTGCCGGTGGTAAAAAAGGTAAACGTTCAGCTTTACCAAATGCGCGTATAATGATTCATCAACCGCTTGGCGGCGTAGAAGGTCAAGCAAGTGACATTAAAATTCAAGCAGATGAAATATTATATTTAAAACAAACTATTAATAAAATTTTAGCTGATAACACAAATAAAACATTGAAACAAATTGAAAAAGATGCAGATCGTAATTTTTTTATGAGTTCCGAGGAAGCAGTTAAATATGGAATTATAGATAAAATATTGCCTTCACGACCATAGTTTTAAATATAAAAAAGCCCCGCTTTTTGCGGGGCTTTTTTATTATTCAGATAAATACTATTTCATCATTAACATCTTACGAGTTTGAATGAATCCTTCAGCTTCCATCCGTAAGAAGTAAACTCCACTGACAGCCTGTTGATCTAATTGATTCTGTCCATCCCAAGTAAATGAATAATTACCGGCCAACAGATTTCTGTTTTCTGAGTAAACCACCCGTCCTAGTAAGTCATGAACTGTAAATTTGACTAATCCATCTTCTGGAGTGGTAAATCTAAATGTTGTACTTGGATTAAATGGATTTGGGTAATTTAGCCCCAGACTAAATTCATTAGGAATTGTAACAATTCCGTCTTGATTAATAGCTACAGTTGTTCCACCAATACTTACATAGGCACGGATGAGATAATTCCAATAGCCATCTAAAGTATCATCACCATTATCATCATATCCATAATTCCACCATTGGTCATCGGCAAGGACATATGTACGACTATTATTAATATTTGTGTCTGGTTCCTTACTTACCATAATACCTGGTTCTGCAGGATTACTACCGATTAAGAATGAAACAATAAAGTCATTGCCGGCATCAATATTTTCACCGGTTAGATCTACAGTATACCAATTATCGTAGGGAGTAGGATACGGACTGACCGATGCCGTAGAGTCTTGCGAATTTATTTGAACCGGTTCATATATAGTATTTCCGCGGTAAAATGCCTGACCGGGTTCGCTGATATCCATTATTATTCTACCATTTCTTCTGAATGCTACACGTATGCTATCTAATTTTGCACCTACTATACCGGAAAAATAAACGGCGCTGCTATCACCGGGTTCAAATTTTAGGTATCCCTCCGGTTCTCCGTCTTCATAAGCTAATTCCATTGAGCCGGCTACGGGGATACCAGTAGCAGAATATGTATAATATGCAAGGTCAGCAGGAGAAGCATTATAAATTAAAAAGACCACTTTATTATATATTGTTCCATATTCGGTTGGTGTATAAACAGTATTATTATCTACATTTTCAACTACGGTGTTGTTTCCACTTTTGATAGCTCTGATTCTTATCGTTCCACTAACGTTTGCAAAGGTAACAACCAAATTACTGCCACCGGAAAATTCTATATAATGAGCTCCAAATGGTTGAAGTGTATCAGTTGTAAGGGTTGCGTCTAAGACACCAACATGTGAATATGCATAGCTTGGTTTTATTATTGGAGTATACGCATAACCATATTTACTATCTACTGTTGCATCATTTACATAATTGGCTAACAACCAATCTTCAAATACACTGAAGAAATTACGACTTGGAGCGTAAGTTCCGATCGTTGTATTAAAACTTACCCAACCGGGATGAGACCTATTGACGAAATCTTTCATTATATCAATCGGGAATTGTTCGTACATATATAATGTCCATAAGGCAGCTCTGGAATAATCATCAATTATTTCTTCAGTAGTACCCCAACTTAGTAAATTTACATTTGTGTTTTGCGCGTAGCGACCACTGCTTCGTAAGCCATAACCACAAATATAGGAGGCAATTTCAGAAAGCCCTTCATTTACAAAAGTAGATTCGTTTGTGTCATGAGCCCAATGAATCATATGTTGGAATTCATGGGCTGTTGTATTTAATACATCCGTTCTATCAGTTATCAAATCTGCGGGGTTACAGTCCATATAAAATATTTCAGCATAATTACTGCGAGTTCCTTCAAGAGCGGGATCGCCATCCGGATATTCATTAACAGAATAAAAATAACCGGCTACATAGCCGCCTGAACCATCATAACCATCACGAATATCCAAGATAAGTAAAATGATTCTTGGATCATTATCTACATCTGGAGGAGTACCAAATACTCGAGTATCAACATTAAAAATACCATCATTGTTGGGAGCGTCAGCAGGTGTTGAATTATCAAAAGCATCTACTATTGCGTCAACAGCAGCTTGGTCTACTTGGTTTGTACCCCATACCGCATCTTCAACAAAAATATAACAATTTGTACCTTTGGCTCGGCAGGTAGAAGGTACTTGATATTGTCCTGCACCTTCAATTAGCGAATCTGCCCACCAAGCATAAGTGCTATCAACCTCAAAAGTCCAAGCAGTTGAACGAGGTCTTGCTAACCTATTTGCTTCCGGATGTTGTTTGAAATATTCTAGGATTTTTTGTTCTTTCTCACGTAATAAATGTGAGCCGGGTATTGGGTACGATTCCTCTTGAATAGTCTCCGGAGTAAATGTTTCTTTTGCTAAAGTTTTTACTTCTTGCGGAAAAATAGTAGATTGAATAATAAAAATTATCGAGACAAGTAACAATGCACGTTTCATAATCATTTTCCTTTATTTTCTAAATCTTTAACAGAATATCCGTTTACGACAGCAATATTTAATCTATCATATTTATTAATTTCATTATAATATAGGTTTACAGTTTCCCCTTGCAGTTGCCATAAATCTTTTTTGAGTGAATCTGCACACTCTATTTTATATATAGTTCCATCTTTAGAATCCAGTGCTAAATATGTAAAAGGTTCATTACCTGCCACATACAGTGTACCACTTAATTTATTAGTAGTATTGCAACTTCCGGCGCAACCGATAATACCGAGTATAAGAGTAAAAAATAAAATTATTACTAATTTATTCATTTTAAATAATCTCCTGAATTTCTTTTGATAGATAACTATCTTTATTAGATTTGACGCAAAATTTAATATAATATAATTATATGATAATATTTATAAAAAGTTTTTTACAATATATTGAATAAGTATTGACATCCATTAAAGGAGCGAATTAACTTTCTTGGCTTCATACTGGAGCAAAAATTGTTATTTGAAAATTTGGTATGCGTGGGTCTAATGAAGTCAATTAAATCAACACTCGACATAATAATATAAACCTACAATGGAGAGTTTGATCCTGGCTCAGGACGAACGCTGGCGGCGTGCTTAACACATGCAAGTCAAGGAGAA
>CBDURO010000069.1:0-5323 GCA_965369995.1 uncultured bacterium | reverse complement strand
AGTGTAATTTTACCCGTTTATAACGGAGATGAACATTTAACCGAATGTATTGAAAGTGTATTGTCTCAAACTTATGACAATTTTGAATTCATAATTGTTGATGATGCTTCTACTGATAATACACCACAAATTTTAAAAGAATTTGCTATGAGAGATAATCGGATAAAAGTTATTACACATGCAGTAAATCAAAAACAAACTGCCGCTGCTAACACCGCTTGTCAAAATGCCAGGGGTAAATATATAGCAAGAATGGATGCAGATGATATCGCTCTTCCCCATCGTTTCAAAGAACAAGTTGAATTTATGGAAAAGAATCCCGATATAGGTATTCTAGGCTCTTGGATTCACATTATCGACAATAACGGAAAGATCCATGAAATTGAGAAGACTAATATATCTCAAGGATCTCTAGGTTGGAGTTTAATATTTGATGTTAGTTTTATTTCTTCTTCAGTAATGATGAGAAAGGATATTATTGAACAAGTTGGATTCTATCAAACACGCCAGGCTGAAGATTATGATCTTTGGTCACGGGTTAATACTATTGCTAGTGTGGCTAACTTACCTAAAGTTCTACAGCAGTTTCGTGTATGGAGTGGACAAGTTTCACATACTGTACCCCGAGAAACCCGTAATTGTACTTTACAAATAATGAAGAAAAATATGCAGCTTTTACTAAATGATTCTTCGATTGACCTAAAATTAGTGAAAGTCATTCGTTCTATTACTGAGAATAATCAACCAGAATTAGAAAGTGATTTATTAGTGAGGGCATCGTCCTTGATTAAGGCATTATATAATACCTACATTTCAAAAACAGATCTTTCAAGAGAAGAGAAAAAAATAGTTGATGTTGACGCCTTCCAAAAACTTTACAAATTAGCAAATTGGCAATTCTCTGCTAATATTTTTAAGGCAATAATAGAAAACTTATATTTAGCATGTCGTTTTCCAAAATTACTTATATACAGTTTAGTATATTGTTAAAAAAATAAATTGAATCCTAAATTAACAATTGTTATATGCACATTTAATCGCGGGTATCTGTTACCTGAAACAATTCCTACTATCTTTCAACAAAATGTAGAAAAGAATCGCTATCATGTACTTATTGTAAATAACAATTCAATTGATAACACTCAGGAACTCTTAGAAAGTTTTGCTAAACAATATGAAAATTTATCAGTAATCAATGAGCCCAAACAAGGTTTGGGATATGCTAAAAATATTGGCATGGAAAAAACAACTACTGATTGGATCGTTTATCTTGATGATGATGCAAAAGTACCAAATGATTTTGTTAAAAAAGCAATAAATAACATAAATAACTCTAAATTCCAATGTTTTGGTGGAGTTTACCTACCTTGGTATAAATATGGTAAACCAAAGTGGTTCCTCGACAGATATGCATCCAATAAAGGAAAACTGTCTGAATTCAATACTCTCAATAAAGATTTTATTAGCGGTGGAATAATGGCAATTAAAAAATCCACACTAAAGAAATTTGGAGGTTTTCCTACGAATCTCGGGATGAGCGGTAATCAAATCGCTTATGGCGAAGAAACTCTCTTACAAATTCGTATGAGAAAATCCGGTATGAAAATCGGTTACGATCCCAATTGGATGATATATCATCTTGTTAATCGTTATAAATTATCTCTCCGGTGGTTTATTAAAAGTGGCTTCGCCAGCGGTTGTGGTGCCTGGTTATCGTATGAAGAACACGTATCTTTAAAAAAAATTATAATATACTTTTTTAGATCAATTAAATTGTTTTTTGTGAATATTTTTAAGTACACACCAAAATTAATGAATAAAAATTACAAGTGGCAAAATTGGCTAATAGATTTATTACAACCTACCATCATAAAATTCGGTCAAATTTATGGTGGGATAAAACTTCTTTTAAAGTGATATATGACAAACGACATAAAACCCACTGTATCTGTAGTAATTCCTGCTTATAACCGTGCAAACACAATAGTTCCGTGTGTTGAGTCAGTCTTGGCTCAATCATACCCTGTGAATGAAATTATAATTGTAGATGACCACTCTACCGACGATACAATTAAACAACTTAATAAATTCAAAGATAATATAAGTATTCTCAAAACTGAAAAACAATCCGGTGCTCAAACTGCAAGAAATATCGGTATAAAAACCGCAAAATCAGAATGGATAGCCTTTTTAGATTCAGATGATGAATGGTTACCAAATAAAATTGAAAAGCAAATATCTGCACTTAAAATATTCAACTATGATCAATGGACGGTTGTACATGGAGATTGTTATATTAAAAATATTAATTCAGAGGGGAAAAAACATTGGCAATTAGATAGAATTGATGGAGCAAATGTTTATAAAAAATTATTATCTAAATCAGGTACATTATTTCCATCTATTTTAACTTCAAAACAAGCATTAGAAAAAATTAACTATCTTGATGAACATACACCATCTTATCATGAATGGGATACAGCAATTCGATTAGCAAAACACTGTAGATTCATTCATATTCAGGAACCATTATTTATTTACAATATTCACAAAAACACCATCTCGAAAAATTCAGATAAATCTGTACAGGGATACCAATACATAATTAATAAGTATCAGGATGAAATTAAAGAAGTATGTGGAGACGAAGTATTGACTAACCACTTGATAATTAATTCGGTAGTAGCTTTGAATAATAATAAAAATAAATTAGGTCGTACGATTTTAAAACAGATACCAAATAAAATTTTAAAAAAATATATTTTACAATTATTTAGCTACTTAAGAATTAAACCAATATATTTCACAAAGATAATACAATTATTTTCAAGGGAAAAATGATAAAGAAAATATATGATGGAGATAGCCTCCTCGCAATTATAGTATCAAATAAATTTGATGAACCGGGTATACATTTTTTTACGCCCGATGATTTTTCACAACAATTAGCATACATGAAACATCCCAAGGGAAAGACAATTATTCCGCATGTACATAATCGCGTTCCAAGACAAGTTGAGTATACCCAAGAGGTTCTATTTATTAAATCGGGGAAAATCCGAGTAGATTTTTACGATATGAAACAAAAATATTTAGAGAGCCATATCCTTTCACAACATGATGTAATATTATTAATTAATGGCGGTCATGGTTTTGAAATACTTGAGGATCTTGAAATGTTCGAAATAAAACAGGGTCCATACGTTGGTGAATCCGATAAAACAAGATTTACCGGAATAGAGTCAAAAGAATTAAAAATAAAATAATTTCCATGTCCGATTTTATACCAGTAAATGAACCGTTGTTCATCGGTAACGAAAAAAAATATTTAGAAGAATGTATAGATACAGGATGGATTTCTTCTGAAGGTCCTTTTGTTAAAAAGTTTGAAACTGAATTTGCTAAGACAGTTAACCGTAAATATGGAATTAGTGTTTGTAATGGCTCAGTAGCTCTTGATGTGGCAGTTACTGCTTTAGGAATCGGTCCTAGGGATGAGGTTATTCTGCCAACATTCACAATCATTTCTTGTGCCTCAGCGATTGTTAGAGCAGGTGCAATACCGGTTTTAATCGATGTCGAAAAAAATACTTGGAATGTAAACGTTGAACAAATTGAGGCAAAGATTACAAAAAAAACTAAAGCAATAATGGTTGTTCATATTTATGGTTTACCAGTTGATATGAATCCAATCTTACAATTAGCGGAAAAATATAACTTATTTATTATCGAGGATGCAGCTGAAGTTATTGGGCAAACTTATTATAATAAACCATGTGGCAGCTTTGGTGATATAAGTATATTTAGTTTTTATCCAAACAAACATGTTACAACAGGCGAAGGTGGGATGGTTGTAACTGACAATGAAGAACTAGCCGAAAAATGTAAGTCGTTACGTAATTTATGTTTTCAACCACAACAGAGGTTTATGCACGAAGAACTTGGTTGGAACTTCAGACTAAGTAATATCCAAGCGGCTGTTGGTTTAGCTCAATTAGAACAACTTGATAAATCCATTATTCGTAAAAGAGAAATCGGCATGCGTTATTTGAATAATTTGAATGACTTATCTACTGCGCAATTGCCACAATTAAAAACAGACTATGCGAAAAATATATTTTGGGTATTTGGTATTGTTTCAATAGATGAAAAATATCCTGATGCGGTTAGTGTAATGGATATATTGAAAACCAAAAACATTGGGACCCGTCCATTCTTTTGGCCGATGCATGAGCAACCTGTATTCCATAAAATGGGATTGTTCCAAAATGAATCACACCCAAATGCAGAAAATATAGCACGGAATGGTTTTTACATTCCAAGTGGTTTAGCTATAACTGATGATCAAATCGATTTCGTTTCCGAGATATTATTGGAATTATTTGATTGAAAGTATTTTCAGATTACGCTCAATACTACGACTTAATAAATCAACAAAAAGATTATAAGCAAGAAGTAGATTATATTATTTCTTTACTCAACAAATTCGCTCCCAACGCAAAATATTTGCTTGAGTTAGGATGTGGGACAGGATTGCATGCTATTAATCTCGCCGAAAAGGGTTATTATGTCACAGGAATTGATCAAAGCCAAAACATGATTGATATAGCTCGGGAAAGACTAAAGACGCTACCAAATTTTATTACTAATTCAATAAATTTTAATATTGGTGATATTCGTACCTATGCCATTGATAAATCATTTGATGTTGCATTATCATTATTTCATGTTATTAGTTATCAGGTTACTAATCATGACCTTCATCAATCATTTGATACAGTTGCCAAACATCTAAAACCGGGGGGAGTCTTTATTTTTGATTGCTGGTATGGACCGGCGGTTATATCAGACAAGCCTTACAAACGTAATAAAAAGTTTGAAAATGATAAAATAATTATTAATCGCCAAGCGATTCCCCATAACCATCCCACAAAAAATCAGGTTGATATTCATTTTGATATTAAAATCACTAATAAACAAACCGGAAAATCCGAGGGTATCAAAGAAACTCATGTAATGCGTTACCTGTTTAATCCGGAAATAGAATTATTATTAAAAATGAACAACTTAAAACTTCTACACTCAGAAGAATGGTTGACCGGAAACGAACCCGGTTTTGACAGTTGGTATGTAACATTTATCTGCGAACGGATATGAAGAAAATAGGCTTATATCTGGATGCAGTTATTACTGGCGGTACTTTTCAATATAATCTCTCAATACTTGAAGCATTTCGTTCTTTTCCTACAGATAAGGTCAGAACAGTAATAGCATATTCATCTGACCTTTGGAAATCTTATTTACAGAAAGAAAATATATCCGC
>CBDURO010000068.1:0-5349 GCA_965369995.1 uncultured bacterium | reverse complement strand
AGTTGGCTTTTTCAATCTCAATAACTGGATACCTTGTCTATTCCGTGTCATGATTCGGTTTTTCGATAACTAATTTACTTTAAGTATTTTGCCAGTTCTTTCAAGTACAGTTTTATTATTCTTTACCTTAATTTGATAGAAATAATTTCCATTGCCAACTGGAATACAATCTTGATTTTTGCTATACCATTCAATTTCGTGATAACCAGCAAGATTTAAATTTGCTTTCGAAAAGATATCATTACTATCCAATCGTTGAATTTTCCTACCTTCCACAGAATAAATTGTGTGATGTTATGTATAATAAAAGTTAAAAGATTTTACTGATATTAATTGAAATTTTCCTTTCTTCACCCATATTTCGTTCAAGTTCAACATAGTAATATTGGAATAAATTTTCGATCCTTAATCTAGTTTCCCATTCTTTCCAATTATATCCGATTCCTACATTCCACAAATGAATTGGAACGCGAATATCGGAACCAGTAAGTGGCTTCTCATCGAATAGTTGAACACTACCAATCCTACTAGCATATCTATATTCTATAGTCACAGATAATTGCTTCCAATAACCGGAAATAGTAGAAACCCAATTATGTCGAAACCTATAGGAAAGTGTATCTATCACATTGCCAGATTTGTCAATAGCTACAGGGTCCAGCCATGTATAAGCGGTAGAAAAAATTAGATTATTACTTAATATACCCATATTAACACCAATCTCTGCACCATTGATTTTGGCATCTGTAATATTTTCAAAATGTATTATTCCATCATTATCCGGTAGTGGTTCAATCAAATTTTTGTAGCGGTTTGAAAATATTGCTGCATCTAGTTTTATAAGTGAGAATATCTTATAATTACCTAATATTATTGAGCTTCCAATTTCAAAGGCATCGCTTGTTTCAGCGATTAAATCCGGATTTGGTTCAACTTTAAAAATATTCAATTGTGAACTTGAAAACAATTCGGCAATAGTTGGAACTCGGAATCCCTTACCGTAAGATGTTCGAAATGCTATAACTCCATTTTTATTCCAATTAAGGGCAATTTGTGGCGCGATCGTTTGATCTAATAAATCATTATCTACCCAATATCCTTCCCATCTACTTCCGAGAGAAAGCGTAAAATTATTTATCAAATTCCCTTGTGTTAAAAAATATGCTGCATAAGAATTGCTATGATGTTTTCCGAATATTTCAGCATCAATTTTTGCATATTGGGTTGTAATTCCACCAATTGTGCTCAATTTATTTGTCCAATTTTTACTAATTTGATACTCACCATATCCTTTTGTTTCATGTGAATAGTCTTTATTAGTACGACCATCATTCTGCCATTCGATATCAAAATATCCCAGTTTCAATTTCATCACAGTTTTAGGTGAATAAATAAAATTGAGGAATCCGTTTAAATTGAATTTATAACCGCTAGCTTTGTCATTTTCATCGCCAATTGGAGCTTCAAAAGGATCAGCAGCGCTTTTCCACTGCGAAGCCAAACCATTTTTACTTATATAATAATTTCCGTAAACCGATCCATTAAATCTAGTACCAAAATTCAGTTTTATCTTAGAAGTCAGGCTATATGATTCATTCCACCCCAATCGTGTATATCCATCAGTATAATCACGTTGTAAGCGAAACCACATTCCATGCTTACCAATATGTCTTGCGTGTGATATTTCTAAAGTATTGAAAATACCGAGCTTATCACGCCATTCCCATTGCTCATATTTAGGTTGAGTGTACACTCCTGCCTTTAATCTAAATCGTGTTTCCGGTTCGATAGGTGCATTACGAGTAATAATATTTAGCACACCTCCCATAGCACTGGAACCATACATTGCTGATCCGCCTGATTTTACTATTTCTACGCGTTCAATTTCTGATGTTGGAATAACTGACCAGCTGATATTACCAGCCGCACTTCCTAGTAAAGGAATCCCATCAATTAATAATAAAGACCTGCTGCCTGCCCCAAGTGTATAACCCGAAGCACCTCGGATATTGAGCTGTCCCTTTACTGTATTCACTCCCGGTTGATAGGTTAATACCTCTGAAAGACTGACGGCACTTTTTTCAGTAATCTGACGCGGACCAATAACTGAAACTGATAGTGGCGATTCCATCACATCTATCTCTTTTCGTGTTGCAGTAACAACAATTGACGGTGACGCAAGTACATCTTGTTCAAGTTTTATTTGAATATCCGTTGATCTACCACTCAAAATTTCCAAATTAGAAATTGTTCGTTTTTTATAGCCAATCATACTAATCAATAAAGAGTATTTCCCTTTCGTAAGATTATCTATTATAAATCCACCGGATATATCAGTGCTTGTACCAATAAAAGTATTCTTCACCAAAATATTTACCCCGTATAAAGGTTTACCGGATTTTCTATCAAAAATATTACCGGTTATCTTTCCATAATCTTGCCCAAATAAGAAAAGTGGGATAACGAATATCAAAAGAAAAATATTGCATTTTTTTAAGGCAGATTTGATAATCAAAAAACTATCTCCCGATTAACCACTGTAATTTCTTGATATTTTATATTTATTTGAGTTTTCATAACCTGGAGATCGTTGTCAATTATTTTAATCGGTATTGTTTCCGCAGAAAGAAACGAATCGATTTTAACTGCAAAGAATCCGGGTTCCACGGTAATACCAACAACCACTAAAAAATACTGATCCGGTAATAGTTGAATAAAATATTCCGATTTTACCATTCCCGAATCAATCATACTACTATATGTTACTAAATTGGCAGCCGGATTTTCAATATCAAATTCGTCTAAAGCGATTATGGCAACAGCTTTTATATCTTCAGGCCAGTCACCGTAAAAAGTGATTTTACCCTCAACACCTGACACCGGCTCCAAACCAACAGGTATTTCACAAACAACGAATAATAAGCTACAAATAATTAATAATATTGAAATAATACGCACTTAATTCTCAAAATCTCTATCAGTTACCATCGGTAGATTAGCATTGAGGGATAAATTAATTACCTCAATAAATGAATTTGCAAAACTCGCATATCCGTATTTATTCGGATGTAGTGCATCTATGCTAAATAATGTATTAGCAAAATTCAAAACTCCTTCAGAATCAAAAAAGATTATATCAGTCAAATAATTAATACTATCTAATGTATAACCGTTTTCAGCAATATTTTTAAATATTGAATACATATCCACTAAATATATTTGATTGTTTGAATTGGCAATATTCTTAATAATATCGTTGTACTGATCGATTATTGTCTGAATTTTTGCCTTCTCTTCTACATCAAGAATTAATGTATCATTAAGAGCTGTTGCTTCAGAAATACTACTAATAGTATATCGAAAATTAAAGTATTTCGGCAAAGCCCAAAAAAGTACCAGGTCATCATCTGTAAGTTGTCGTTTAACACCATTTTCGCATTCCCCATATAAATATGTACTTTCACCAGTAAGAGGATTTTTTACAAGAGACGGCAAGCTTGAAAAATATGGTAGATCAGTTATATCAAAAATGTTTGCGATGAAGATTGGAGCATCGGTTTCAGCTGTAAGCTGGTTTATAATATTTGTAAGTTGAACGGAAAAATCTGTTGCGATTGTATAAGGAAAATTATCGTCTGCAAGTCCTAAAGCTGCAGATTCAAGTACGTCATTATTGCCAACCCAAAGAGTTATTAATGTAGGATTTAATGACAATGCCTCCTCTATTGCTGTGCGACCTGATCCGCGTAGGATTTTATCAACAAAATGATTACTATCAGCTTCGACTGAAGTCGTGGCTGTATATAATTGATTAGCTCTGATCAACGGAATTCCAAGATTATTATAAGCTCGATTTAAGTTTCGATTCTTTTCTTCTCCCGGTTCTAAAAAAATAAGTGAAAAACTTAATGTCAGAGTAAGTTTTCCCTCAGTTTCATTAAAACTAAACCCGTCATCACCCATTATCGGTTGCTCAAAATCATCGTCTACTTCTGCCATTTTTGCGATCAGATTTGGAAAGCTGTTTTTCTGAGAATCTTCATAAAGAGCACCATCGGCAACACCGGCAGTTAACGAATTACCGATTGTTACAAAAGATGTGAAATCCGCATTCCCCCAATTACTTTCCGATTCAGTAGTTTTTTTGCAATTAATTAAAAGAATTGACAGAATTAGAATAGAAATGATTTGCAGCAACCTTTTTGGTTTCATAGTTGTATTTCCTGTATTTAAAGGATAAATATACAATTTGTTAAGAAAACTACAATGTCCTAGTTAATTATACAATCAATAAAAAAGGCCTCGTTTAGAGCCATTTTTAAATATTATAAAATACTTTCTATTTTAACGGCATCAACTTAGTAGTTTTTACTTTGTTACTTGATGTTATCCTACTAAAGTAAAGTCTTGTAGGAACTAGTAAACCTTAGATATTTTTTTCATATAGAATGAGTAAGCTAAAAACAACCCAGAAGGGTTGTTTTTAGTATTACTTGTTTAACGAGCCAAGTATTTGTTTGATGATCTTGATAATTTGCTCAAGCATTAAAATATCACCTCCTTTCTATTATCTTTTTCTAGTTCTCTCATAACTTCATGATAGCAATCTCCATCCTCCTGATCATTTAGATCCCAAGCATAGATTACTGATGGATTCGCTTCAGAAGGAAACTGTGGAAAGTGTGAACCATTTTGGATTATTGCACTGATTTCTTCAACCAGTTCAGCCATAGTTACTTTTCTTCTGATAGTCATATGCCCTTTATCCTCGTCTATCGCATCATAATCTATTCCTATCAGAAAATCCCTAACCTCATACTGAGAGTTCATTGTTTGCTCGTCCGTCTAAGATCTCAAGTAATTTATCCATCCTGACCTTTATTTCACTCAGATCTTCATCAGACCAAGGTTTAGTACTTTGACCTATACTGATGGTTGCTATCTTAAGGGCTACCTGTCTATGAATATCCACAGTACGGTCATCTAGATACTTAAGGGCTGTTTGTTTAGGTTGATGTTGTATGTTGCCATTAGCCGGTGTTACCTGCCATTCCAGTTTGCCGTTCTCATCCTGATTCCTGCGTAAAACAAGACGAGCTCCTTTACCATATTTCATCAGTTTCAGATGCAGGGAATCTTCAGCAAATATTCCTTGCTCTACACCTTCGTATTCTATTCCATACAAGTTCCATGGTCCGTATTGGCTTTCACCTGATTTACATTGATCATAGGTTAGCACTACCGGATAATCATGATTTAACTTCCTCATCTGAAGGGTCTTCATTTTATCATTCATATGTACTCCTTTGCTTTAACAAAAACCCTCCAACAAAGTGTTGGGGGCTTCCA
>CBDURO010000067.1:0-5465 GCA_965369995.1 uncultured bacterium | reverse complement strand
TAATTATCACAATCTTAACTACTAATTTACCTACCCGCTTTTTTCTATTAGACCACAATTAATATCAAATTTGATAAATATATCATTTGCCATTATGCACATATGCTCATTATATTCATGGCGTAAATAAGATAGTAATAAATATGCCACGTCCAAAAAATGATAGAATTGTTAGCAAACCACCATTGTATGTGGAGTTCAAACCCATTGGTGTAGCGGGAATATCATTGAAGCAAATCCTGCTTACTTTAGATGAATTTGAAGCGACTCGCCTAGCTGATTATAAAGGGTTAACTCACGAGGAAGCTGCAGAAGAGATGAATATATCACGTTCTACGTTCTCAAGATTAATAGAAATTGCTAGAAAGAAAATTGCAGATTTTATTATTCATGGTAAATTGCTTACCATTGATGGAGGTAATATTCATTTCAGAAATAATATTATCCGTTGTGTAGATTGCGGGTATATGTTTAAAACTAATATCGGTATGCCATTATTAAATTGTCCGGAGTGTAATTCTAAAAACTTACTAAACCTTGCCGGTGGTTTTGGACATGGTAGATGTTGTATTAATAATAACCAAAATAGAGGAGGCATAAATGCCAGGAAGAGACAGAACAGGACCTAGTGGTTTTGGTCCAATGACAGGTCGGCGCATGGGATTTTGCGCTGATAGTGATAATCAATATTTTTCAAATCGTGGATTAGGATACCAAAGAGGTAATCGGGGAGGTTTTGGATATGGTAGAGGGTACGGTCTCGGATTTAGATACGGATATGGGAATATGAATATTGAAAATAATCCAAGTGTATCTGACAAGACGATAATCGAAAATGATATACGGATTCTTAAGGATCAATTATCATCTTTAGAGGAGCAATTAAAGAGGACAGGAGAAAAAAAAGATGAATGAGAAGGGAAGAGGATTGAATATGGGTCAAGGTAGAGGATTAGGGCGCGGAGGTGGACAAGGTAGAAATAAGGGCGGAAGTTATGGGACAGGTGGATATTGCGTATGCGCTAAATGTGGTGAAAAAGTTCCACATCAACAAGGTGTAAAATGTACTTCTGTAAAATGTCCAAAATGCGGACACACAATGGTTAGAGAAGAATTACTAAAAGATAAAGATTAACTTCCTGATTTCTAATCATTATTTTTTATTCATTAGAGAAATGGAGGGCTGAATCATGAAAAATATAATAAATATATTTGATGATTTGAATTGGGAGAAAGCAACCAATTATCCTGAAGGTACTCTTAAAAAAACATTAAGAGATGAAGAAAATGGTAAGACCATATTATTAAAAGTTCCGAAAGGATTTAAAATGGCTTATCATTCCCATATAATGACAGAACAACACTTTGTTTTAGATGGAATGTACACAAGCGATAATGTTATTTGTCCTAAAGGTTCTTATCAACTTATTAGAGCGCATGAGGATCATGGTCCGTTTGAGTCAAAAGAAGGGGCTCTAATTTTAGTAATATGGGATAAATTAGATTAATTAACCAAATAAATTGAAAATTGAACAATAAATGAAAAAAATATTTGCAATACCTACAATGAATGGTGAATTAACTCAACATTTTGGACATTGTGAGAAATTTGCTATAGTTGAAACCGAAGATAATAAAATAATAAAAGAAGAATTTATTGTTCCTCCTCTCCATCAGCCGGGTGTATATCCAAAATACCTGGCTGATCGGGGAGTACATGTTATAATAGCAGGAGGAATGGGACAAAAAGCTCAAGAGTTATTCGCGTTGAATAATATTGAGGTCTATGTGGGAATCACAACTGATTCTCCACAAAAATTGGTTCAATATTATCTTGATGAACAACTTCAAGCCGGTGAGAATCTTTGCAATCATTAGCTCAGTTTAAGTTAAATGGATGAATTGTTAAAAAAAACCGGTTACTCAAAAAAAGCAATTGAGTATTATAAGAATAAAATAAATGTTGGGAAGATAGAAAATCCAACTGTTTCATATACTCATGTAGGTACCTGCGGTGACACTATGAGAATCGATTTAAAAATCAATTCCGAAATAATAATTGATGCAAAATTTGAAGCAGTTGGATGTGCAGGAGCATTCACAGCAGGTTCGGCACTAATGGAATTAGTAAAAAGTAAAAGTGTTGCTGATGCAAGAAAAATTTGTGAATATGATATTGTAGCTCATCTTGGTAATGTACCCGATAAAAAGCTTGATTGCATTTATTTAGCGATCAAAACTCTACAAAAAACTCTTAACTCTCTAAAAAGTAGAAAAAAACATTAAATAAATGAACATTGCGATAGCCAGCGGAAAAGGCGGAACCGGAAAAACAACATTATCAACAAATTTGGCTGCTCTCATTGCCGAAAGCCAAAAAGTTGTCCTTAGCGATTTGGATGTTGAAGAACCAAATTCAGGTTTATTTATTAAAGCTGAATTAGTACACGAGGAAAATAAATTCAAAATGATTCCTGAATGGGTTGAAGACAAGTGTACTTTATGTGGAATATGTCAAGATGTTTGTAATTTTCACGCTGTAATACAGCTTGGTACAAAGATCATGGTATTTCCTGAATTATGTCATAGTTGTTATGCGTGTTCTGAATTATGTCCCACAGAGGCTCTACCAATGATTCCAAAGAAAATGGGTGAGCTAAAGCACTTCAATCAAGGTAATCTTAGTTTTATTGAAAGTCGCCTAGATATTGGTGAAGAACAAGCAGTTCCATTAATTGCACAAACAATTCAATATGTAAATGAAAACTTCTCAAACAATATAATTCAAATTTATGATGCACCGCCTGGCACATCTTGCCCTGTGATTGAAGCTACTAAAGATGCTGATTTTGTGATTCTTGTTACTGAACCAACACCTTTTGGTTTGCATGATTTGAAAATAGCTGTGGAAACGATGAGAGAATTAAAGAAAGGATATGCTGTAATTATAAATCGTTATGGTATTGGAAATGATGATGTATTAGAATATTGTAAGAAGGAAACTATTCCTGTAATTGCCAAAATTCCAAATGATCGTCGAATTGCAGAATTGTACTCTTCAGGCAAATTAATATACAATCAGCATGCTGATGCAAGAAGACAATTGGAGGGTATTAAGGATTATATCTTAAAATTGAATCAGGTGAGCATAAAATGAGAGAAATTGTAGTGATTTCGGGTAAAGGCGGTACGGGTAAAACATCAATTACTGCATCATTTGCGGTTTTGGGTGGCAATAGTGTTGTTGTCGCAGACTGCGATGTTGATGCAGCCGATATGCACTTGCTTATGCAGCCTGATTTTGCTCAATCAGAAGATTTTTATAGTGGTGAACTTGCAGTCATAGATCAAAATAAATGTACACAGTGTGATGAATGTGCAAATGTATGTCGGTATGGCGCAATTCCGATTATTGACGGAAAATATATAGTTGATGCTTTGAGTTGCGAAGGGTGTGGTTATTGTGCACGAATATGCCCCACAGAGGCAATAACGAACGTTGATCTTAATGTTGGCAAGTGGTATGTCTCTACAGTCAAGACTGGTAGCATAATGGTTCACGCTAAGCTAGGAATTGGCGCGGATAATTCCGGTAAGCTCGTTGCTAAAGTAAAAAATGAAGCCAAACAGATTGCCTCTGATACCAATAAGGATTATATAATTGTTGATGGTTCACCGGGAATAGGATGCCCGGTTGTTTCATCAATTTCCGGAGCAAATTTTGTTGTTTTGGTTACAGAACCAAGTGTATCCGGTTTGCATGATTTAAAGCGAGTATATCAGTTAGTGAAAAAATTCAAGATTAAAGCGGGTTGCATAATAAACAAATCGGATATAAATAAACAAGTATCCGAAGAAATCGAAAATTATCTAGAAAAAGAAGACATAGTTCATATTTCTAGTATACCATATAATGAAACTTTTACTGAAGCAATGACGGAGGGAAAAACTATCGTTGAATATGACAAAAGTAAACTTTATAACAGTATGATTGAAAGTTGGGAAAAAGTACAATTAATAGCAAATAACTAAAGGAAGAAAAATGAAAATTGCATTTACTACAAAGGGAATATATTGGGATTCAGTTATGGATTCACGATTTGGCAGGACTGAGTTTCTCCTAGTATATGATGATAAAATAAAAGAGTTAACTAATTTTGATAATAGAGCAATAAGCAATGAGGCACATGGGGCAGGCCCAAAAACCGCACAAAAATTATATGAATTAAATCCTGATATATTAATTACAGGTAATGGTCCGGGAGGAAACGCTGCATCTGTAATAAACCAAGCAGGTATAAAAGTATTTATTGGCGCAAGTGAAATGACTGTTAAAGAAGCATATGAAAAATATAAAAATAATGAGCTAGAAGGATATTAATTTTGATTACTCAAACAGAAGTTGAGAATGCTATTTCTTGTGTGGAACATCCGGCTATCAATCATTCTTTGGTTAAATTGGGGATAATAAGTAATATACTTTTATTGGGTAAAAAAGTAATAGTTGAATTTGCATTTCCTTTTCCAAATATACCTATAGCTGATAAATTAATTGGTTCTATCGAAAAACCTATTAAAAATCTAGGCTTAAGTTTTGAGCACAATGTAAGAACCATGAATGATCAAGAAAGATCAAAATTTTTACAAATGGAAACTGATGCGTGGAAAGGTTAAGAATATATGTTAAGTGATATTCTACCAATTCTGAAACAATCGGTGATGATAACGGGTTTTGTATTCGTTATGATGTTGGTAATTGAATATATCAATGTTCAAACCAACGGTATCTGGCAGGATAAATTATCGGGGAGCCCATGGAGACAATATATTTTTGCTGCGTTACTTGGTGCTATTCCCGGATGTCTTGGTGCATTTACAGTTGTAGCGCTATTTTCGCATCGTCTAGTTTCTTTTGGGGCTATTGTAGCAGCAATGATCGCAACCAGCGGTGATGAAGCATTCGTAATGTTTGCAATGTTCCCAAAAATAGCAATATTGCTGACAATAATTATTTTGATTATTGGAATAATTGCCGGTTTTATAACTGATAAATTCTATGTTCCTAAAAAGTTACTGGGAGAATTTTCGGAAAACAAATTACCTTTTCATCCTGAAGAACAATGTAAATGTTTTGAAAAAGATAAGTTTTATACATACTTGAAAAAACCTTCAATTTATCGTGTTATATTGATTTCTATAATTATCTTGCTTTTGGTTGCTATAATAACCGGATTTATAGCCGGTGATGCGAAATTGTGGATCAAGACTTCGTTAACATTTGCAATTAGTGTATCATTATTTATTGTAGCAAGTGTTCCTGAACATTTTCTTAAAGAACATTTATGGGAGCATATTACAAAAGTACATATGCCACGAATATTTTTATGGATATTTGGTACTTTGATAGTTTTTCATTTCCTTTTGAGTTATATAAATATTGAAGCCTGGATGTCGGAGAATATGCT
>CBDURO010000066.1:0-5468 GCA_965369995.1 uncultured bacterium | reverse complement strand
AGGCAGTACGCAAGTGGTTAGAAGCTTTAGGTGTGACTACCTTATATATTACACCGGGTAGTCCTTGGGAGAATGGCTACAATGAATCTTTTAATGGTAAGCTGAGAGATGATGTCCTGAATGTCGAGATCTTTGATACCTTATTGGAAGCTAAGGTCCTTATTGAACGCTGGCGACAACATTACAATCATGTACGTCCTCATAGCAGTCTGGGATACAAGCCACCGGCACCTGAGGCTGTCATTCCATCAGAACCCAAAACAATCTTATATGCAAATTAAATCAAATAACCCTAACTTTAAAGGTGGTCCAAACATTGGGGGCTGGTCAGATAATAGAAGTTTTCAAGTTAGTTTTAATTTCTCTCTAACTTCCCCATTATCTAATTCCTTGGGCTGTTTTCCATATTGAAAAAATCGGGCGGTTTTATAACCAATTAATTTAGTTTCATCACCGTCAATCCATAATCCGGTACCTTCACGAAGTCCAAGTACTATTTTGTCACGGTTAATTTCTAAAAATTCATTGATACGGTCTTCACGCGTTTCGCCACCATGCTCCTCTGGGTTTGCATCAAGATAATGCGGATTTATTTGGAATAGAACAAGGTTTAATGTGTCAAATGATTCCGGTTGGATAATCGGCATATCATTTGTAGTAGATAGGGTAGGGCAGGCTACGTTTGCTCCGGCACTCCACCCGATATACGGTTTACCATCTAAAATTGCCTGACGAATCAATGGAATTAATCCGTTTTTACGTAAATGATAAACCAAGTGAAATGTATTGCCGCCGCCTACTATAATAATATCGGCTTCGCTAATTGCTTTTGCGGGGTCTTTTTGTTTATAAATTGAGATAGTCTCGTAACCGAATTCTTCAAAATAATTGCTAACCTTTTTTGCATAACCATCCCAATAAACATTTACACCGGCATATGGAATAAATAGCAGCTTTTTGGGTGCGTCACCAATAAATGATTTTAGATATTTTTTTGGCCAACTTAAAAAAGGTTTACCTGCCATTGTTGAATTGCTTAAAAGTAGTAAATTCATATCTGTTTCCTATGTTCTGCCATTCTGAACGAAGTGAAGAATCCGCCATTATTAATTAAAAGGAATTAGATTCTTCGTCGCGTTGCTTCTCAGAATGACAACTTTATCTTTTATTAATTATTTTAATAAAATGATTATAAAAATTTGACAGTGGCATACCCATCACATTGTAAAAACAACCGTCAATTTTCTTTACACAAACCGCAAACCAATCCTGTATTCCGTAACTGCCGGCTTTATCCAAAGGATTGTAATTATCAATATAAAATTGAATTTGTTCACCAGTTAATTTTTGAAAAGTGACGTCAGTTTCTTCACAAAAAGTATCTACGATGTTTTTCTCACGCCAAACTAATGAAACTCCACTGATCACAGTATGCGTTTTACCAGATAATTTTCTTAGCATTGATTTACTATCATTTTCATCAACCGGTTTACCGATAATTTCGTCATCCAAAACAACAATTGTATCAGCGCCGATAACTAAGTGATCAGGATATTTTTTAGCAACATCAAGTGCTTTCAAATTGGCATAATGTTTTGCGAATTCGATTGGTTTTAACTCAATATTAAAATCCTCGTGGACAGAGCTTGAAATTACTTTAAAAGGTAGATCAATTAACTCTAACAAATCCTTTCGGCGCGGTGAATTGGATGCTAAAATTATTGGCGGGCAGTTTTGCAGTAATGTATTATTCATATTTGGCTAACCGTCCGATAAATGCTGCAGTTTCTTCATCTCCAACTGCTTTTAATCGATATAAATATACGCCATTTGCCAATTTGTCGCCAAAGGCATCTTTTCCATCCCAATCAATGGTATGAAATCCAATGGAGAAATATTCTGGTTCAATTTGCATGATCTTCCTGCCTCCTAATGTGAAGATATTAATATTTATATCAGCCGGTTGTGATATTTCAAATGTAAATTGCGTAGAATTTGCAAAAGGATTCGGGAAATTGGTTACATTAAATAATTTTAATTTTGCTTCCGTAATCCGATATAATTTTATCTCGCTATTAGAGGGATTATTGGCACTGTCCCACGCTTTAAGCGATATATGTAGGTTTGTTGAATTTTCGTCTGATTCCAAAGGGATTGTACCGGTAGTGATACTGTTATTATCGTAGATAAAGTCATCTGTGATAATTTTATTATCATCATTGGAATGATCAGTTAAAACAATATTATGTCCAATTTCTCCGGTTAGATTGATTCCCAAAGGATCAGTTAATCGAATAAATATCTCATCGTCTGATTGAAAATGATCTCCTGATCGCAAAATTTGATTATCATTAGTCTCAAAACTGATAATCGGTCCAAAATTATCTGAGGTAGGGTTACCACTAACAATATATAATGAGTCTCTAAAGCCAAGAGCTTCAATTGGTTCAGAATCATCTGATAATATGTATAATTTTATTGAAGCTGGTTTATCCGAAAATGAAATATCTTTAGGAACACGCAATTTACCGGTTATCAGATTATTATCGAAACTAAATTTTCCTCTAAAAAGTGTTGGACCGGGTAATTTATAACTTAAAGATTCTGTATTAGATAAATAATTATACTCACGAGTAACTTCTCTTTCAGCATCATTTAATATTACAAAGCCTTCTCCACCATTTTGAGTAATATTCTGAATCGCATTGTAACTGGTTTCCCCTAAAGTTTGCAAGGTATCAGGAGTAACATTTGTGATTGTGATCTCTCTTTTGGGCAAAGTTAGTTGCATAGCAGGATCACCGAAAAGATGAAAATATTCTCCTTCTTGATTCCCCGTTTTGATTGATTGTAAAATCACTCCAATTGGTGCATCTGATACAGTCTGATTCGGGAATATTTTATTGAATAGTTGCTCTTCATAATATTGATTACTTGAAACAGTAATTGGTCTGCTTGTTGTAATTATTGCACATGCTCCGTTCATCGGTTGGCGAATTAATTCCTCTGAAAATGATTCACGGTCGATATCATCAAAATGCCCCCAAGAGCATGTTCCTGCAATCCATAACGGAAGTTTCATTCCTGTTTCAATTGCTTGTAAATCGCCACGATCTTGGTATAATAATCTCTCTTGTGCCCATTGGTGAGCGCTACCATGACCAATATAATTGACGATTGCAGTGCCTTTTGCGAGAATGTCAAATAAGGCAGAAGTGGCTTGCGGTTTGGCTACGCCAAACGATGTTGCATCGCTTTCCTCGGGGAATTCTAACATATATAGCTTGATAGTTTCAATTGTTGGTGGAATAATCTCAGCGAGTATTTCAGAATTTATGGTATGGCTTTTACCGATGTATAGTTCTGATATTGTATCTTCCGGTCGTGCTGCATCATCGGCAATAAGTGTAACTCGTTGCCGCCATAAGCTGAATTCAGGATTGGATTCGAACTCGATTAGTTTATCGATATAATCTTCCGCTTCGGCGACTGTTCGTGCTGGAAATCGACCAATTGCAACTTCAGGTATTGTTCCATTGATGGCTGCGAGACGGTCATCAGTGGCGTAGGAACCGATTATGCCAACTTCCACAGTTGGCACAATGTTATTAGAATTGCCGGTGATATTCCTATAATCATAATCTGCATCGCCTAAAATGAATATGTAAATAGGTTTGGGTGATTGCCAATTATTTTGTGTCCAATCAATAAAGTTGCGAATCGCCATTGGGTCAAGATTCCCACCCGAAAATTCATTGTAAATGTCTTCTAAAGATGCAAAAATTGAGTTTTTCCGATGTGTCATGAATTTACTTGCAACATTTAAGTATTCACTTGGAGCAATAACGATATGGTCAGTTTGCGTTGCACTATTTCTTAAAGTATTGAAATTTATCCTGCCAAGGCTCTCAAGATTTGTTATAGTCGTAACATTTTCGGAATTGAAAACGATTAGTCTATCATATGAATTTGCTACTGGCGATACATTAAAAGAATAATTGTTTCCGGATTGTTCTATTAATAATGAAGTAGGTGTTTTAGTATCAGAAATATTCCATATTGTCGGACTGGTAGTGGAGAACATATCAAAATTAATTGGATTACTATGAATCGGGGTATAAAATTCAAACGAATCTCCCGTAAAATTCAATTTTCGCCCGTATGATAAAGTGAGGTAATCAAAATATGGCTGGGAATAACTATCCGTTGAATTATTAGTTAAATAAAATGAATTTGATCCGTTTATTAAGCTTCCATCAGCTAACGTTAATATTACGGATCTTTGATTTTGCCCTGTCCAAGACATATTTGATAATATTGTGTTTTGTTGTGAATTAAGGCGAATTGCAATTTTATTGGAAGGATAAGGACGTACTTTATTATCAGTTGTACCGCCTTGAAATTTCACAATCAATCTTGGCGAAATGTCATTTACAGGATTACTTACAGCAAGAGTCTTTTCAAGAAAATTATTTGTTGAAATAGATTGTTCCACCCAACCTAATCCGGATTGGAATGGATTTATAAAATCAGTTTCAATGTGCTGGTACTGAACTCCGTAATCTAAGTTAATGGTTGGATTATCTGTATTTTGATATTCTGTTACACGTTTACCACGAAGATTATTGTCATCCGGGATCAATAAGTGATAAACATTATTTTCGAAATATAAATTTTGGTTAAACGTAACATTTGTACCGTTTATGTCAAATCCACAAGCACCTCTACCGTAAAATATAATTTTATCATTTTCTGTAAATATACCATCTGAAGAACCGATATATTTGAATGCTATTTCGGCAAGATTTTCATTAGGAATCGGAGCGCCGGGATTCTGAGATTGTGAACGTCCTAAATTACTTCCGGTATATAAAATAAAACTGCGCGTGTCATATTGATTGATCGTAGGTATTAAATTAATTAATTCTGTGCCTTTTATTTGATACATTCCGTCCTTTTCGACTTTAAATTTTAACCATTGTCCTGAGGGGGGTTCAGCAGCTACCTTTAGTCTTTTAATTGCTATGCTTTGTTGCCAAGTTTTTGCTACCGACCAATTAATAACATTTGCTGATAAAATGTCATCATGCAATTTTGAATTGTTTGCAATTGGTTGACTAACAAAATTCATTGTAATAATCATTTCTTGATAATATAGATCATTATTTCTGCCGTCAGAACCTGGCGTAATTTTTAGTGTGGCAACGTTAAGTCCTCGTAATTTTTGTTTTTGAATCCATTCTACAGAAGCGACTTCGATATTATCGGTAAAGCCGCTAAGATTTTGTTTATTCAACATCTGTACCTGCAATTCAGGATACTTGTTATTGGGTAAACCAACAAGCACGTGAATTGGTTTGAGATCATCAATTGATATTGGATTGATAAAAACATGCAATTGCAGCTGTTTTTGAGTAGAATTCACTATTGTGACTTTCGGCGCTGTGAATATCACAGAACAAAGGAGT
>CBDURO010000065.1:0-5511 GCA_965369995.1 uncultured bacterium | reverse complement strand
TTATTTAAAATTTAGACTATAATGCTAGATCATAAGTATCTCGGATTTCATCAACCATCATTTGAATGGAGAGGCCAATCGTATCGTGTATGCGTCCTTCGTATTTTGTTAATTCAGGTAAACTGATAAGTTTGTTTATTATTATTGTACCGGAGTCAATTATTGCCTGACATACCTCATTAGGATTGAACCCTTCTCGCTTTCGCATTATAGCTAAGGAATGCACATAATTTACTAGTGACAAACGATTACCTGTGCGCACCGATGTAACTATAAGATTATAAATAACATTAATGTACCAAGTTAAGTAATCCGAATTCATCAATTGATAATGTAGGTATAATTCCTTTTCTTTATTATAAAAGATATGCGCAAATATTTCATCAACTACATCATTTTGGTATGCCATCAGCGCATTAGAGATCAATAAGTTGGGACGTTCAGCGGAATGAATTTTTAATGCAACTTGGTTTCTAGAATACCACTCAATTGGTAAACTACGCAAATGTTCTACCAAATATAGTAATCTTCGCTCAATTAAACGGCGCGGACTTGGTTCCCAGTTTAGGGTTTTCATCGTATAAGTCGCATCCGTAGTCAATTTTAAGTCAATATACTTTGTCATCCATGGTCTTTCAAATGGCGGTTTTCCGATTAATGATCCTAGCCAATATCTTAACCGCACGCCAACTTGAGTGATCAATATTGGCATTTTGATAGGTGTTTTAACTTTTCCAAAATATAGTTTTGTTCCAATGTCAAATAATGCTTTATGCGATGTTGAACCGTTTGGGCTTGCAATGTAGGTATCAATTTGTGGAAGTTCATCTGTTTTTGATAGAATCGTATTAATAAGTCTATTCAAACAACTTTCGTGGATATATGGCACAGCCGATTCTCCTTTCCCACCTAAAATTCTGCTATTCCATCCTTTAGAGAACCAAGTTTGTAAAAACATATATAAAGGTCCATATTCACACCAGTCGCTGTAAACGGCAGCAAATCGGACTATTGAACAAGGGAAATATTGTGAATATTCCTTAACTAAAGTTTCAGCTTTTAGTTTACTTACAGCATAAGGGAAATCAGCATCTACCGGTGTTGTTTCGTTTAGGGAATCACCATTTTTTGGAAAATTGCAAGCGGCAATGGAGCTGGAAAAAATAAATCGCTTGGGCATTAATTGTTTAGAATATTTAAGCATTAATTCCGTACCGAATACATTTGTCCGATCATACTCGGGATTCGGTTTATTGCCAAAATCGTAATAACCGGCTAAGTGAATGACAAAATCAATTTTCCCTCTATGTTTTATATTTTGGATTTCGAGAGCTAGTCGTTCCTCGTTGGCAATATCAACTAATATCCATTTTATATTTTTATGTACAGGAACTCGTGCCTGCTGCTGAGTTTTTCTGGCGAAAGCATATATAAAATATTTATCTTTGAAATGATTCAATAAGTGTCTTCCAACAAACCCGGAAGCTCCGGTGACAATCATCTTAGGAAGCTTTGGTATCATGTGCTCAATTCAGTTTTATATTTTCGGGAAAATAATACTACTACTAATCCCATACAAAAATCGCCAATAGCTGATAATAATATGATACCGAATTGATTTATAAATGTAAAATATGATAGTAAAAAAAATGTCGCGATAAATTTTGCAGCGATTGCAAACTTAATAAGTGTTGAATTTCCTTTCACATTAGAGGCAGCCATCCCATAAGCAACTGCCATTACCAGGTGAAAAACACCACCTTGCATAATAAAAAAACGATGTTTAGATGGTATTATATCAAAATATGAAATCCAGTCGGTTGGAAATAGTATCATTGCTATTCCAACAAAAAGAGAATGTAAGGTAACTAACCAGAGTGTTATTACCAATAATTTTTTGTATGACATCGATAGTCCTTTTATTGGTGATTATATATTAGTCAGAAATTGGTTTACATTCAATTCCCCATTCTTCCAATTTCTCAATTACTGTATTGAGGAGTTGTTCCATTTTATCAGCTATTTTGTCACTTAGATTAATTCCCATTTTCACATGTAGTGGTTGCACACCGATTAACATCATATCCGGGGAGGGAATATCAGTCAGTTTTATAACGCTTAATACATCAGCTAAACCGGCATGATGTAGTGATAATTTTGTATTAAATTTATAGTGAATTTCTTCGTTGTAGAGCGTTCCAATGTGTCCGGGTTCTTTCTGAAAATCAACGGCATCTACGATTATCATTTTTTCACAATATTCAAAATAAGGAATAAGATCAAGACCGGTTGTACCGCCATCTATTAAATTAATGGAAGGGGAGAAGGTGTAGGATTCCTTTAAGGTTTGTATTAGATGAATACCAACACCTTCATCCCCCATTAATAAATTACCGATCCCGAGTACTGTTACATCCGCTGGGCTAACTTGGGAATCGAGATAATGTTTTGACACGGATTGTATCTTGCCTTTTATTATCGTGAATGTGTATTGCACATGCCAAACATGGATCAAATGAATGTATTGTACGTAGTACTTCCAACGGTCTTTCCGAATCAGCAATCGGATTGTCGATTAAAGAAGCTTCATATGGTCCCATTTTATCATCTTGGTTACGTGGTCCGGCATTCCAAGTTGAAGGAACGACTGCTTGATAATTCTTAATTTTACTGTCTTTAATGACAATCCAATGAGATAAAGTACCACGAGGAGCTTCATGGAAACCAAATCCGGTTTGCGTACCTTTCGGGAATGTAGGCGGATTGAATGTTTCCATATCGCCGGATGCGATATTTGCTATCAAGTAATTATAATTTTCTTTTAGTATATCAATTAATACATTAGTCCTTACACAACGTGCAGCGTGGCGACCTAGTGTTGAATGAAGCGCGCCAATTCCAACTTTAGTTCCGGCTATTGCACTTATTTTCTCTAATGCAAGATTTGTGTATGTCTGAGTTGGATTATGTCCTGCTGCATACATACCTAATACATTTGCCAATGGTCCGACCTGTGTCGGTTCATCATAGAAACTCGGGGATTTTACCCAAGAGTACTTATCATTTTCTTTAAAATCGGTATAATATGTCTTCGTTTCACCTTTATAAGGATGCAGTGTTTTGTCACCTTCGTACCAAGAGTGTTTTACGCTTTCCTTTACACCGTTCATGAAGAATTTATCTTGGAATGAATTGATAGCTTTGAAAGTGCCAATATCACCATTTTTAATATATCCACCCGGCGTACCGAATTTTGTTCCCTTTGTGTTTGTTGGGAAGTCCGGTACACTGAGATAATTAGTAACACCTTTTCCGTAGGGCAGCCAATGGGCATACATTGCGCCAATCGCAGCTAAGTCAATAAGATAAACATTGCGGATAAATCCTTCTAATTCATCCATTAGTGTTTTAACATAATACAAGCGTTCCATATTCAGCGCGGACTGACTATCAGGATTAATTGGATTTGAAACACCGCCAACTGCTAAATTTTGGATATGCGGTGTTTTACTACCTAAAATTGCTACTACTTTATTTGCTATTCGTTGATATTCAAACGCTTCTAAATAATGAGCTGCTGCAATTAAATTTACCTCAGGTGGTAATTTCATTGCCGGATGACCCCAATAGCCATTTGCAAATATCCCTAATTGTCCGGAAGCAACAAACTTCTTCAGTTTATCTTGCACCGCTTTAAATTCTATCGCACCATTATTGGGCCAAGGGGATAGACTTTGTGCCAATTTGGATGCTGCTTTCGGATCGGCTGATAGCGCTGACACGATATCTACCCAATCCAATGCTGAAAGATGATAGAAATGCACAATATGGTCGTGAATGCCATGTGCTGCAATAATCATGTTTCGGATAAATTGTGCATTCACAGGTATTTCCATATCTAATGCATTTTCTACTGTACGAACTGATGCTATTGCATGTACAGTTGTACAAACCCCGCAGAATCTTTGCGTAAATATCCATGCATCGCGAGGATCACGTCCGAGGAGGATTTCCTCTATACCGCGGAACATTTGCCCGGATGACCAGGCGTTGGAAATTTTACCATTTTTGATATCGCAATCAATGCGTAAATGACCTTCTATTCTAGTAATTGGATCAACTGTAATTCTTTTTGCCATTGGTAAACTCCCTATTATGATGTTGAATGTTTAATATTTGGTAAAACGGGTAGCCATTTTACAAACGCTAAGTATGCCATAATTTCCATGGCAATAATACCGATAGTAATCAGTATTTCACTAGCTGATGGCCAGTAATGCCATCCCATACCCGGATCGAATCCGACTAGGAATGCATTAAAACGATAGACTGCACCGGCTAATAACAATAATACCGCCGCTAAAAATAGCGATTTGGTGCTTTGTCTGTGTTTCTCTGAGAAAAGCAATACCATTGGTATAATATATAATAGGTTCTCAACTATGAACATTATACTGTTTACCCAACCGTCAGTAAAGATCAGTCCTAATTTTCCGCGCCAGATCAAATCACCAAAGCGTAGTATTAGATATACAACCACTAACCAAGCCATAAGTTTACCGATTCTACCTAAAACAGATGTCTCAAAAGGTCTTTTAAATCCGGAAGATGAATACAATGATTCAAAAACTACAATAGCATATCCCATCATTATTGCAGATATCAGGAATAAAACCGGTAGCCAACCTGTCTGCCAAAGTGCTGAAAGTTTATTCCCGGCAATTATCATTAAACTACCTAAGGATGATTGATGCATGGTTGGTAATAAAATTCCAATAGCAATGAAAATAAACAACAGTTTATTAATCCAACCAAGGGGTTTTTTCTTTTTGAATTTTTCTAGGAATATTGGTGAAAATTCAATCCAAAGTACTAAAACATAAGTTGCTATACAAAACGCCACTTCAAACATTATTGAATTAAGATTTACATGCCGGGGTAAGAATATATTATATATTTGCCAGTATCGTCCCACATCAATAAATATTGCGACTCCTGCCATTGTATATCCAAATACACTTGTGAGTAGTGCAGGGCGTACCAATGGATGATATTTGCCTTTATTGAAAATGTACACCAATATTGCCATTACATAGCCACCACAACCTATCGCTGTTCCAATTACCACGTCATACACAATCCACATTCCCCATGGATAACCATCGGAAAGATTAGTAACTGACCCTAATCCGAATATGAACCGTTTAATGAGCAGTACTCCAGCAATTCCGGCAAAAATGGCCAAAATGATGAATGGTTTGGTAATTATTTTACCACCAAGTGCTTTGTTATCACTCATTTTGACCTCCCTTCTTCGCTTTCATGATGCGATTTATTACTACGATATGCTGCCACTAGCAGACCTGCTAACAAGGCTCCTGGTGCAATCATTCCTTTATAAACAGTATGTTGTATTGTTTCGGATTTTGAGGAAGAAGAACTATCCGGTAAAGTTGGTAGTCCTAATTTATGGAATGGAACCGCACTTAAAATCATATATTGGGTTCCGCC
>CBDURO010000064.1:0-5802 GCA_965369995.1 uncultured bacterium | reverse complement strand
GACAAATTGTAAAGTTTGGGAAAAAGTTAAAACGGTTGTTTTAGCAAAGCAGTTATAGTTAGTTTATATTAACAATAGGGAGGTTTAATATGAGTTTATTTAAATATATAGATTCAAAAGTTAAAGCAACCACTGTTTGGGATATTGGAATACTAAAATTGCTTGTTGTTGTGGGTGGAATGATTTTTGGTGCGTACTACTCGGAATTTGTACTAAAATATATGTGGTACTTCTACATATCGTTTATTGTCCTGTTAATATTAATGCTATATAGAATGTTTAAGAAATAATCTTTACTAAATATTGAATAAAAAAAACCGCCCCGTTTTGGGGCGGTTTTTTTAACCTTATCGATAATTTTTCTAGTATTCAGCTGCCTCGTAATAAATTGCGCTTTTTCTGTCCTTTCCTTCAAATAACCATCTATATGCATCTCGAATTTCATCTCTTTTCTTTTTGTCAGGCTCAACAGATTTAAAAGCACCCTCCCAACCAAAATTATCATCTATTGCCGCCCATGATGGATATTTATTCACTTCTACCACATTGTATTCATCGTCTCCGAATTTCATAATTAGCATAGCAGAATCTATTAAAAATCCTAACCGCTTTGCCTCTGCAACAATTTTAGTATAGTAGGTTTCTTCTAATATTTTTAAGCTGTCTATCTTTGCTCTATCAACATGATATTGGACAATTTCCCAATGTACCGTCTTACCTTTATCCTGTGCCATTACTAAGCTTGGAATGAATAGCAGAATTACCAATACTGCTACAATTACTCTGATTGTTGTTTTGTTCATGTAACCTCCTGTTTGTTAATGGTTATTTCTTGAATAAAAGCTCTACAGCAGTAACGCCACCTCGGAGTGTACGTAATTCCCCACGATCGATATTTGATTGGTCAGCCTTTTCTAATGATCCCATTATTTTTTCAGTCAATTTATCGTAATATTCATCTGGAGTATCAAAGGTAGCCCAATTTTTAAATTCAACCATCAATATTAGATTTGGCTCATTATCACGCACAGATGCGATGCTGAGCATTTTATATGATAGAATTAGCCCATCCTTTATTTGTGCATCAAGAAATTTCTTCCAAACTTTTGAAAGATCTATTAGATAATCGTCAAAATGACCCGGTTTTGTTTCTACATAGGTAATGCCCCATACTGAACCTCGTTCATAAACGCGGTCTGATTGTGCTTGTACCGGCAACACAAATAAGCATAGCAGTACAATCACAAAACTAATACGTAGTATTGTTTTCATCTTTTTCTCCTCTTTGTTAATGAAATATTTAGTTATCATCTCCTTGCCGTATTATCTAAATAATTGTCCAATGGATTACCGGATGATGTATTTAGTGAAGTAATCCAATCAATGGTTGGTTGATGATAATTCATTGAAGTGTAATATGGGTTTGAGTCATATTGACTAAACGGGAATCTATAATCATTTCTCGCATACAAATAATCCGTCGTTAACACACTATAGGTAGTTCCATTATCTATTTCAGTGCCATCTAATAGGAAATAGCCACCAACCGTAGTCATTCCGCCGTATATCATATCGGCGTATCCGGTACAATTAATCACCTCCGCTCCGGTCAATTGTAACTCAATAATAAAGTTTTGGAACGGCAATACTCCAATAATAACTTCTTTTGTGATATCACCAGCAGGAATTGACTGCCTGATTCCACCAGCATTTGTCATCGCAATATCAGCGGTCGGATATTGATGCAACCAAGAATCAACTACCATATTATGCATCGTACTAGATTCTCTAACTATTTCGCTATCGGTATAACCGATAACATCGGACAATTCAGCATCTGTCTGCGTTCTCCAATACGAAACCACATCGGAAACCGTTTGATCGGGATTCCCACCCTCATTTAAATGAACGCTTGGTTCCATATTGATAATTTCTTTTTCAATCTTATCATAAGTTATTTCAACCTTTGCATAGCTCTGCATATAGGCGGTACTTTTTATAACGGCAACGCCATTCAAAATTTCACCTACTAAATCATTGTGGCAATGTCCGCCGCCAATAACAGAAATTCCCAATTCAACCAAAGTAGGCGCTAATGCGACAATCTCCGGGTAGCAAATATGACCTGTTACGATTAACAATTCAGCGCCATCTGCTTTAACTTTAGGAACAACTTCCTCTAATGCTGTTGCATAATCAATAAAATCATAGTCAGCTACATGGTCAGGGAATGTAGTCCATGGCGTAGTTATTGTTGTCAATCCAAGAATACCGACTATCACTCCATCAATATCTTTTATTATATAGGGAGTTGCAAAATCGGGAATTTCACCGCTAGCTTTTTCACGAATATTTGCTGATAGGTAAGGAAAATCTGCCTGCTCAATCCGGTCATATAATCCTTCAACTTTAAAGTCAAATTCATGATTCCCGATGGCGGATGCATCATATTCCATAGCATTCATTACATCAACAGTGGATTCTCCTTCAAACCACGTGGAAATGGCGGGGCCGGTCCAATTGTCACCACCACTTAAAATTAAATATCTATCATCACCATCATATCCCTCGTCCTCACGCCATAATCCCATCATATTTGCAGCACCATTTGTATAATCTGATTTTTCTATCCAACCGTGTTCATCATTCGTATATAGGATGATTATATTTTGAGTATCTTCATTATCATGTGAGTTATTTTTACAATTATAAAATAGTAATAGAATTAAAAATACTAGGATTGAATATTTTAATATATTTCTAGTCACTTTTTGTCTCCTGTTCTTCAACTTTATTGCCAAATTAATTACTCTACATCATATTTTTTCAATATCTCCAATGCTGAGAAAAAGTAGTCTTCATAACCTTCTATTTGTTCATCAAATATTTGAATTTTAAAAACACCTACTACATCTGTGGTTTCATTATCTATAAATGAATATTTATAAGTTCTAACAATTTTGGTTTTTTGGTCGTTTAATGTTTGTCGTGGATTAGTATCTATTACAGGTTGTCTGTCAAGTAAATAATTATCTTTTCGAGAAGCCGCAATTTTATCATCAAGCTCAGGTTCGTCAGTAAAAACGGTTCTATCGACATAGCTACTATCTTCATAAATAATGAAATATTTATATCCTTCTTCAATTGTGATCTCAGCACATCTACGTAGTAGGTAATCAAAAACAGTTTGTGCTGTTGTATGTTGATTGCCCTTAAATGATACTTTGAAATTGTTCTCTTTCAGTTGATTAGAACTATAGCCTCCAAGTGCTCCTTTAGGTTGATACGGTGTAGAACAATTATACACTAGGATAACAATAACTGCTGTTAAAATGTGTTTCATTTTCATTTTTATTCTTCTCCAATTATGTAATCAAACGGCAGCATGTCTGCTACTCTTTCTTTAGACCAAAGCCCGGAAGTATTTATTGCATATATGTCAAAATAACGGCCTTGCTTATCTAATACAGTTGAATCACAAGTTATTTCTATCCATGATGTCTTTTTCGTACCAAGTCTATTTTCAAATGGAAAGAATTCATTGTCATAGTGAACACTCAAAGAACCCTCAAAATGAAAGTACATTTCATTGGGATTATCGGTTTCGGAAAGAAACCTATTTGTATTAACAAGCTTCCGACCTGATCGTCCAACTGTTTGAAGTACATAGAATCCTTGATCTTCGATATGAGTTATATCTCCATAAGTAACTTTAACTTTGTGTTCTATTACATCTGCCAAATTAAATCTATATTTTCTTTTTGCTGTATCTCCCTGAGTTATTTCATAGTTCTCACAAATGGTAGTTAAAAAGTGTCTTAAGGAACCGGTGTAAGTCTTCTCGCGGTTTTCCGGCCAATCAACAGAGTCATGATAAGTAATTGCGGTTTGTTCAATAAAGTGCGGATAGCCGGTATATTTAACATAATCTTTTGTTAATTCAAAATCTTCTAATACATAGTGAATGCGATATCCTAAAGAGTTGTTTATGATTTCAAGTGGTTCATCCGCATATGCGATGAACATACCATATCTATCGTCATTGAAACGTATTACATCCTCATTTTTAATGTAGGATTTTTTACCGTTTTGGCTAGTTCCTAATAGATTCTTTCTAAATTGCTTCAATTGGCTACTTCTTTTCCATGATTCTTTCGCTGAAACGATGACTTCCGGGAACTGAATAGGTTGTTTATACATTTCAAATCGGAGGTTTCGTCTACTATCGTTATATATTCCGATTTTAGCATTTAGCACTTCGTAGCCTATAACGGAAGCAATAATC
This sequence comes from uncultured bacterium, assembly GCA_965369995.1. Classification (GTDB taxonomy): domain Bacteria; phylum Fidelibacterota; class Marinisomatia; order Marinisomatales; family JAHJCW01; genus JAHJCW01. Next base: position 1,517 of record CBDURO010000064.1, on the reverse strand, counting down.
TCGTACCTGCCATAAGGAAGATTTCTCAATTCAAAGTATCCATTTTTATCAGACGCGCAACCAATACTTGAATTTGATATGAATATATTTGCATATGCAATCGGTTCCCGAGTCTCAGCATCAATAATAATACCGCAAATACGAGGCATAATTGGCTCTTGAGAAAAGCCGATTTGAATAAGGAGTATAATAAATGTTAAGAGATATTTCATGTTTTATATATTATTAAGCATCCTTCGTAGATTTTGTCAAATACCAATATACTAAGAATAAAATTGCCGGAATGATTGTTAAATCAGCAAATGGAACCAAACGAAACGTTCCACTTCGTATTACTAAAAACAAATGAAAACCGACCAAGCTTACTAATGCAATAATGCCTCCCAAGCCTTCCCATTTCCACGCAAGTATTAAACCGACTACAACACCTATTGGCATAAATAGTATTCCTATCCATGCGACTCCAGTGGGTTTGCTTTCCTCAGGACTAAAGATACTAGCGAAGAAAATCAATAGCATTGTTAAAATGAAAAAAAGTGCTATGATTCTAGCTGTCCAACGAATGATTAAAAGACTCCGGTTCTTTTTTTTCATTTTTCCCTCCTTACTTAATTTTATTGAATGATTTATCCCAATCTTTAAGACATCTAAAAACTAAAGTTAAACGTAATGCCCAATAAGACTATGTGTTCGCTGAAATCTATCACATTCACATTATTTACTTCTTTCTTAGCATATAAATATTTATATATTCCATAGAATCCCATTTTCCAGAATGCTCTAATATTGATTCCACCTTCGATATTATACACAATTCCTCTATTCATTGTATCTGACTCATCTATATCTTTGGGAACATCTAACCAACCTATACCACCTCCCGCAAAAAGATTTACCCTTCCGGTTTTTAATACTTTTTTCATGTAAAGAATATTAACAGCAGTCAACGTAGCTATTTCATAAGAATGGGTTGGATCAGCACTGTTTGTATAATATTCATTAGAAATTGAAATGGCGATTGGAATATTTATTGGTTTAATATCGAGTGCAAGTTGTCCTCCTCCTAATTTTCCAATCGGAGATCGATCATCTGTAAATCCTCCTTGACCAAATCGAACCGTGAAACCTATTTTTTCCTGAGAGAAAAGTTGACTTGATAAAAAAATAATAATAATTAAGGAAAGAAATTTATTAAACATGTTTTTATCCTTTTTTTAATGAAATATAGAATAGAAATTTTTTGCAAAGAAGACGTAGGAATATTACTTGAAGGGATACCCCCGATATGAATTGTAACTCCCATAGTACATCTCACCGCGTACTTTTAATTATAGATTGACTGCCCATTGAGTCACCATTAGGCGTAATGCGCTATAATTCGCGGATATTAGTTAAATATTATACTACTAAATGGTCTATATATCAATAACAACCTATCTTTGGAACAAACTGTATTCTAAAATCGTATCCTAAAAGTAAATATAATTTAGGAGAACTTATTATGCGTTACCTATTAT
>CBDURO010000063.1:0-6239 GCA_965369995.1 uncultured bacterium | reverse complement strand
TCTTCAGTCATTTTCACCAATCGTGCATCAGCAAGAATACCGGCATTATTAATCAATATATCTATACCACCATATTTAGCGACTACATTATCCATCATTTTTCTTACATCAGTTGAATTACTAATATTTGTTTTTTCGAAACTGGCAATTCCTCCTTTTCCGGTTATCTCAGCTACTACTTGATCACCGGCTTCTTGGTTAATATCAACAATTACTATTTTGGCGCTGTTTTCGCTAAATAAAAATGCTGTAGCTTTACCAAGACCATTTGCCCCACCGGTAATAACCGCTACTTTGTCTTTTAATAATTTATTCATGATAATCCTTACACTTTAATCATTAACAAAAACATGCTCGGTCCTGCCACCTATTGCAGTAAACAAAACATAAGGAGTTGAACCTATATTTTTTCCAATTTCTTCAGCCAGCAATGAACCATATTCCCCATTGCCCATTAATAATACATTTTCACCTACTTCCGGAATTTTATCACCAAAATCAACTAAAAGTTGATCCATGCAAACTCTTCCGGCTATTTTATATTTTTCGTTTTTGTACATCACATAACCATCTACATACCACGGGCGCGGAAAACCATCGGCAAAGCCACATTGAATAACCCCGATATTTGTCTCTTTATCAGTTTTATATTTTCCGCCATAACTGATGAAGGTTCCTTTTGTAACTTTTCGAACAGTTACAATTGGTGCGACAAATTCCATAACAGGTTTTAAATCTAATAAACGGGGAACTTCATCTGAAGGATACGCTCCGTATAATAACATCCCCACGCGTATCAAATCTAATTTTGTTTCCGGTAGATTTAAAATTGCACCACTGTTTGAAAAATGGCGATATTTTATCGGAAATTCCATTTTATCTGCAATTTTTAATACTTCAGCAAATTGTTCAAACTGCTGTTTTGCATAGGATTGATCTCCTTCATCGGCTGTCGCAAAATGCGAATATATTCCTTCACAGTCAATTTCAGGTGAATACATTAATTTATTTAATATGTTCCGAGCATCTTCGAAGGGAATACCTAGTCTACTCATCCCTGTATCAATTTTGAGATGCACTTTTGGTCGCTTATGAGTTCTTTGGAATAAATCCAGTAGAATTTCAATATCTTCTTTATGAGAAATAATTAACGTGATATTCAAATCAGCTGCTGCTTCCACAAATTCATGATTCATTCTACTAAATATTAATATATCACCAATAATCCCATTGTCACGTAATTCCTTTGCTTCTTCAAATGTAAAAACTGCAAAAAAGGTAACCCCTTCCTTTTGCAACGCTTGAGCGACAGGAACTGCACCATGTCCATAACCGTTGGCTTTTACTACAGTCATTAATGGTACACCACCAACATGTTTTTTAATTTCGTAATAATTGTGTATTAAGCGATCAAGATGAATTATCGCTTTCGGTCCGATCATGATTTTTCACCATAAATTTCAAGTAATCTTTTTTGCATTAATTCAAAATCTTTAAAAATTTCTGTTGCACAAGACATTATCCAACCGCTTAATTGATTTGGCATATCTAATTGATTTATCAAATAAACCGGTTTATTGTGATAATATGCCATTGTTACTTCACCATGCGTTCCACCACCGGTTAATACTTCGTTATTCCATAAGCAGATTAAATAATCAGCTTTATTTACAACGGAGTTTAGATCATTATCAATTGCTTGTCGTACAAATTCCTTAAACTTATTCGGATTAGAAGTTTTCCAACTCCTATAATTTCGTGATTCAGTTTTTTCTACTAATTTAGCAGTCGCAATAACCGGATCAATAATAGAGTGCTTTAAATTATCTCTTAACCAAATGGTTATTTCGCTACGCCACCCTGAACCTTCATTTTTCGCATTTTCCATAGCGCCTGATAAATATGCGATCATTTGGTTAATCTCTTCTTAAATAATATACCGTTTAAAAAAGCCCACAAAATTATAGTTACTAATGTACTCAAAAGTATTAACCAATTTATTACACCACTAAACAGAGCCATACGCAAGGACTGCATTATTTGTCCCGTTGGTAAATACCTTAATATATTTCCGATAACCTCAGGAAAATATTCAAATTCAATAACTGTCCCGGAAGCAAACACAATAAATAAAAAAAATGTTAACATAAGTAAATTATACACGGTTGCCTTATCTACAATCAACGATAACGTGATTAAAATATTCGCTCCTAAAGCGATAAATAATAATATGAACGGAAACATTAATAAATAATCCAACACAACAAAACCGGGAGCAATTAAGATAAAATAAACTATCATTACTAAAATTGTATAAACTACGGTTTCAATAAGTATAGTAATTAAAAAATTATAGAGATACACTGATTTAGATATCGGCGTTAACGCTAATGCCGGAAGTAATTTCTTATGAATTCGTAAATCGAATAAATCGCGGGAAACCGATGGTATCATCATCATTACAACTACAATAATCGTAAGCCCCGGATATATCCACTGTTCATGAGGTATATTCCATAATGGGTTTACCACTAATCGTTTAAAGGGTAAATTAATTACAATATTAAGAAATACCGGTAAAATGAGCAGTAAACCGAGAGTTGTAAAAAATCGATTTTTAATTATCCAATAACGACGAATTAACAATGTTGATATCATACAATTCCCTCACGTATATATCTAGCAGCCAATAAATCTCGTAGATGAAATCTTTTTATGTTTATATCCGTTATTGTTACACCTACTAATAGCGTCATTACTCGCAAAAGAACTGATCGGTTATTTGCATTGAAAATTAAAGTCTGCTCCTTTTTAATAGGTGAAATTATATCTTGAACTCTTTCAATTTTATTAAATAACGGAGTAAGAAATTTTTCAAACTGAATTGTAAATTGATAATGTCCCATCCAATTTTTTAACATATTATCAAGATTATTATCTAAGTCAATTTTACCGTTATGAAATACTAAAATTCGGTCATGGAAATTTTCAATTATATTCAATGATGAACTGCTGTAAATCATAGTTAATTTATTGTGTAAAGACCGTAATAAATTCCAAGTTAGAGATCTATCTTTCGCATTCATAAAGGCAGTTGGATGATCTAAAACGAGAATTTTCGGATTTCGAGATAATTCTCTTAATAATGTTAATTTTCTTAATGCCCCCGGAGATAATCTATGAACTTTAATATTTACTTTTTCTTTCAATTCTAGTGCATTAGCATAATATTTATATTTCTCTATTAATTTATTCCTATCTACTCTATAAAAATTATTAATGAAATTGATGTTTTGTTCAGCCGTTAACCAAGGATCCATATCATTCTCAAAGGGAACATAACCGATTAAATTTCGAATTTCTAATCGTCTTTTTATACTATCAAGTCCATGAATGTATAGTAAACCGTAATTTGGATCGCTCAACCCGGCAATTATACGTAAAAATTCGGTAAGACCTGAGTCATCATTATCACCGATAATGGCTACCGTGGAATTCCTTTCAATTCCAAATGATAATCCTGCTAACACAGTCCGACCATCTATTAACTGACCAACCTTTTTAAATGTAATACTTGCTTCCATTTTTAATTGAATATTTACTATTGATTATTGAATATTTAAAACGTGATTATTTGAAGTGTGAAATTATTACCCGTTACTCATAAATCAGAACTTTCTCTCCCTCTTTTTTTCACTTCTTTCCAAATTCTACTATCTTCCATCCTCTATCAAAACAATATTTTTTGTCCTATTGAAAATCCTATTCCACGGGCAGAATTAAATAAGCCACCTGTTTGAGTTATTCCTATATCAAAATGATAATGCTTTGCATGTAATCCGAAACCAATTCCGGTTTGGAATTTTTCATACCCTCCCACAGCAATTCCCATTCGTATGGGAAACCATTTAGCAGGACTCATTTTCGTTGCAAACGAAAAACGGGGGCTAGTGGAAAATTGAAATTCCTCATTGAAATATTGTTTATAATTCAAATATAATTCGATATTTGGCAACACATCATATTCAAAACCTGCAATTAAATACGTTGGATAATCCGAAGTATATCCTTTAATTGAATAGGTAGTATCATTACCGGTAAATGCATCCGTTATATCTTCAAAATCGTCGCTTACTTCTACTTCGGCATTAAAGTCTAATTCAATCATTTCTGAATTTTTATCTTTCCATTTAATAAAACCGAATAAATTTTGAATCGCTAAATTGGTAGTAATATTATCTCCAATTTTTAATGCCCAACCAAGATCGAAAGCTAAACCAAAACCATCATAAGAATATTTAATGCTACCGGATCCTGTCCCGACTACTTGATCAATATAGGTAGTCATTCCTCCTTCAAAATACTCAACTTCTCCATGTCCAACACCCCATAATAGTTTAACACCAATTCCTAGATAATTATTTCCTATATCTAAATCAAGATTCGGAATCTCAAGAGGAAATCCATAAGAAAGTGCAAATGGAATAACTACTTGGGCACTGCCGTCAATATCATCTAAAGATATTTCTTCACCAAATTTATTTCCATACATAGCAAATTTTAAAACTGAAGTTGGCAAGGTTATATTTGAGTTAACTTCTGCACCAATTGTAAATGCAAAATTGCCCGATGAAATCCCCAATATCTTGGCATATAATAAAGGATTAAGATCCCATCCCTCATCTCCAAACACTTCAAACATTTCATTTTTAGTATTGTTATCAAGATAACGTCCGCTAAAAAGATAATCAGCAAGCCAGTTCATTGAAACTGCACTATTTACCATATTAATTGCAGGAATTGGTACAATCGGGATTACTCCAAAGCTCATTGAAAATTCAGGATTATCCTCAAATCCTAAGTTTGCCGGATTCCATCCGATTACATCATCGCCACGTGCTTGAGTAGCGATAGTACCAGCAGTACCAATAGACGACGGAATCATTATAATTTGTGTAAAGGCACAACTACTTAATACTAATAATATTAATAATTTCTTCATGATTGCACCTACTCCTCTTCGCCCATATTTTGTGGATCAATCAATAATTCTGCGCTACCGTATAATAATACTTTGATTGAATCTTCTGTAAAGAACCGAGATGGTATTGTGTTGCCCTGTGCATCAGTCATACCGATAAAACTGAAAAATGCTTTCATATAGGTCGAATCTGCCAACAAATCAAATTTTTCAGATCCTAACTCAATAGTTTCAGTTTGAATTTGGTTAGGTAATAGCAGTAATGTAAACAGTGTATCAGGAATAACAGGTGAATTTGGTTCGAAATTCATAGTATCAGGAGAAACAAGAAATACCAAGTCGCCACCAATTTCCATTTGATTATCAATCTCAGCGAATAAGGTAAATGATTCAAATAATTGATCATCCATATCTAACCCTATTTTTTGAGGTGCATTGTCAAATGTTGAAGTTTCAGTAATCTCCAATTCCAATGGAGCATGTAATTTTGATATCAAAATGATAGTTTGATCAAAAATTTGAGCTCCTTCTTGATCCGAAGGATAAATTGTTATATTTCCACTAATAATAACACTCGTTGGACGAATATTTATTAAATCTTCTGGATCTTCTATAACCAATATTCCATCTATAAGAACATCTTGGTCGGTAATTGTCGCAGTTTCAAAACCACCGTCATCATTTGTTCCAGTTATAGTAAGTTGATCTACAATAATTGACTCAACTAACGTCGTATCAAATTGTGATAAATCAACTTCGAGCGTAAGATCAACATCAACAAAATTTATACCGTCTAATTCATCGGGTAAAGAAGGAATGTCTAATTCGTAATCAGGTACAGGAACAGGAATTGGAAGAATTTGGTCACCATCTTTGGTTATCACAGAATTTGGTACATCAATCAAATGAGGAGTTGATACATTGAATACATAAATATTTTCGTTTGAATTTGGATATTGCTCAACTTCTAATTCATCATAATCTTTTAACATTTCTGCTATTGTATAATCTGTTTTGAATAGTGGTAAATCTAAATTAATAGACCACGAAGCTAGATTGTCGGAATTAAAAGTGTCCAAAGAACAACTAGTGATAATGATGAGAGCCAATAATATTAATATTTTTTTCATATTACACTTCTCTTATAAATAATAATGTTTATAGATATTTATTTAATGTGCTTCAAACCAAGAATTACCCACCCCACAATCTACAACAATTGGCACAGATAATGGGAGTGCATTCTCCATTTCAAATA
>CBDURO010000062.1:0-6412 GCA_965369995.1 uncultured bacterium | reverse complement strand
GTACCTTTATCTATGTAAACGCTAAAATAACAACCATTTTTGGCATTTACGCCCATTCTGAACGAAGTGAAGAATCCACTATAATATAAACATAGATTCTTCGTTACACTCAGAATGACAATATAATATTAACCCTGTCCAATTACTCCGGTAGAATAATCTAATTCTGAACCAAACATACTATGTGGTATCGAATAGATCAATAATAGCACAATTGCAGCGATTATTGAAAGATACGGTCGATCCTTTTTCCAATTACCAATAACCGCGACCACCCAAAAGACAAAAGCAACTAATAGTTTGTTATCGGTTAAATCCCAGCCAAAAGGAACACCGGTCCATAACTCACCAAAAGCAAATTTTTGTACTACAGGGCCAAGTACCATTCCTCCTGCAAATAAAAACAACATCGTAATTATTGTATAAAACTTGTATCTCTCCTTTTTGCTGAGTGCGAGCAATCCTGTAAGATTTGAAAACAACATTGCAAAAAACATGAAAAATATATGCGGGATTAATACTGCGACAGGTACATCGCCTTTAAAGCGGATTACTATGGGACCACTATTTAATATTTCCATATCATTTTCAACATCACTCAGTAGAACATGATATTCCAATTTGCCGGCAGCTGACTGATTAGGGAGTTGCGCAATTAAATATTCACCTTCCCTTTCCATTATCATTTTGCTCAAATCATCAGATGATGGATACCTTTTATATAAAATTTTACCCTCTACCCTATTATCATTAATATTTAATGAAACAGCACATTGTTTTGTACTGCTATGGCTACGAGGCAGCTTAATTTCATATTGCTTATCGGCGAATGTAAAATCAATTTTCTTTGGATAAGTCGGACCGGTTGCTCTTTGGTAAACCGCCGCACTTAAAGTTATTATAATGGCTAACAACCAATAAAATATCGTCTTATTCACTTATTAATCATCCTTATTTGCATTTTTTATTTTATAGTGTACTCTTTTGAAATATTATACTAAAACGATTTCCAATTATGGCAATTTTTGGTGGTTTCTTTCCATAAACGATTTTAAAACCATTTCTTTTCATATAACTAATAGCATCATCAACAGGGATACTGAATTTTCCAAAGAATTTTGGGAGTGCGATATCAACTAAAATATAGAATCCATTTGACTTTAAAACATGGTTTATTTCGTCAAATGTTTTATTACGGTTGGGTATATGATGCAATGCATCAACGGATAGAACTAAATCAAATTCATTATCCATAAATGGAAGTTTTGTAGCGTCTGCTTCAAGGAAATTCAAATTTTCATTTTCTCTGTGAGTTTTTTTTGCAATTTTAATCTGTTCTGGATCTAAATCAATCCCTGTTACTTTCCATCCATATTTCTCAACCAAATATTTGGATAGCACTCCAATGCCACATCCAACTTCCAATACATTTTTTAAATTGTTTATATCAATTTGACTAAATAATTGCTCAATTACTTTTATATTACGTTTGGCGGCGCTTAGATTAACGAATATTTTTTCTAATTTGATCATTCTCATAGAATTAGGCTCAACTTCCTAACAAACGCCTTCTGACCGGATAGGTTATGTTTATTCAAAGAAAAAAAAATATTAAATTACTTCTATTCTTTATTTGCATTTTTTATTTTAAAGATGTTAATACCAATCAATATTCCACTGAAAAGGAATATTAAAAATTGTGCTAAAGTAGTTTGACTTTGAGTGTAAAATACTATTGCAACTCCAAGAAATGCTACGATTAGTGCATAATGTTTTATTACTTTATTTTTCATTTATCATTAATCCTTATTTGAATTTTTAATTAACCTGTTTTTGTTATTTTGTTGTGACATATTAGTTACGTCTTTAATTAATCCATTAGATATATAATATACCTTTTTTTCATCATCGATTAATACGGTAGAACGCATTGTAATTTTTATGACATCCCCTTCAAAATTGCCAATTTTTACTCTATCACCTACTCCATATTGATTTTCAATTAAGATAAAAAGTCCTGAAACAAAATCCTTGACCAATGATTGAGCCCCAAAACCTATTGCCAGTCCAATAATCCCTGCACTTGCCAATATTGGTCTTATATCCACACCGGATAGACTTAAAACCATAAATAATAATACCGCATAAATTAAAACATTACCTATTGATTTAATGATTAGTCCAAGGGTTTTTGCACGTTTTTCTTTTTGAGATGTATGGCTGTCATCTCCATCATCAGCCAATTGTATTAAATGTTTAACTATAAAATTTAAAATCATTTTACCCAAAAAGAATAAAATGAAGATCCATATAATTTCTACGGCATGTTGTTTGATAAAATTTATTATTATTTCTTGCATATGGTTCCTCAATTTTATTAAATAAACGCTAAATAGCTTGTCTCAAAAGTTACAGTGGACTGACAATTATTAATAATACGACTGCAAATCCAAGAAATACTACTATTGTTGCGTAATATCTGATTAATTTATTTTTCATTTAATTATTTACTTATTATGCTCAACTTTAATGTCTTTTTAGGATGTCATACAAGGTATCAGTTACCTGTTCAGCATTTTCACTAGTAAAACATAAGGGTGGTTTCGACTTTATTACACAATCAAAACGTCCATCAGTGCTTACTAGAATATTTAGTTTTCTTAGCTCATTTTTAATAAAATTTGCTAATTTGTTATCGGGTTCTAAAGAATTAGTATCTTTTACTAACTCTACTCCAATAAATAAACCGGTTCCTCTAACATCACCTATGCATTCAAATTCATTCTGAAGTTCAATTAATAGTGATTTGTATTTTTTACCTATTTTTTTTGCATTTTCTTGTAATTTTTCTTCCTCGATAACATTTAAAACTGCCAATCCAATAGCGCAGGAAACCGGATTTCCACCAAACGAGCTAAAGAATTCAACGCCTTTGCTGAATGAATCGGTTATTTCCTGAGTTGTTACTACCGCCCCCATCGGATGACCGTTACCCATCGGTTTTCCGATAATGATAATATCAGGAACTACTTCATGGGCTTTAAAACCCCAAAAATACTTACCTAAACGACCAAATCCCGTTTGAACTTCGTCGCTAATGCAAACACCGCCCAGCTCCCTAATTTTAGGATACAACTCTTTAAGATATCCGCTTGCCAAAGGCACCTGACCCGCACAGCCGAGAATTGGTTCACTAATGAATGCTGCAATCGGATCTTTGATTTTCTGAATGGCATCCTGTGCATATTTTTTCCCCGCATGTGCATCGTTATCCTTATATTTCCCTCGGTAAGTATCCGGAATTTCTGCTTTAATTATATAATCCTTTTGCCCCTGCCCTAATTTATTACTGAATTTATAATCGCTGATATCAATTGCGGTTTGCGTATGACCATGATATCCATGCTCCATTACCATTATATTTTTATGACCTGTATGTATTTTCGCCATTCTAATAGCGAGATCACTTGCAGCGCTACCGGAATTAACAAATAATACTTTATTTAATTTATTAGGAAATTTTGAAAGAAGTTTTTCAGAATATTCAGGTAATACATCGTACAAGTACCTTGTATTGGTATTCAATTTTGCCATTTGCCTTTGTCCGGCTTCTACCACTTTTGGATGAGAATGTCCTACATGAGGAATATTATTATAGGCATCCAAAAAGGTATTGCCATATGCGTCATACATATATTGAAAGGCCGATTTTATCACATAAATCGGTTTTTTATAACTCAAAGAAAGAATTGGCGGTATCACCTTTTGTCTTTCTTCAATTATCTGTTTAGTAGATTTAACTAGTTTAGTTGATAGACCAACTATTTTACGAAATCTGTTTTCAGTTTCAATTGGATTTATTGTCAACCAATTATACAAGAAATTCCATGCTAATTTTTCGCTAATTGCAGTATAAGTATTCTCAGGTTCGTTAATTCGTGAATAAGCTGAATTACATACACTAATGCACAATCTTGTAGCTATAAGGTAGTATAATACACTTATCTCCTGATCTTTTAGCGGTAATACCTCATTGTATGATTTAACAATAATTTCAGCCCATTTTATTGGATTATCAACATACAAACAGGCATAGGCGATTGTTATCGCTAATTCATTAATTAGCGGAGTGTAACACAGATCACCAAAATCAATAATTCCGGTTACATCATTATTTTTTACCAATACATTCCATTCATTTACATCACCATGTATTATTGATTTTCTTAACTCAGATATTTTGGGAACAACATTTTCATCATGCTGCTGAAAATAATATTCTATTAAACTACGGTCTTTTGCAATAGGTATATCTTTGATATACTTCTTATTAAAATGCAAATACTGCAAATTCCATTTCCATCGTCTTGCTTTTAATGTATAATTATTGAAAGATTGCAGTTTAACATCTAATTCAGCGGTATTTTTACCTAATGATCTAAATAATGTCTTTGTTGGTTTTACATTTCCTAAAAATTCACCTTCAAGATAGGTTAGCATTCGGACTATTTTTTCTATACCATCAATTTTTAGGATTTTAACTAAAGAACCATCTTTAAATTTTATTGGTTTAGGAAACTTGTGATTCTTAGTTGATTGTAAAAATAAAAGCGCTTCATTCTCTGTTTCTACTAAAGCTAAAGTTTCAGTGTTTTTTAAATATATTTTAAAAACGTATTGTCCAACATTCGTTTTAATCAGATAATTTAAATTATCATAACCCCACAGTTTCTTTATTTCAATCGAATGAAATCCAAATTGCTTTTGTATCAAATTTTTCATTATAAAAACTGTTACATATACATTTTACATTTTTTAGACACAGTTGTATTAAATTGCAAAATCAAGAGTCAATATCGTTCATAAAACTATTGTTTTGAATCAAATAATACTTTGGGTGGATGCCAAGTTATAGAATCTCCAACTATACCGCGAGTATAACTGATAACTTCCATCCATAAAGGAGAAACTTTAATTAAAAGATAACCTTCAGGTCTGTTTTGGTAAAAGGCTTCCCATTCATCTTTCCAATACTTTTCTTTTTCCTTTTGATCATCTACTATTTGAGCTATTCCATGCAGCATAACATATCCTGAAGTATCACTATCTAAATAATATAAAGTTACCCTGGGATCTTTCTTAATTTGATCCACCTTTCTACTTTTAGGATTCGTGCCAAACCAAACTGTAAGATCACTTTCCGGTATAAATGGACCCATTGCTCGGACCCTGGGGCGACCCTCACCATCTAAAGTGATTAGTGCACAAGTACCTGCTGCAATCATTATTTCTCTTGCCGCATTAATTAATTTAATATTTGATGAATCTTTTGGTTCTATATTTTGACTTATGCCAATGAAGGGCATTAAAAGAAGAATTAGTAATATTAAATAGCTGGATTTTGTTAATGATTTCATTTTTTTTTACAATTATAGCATTAAAATATATTTTTATTTTTGTTTTTGAATCAACAAACGCAAGAAACTCGGTTTTCTTTAAAAGTTCAAATCCATTTTTATAAATTTGTTCTATAATATAATTTTCAGTATGTCTATATGAGTTTACTCCTGACTGTTTATTCTGACGCTGATAGATACCAACAGTAGAAGATTCTTTATAATCATCTGCCTGGTTACGTAATTCTTCGTATGTAAATCCAAAACAACCATTCTTATTCAAAACTTTTGATGTTTGTTTAAAAATGTAATTCAAATCTTCAATAAGATGAAATACTCCGTGTGAAACTACATGGTCAAATGTTCTGTTTTCAAACCACACATCGTCCTTAGTTAAATCAACTTGTCGTAGTTCTTCTGCAATTCCTTTGTTTTGACAAATTTTAATCATTTCCTCTGCACCATCTATTCCGTAAATGATCAATCCATATTGTTTAAAGATTTTTGAGCTCAATCCTGTTCCAATTCCAATATCAAGGAAGGTTTGGTTAAGATTAATATACTCATACATTAATCCGAACAAAATATCTGCACCAACCCACTGACAATTTTTTACATAATCATCATAATTATGAGCAAAATCATTCGCTGAATTTATTGTTGTCCTTGAATTCATACTTTCAGTGGCGCAGTTAGTCGTTGTTAATCTGCTTTTCCACTCCTCAATATATACCAAAATTTCTTCTTTTTACTACATCACATGCCAAAATGTTTAAACGCTTCATAGACAAGGAAGACCGGCCAAACAATAGCTTTTAAGAATCCTAGGACACCCATCCAAAAGCTTGTGGCATGGGAAATAAAATAAATTACTGCTCCAATAAAACCCAAGCCATAAACCGCACCCGCAGGCGCACTACTGTGCATTTCTTGTTTCATAATTTTAATCTCTCTTTTTGCTTTTCATGACACGGAATAGACAAGGTATCCAGTTATTGAGATTGAAAAAGCCAACT
>CBDURO010000061.1:0-6720 GCA_965369995.1 uncultured bacterium | reverse complement strand
AGGAGACCAGAAGTGTTTTGATTCTCCTTTCATGTTTATCCATAAGGCAGTTGACATTTATTCTATTAGTAAAGCCCTGAGATCATTAAAAATTATCATGTTAAATCACTTGAATTAATAATTAACTATATATTGTATATGATAATACTTTAACTTTATTTTTGTACTTAACACTGGGGATGTATCAACTATTATCGTTTTATATAATTAGAATGGAAATTTTATGAAATTAGGCATAGTCGTTGTTTATTTAGTAAGTGAGGACAACGAAAGATTATTAGAAATACATCTTGAAAAAATAAAAGAGAATACAACTTCCCCGTTTACAGTTTACGCAGGGACCAACTTGCTCTTACCACAATTTGTTCATAAACTAAAACAACATAATTTTGTCAAACTTTGTGATTGTCATAATTATAAAGGACCAGATGAAGAAGACCGGGGGACCAAAGAACAATCACACTACTTAGAACAGCTCATTAAAACAGCTATCGACGATGGAGTAACGCATATTGTAATAATGCATCCTGATTCATTTCCAATAAAAGTAGAATGGGAAAAATATTTAGCAAAAATATTATCAAAAACTTGTGTTTTAGTAAGTAATTTCCCTGCGATGTCTGGTTGTACATTTTTTAATCGAGATTTTTACATAAAATATCAACCCCGTTTACTTCCAAATCCACAAGAAGAACTATCCACATCGTGGATTAACTTTCAAAAAGCTAATCAGGCAATTAATCTCGTTGAGACAAGTATGGGCTATGGCTATAAAGCGTACTCAGAGGACTTAACATGGTACATACTGAAAAGATCAAATCGTGGCGAATACCATAATTATTATGGAAGTATATTTGAAGATGTCGTTTTTCATCTCGGATCTGCCTCTGAGTATAACAACCGACCAATGAGGAATTACGCTAAGGATTCAACTTACAATAGAATAAAACAATTTGTGGTAAATATATTGCCTAATAGCATAAAGAAAAAAATCAAAAGCAGTTTGCCAGATACAATCCTATATCCAGAAATAAAAAAGAATAAGAGTGATTTTTTAAAAATAAGGAAAGCATTATTTAATGAAACAGAAGAATTTATAAATTTTCTTAGAAATGGAAATAAGATTAATTGAGAAACGGCATGTTAAAAAGATTAGAAGAATTACAGAGCTTAAATAAAAATATCAAAATCGCACTTCTTGGTGCGGGAAAAATGGGGAAAGGGATATTTTATCAATGTTCAATAACACCGGGGATTGATTGTGTAGCAATATCAGATATAAAAATTGATCGTGCAATCGATTCAGTGAAATCAATTGGACAAGATTTTCAAATCGTTGAAAACCAAAATGATTTACTCGACTGTATTAATGAAAACCATGTTGCAATATGCGAAGATGGGATGATATTAGCTGATTGTGAGTATTTTGATGCTTTTATAGATGCGTCTAATTCTATAAAGGCTGCGGGATTAATTGACCTTAAAGCCTTAAAAAACAACACACATTTAATTATGATGAATGCAGAGGCTGACCTACTTTATGGACCATACTTAATGGAAGTTGCAGATAAACATGGCTTAATATATACAAGCTCTGATGGCGATCAACCAGGAGTCATTAAAAGAATTGTTGATGATCTAAATCTCTGGGGATTTGAATTGGTTATGGTTGGAAACATCAAGGGATTCCTTGATCGATACAGCAATCCTACTAAAATTATTCCTGAAGCTAATAAAAGAAAATTAGATTATGTAATGTGCACATCGTTTACTGATGGTACAAAAGTAGCTATTGAAATGGCATTATTGGCTAATGCGTTAAATTGCAGTGTTTTAGAACCCGGGATGCATGGTAAGGCAATCAGTTCTGTATATGATATTTTTAATTATTATGATTTCGAACATTTATATCAGAATAATGAAAGAATAGTTGAATATACGTTAGGTACTAAACCAACGGGAGGTGTTTTTGCTGTAGGTTATTGTAACAATGAATACCAGCAAAACTTGCTTGATTATTATCGATCGGGCACTTGTGGAAATGGTCGATTTAACTTATTTTACCGTCCATATCACCTTTGTCATATTGAAACAATTAGGACAGTTGTTGACGCAGTATTGGATAAAAGTTCATTATTAAATCCACAATTTGGTTTCAAGACAAACGTGTACGCATATGCAAAAAAGAATATTAATAAAGGTGGTATATTAGACGGTATCGGTGGTTACACATGTTATGGATTAATTGAAAATAGCGTTCAGAATAATAAAAATGATGGGTTGCCAATTTGTTTAGCAAACGGTGTATTAGCTAATTGTGACATTAGTATTAACGAAAAGATATATATGTCCGATATTACGATAGAATCTAATCGTAGTGATTTTGTATTATATAATAAAGCTAAATCTGTCATTATTGAGTAATATAATTGTCTGCCTAATGGTAGGCATATATTAACAAAGTATTTATCATTTTATACATAACTGCATTTTTGAATAGTAATAATTAACCTAATACTAACGTTCAAGTAAGTTGAAATTTCTAAATCCGTTGAAAAAATGAAGTGTATCCCTAAAAAGTGTATCCCTAATTATGTATTATTTGACTCTATTTGACTTTATTTTATTTTGTTTGACTTACCTCTATTACGCTTCAATAGTGAAATATACAAATAATCCTCCTCGACAATATCTAATTCCCGAAGAGAATTTGACTTGAGCGGGTGAAGGGAATCGAACCCTCGTACCCAGCTTGGGAAGCTGGTGTTCTACCATTGAACTACACCCGCATATCAATTTTCAAATAATTACTAAATCTTTATTTCTTTTAGAAACATCATTCAGTGTAACACTTGCCCCGCCAGTGGCGGGGAACTACACCCGCATTGCGGGTTGAATTTAACAATCGCAATATTCATTAAAGCTAATATTTTCTAAAAGTAGCTATATTTTTATTTATCAATGGTTTGCAGAATTTAACCATTATAGTATAGTTAATATTACTCATAAAATAAACCAAATTATTTGTGCAAATCAAACAATTAAGTATGTGGATAATATGTGGATAACTATATCCTGATACTTTTTTCTCGTCGACAATCGTACATATTTAACTTTTTATGTTGACTATGGTTTTCATCTATAAATAGATTCATGAAGCCAACCAATCAAATACTGAAGTTTTCACTTGCCGACTTCCTTTTGAGATTGAAAAATTGTAACACAGCAACATGCTGTTTATTAAGGAAGGAGAATGGCAGAACACTTAAAGCTGGATTTTCCGGTATTAAATCCGGAAGCGGAAAACAGAGACCCAAATCTACAGAGTACGGTAGTTCCGACTTTTGAAGAAGGAATTCTCGAAAAGCCGGATAACTATATACCCGAACAGTACACAATAGATAAATATTACACTAATGACCAGTTAGGCGCAGATGTCCTTAAAAATAAATATTTAACTCCCAAAGAAACACATCCTTGGGAATTATGGCAACGCGTTGCAAAAGCAACCGCCATTGTAGAAAAAACCCCACAAGCCAAAGAACATTGGGAAGCACAATTTTTCTCAATTTTAGAAGATTTTAGATTTGTTCCCGGTGGTAGAATTATGCACGGTGCCGGGCGTGATGACATTAAATCCACATTGAATAATTGCTATGTTGTAGCAATCGAGAAAGACTCTATAAGGTCTATTTACCGAGCAATTCAGGATGAAGCATTAACCTATAAATACGGTGGCGGTTGCGGTCATGATCTTTCCGTATTGCGTCCTTCCGGAGATGCAATCGGCGGGACGGGCGGCGAAAGTTGCGGACCGGTTGGATTTATGAATCTGTTCAGCGAGAACACCAATACTATCGCGCAGCATGGTCGGCGCGGCGCAAATATGCAAACCTTACGGGTAGATCACCCTGATATTGAAAAATTCATCGCTATTAAGAGCACTAATGAAAACATGGTGAAATATTCCAATATTTCTGTTTTACTTACACACGAATTTATGCGCGCTGTTGAGAAGAACGTAACTTTTGATCTCCGTTGGGGCGGCACAGTGTATAACACAATAAACGCCAAAGAACTGTGGGACAAAATTGTCCTTGCCGCCCACAACAGCGCCGAACCCGGTTTGATATTTTGGGATACGATGCGCGAGTATCATAATGTGGAATATTGCTCTCCGTTAGTGTCAACAAATCCATGCGCGGAGCAACCACTCCCCGATGGCGGCTGCTGCAACTTAGGCGCTATTAACTTGGAACGTTTTGTTGATAGTGAAGGCAACTTTATGATCGATGAATTCAAAGAAACTGTTAAAATAGCTACACGCTTTTTGGATAACATTGTGGATTACAATTTAGAGCGCCACGCCCTTGAGATACAAAAACAGAATGCCATAAACGACCGCCGGATCGGACTTGGCATTTTAGGATTGGGCGACATGCTCGTTAAAATGGGCATCAAATACGACAGTGAGGATGGATTGCAAACCATTGACCAAGTTATGGAAATGTTCCGCAACACTGCTTACGAAACCAGTATGCAAATCGGGAATGAAAAAGGCAGTTTCCCCAATTATAAATGGACAGGATTTAAAAAGAGCAAGTTCATCAAGAATTTGCCAAAACCCATACGAGAGGATATTGAAAAGAACGGAATCCGTAATTCTACTATAACTACTGTTGCACCAACCGGTAGTGGCGCAATCGTGGCACGGGTAACCAGCGGAATTGAACCAATATTCGAAACATCGTATAAACGGCGTGTAAAGCGCAATGACGGCTATGGAAAGACATTTGACGAGTACACCGTATATCATCCAATTATCAAAAAATTATTTGATGATGATAAGAACCTGCCGGATTACATTGTGACAGCGCATAGCATAAACCCATTCTTCCGCGTGAAAATGCAGGGCATCATTCAAAAGTATGTTGACAGCTCAATTTCCTCCACTGTAAATCTTTCGGAAGATACAGATATGGAAACCGTGGCAGACATCTACATGACCGCTTACAAAGCCGGATTAAAAGGCATTACGGTATATCGCGAAGGCTCGCGGGAAGGCATCTTGATATCGGATAAAAAAGAAGAAAAACCAAAGGTTGAAGTAGGCGATAATGTCCAATTAAAAATTGTCCCAACAGATCAGGATCTCCGTTCCACTCCGACTCCCAAGGTTGAAAAACTACCGCGAGTAAATCCCGGACCACGGTTAAGACCAATTCAGACCAAAGGCATTACGCAACGCATACGCACCGGTGAGGGAACTTTGTACATCACCATCAATGAAGATGATGACGGACTGTGCGAAGTGTTCACAACCATCGGTAAAGCGGGCGGACATGCTGCTGCGCAATCGGAAGCAATCAGCCGGCTAATTTCCCTAGCTTTGCGTTCCGGAATTAATCCGAAAGCCATCGTGAAACAGCTAAAAGGAATTAGCGGACCAAGCCCCAATTGGGAAAGCGGTCGCCTGATCCTCTCCACACCGGATGCAATCGGCAAAGCCATTGATGACTATCTTAAAGAACGAGGGACCGACCTAAAAAGCAATAGCGAGGGACAATCCATGCAGTTTACCATGGCAACCGAGACCGAAGAAAAAAACCCCAAAGTACAGGATTTTACCTTAAAGAACATTAAAACCTGCCCGGATTGCGGTGGACCGGTACGCCACGAAGCCGGCTGTGTTACCTGCCCCGGCTGTGGTTTTGCGAAATGTGAATAATATCTGTGCCAATAAATTTAAGCACTAGTTCGCTATATCATTTCACTACAAAGAAAAGCCTACTCAGTATTCTAGAAAATAATTTTTATCCCAATTTTCATCTTGAAAGTTGGGATCCGATATTAAACAAGGAATACAATTTTGGTATACCAATGGTTAGCTTTTGCGATATTCCTCTCTCACAGATAGATACTCATATAACTAGATATGGGAAATATGGTATTGGACTAAAGAAAAGTTGGGGATTAGAGAAAAAAATAAGCCCAATATAATATATCCAAAAGAATACAGCTACTTCAGAATATATAAACATACTTTTTAAAAAAATACTCTCAAGTCAATTAAAATTATGGGAATCTGACTCAACATATAAGATGGATGAAATTACAAGAGCTATATACAAATATTGCTGTTTCATAAAACCATATGAGGGGTATAAATGGAAGAAGAGAATAAAGAGTAATGAAATTAAAAAATACAAAAGCTTGTCAATAATTATATTAAGCTTTTATATCCCCTTACATTTAAACCTTCAGATATAACTTATATAATTATTAGCAGAGAACGAGAAAGAACAAATATAAGAAACAAAATCCTTGAAATAAAAAGTCGCTATAGTGATAGAACTAAATCCTTATTAGCAACAAAAATAATGAGCGTACAACAAATAAAGGCAGACTTTTAAAAATTTGAGATATTTGTCAATGCTATTTTTTTACCGATAATATCCACCCCCCCTCTATAAAATAAGAACACATATGGTAAATCCGTTTTCATCATCAAATTTTAATTTTAAAGAATCTGTCCTTAATAATTTTGAATAATGGATTCTTCACTTCGTTCAGAATAACAGTAATAGTGTCATTCCCGGCTCGGTCGGGAATCTATTTAAAGATATGTATACCCGCCTATGCGGGTATGACAGCTTTGTTCAGAATGGGCGTAATGTTCAAAAATAGTTGTTAAAATCGTTGTAAACTACTGATAGGTAA
>CBDURO010000060.1:0-6797 GCA_965369995.1 uncultured bacterium | reverse complement strand
GAACTCCCGACATCTGCCTTGTAAGGGCAGCGCTCTGACCAGCTGAGCTAAACGCCCAAAATAATGGGTCGAAAATTACACCTATTTTATTATTTTGTTTCCTTCTTTCTCACGTCATCAATCTTAATTTCCGGTATTGCTACCTTAATTACGTCTTTCATATCACTTGCGAAATGAAAAACCAAATCTTTTTTAATATGCTCAGGAATTTCTTCTAAATCCTTTTGATTATGATTTGGGAGAATTATTGTTTTAATACCTAAACGGTGGGCAGAAGTTACTTTTTCTTTAACACCACCAATTGGCAATACATTACCGCGCAATGTTATTTCACCAGTCATTGCTAAACCACCCGTCACTGATTTATTTGATAATAAGGATACAAGCGCTGTAAATATACCCACACCAGCGGATGGTCCATCTTTAGGTATCGCACCTGCAGGAACATGGATGTGGACATCAGTTTCCTTGTAAAAATCCTCATCAATTCCGAATAATTTAGCATGCGCTCTAACATAAGTTAATGCTGCCGTAGCCGATTCCTTCATTACATCGCCCAATTTGCCGGTAAGAGTTAATTTGCCATTACCCTTCATTTTTGATGCTTCAATAAATAAAATATCACCGCCAGCAATAGTCCATGCTAAACCGATAACGATTCCTGGCTTGGTGGTTCTTTCAGCAATATCGGAATAGAATCTCGCAGCACCAAGATAATCTGTGACATGTTTCTTGGTGATTTTAATTTTCCCGGCTTTTTTCTCAACTTTATCACGCGCGACTTTACGCAATACATTTGCGATTTCCCTCTCAAGGTTTCTAACCCCAGCTTCACGTGTGTACGATCGAAGTAATTCTTTTATTCCCGAAACTTCAAAACTTACATCCTTGTCTGTCAATCCATTTTCTTCGATTTGTTTAGGAATAAGATGTCTTTGTGCTATTTTTACTTTTTCATCTTCGATATACCCTGAAAAATCCAAAATTTCCATACGATCTTGCAGCGCTGGTGGAATAGCATCTTTGTAATTACCGGTTGCAATAAACAATACTTTACTTAAATCAAAATCTACTTCAAGATAATGATCGCTGAATGAATAATTCTGTTCGGGATCTAATACTTCTAATAAAGCTGATGATGGATCACCACGAAAATCAGCACCAATTTTATCGATTTCATCGAGCATGAATATTGGATTATTAGAACCTGCTTTTTTGATTGATTGGATTATTCTTCCGGGGAGCGCACCAATATACGTTCTGCGATGACCTCGAATTTCTGCTTCATCCCGAACACCACCAAGCGATATGCGGACAAATTTTCTGCCCATCGCCCTAGCAATTGATTTACCAAGTGATGTTTTTCCTACACCGGGAGGTCCTGCAAAACATAAAATTGGACCGCGTACGCCAGCATCGGGATCCTTTTTCTGTTTTAAATTACGCACTGCCAAATATTCAAGAATTCTTTCTTTTACCCTAGTAAGTCCATAGTGATCTTCATCTAATATTTTATGCGCTTTCTCAATATTTATTTGATCTTTTGTTGACTTACTCCAAGGCAGATCGGCTAACCATTCAACATAAGTACGCGCAACCGAATATTCCGGTGATTGAGTGGGAATCTTTGTTAATCTGTTTAATTCTTTTAGCGCAACTTTTTGAGCTTCTCCCGTCATTTTTGCCTCTTTTACACGATCTTCCAGTTCTTTCAAATCAACTGATGATTCATCCTCACCCAACTCTTTTCTGATTGCTTTCATCTGCTCACGCAAATAATATTCGCGTTGCGATTTCGCAATTTCATCTTGTACTTCGCTTTGAATCTCTTCGCCTAATTTTATCCTTTGAATCTCACTATTTAAAATTTTTATCGATTTTGTTACCCTTTTCTTGATATCCAATTCCTCTAATATATCTTGTTTCTCTGAATTTGGAACTGACACAAGGGAAATCGCTCTATCGGCGAGACGAGATGGTTTCTGTATATTCGTCAACATCCCAGAATGCTCTTCAGTCAGATTTGGGGCAACTTTTACGAGCTCATTAAATGTAGTATGTAAATTATTTTTTAGTACATCAAGCTCTACATCACCATTGGTTTCTTTGGTTTCAATTCTTTCAATAGATGCGGTAAAATATGGTTTTTCTTTTATATATGATAAAATCTTTACTCTTTGTACACCCTGCACGATAGCCGATTTACTGTTATCGGGCATATCAAAAACTTTTAAAACAACTGCCAATGTTCCGTAAGCATACAAATCTGTTGGTTTAGGATCTTCAATAGAACCGTCTTCTTGGGCAACTACAACAATATGTTTATCTTTAGGGTCTAATTCTTCAATAAGTTTTAATGATTTTTCTCGTCCTATATAAATTGGGATAACTTGTTGCGGAAAAAGTACCGTATTCCTTAATGGCATTACAGGATATGTTCCTGTTTTGTTTGAATCATTGGATTCCATCACTGAATCTTTACTATATTTTTCGCTCATAAAATTCCCTTAATTATATATAATTATTATTGTCAAAAAGTGTGCCAAAGATAATATATGGTTTTACTGACAGAAAATTACTAACATGACTGATAAAATGGCAGGGAAAATTCAGTATTGTTGATTTATACAATTTAAACCTCCAATACTAATTTTGCTTGTTCATCAGCATGATAAGAACTGCGAACAAGAGGTCCTGACTCAACAATCTCAAAACCCATTCTTAATCCTTCTTTTTTATACATCTCAAATTCCACTTGTTCTACATATTTGCTTACTGGCAAGTTCCTTTTAGTCGGCTGCAAATATTGTCCTATCGTAAAGATTTTTACACCAATCTCAGCTATTTGTCTCATTGTTGCTAATACTTCTTTAGTGGTTTCTCCCAATCCAACCATAATACCACTTTTTGTCAATAATCCATATCCTACTGATTTTTGTAAAACACCAAGACTCCGCTGCCAAACCGCTTGAACACGTACTTGTTTACTTACTCTTTCTATGCATTCTACATTATGACTGAATATATCAGGTTTAGCATCAAATACTTTTTGTAAAGCAGGAAGATATCCTTGAAAATCAGGAGTCAAGACCTCAATTGTACAATTTGGAGATGTTTTTCTAATTTTCTTAATTGTTTCTGCCCAAATAGTCGCACCGAAATCTTTCTTTAAATCATCACGATCTACAGATGTTAGTACCACATGCCTCAAACCCATTTCTTTAACAGCTTGACTGATCTGAGTTGGTTCATTTATATCAACTAATGACGGTCTTCCGGTTTTGACAGAGCAAAACCCGCAGGAACGCGTGCACACATCTCCTAAGATCATAATAGTCGCTGTTTCCCTACCCCAACAATCATATATATTAGGACAAAGAGCTTCTTCACAAACTGTATTTAAACGGTTTTTACCAACTATCTTGTTGACCTTTTTATAACCATTCGTTATTCGTAATTGAATTTTAGGTTTAGCTGAACGTGGTATTTCCATTTAATTGCTTATTTAAAATATTTTGCAAATTCTTTGATAATAATATCTATCACTAGTTTTAATTCAATATTCTTTTGCAATAATTGTTCCATAGATGTCATATTACAATTTTCAATTCCGCAAGGAATAATTCCATCATAATATGATAGATCAGTATTCACATTTAACGCAAACCCATGTTTTGTAATTCCGTTTTTTACTCTAACGCCAATTGCTGCAATCTTTTCTTCACCAACCCATACTCCGATTAATTTATCTCGCACTTGGGCAGTTATATCAAATACTGCTAAAGTATTAATCAAAATTTCTTCTAATGTATGAACATATCTGCCAATGCTCATATTTAGATTTTTTATATTAATAATCGGATATCCAACTAACTGACCCGGACCGTGATAGGATACATCACCACCGCGATCAATATTATGTATCTCTACATCTTTTGGGTAATCAGACAAAATATTGTTTTGATTGGCATTCTTCCCAAGAGTGTAAACGTGTTCATGTTCCACAAAAATAATTGAGTCAGTAATTTTTTGTTCTGAAACTTTTGAATGAGTATTATCTTGATGCTCTAAACTAATTTTGTAAGAGCATTGCCCTAAATCGATTATATTGATTGACACGGAACTCTACAAATTCTTAAGTCCAATAATGCTGAAAAATTCATTTCTTGTCTCAACATCATCATGAAATTCACCTAACATTGCAGATGTTGTAGCAAAACTATTCTGTTTTTCAACTCCGCGCATTTGCATACAAAGATGTCGTCCTTCAAGTATTACGGCTACTCCAATCGGGTCTAATACATCTTTTAGAGTATAAGCAATTTGATGCGTCAGGCGTTCTTGTACTTGTAAACGTCTTGCAAATACATCGACTAGTCTCGGTATTTTTGATAAACCAATGATTTTCCCATTCGGAATGTACCCAACGTGTGCCTTACCAAAAAACGGTAACATGTGATGTTCACACATACTAAAAAATTCTATATCTCTAACAACCACCATTTCTGTGCATTCTTCATCTTCAAAAATTGCCTTATTTATAATATCATCTAAATTTGCTCGATAACCACGCGAAAAATATTCCCAAGCACGGGCAACCCGATTTGGTGTACGAATTAACCCTTCGCGTTTTGTATCTTCGCCAATTTCTTCTAAAAGTGTGCTTGTGATTTCTTCTATTTTTTTCGTATTAATTGTCATAATGCTTCTTCCTTAAATGAATGATAGCCCCAAATACTTTCATCGGGGTCTTCATGAACTTTTGGTTTACAAAACCTCACACCTAGGTAGAATAAAGGCGTGTCAAGTAGAACTACCATAACTTTAAAAATAAATCCATTATCCGTAATAATCAGTGTAAATGGTTGGAGTTTCAACAATTCTAATGCGATGCAGTTTGGCACTTTTGAGATATTTTGAAATTTCTTCCCAAATAAAAATAACCAAATTTTCCGAAGAAGGTTGTTTATCTTTAAAATACGGTAAATCCTTTTCAAATTGGCTATGGTCTAATTTACTTATTACATAATCATTAACAATTTTTGACAACTCTCCTAAGTCGATTAGAAAACCGGTATCGGGATTAATATCACTCGTAACTGTTACTTCTAATTTATAATTATGACCATGTACTTTAGCATCAGGCCCAAAAACTTCTTTATTCTTTTCATCAGACCAGTTTGCATGGCCATATTGGTGCGCTGCACAGAAATGAAATACCTTTGTTATAAATGGATTACTCATTATTTAACTCAAATTTATGTATGAAAGATAATAATTTTGCATTGAATGAAAAAGTAAGATTAATGACATAATAGTGATTAGTAGATTGGTGATTGGTGGAATGGTTAGTGGTAGAATGGGGGCTTGGGAAAATAAGTTATACAGTCTTACCACCCTGGCAGGTTGAGAAATCCTTTTTTTCTCAGTGTCCTCTGCTTGCCCGCTGTAGCCTTTTTAACTGACGAAGCCTTGGCGTAGTTAGTGGCAAAGGTTGGTGGCTTTGATTTTTTCGTTTATTTCGCTGTATTCGTTGTGAATCCTGGACACAACTCCGCTAAAACACACTTATCACATTGCGGTCGCCGAGCAATGCAAACTGCTCTGCCATGTTCAATGATCATATGAGTTAACTTTACCCAATCTTTGTTATCAAAGATTTCCATTAATTCCAGTTCCATTTTCACAGCATTTTTAGTTTTACTGAACCCCAATAAATTCATGATGCGAATCATGTGTGTATCAATCACCATTGACGGCACATCAAAACACTCTCCAAGTACACAATTGGCTGTTTTTCTACCAACTCCCGGTAGGTCAATTAAATCTGTCATATTTGTTGGAATTTGACCATCATATTCTTCAACAATTTTTAAGGCAGAACCTTGTATTGACCGGGCTTTTGAATTATGATATCCTGCTGAACGAATATCTTGTGATAATGCCTCAACGTCACAATAGGCAAAGGATTTAACACTTTTGTATTTTTCAAAAAGATTTGGCGTTATCTGATTAACTCTTTTATCGGTGCATTGTGCCGATAAAATTGTTGCCACTAATAATTGATGATCTGTTTTGTAATTCAATGAGCATTGTGCTTTAGGATATTCAGTTTTTAATAGTTTAACAATTTCCGCAGCACGCTTTCGCTCTGCGGCGACATCTTTTGCCATGCGTTATGAGATAAGAGTGTGGATATTTTTCACAAAAGATGACTTGGGTAAGATAATATCACAACCGGCAGCTTTTAGCCGATCATAGGTTTCTTTATGAATTATCTTCATATAACCAGCAATCTTCATGTTTTTATTGATATTTCGCAAACCCGATATAAACGCTACCGTTTGGAACACCGAATCATCTAAATCTAAAATAACCAATTTTATATTTTCATCGATTGCCGACAATCCAAAACGTTCTCCATCAGCGAACTTTACTGACACATTTAGGTCTGTTAATGCTTCAGAAATTTTTGTTCCGAGTTGGAATTTTTTTACAAATAATAGTACTTCTATCATGTTATTCCTATTCCCTATTAATTATTAAATATTTACAATATTTTTTCTGAAATAATGTTTACCATCATATTGAATTGTACACGCTGCAATATCAGGATCGTGTTCGAAAAACAAAGTCCAACTATCTTTCACTGCATCGCGGTATAATTGTTTTTTCTCTTCTATCGTTACAGTTGGCTGAACATCGTAAGCCATGACCCACGGCAAAGGAATATGAACGGAAGTTGGAATTAAATCTGCGCCATAAACTAATGTATTGTTATTATCTGAAATAACCGG
>CBDURO010000059.1:0-6868 GCA_965369995.1 uncultured bacterium | reverse complement strand
CAATCTCCTGACATAAAAACTCTTATAAGGAGATAGCTTCGTCGTCACGCTCCTCGCTATGACAACCTAAAACAATAGAATAGAGAATTATTACAAAATAATATCACAATACTTTTTAATTTCAATGCATGAAAACTTCAAATCCATTCATCGGAATCGCTGGGAATATTGGTGTAGGGAAAACCACATTTACAGATATTGTAGCTGAGCACAACGGTTGGCATCCTTTTTATGAATCGGTTATGGATAATCCTTATCTAAGTGATTTTTACGGTGACATGAAGCGCTGGAGTTTTAATTTACAAATTTACTTTTTGCATCATCGTTTTCGTAATCATGTTAAGATGTCAACTCTCTCACAAGGAGTAATACAAGATCGAACCATTTATGAAGACGTTGAGATATTTGCCAAAAACTTGCACACGATGGGCAATATGGATGATCGTGATTGGGAAAACTATCAGAATTTATTCAAAGTAATGATATCATTCTTACGGAAACCCGATCTAATTATATATCTAAAAGCATCAACAGATACTTTATTAACACGCATCAAAAACCGAAACCGCAGTTATGAGAAAACTATAGACCCTGAATATTTACACACGCTAAACGTTTCGTATGATAAATGGATTGCCAGTATTGAGGATATACCGGTGCTGACCGTAGATACCAATAATTTTAATATTTTTAAAGATCCGGATAAGCTGCGGTCAATTATTAAAGATATAAATAATAAACTATCATAAAACGTTTATACGTAGAGACAGGTCGCGACCTGTCTCTACAAAATTATTTGATAATCGTATATAGCATAGGTCATTCTAAAACCGTCTAATCACTTCACTCAGGAAACTGGTTGATAACTGCACCCTGCTCCCTGACTACTAACCCCTATTTAAATCCCTCAATTCCTGTTGAAGTAGAGCTTCCTCCATTACTGCTTCAATAGGATCATCACCGCGTTGTTCTAATTCACGAATCTTAAATCTTATCGCTTTTATTTTTTCCTTGATTGGATAGGATTTTAAAACATGCATACAATCAGCTACTTCAATCTCCGGGCTTTCCTGGGGCTTATCTTCCATCAATATTTTTGTTACTAATTCGCGTTCTTGTTTATTTTCAAATTGATCAACGATAGAGGAAAATTTTATATCCTCATATAAAGGTAGCAAAATTTCTGCCAACTTTCTTAGAACCGGTTCGCTAAATAAATTTATTTCAACATTATCCCTAACAACCTGACGAATTTGCGGATCATCACTAGCTAATAATTTTACTAATATTAATTGAGCTTTTTGAATTAACGAGGAAAATTCCAATGGTTGCTCGTCAACATCATTCTCTTTTGTCCTTGTACGTTGACGGGTTTGCTCTCTTTTAAGTCGTTGTAATAATTCGGTTTCGTCAATTTGTAAACGCTGACTGATATTTTTCAAAATGCTATTGCGAATAATACTGTCACTAATGCCGGCTATTGCAAATAAAATATTATTCACAAATTGTGATTGTTCAGCCGATGATAGGGTCTCCACATTTTTTGAACTTATTTGAAAATCAATAAGTGACACAGCTGATTCTGCCCCTTGCTGAATCGCCTCTGCGCCATTTTTCATAATCCAATCATCCGGATCTATTCCTGCCGGAACTTGCACAATTAAAGGTTCTACACTACCTTGATACAACAAATAACCCGCTCTAATTGCTGCGTCTGTACCAGCTTGATCTCCGTCATAAGTTAAGAAAACACGATTTGTAAATTTTTTAATTTGTTGAACATGGCGCTCAGCAAGTGCCGTACCTGATGCCGCTACCACATTCTCTATTCCGGCTTGGTATAACTGGATAAAATCCATATAGCCCTCAACCAAAAACACAGCTCCTTTTTCACGTATTGCCTGGCGCGACATATGTAATCCGTACAAAACATCGCTTTTGTGATAAAGCGGTGTTTCCGGTGAATTCAGATATTTAGCCGGTTCATCTTTATCAAGGGTGCGCCCACCAAAAGCGATAACCTTACCCGAGTGATTAGCTATCGGAAACATAATCCGATTCCTGAATCGATCAAATATTCCTTTATCCGATTTTGTAAATAGCCCTGATTTTTCTATTATATCTTTGGTATAATTCTGAGCTTTCACTTTATTTAACAAATCTTCCCAGCCGGTGGATGAAAGACCTATTTTAAACTTTTTAATAGTCTCTGTTGTTAATCCACGTTTTGTTAAGTACTTAATTACATTTTTACTTTCATCTGAGAATAGACGTTTATGAAAATAATTTGCTGTAAAATCATGTATCTCATACAATTTTGTAAAATAGTCTTTTTCTTCTACAGCTCCACTTAACCTCACCTCGATTCCATATTTATCACCAAGTTGCTTTACGGCTTCTACAAAATTGATTTTTTCATATTCCGTTAAAAACGTAAATACATTGCCGCCGGCTCCACAGGCAAAACATTTATAAATTTCTTTTACCGGAGAAACATATAATGAGGGGTGTGTATCATTATGAAATGGACAAAGACCAACAAAATTTTGTCCTCTTTTTCGCAGGTCTAAATACTGCGATATTACATCCACAATATTTGCTGCATCGCGAACGCGATCAATTACTTCGGGCGATATCCGGGCCATTAGTTATCGGCTTCTTTGGCGGGAGAATCATCAGCAATTATTGATTTTACATAATTCTTTCCCGCATTTACAGGATCTTCCAATCCAAAAAATTCGATATTTTTATCTCGAACTGTCTTAACAATATTTGCTACGCGCGATTCCTGATATAAAGTGTCTGTCCAAGTCTGAACGGGAAGCAACTCAAAAGCCCACAAAATAAGAGTAATCGGAATTACACCTTTCATAACCCCAACTACAAACCCTAATAACTGATTTAATAATCTATTTTTTTTAAATCCAACAATTTGATCTATTAATACAACAATAATTCTAGTTACAATAAGAGTAATAATAAAAATAACAGAAAAACTGACAAATAATATGAAATATGGATTAACGCCAAACTCTTGTTGCAAAATTTCAGCAAAATCAACATAATAGGTAATACTCAGCCACAGAGTAAATACTAAAGCAAAAATTCTTCCAATTTCAAGAACAAATCCACGTTTAAAACCACCAAATCCTAAAAACAATAAAAACGTAGTAGCGAAAAGATCAAAAAATAGTATGGCTTTCATTGTAACAGTTCTCGTAAAAACAATTGAGCTTTTTTACCATCTATCTTGCCTGCACCTTTTTTCATTATAATAGGCATTACTTTACCTATATCAGATAATGCTTGTGCCTCAGTTTCCTCAACTGCATTTTTTACAATATTTCTAATTTGCTCATCAGTCATCATTTTTGGTAAATATTGTTCAATAATTTGTAATTCATTGGTTTCTTGGCGAACCAAATCATCCCTGCCTCCGTCGCGAAACATAGTAATTGATTCTTTGTGCTGTTTCGCTAAAGACTGTAAAACTTTTAATTCATCAGCTTCAGTTAAATCCTCACGTTTAGCAATTTTTTGGTCTTTAAGTTTAGCAAATACTACTCGTAATGTTTTAGATTTTACTATATCCTTAGCTTTCATTGCTTGGTACATATCTGATTGTATTTTGTCGAATAATTTCATTATCCCCCCACTTTAAGTTTGATCTATACGTTTCATTGCAATTAATAAATTGTCCTGATTAGTATCAAAACCGATAAATCGCCGACCGCGTACTTTTGCAATAACTCCAATATCGCCACTACGCATAAACGGATCTACAATGTAATTCAATTTAAATGAACTGGCATCCAAAATACGATTAATTAACGGTTTTGGTTTATGTTCTATTTTATCATTATCCGAATCGGTTCTGATATTAATAATGTCATACCAAAAATTTGATAATCTTTCTTCATTTTCTGCATGCAATAACAATCGCCCCGTTCCAACCGGTTCTTGCCCAAAAAGAAATTCGTTAGTCTTTGTAGCAAACCAGACATCACTCATTTGGTTTTTCCAGGTAGCTATTCTGGGTTGATCATTTGCATTATCATCCCGCCAGGTAATTCTCGTTTGCACGATAAATATATTGGATAATAATGAATGGAACATTCCTGAATATCGCCAACCACAAAGCAAATAAATAGAACCGGTTATTTTCAAAACTCTACGCGCTTCCTTTAACCAACCCTCATTCCACTTATAGAATTCTTGTAATGTAAGTTGTTTTCCTTTTTCCTGCGCATGACGCCAGGGATCTTCGGGTGGATCTGCTATTATTAAATCAATTGAATCCTCCGGTAATTTTGAAAGACCGGCTAAACCATCGGCTAAAAATATTCCTTCGCGCATATTGTCTGCCGTCATTTTTATATCATCGGCAGTTTGTAAAGCCGGTAAATACCGATTAAGATCGGCAATGCTCAGTCCCTCATAAGGTTCTAAAGGATTTGCGAATAATGGCGTCTTTTCGGAAATATTCATCTTTAAATTTAAAAATAGAACAACTCTAAAAAAAAACAATTCCAGTCTAGGCAATTTTATACACAACAAATAATAATTAGAGTAATTTATCTACCATGAAAAAGAAGATAAAAGTGATTTTTATTTGCACTGGCAATTCCTGCCGATCACAAATGGCAGAAGGTTTGTTACGATATCTTGCCGGTGACCGCTTTAAAGTATTTAGCGCAGGTATTCATCCTAGTCGTGTTCATCCGATGTCTATCCGTGTGATGAAAGAACTCGGTATCAATATTTCAACTCATACTTCTGATCCGCTTGATAAATATCTTGGACACGGCATAGATTACGTAATTACGCTCTGCGATAATGCCCGCGAATTTTGTCCCACTTTTCCGGGTGGTGCTAAAAAGATACATTGGAGTATTGATGATCCATTCCGCAGTTGGAAAAGCGATCATAAAATTATCGGGCGGTATCGTAAAACACGTGATGAAATTCAAGAACGTTTAGAGCAGCTAATTGAATTGATATAACAACACACTTTATTTAAAATTAATGAATCTTCAATCGCTGAAAATATTTGTTTCCCCTTTTATTGTTATACCACCATTGTGTACCAACCGTATAAAGCCAAGACTTCAGTATTTAACCAGCCCAATCCTCCGCTTTCAGCACTTGAAATAATAAACAGTACAAGAATTGCACACATACTGTAATAGCTTAACTGTTCCCAAAGCTCGGTAAAGAATAATATGTATAAATCTTTTTAGTGTTGATTGAACATAAAATATCTGTTAAGATTAGAAAATCTTCAATTTACCAAGCTTTTTCAGGTTCAACTGCGCTTTCCGGTTCATCCTCAATAAGATCTTCAGCACCGTGTGTAAGTGCCTTTAACTTTTTCAAAAAGACAAGTAAAAGGATACCAAATACAGCTGTAAAAACAAAAATTCCTGTAAATACTTGTAGTTCTCCAGCGTGTGAAGCTGATTCACCAAGCAAACCTGCAACTTTATTACCCAGACCGGTTGCTGCAAAATAAGAACCCATCATTAATGATCCGTATTTAACAGGTGCTAATTTAGTAATAAAGGATAATGCAGATGGTGAAGCACATAATTCTCCGATAGTGTGTAATAAGTATGCAGCTATAATCCAATACATTCCTGCTTGTCCTGCACTTGTTGCTTGCAATGAAGCACCTGACATCATTAAAAAGCCTGCACCCATAATCATTGTACCGATTGCCATTTTAAATAAAGTTGATGCTTCTTTGTTTGAGCGTTGTCTTTTTAACCAAAATGTAGCTACAAGAGTACCGAATATCATTATAAAAAACGGATTAAGCGACTGAAACCACGAAGTAGGTATTTGCCACCCCAATAACATCCTATCAACTTTTGAATTAGTGTAAATGTTCATCAGACCGCCTGCCTGCTCGAAAGCAGCCCAAAAAACAATAATAATTATAAACGATAAAAACAATACAATCATTCTGTCTTTTTCAACTTTTGTTAAAGGATTTTTAATTTGGGTCTTTGTATCTGTTCTTAGTTTTGGTGGGTCACCGACATGCTTCAAATATTTATG
This sequence comes from uncultured bacterium, assembly GCA_965369995.1. Lineage (GTDB taxonomy): Bacteria > Fidelibacterota > Marinisomatia > Marinisomatales > JAHJCW01 > JAHJCW01. The sequence goes on along the minus strand of CBDURO010000059.1, from coordinate 808 downwards.
CCCGTAAAGGAAGACTGAAACTCCAAGAAGCATTCCCACTCCAGCTAGTCCGAAACCGTAATGCCAGCCATATAATTCACCTACCCCTCCAACTACCAAGGAAGCAAGGAATGCACCAACATTTATTCCAATATAAAATACTGTAAAACCGTGGTCTCTTCTCGGATCTCCTTTTCTGTAAAGTCCCCCTACCATTGTTGAAATATTAGGTTTTAAACCGCCAACTCCGAGGACAATTAAAGTTAAACCTGCAGCAAATGCCCAAATAGCATCTATAGCAAGTATTGAGTGTCCAAATACAAGTAAAATTCCTCCTAATAAAACCGTCTTTTTTTGTCCCAGCCATCTATCTGCAATAATACCTCCCGGAATAGACATAACGTAAACAGCCATCGTATACCATCCATAAATTGACAGTGCCAAAACATTGTCCCACCCCAATCCAGGATTATCTTTTGTTGCTTCAGTAATCATATAAAGAGTTAAAATTGCTCTCATTCCGTAATAACTAAACCTCTCCCACATTTCAGTAAAGAAAAGTATATACAAGCCCTTTGGATGTCCTTTAAACATAGTCTAATTCTTATTATTAAATTTTTAAAAAAGGTTATTACTTAATACAACTTGATTCAAAAAAGATTGGTCAATACACTATATTAGATTCTTAAATAATTGACGTTTAATATATAGGTTTTTTTTACATTTTCATAGTCTATTAAATATCTTTATTTATTTTACAAAAATCAATACCCGGACAAATTGTAAAGTTTGGGAAAAAGTTAAAACGGTTGTTTTAGCAAAGCAGTTA
>CBDURO010000058.1:0-6897 GCA_965369995.1 uncultured bacterium | reverse complement strand
GAGTTTGATATTGAAAGCGGGACAGAAGATAGTTGAAAGGTGAGTAAACCATTCGGAGTTATAATCCGCCCCGCTAAAATATATTTCATATCTGATGAAAATTACCTATAATTATAAATAAAGTAAATAGTATTTGACAAAGACATAGATTTTTACAATTACGATTATAGTTCCAAATAAGAAATAATGTATGTAGATCATAAGTAATAGGGTTTTATAATCCTATATGGTGAGAACTATATTCTTGGGGGATTCCTGAATATTTCCCAGAATTAACCTTAAACAAGGAGTTAGTATGAGGAAAACAATAACACTACTTACAATTCTATTGTTGGTAATTTTTATGGTTGGATGTGAAAATGCAATTAATCCAACTCAACCACAAACTCAAAATGATAATGATAGAATAAATTTAGCTAAGGGTGGAGGAAATAGTTGCGTTACATTACAAGATGGTACATTGCTATATACAACGGGCTTTTATTTGGGAGATACGCCCATACCGGTCGGGTATGACGAATATGGATATAATTACCAAGCGCACATGTTCAATGGTTCGTATTTTAATAACGCTGCTAATAAAAATGGATATCCCCCATGGAAAGGTGATGATGCCGCATACTTAGCGGAAAATCCCGGTGCTGAATAATATAAATTATGGATTTATCGTGAAATTAAATTAGTCATGAAATGGAGTGATACTTGGTTATCCAATGTTGATTGTAATTGAGACGGGAAACTTGATCGGGGTTACGCATGTGACCCAGTGAATGCGTCATCTTCTGCATGTCAGGGTTCTTGGTTAACAAATCATCAGTCGGGCAAAGATGTTCATCAGTCGGGCAAAGATGTTCTTGCTAATGGCAAAGAATACAAGTGGACCTATTTCGTAAAAATGATTACACCACCTGATGATGCTTATTCAGAAGCGGGATTTTGGTATACTGCGGATGGAGTAGAAATTGGACCTGTAATTTGGGGTGCTTATGCAAAAGTACAGATGGTTTCAAACGATAAAGGTTATGATGAACATGGCATACTTTATAAGAGTCCTACAAGTCCTGGTTTAGGATATTATAATCCGTAGAAACAATAAAATGTTGTAAAAAAAGGGTTATGGTTTTTTCATGGCCCTTTTTCTTTTAAGTCAAACAATTCTAATGATAAAATGTGGATACAGGCGGGATACCGATTTTATTGAATTACTGTAAGTCTCGTAATAATTTAGTTTAACAAGTGTGTGCTTATTACTGAGGCTCAAGAGATCGCGAGTTCAAATCTCCACGCCCCGACAGATTAAAGTCTTGTATAGTAAAATTATATACAAGACTTTATTATAATAGTAGAGTAATCTTAAATTCCAATTTATAAATCCATAATGAATACCGCCAATTATACAATTTTCGATTTCGAAAAAGTGGTATTCAATACGTGAATAAAAAATTAATCGAACTTGGCAGAACACTCGGTGAATATCCTGATATTTGGAAAATAGAAAACAATAGAGTAAAGGGATGTACCTCAAATGTATTTATTCATATTTATTTAACTAATGGAAAAATATTTTATAGCGGGTACTCTGATTCTGAAATCGTTAAAGGACAATTGGCATTATTAATTAATGGTCTTAATATGTTGACACCAAAGGAAATAATTAATCAGACAGAACAATATCTGACTGATTTCGTCAAGAACACCGACGTCAGATTTAGTATGACAATTTCCAGAGCAAACTCTTTGGGAACTTTATATCAATTTATGAAAATAAAAGCTGAAGAATTTTTAAATTAAATTATGCAAAGTACGCATATATTTTTAGTTATACTTATAACTGTAGTTTTGATAGTCTTTGCTGAGCATCAAAAACTACGCAAGATTACGTGGATTTTACTTATCGGATGTGTAGCATATTTACTTTTAACAGTTACACCGGAAAGACCATTACCAATCAGTGATGAATATAAGGTGATAAATTATCCGATAGAAAATGATATCGTTGATGAAGCGACAATTAACAAACCGGAGAGTATTGATAAAATAATTTCTGATGAGTCTAGGTTTTCTAGCGAAATACAAAACCTTGATATTTTGACAATAGCTATCGCGAAAGATGTTGTTGAAAAAATACCGGTTGGTGCAAGTAGATTATTTTTAAATGATATTAACATATTATTCTGTTTTACAGCAGTAGATAATCCATTTAAAAATAATAAGATAATCCATACTTGGAAACATGACGGACAAGATTATTTTAAAAGTTTCATTAGGGTAGGGGAATCATCATATTGGAGATGTTGGAGTAGAATAACCATAAGACCTGAAATGGCGGGAGATTGGCAAGTTGTTGTTACAGATACCGTAGGGAGTTATTTAGATTCAATTGAATTTTCGATAATTCCTACAAGTGAATAACTGCCAATCTACGCTGAAGCTATTTATATATCGTAGCTTTAGCGTAGATTGACTATTGGTAATAATTAAGGAATAAATTATATGAGATGGATGCGGAGTATGTATGATTGGGTATTGCATTGGGCGGATACCCCTTATGGACCCTTAGCGTTAATAATTTTATCTTTTGCTGAGGCTTCATTTTTTCCAATACCACCCGATATCTTATTGATTGCACTAGCTTTAGGCGCTCGTAAAAAAGCATTATTGTTTGCACTATATTGTTCCCTGGCTTCAGTAGGAGGTGCGATTTTTGGATATAGTTTGGGGCATTTCGTTTGGTGGATAGAGCCGGGACAATTCTCCAATTTTGCTAATCTCTTTTTTGATCATATCCCCGGTTTTACAACCGATTTATTTTATCAGATTCAGCATATGTATGATAAATGGAATTTTTGGATTATCTTTACTGCCGGTTTCACACCGATTCCATTTAAAGTATTTACAATTTCAGCTGGTGCTTTTGATATCAATTTCCTTATGTTTCTTTTTGCCGGATTAGTAAGCCGTTCAGCAAGGTTCTTTTTAGTTGGATGGCTAATATGGAAATTTGGTGAACCAATCCATGAATTTATAGATAAATATTTTAATTGGCTGGCATTACTGGTAACCATACTACTTATTGGTGGCTTTTATATAATTAAATATTTGATATAGTTGTTTTCCGATATTAAAATATTTTAGATTCTCACCTTTATTTTAAAGAATATTTGACAAAAGGGGTGTAGCCCGTCTACACTGAAGCTACGACGGATAAACGCAGCCCTCTTGTCTATCGTAATAAGATGAAGACGGATTAGCGCGTCCCGACAAGTCGGGAAGGTCGGATGTTAAAATTTATTCTATGTATTACACGTATATAATTGAATCTGAAAATAGTAAAAGATTATATATTGGACATACGATTGATCCCGTAAATAGAATTAAAGAACATAATTTTGGTTATACAAAATCAACTAAAAATAAAGGTCCATGGAAATTAATATTCATTAGAGAATTTTATACCAAATTAGAAGCAAATAGATTTGAATTGAAATTGAAACGATTAAAGAATAAGGATTATATTTATAAAGAATTTAGAAAGTATTTTTTATGATTTCGGGGTGTAGCGCAGCCCGGTTAGCGCGCGTCGTTCGGGACGACGAGGTCGGAGGTTCAAATCCTCTCACCCCGACTAAGAGAATTTGGAATTGAAATTAATTTAAGGAGTAGCGTTCAGTAATATTTGATTTAGCACAGACCGAAGGGTCGGGAAGGTCGTCCCGATTAATCGGGATCACCCCGACTTTTTATTATGAAAGAATTTGACCATAAAATAATCGATAAAAAATGGCAAGAATATTGGGAGGAAAATAAAACCTTTCAAGCTGTAGATTTCTCCAATAAAGAAAAATTCTATTGTCTGGTTGAATTTCCATATCCTTCCGGAGATGGTTTACATGTAGGACATCCACGATCATATACTGCATTAGATATATTATCACGTAAAAAGCGGATGGAAGGTTATAACGTATTGTTTCCTATGGGTTTTGATAGTTTTGGCTTACCATCTGAAAATTATGCTATTAAAACCGGAATCCATCCGAGTATCATCACAAAAAAGAATATCAAAATATTTACTCGTCAATTAAAGTCACTTGGATTTTCTTTCGATTGGGATCGTGTATTAGCCACAACAGATCATAAGTACTACAAATGGACACAATGGATTTTCCTCAAATTCTTTGAAAAGGGACTTGCTTATAAAACTAAAATGCCAATCAACTGGTGTAACAGTTGCAAAATTGGTCTAGCAAACGAAGAAGTTGTCGACGGAAAATGTGAACGCTGTGGGGGAGAGGTAGTAAAACGAAATATTGAACAATGGATGCTCCGCATAACAAAATATGCCGATAAATTAATTGATGATCTAAAATCAATTGATTTTTTAGATAAGATTAAAGCACAACAGATTAATTGGATCGGACGGTCTGAAGGAGCTGATGTAACATTTAAAATCAAAGATCATGATAAATCTATAACCGTTTTTACCACAAGACCGGATACTTTATTTGGCACTACATATATGGTTTTATCTCCAGAACACCCTTTAGTAAAAGAAATTGCTGTTGAATCACAACTTCCTGAAGTAGAGAAATATATTAAGAAATCCTCTCAAAAAAGTGATCTCGAAAGGACAGAACTAAGTACTGTAAAAACAGGAGTTAATACAGGTACTTTTGCTATTAATCCTGTGAATGATCAACCAATACCGATATGGATAGCAGATTATGTTTTAATTAGTTATGGCACCGGCGCAATTATGGCGGTTCCTGCACATGATGCTCGTGATTTCGAGTTTGCACAAAAATTTGAATTGCCCATCACATGTATTCTTCAACCAAACGAAAAACAAGCAAAAAAAGAAAAAGTGAGCGTTGAAGATGTATTGGTTGGTAAAGCTTGCTGGACACTTGACGGAAAAACTATTCACTCATCAAACGATAAAGGATTAAATATCAACGGGTTGGATGTCGATACTGCAGTTAAAAATACAATTAATTGGCTTGAAAAACAGGGAATAGGGTCATCGGCGGTAAATTATAAACTAAGAGATTGGGTGTTTTCACGTCAGAGGTATTGGGGAGAGCCAATTCCGTTGGTTCATTGCGAAGATTGCGGTTGGGTTGGCGTACCCGAAGATGACTTACCTGTTAAATTACCGGAAGTTGAAAAATATGAGCCTACCGATACAGGTGAATCGCCATTAGCAGCTTTGCATGATTGGGTAAATACTAAATGCCCAAAATGCGGAAAGAATGCTAAACGCGAAACAGATACAATGCCCAATTGGGCTGGATCATCCTGGTATTTTTTAAGATATATTGACCCCAAAAATGACAAAATATTAGCTGATCCTGAAAAATTGAAATATTGGATGCCGGTTGATTGGTATAATGGAGGCATGGAACACACTACATTACATTTATTATATTCAAGATTTTGGAATAAATTCCTATATGACTGTGATTTAGTGCCTGTTAGTGAACCTTATACTAGAAGAACCTCACATGGAATGGTATTAGGTGAAGGTGGGGAAAAAATGTCAAAATCTCGCGGAAATGTAATAAACCCGGATGATGTGGTGGAACAATATGGCGCAGATGTATTCAGAATGTATGAAATGTTTATCGGACCGTTTGATCAAGCCGCGGCTTGGGATACCAAAGGAATTGTCGGTGTTGACCGATTTATGAAGAAAGTATGGCGATTAATTACCGAATCTAAGATAAAGGATGTAGAAGTTGTTGAAAAACAACTATTTATAATACATAATACCATAAAATTAGTAACTGAACAGATTGATACGCTTGATTTAAATACAACTATAAGTCAAATGATGATATTTGTAAATGAATTAAGCAAATATGACACTATTTCAAAAAGTATTGTAGAAGTATTGGTGAAGCTTCTATCACCATTTGCACCACATATTTCTGAAGAATTATGGCAGTTATTAGGACATTCTGATACCATAGCATACCAGCCTTGGCCAAAATATGAGGAAAAATATTTAAAGAGAAAAACTATTGTAATACCAATACAGATTAACGGAAAAGTACGCGATAAAATCGAAATTGAACCTGATCAAAGTAAAGATACGGTATTAAGTATTGCGAAAGAGAGTAAGAATATTGTCAAATATCTAAAAGATAATGAATTAATCAAAGAAATATATATAACAAATAAAATAATAAACTTTGTAGTGAGGTAGGATAAAGGATTATTTTATTAGAGAGCTAATTATACATAATATATCTTATACGACATTTACTTGTTACTCAGATATGCCCTTTGAAACCTTTTCATATTACTTTTTGCCCCTATTAGCATAATTACCTGATCTTTACCAAGTTTATAATCCATATTAGGATTTAATTGAAACTTTCCCCTTTTATCTTTAATGCCAATAATTATTAGATTATATTTTTTCCTGATATTCGAATCGACTATTGAAACACCAAATAAATTTGGTACATTATTAATTTCAATCTCTTCGACAACGAGATCTATATCAAATTGTGGAGTCGAAAGTGATACCGCATCTTCTATACTTGGTTCAAGTAGTAATTCTGTCATTCTATGCCCACCGGCAACATACGGATTAACAACTTTATTTGCTCCGGCACGTTTCAATTTAAACTCAGTATCCGTATGGCTGCATCTGCTAAGTAAGAATGCTTTTTGATTTAGAGTCCTTACGGACATCGTAACGAATAAATTATCTTGTTCTGTTCCAAGTGTTACAACAATACCTTTAGCATGTTTCACACCAACAGCTTCCAGAGTTTCATCGGCGTTGGCATCGCCGCGATAATATTGATATCCTTTTTCCTGCAAAGCGATAATTTTTTCATCATCGTTTTCAACGACGACATACTTCACTTTTTTCTTAGCTAATTCATC
>CBDURO010000057.1:0-7538 GCA_965369995.1 uncultured bacterium | reverse complement strand
TCATTTTTTGTCTCACTTGCCTATTCTTGTTGGGCAGATAGACGATGTACAATGAATTATTCAGAAAGTGAGGTGAGCTATGATTAAGATTAATTTACCAGTCAGTGAAGCTGACATTCGAAAATTAAAAATGGGTGATGAAGTATCGTTAAATGGAATTATGTTAACTGGAAGAGATTCGGCTCATACTTGGCTATTAGAGAAGAAGCAAGAAGATGTTAAAGAACTATTAAAAGGTAGTGTGATTTATCATTGTGGACCGGTTGTAAAAAAGGAAAATGATGAATGGAAATTTGTTGCAGCGGGACCAACAACCTCAATTCGTGAAGAACCATATCAAGGTCCTGTAATTAAGGAATACGGAATACGCGGAGTGATGGGTAAAGGTGGTATGGGAGAAAAAACATTGCAAGCCCTTGGTGAGAATGGATCAGTGTATTTTCATGCTGTTGGTGGTGCCGCAACGCTGCAGGGTCAAGCTGTTAAAAAAGTTCATGGTGTAGTAAAATTAGAAGAATTTGGTGTACCGGAAGCAATGTGGATAATCGAAGTTGATGATTTCCAAGCAGTAGTTACAATGGACTCACATGGGAACTCTTTACATAAAGAGATTAAAGCAGCTTCAGACAAAATAGCAGACGAGTTAATCGGGATAAAGTAAATTCCTTTTATAGCTTTATTTGTATTTGCTACATAACGACCAAGCTCATCTGACGCTATGTATTAGCAGCAGCGAAAGTTAGGCGACATTACGCGTACTAGCTATATCAACTTCGCTTCCAATCCTTGCGAAGCATGCGTATTACGACCTCGTACCCTCCTTGGCGATCATGGGGCTGGACCTCTTTGAATTCTTTCCAATGGGAGTTCGTGAGTCCGCCATTGGCTAGATTACCTAATTTGTCAGATAGGTAATAATGAACTCCACCAACTTTAGTTTCATCCGTATTACAGAGAATTTCCACTAAGAGAGCATAATCTGTTTGGATTCCTGTTTCTTTCACATTGGATGCAAAGGCGATGGCACTTTGCTGGGCCATCTTGGCTTGGTCGTGTCTCCAATCAACTGGTATTTCAATCGCCGCAGTTCCAAACACTGGATCAGCTAGATTCTCCTGTTGTAAAAACGTTACAATTTGACGTGCAAGATCTTCATCATGCTCAATGGTACCTCCCTTGACTACATTAACGGGATACACAGTGACAGAGAATGGTTCTTCAAGGGCTTGGAACCTGTTTTGCGCTTCCTTTGAGATGTATGACGAGCATCCGACCAGTGTGATTGACAATAGTAGCCACGACCATGTCGTGCATGGCATTGCTTTTTTGAGAATAATCATTTTGGTATTCCTTTCGTTAAAGTTAAATACAAATAATTGTACGCCTAACTAATAATTATAACAAATTATCATAGTTAAAATTTTAAAGCCTATTATACTTTTCATATTAAAACCTCCTATTTAAATAGACTTATTCCGATACTTCTTCAGAAGTATTTTTGGGTTCCCGTCCCCGTCTTTCAAGTCCCCAGCACAGCAAGTACAACAGGATTGGTAGCCAGAATGCTAGAAATAACGGATTCAGGACTCCTTTGGAACTGAAGCCGCCTGAAACATTTCCGGGAAGCAGCCCCAGGAACAATATGACAAAGAAGCCTCCGAGGGCTGCCACCCCAAGGAACGAGCCCACGCGCTCCCATTTGAGTGCCAGGAACATAGCTACTACATAGATCCCCATCAGGGCTAACCCGATTGCTGCGATCGGCTCAATTGACTCGGGTAGCGAATTAGACTCTAGAGATTGCCCAATGAACATAAGCAGTAAGAACCCCGCCATGATCACCCCGAGTACGCGAGCTGACCACCTTATAACCACTATTGTTGCATTCTTCCTTTCTCGGTCTGTCTTCATATAACCCTCCTTTCAAGCAGAACCGCCACGCACCGTTCGTCCGTGAATCTTACAGCGCATGACAGAACGCTCTAGTGTGCGTCTAACAATTAATTATAATGCATTATTACGTCATTACGTCGCAAATTACAATATTATTAAAGAAAATGGTATGATATTTACACCCAAAGTAAGCTTGCAAGTACTTCCAACTATTATTTTATTGGAACTAAATTATCGGGATGTTATTTCACTAAATATAAGTGAGAACATCCCGAAATTTTTATGAGAAATATTATAGAAATACTAAAGAATCAAGATTTGGATGAGTGGAAAGGAATTTTCCGATTATCGTTAAAAATTGCCGGCTTCGGTTTTATTGCCGGATTATTTTTAATATTAATTTTTTCGCGCGGATTACCATCAATTGAACAATTAGAGAATTTCGATCCGGATCTTGTTACGCAAATATACTCGAGTGATGGTGTCCTCATTGATGAATTATTTCAAACTAAGCGCGTTTTCGTCAATCCTGACAGTATCCCGGAATATATGAAAAATGCTACCATTGCCTCTGAGGATAAGCGATTTGAAGAACACTGGGGAATAGACAGTAAAAGTTTTTTTAGAGCAGTAGCGGTAAATATTTTGTCTATGAGTTATAAGCAGGGTTTTAGCTCGATTACCCAACAACTATCAAGGAATCTTTATGAAACAATAGGTTTTGAAAATTCTGTATGGCGAAAAATAAAAGAGATAATTACTGCTATCCAAACTGAACGGACATATACAAAAAATGAAATTTTGGGTATGTATTTGAATACAGTACATTTCGGGCATGGTACTTATGGAGTTGAAGCAGCGTCAAAAAGATTTTTTGGGAAAAACACCAGCGAATTATCGCTCAGTGAAAGTGCCATGTTAGTAGGTGTTCTACCATCTCCTGCTTCCTATTCACCAATAAACCATTGGGACAGAGCGGTTAACCGAAGAAACACCGTTTTAAATCTTATGGTGAATCAAGGATATATAACAAAAGTGGAAAAAGATTCAGCTATGACTATGACAGAATTAGAAGTATCTGAAACTGCTGAAACCGGTTTAGCGCCATACTTTATCGAGTACGTGCGTCGTTTGTTGGAAAAAGAAGATGAAAAATTAGGCGTAAATATTTATCGTGATGGATTAAAAATTTATACTACACTTGATTCACGGTTGCAATCAATCGCTGAGAAAGCGATAGGGGAACAAATCGTAGTGAATCAACAAAGATATAATTATCAAATATTCAATGATGAGGAATTATTCTCAGATTTGGTCAATTTTGAAATGTTTCCCGTCGATTCCGTTAAGATGATGATGCGTGGAGAAATTCCTCTATATGAAGAATTACGCAATAAATTACTTGTTCAGACAGCATTTGTCGCGTTAGACCCAAAAACGGGAGCAATTCTGGCAATGGTTGGTGGCAGACCGGATTATCATGATCAATATAATCGGGCGGTCCAAGCCCCGAGGCAACCCGGATCGGTATTTAAACCGTTTATTTATACTACAGCTATTGACAATGGCTATCCTGTTACCGAACAATTGTTGAATCAGCGCGTGGTGCTAAATAGACAAGATGGTTACGGAGAATGGATCAAATGGATGCCGCGCAACGACGATGAATCAACCGGTGGTTTAACCACGCTACGTGAAGGATTGCAAAGATCCCTAAATTTGATATCAATTAGAATGGTTCAGCAAAAATTGGCACCTGCCGATCAAATAAAGAATACTGCCGAACGAATGAAATTCACTACACCAATTCTACCGGTAGATGCAATCGCTCTCGGTGTTTCAGAAGTCTATCCAATCGAAATTGTGGCAGCTTATGCAGCTTTTGCTAATAGTGGAGTTTATTCTAAACCATTTGCGATTACGCGCATTGAGGATCGATTTGGCAATATTATAGCCGAATATTTTCCGGAGCAGGAAGAAGTATTAAACGAGCGCACTGCCTATGTTGTTACAAGTTTAATGGAGTCCGTTGTAAATGGTGGTACCGGTGCCCGATCTCGTTGGGCATACGATTTTCGACGACCGGCTGCCGGAAAAACCGGAACCTCGCAAGATTACCGTGATGCTTGGTTTGTTGGTTTCACTCCACAAATTGTAGCAGGAACTTGGTTCGGGATTGATGGTCCGCCAATTGTGAGTTTAGGGGAAAAACAATTTGGAAATTTGGCTGCCTTACCGGTTTGGGCAAAATTTATGAAAGCAGCCCATGACACCTTAGAACTACCGGAAGAAGAATTTATACGCCCGGAGGGCGTAATAGAAATAGAAATTTGTTCGGAATCCAAGAAACTTCCTGTTTCCGGCTGTCCAATAGAAAAGGAGATATTTATTGTTGGAACCGAACCAATAGATACTTGTGATTTACACCGTATTTATTAATAGCAACCACTGAAAGAGAAAAAACCGCTAACAGCCCTGACAGGGCTGTTAGCGGTTTTTTCACAGGAACAATTTGTGTTCAACCCTTTCTTCACCTATCTGAATACTATCTTTAAGTAATTTTTCTGCTGGATTCAGTTTACTATTTTCAGAATTAAAAAATTTAAGTAGTGTGTCACCTCGGCTAACTTTATCTCCAATTTTTTTATAAAATTCAATACCGGCGGTTGGATCAACCGCATCAGTAGTTTTTTTCCTGCCACAACCTAATTCTATAGTTGCTAAACCGATTTTGTATGTATCCATACTTTGTATATAACCGGATTTATCAGCTTTCAAACTTTTAGAAAACTTTGGTTGATGTAATTGGTTGTAATTTTCTATATCTTGGGGATTCCCACCTTGATATTCTACCATCTCTATAAATTTTTCGTAAGCTTTTCCATTTGATATTAATTTATTTTGTAATGCAATAGCTTCTGATTGAGTTTTAGATAATCCCGCTTGTAATATTAATTTAGCTCCAAGATCAAAAGTAACTTGCATTGTATCATCGGGACCGTTCCCTTTTAATCCATCTATGGATTCCCGTATCTCGCACCAAAGTCCGGCAGTTTTCCCGAGCGGTTGATTCATACTGGTATAAACCACATCTGTATTAATATTAAATGCATTTCCAATCTTAGTTAGCGTGTCACCAAGTTTATGCGCATCATCAATATTTTTCATGAAAGCGCCATTACCCGTTTTAATGTCCAAGACTAATCCACGAATTCCTTCGGCTATTTTTTTACTCATAATTGAACCACAAATTAAAGGTATAGATTCAATAGTACCGGTAACATCGCGTAGAGCGTACATTCGACGATCGGCAGGGCAAATATCTTTTGTTTGTCCGATCATCGCTATTCCAATTGAATCAACTTGTTTACGAAAATCATCAAGATTAATATCAACTTTAAAACCGGGAATTGTTTCTAGTTTATCAAGAGTTCCACCGGTATGGCCAAGGCTTCTACCGCTTAACATCGGAATTGCAATTCCGGCGGCTGCCAACAATGGTCCAAGAATAATTGAAACTTTATCACCAACACCACCGGTGCTATGTTTATCGGCAACGTAGTTGTGATGATGTGTAAAATCCATTCTTTTTCCGGAATTTAACATTACATCGACTAAAGCTGATATTTCGGATTCCGTCATACCATTAAAGAAAATTGCCATCAATAAAGCCGACATTTGATAGTCCGGTATTTCTTCACTTAGATAACCGTTAATAAAATCTTTAATTTGCGTATGTGATATTTCGTTTCCGTTCCGTTTCTGCTTTATAATTTCCGATGGTATCATACTAATCCTGCTTTTTTCGATTTAAAAATGAAGGCCACTGAATACGTAGCGGTGTACGTTCTCGTACGGTTCTAACCGTTAGATAAAACGCGATTAAAAATAAAACAACGTTAGCAGTCCACATACCAACTACCGGCGAAACTATATTTCGATCGGCCATTTCCTCTCCGCCAATTAATAATAAATAATAAATTAGGAAAAATCCGAAGCTTAAACTCATTCCAACAACAAAACCACCTTTACGAGCCAAAACTCCTAAAGGAGCACCTAATAACACAAATAAAATACAGGCGACCGGTAAGGAGATTTTTTTATGAATTTCAACTCCATATTTATTGATACTTTTTTGATAACTGTTCAACAAATTGAATTCATTGGTCATTTGCCGTTCCAATGTTTTGATTTTACGAGTTTTTGTATTGATTTGGAGTTGAGAAAATGATGTATCTTGTTCAACATCTTCTTGATAATCGGATAGATCCGATAGTGTTTTTTTTAGCGTCTTTGGAACAGTAGAATCACCAGTTGTTTTGTAATAGTTATTACCCATGCGTTTCCAAACACTATTGACTCGATTTTGATAGCTTTGTTTTCTTTCAAGCATCATTGGAATTGTCATTTCCCTATCTGTTCGGTTGGATGTATCGCGTCGCATTAAAAAGAGATCATCAACGGGAATATTAATTTTATGTTTTGAAAATTGAATACGTCTGTACTCGCCAAAATCCTTAACGTCCAACTCATGTATTTCTCCGTCATAAAGCGTAAGTATTAGTTCGTTACCGATCGTTTCAAGCTCACCTGTTTTTGAGTATATACTGGTTTGTTTGTTTCGACTATTTTTACTGAAAATTCTTACATCTTCCATAATCTCGCCGGTTTTACCGCCGATAATCATGCCATAGTTCGGTAGATCACCGATAAAATGTCCGGGGTCAATACTCATTACGGGTCTTTTACGATAGATATCACCGGATAATATCCGAGCTCGAAAATTCATTTCAGGTAAAACAAAATTATTAAAATAAAGCAGGAATAAGCATACAATTGTTCCAAAAATTAACCCTGGTCTAATAATCTTAAGAAAACTAATTCCGGCTGCTCTCATTGCAGTGATTTCATTGTCTTCAGATAATCTTCCAAAAGTCATAAGCGAGGCAATTAACACAGCCATTGGTACCGCCAATGCGACAATCCAAGCTAAGTTTAGAAATAAATATTCAAGTATAGTAAATGTATCAATTCCTTTGCCAAGGAATCGATCAATTGCACGCAGCAAGAACTGCACGAACAGAATAAATATTATCACTAACAATGAAAATATAAATGGTGAAAGCAATTCTTTAATGATATATCGACGTAGTAAGCGCATAGTGAAAGTTAAATATGTTAAATGTGATATGGAATATGGAATATGGGTGATGAGCTTAGGAGTTAAAGTGTTAAGATGCTCACGTTTCAGATATTCACGTTTTAAATATTGTAATATAATGAATTAAACTCTAATTTTCGCCGCTCTTTTTAGAGCCAAATGGTGGGAGTAGCTCAGGTGGTTAGAGCACCTGGTTGTGGCCCAGGAGGTCGTGGGTTCAAGTCCCATCTCTCACCCACCATTATTCGGGGTGTAGCCCGTCTCCGCTGAAGCTACGACGGACAAGCGCAGCCGGGTTTGTCTATCGTAATAAAGATAGATTAGCGCATCCCGATTTATCGGGAGGGTTAGAGGTTGTTATTTAATAAATTATATATTTATAATTAGTAATTGAATATAAGAATTCGGGGTGTAGCGCAGTCCGGTTAGCGCACCTGCTTTGGGAGCAGGGGGTCGGAGGTTCGAATCCTCTCACCCCGACATT
>CBDURO010000056.1:0-7916 GCA_965369995.1 uncultured bacterium | reverse complement strand
GTGCAGGCACGAAGACACTAAAACACGAAGAATAATAATTTAACGTTTTCTTGCGGTAAAAACCATTTTAATCACTTTAGAATTTTATAAAATCATTTACCAGATAAAATATATTTTATCTGGTAAATGATTTTACTTAGTTGAAGAAACCGAATTTCTTAGATTTGGGTTATAATTATGCAACCCAAATCTAACATAGCAGCTTTTTTCGACTTTGATGAAACACTAGTTAGCGTTAATAGCAGTAAGATTGGTTTTAAATGGTTGTATGAACATGGAATGCTTTCCAAGATATTCATTTTTAAGGTTATGATTGCAGTTTTATTAAATCGTAAAAATATTATCTCAGAAAAACGAATGGCAGATATAATGATATCTTTTTATAAAAACAAAAAACTTGCTGATTTCAAGACAGGTGCAAATGAATTTTATTTTGATTATTTAAAACCGCATTTAGCACCAAGGGTCATAGATAAATTAGAATTTCATAAGAAAAAAGGGCATATTCTCGTAATCGTTTCTGGTTCAATACGCTACTATTTAGAACCTGCCGCTAAAGACCTTGGTATTCAACATTTAGTTTGTACTGACTTAGAGGAAAATTCTCACGGATTACTTACTGGCAAGGCGATAGGACAAGTTTGTATAGGTAATTACAAAAAAGAGCTAACCTTAAAATTAGTAGATGAACTTAATATTGATTTGGGAAATTCCTATGCTTATGGTGATAATCAAGCAGATATACCTTTGCTAAAAATGGTTGGCAACCCTGTTGTCGTAGAACCTACGCCAACATTAAAAAAAGTCGCTCAAAAAAATAATTGGACAATCCTAAATCATAATTAGACCAGATATATAAAATTTAAAATCTATTGTGGTTTCCTAAATAATAGGTAAGTCCACGGAAACATTACACGTATTATAGTCCTAAGCCAATAATATGGCCATAGAAATCCGGCATGTCGCTTGGTAAAAATCATCCATTCTTTTGCCGGTGGTACACCGCGCGGGGTATTCATTTTTTTTCTTCGTTCTTTTAAGCTTAAACTTTTGTCAAATATTGTACCATCAAGCGAATTTGAGGAGCAGGTTCCAATAATTCCCGGTGCTACCCACGATTGAAATCCTGCATATTTTGCACGCAATCCAAAATCGAAATCACCTCCATGCTGCTTGCTAAATTCCGGACTAATATTCCCAATTTTTTGTGCTACATTACGCGGGATCAATACCACATTTCCATTAAAAGTATCACATGGTTGAGGTTCTGTACTATTCTCTAGTTGTATAAATTTAAGCGGTTGTAATTTACTTTTTATATTTCTACCGCCATAATTTACTTTTTTGGTATAAGCATCCACAATTGTACCGGTTACGATTACATCTCCTCCCTTTTTTTGCTTAACACTATTTGATGTCTTAAGTAATATTATTAATGCATCAGTGAATAAAAAAGTATCATCGTTTAACCAAAGGTAGTAGTCATAATCACTTTTTTTTGCGACGGAAAAGGCATATCGCATTCCGCCATTCCAATAGAGTGTTCCGTCACCCTGTAAAACATTCACTTGCGGAAAGTTTTTCTTAACTGCTTCGCCGGTACCATCAGTACTACCATCATCTACCAAATAAACATCTAGATCTACATCACTGCTTCCATCTTGATTCATCAAATTCTTTAGGCAGGTAAGCGTTTTTTCCCTGCGATTATGACAAGTTAGAATTACTGCGATAGATACTTTTACTTTATTCATTTTATAAAATATTAATTCTCAAAATTCCAAATAATATTAATTGTAACAAAGCGATTCATAGGTGGGAAATTATTGCTATTTGTAATTAATAAATAATTATCATTCAGATTTGGAAATAATTGATTTGTAACCGATTTAGCAGTTTGTAAAATATTATTTACTTTCCACATTATTGTCATGTTAGATATTTTTGCTGATAATTCCAAATTGAATACCCAATAGTCAGGCAATGCTAATTTTGTGTTATCAGTAACAAAAGGTCCACTATGAAATCCTTCATACCCCAAATTTTGATGATGATTTAGATAGGCATCACCCCACAATCGCAAACTTGCCAACAGATTGTTTTTAAATAACTTTTCGGTTATAGTTAAACCGATTTTTACTCTATCTCCAATACCGTCGCTGTACAAATTATGCTCAAATATATGGCGGTACTGAACATCAATTTTCCAGTCTCTAATAAGCGGTATCTGTGTGGCTATTGAACCACTGAGTAAATTATTTGAAATATCGATTAGTTCATCATTAATATAATATTTGTGAACTAAGTCAACATTTTTATTGTGAAAATAATTTAAACTAATATTTATTAGTATGCTTTTCCAATTTATTTGTGCATCAGTGTGAACAGTAAGCCACTGCTCAAAAAGATTATCAAGATTATCATCTGATTCTTTCCATAAAAATAGATGTTTTGGAACAGCTTCATATCTCAAATTTGATTGCCATTTTACTGTTCTTTCTTTTACTGAACAAGCAAATATATTAAAGTATGGAACCAGTTCTTTATTAGCAATAGTCGTCCCAAACTTTATTCCCACAGATTGTTTTTCCAAACTAGCATATATTGTAGACCAAAATCTATCTTTCTTAGTGGAATCAACTAAAGCTAATCCCTTATTATCAAACTCTATTCCAAGTTTAAGTAAAGCTGAATTTGTAATTTTCTTACTAATAAACTGATTCAGATGAAAACGATTCAAATACGCACGAACACTGTCAAAATCCATACTATAATATTGTTGAAATAATGCTCCATGAATTTTATACTTCCAAGCATTAAAATCCTTGGAATAGCCGATTCCAGTTGAGACAATTTTCTCTTTATGAATGAAATCGGCAGGGTCCCCCAATTTTAATCTACTATCTGTAATAAAATATCCGATAGAAATATCTAATAATTCATCTTTGTTTTTTGAAGAATAATCTATTCGGTATGATTGTTGCAGAGGATTATTACCTCCTTGCGGATCTGTATATTGACCGTAAGGACCTTTATAAGTTCTTTTAAATCCA
Organism: uncultured bacterium; assembly: GCA_965369995.1. GTDB lineage: Bacteria > Fidelibacterota > Marinisomatia > Marinisomatales > JAHJCW01 > JAHJCW01. Next base: position 4,863 of record CBDURO010000056.1, on the reverse strand, counting down.
CTTAAAAATATTATCCGACCTTTTTCCGAAAATTCAGCATCTATTTCTAACTGATCATATGAAAAATCACCACGATAATAATCTATTCTACTTTTTATCTGCGATGAATCGGTGAAAGAATGCAAACCATTGTACAAATCACCTATATTTGATAATATAAAATTATTTTTATACGATGAACCAAAACGAGTCGGATAGTTAGCAAAAGTACCATCAATTAACAAAACTCCTAATGCCCAATCCTGATTCCACATTAACCTACCGTTATTGGTAATAACGCCATATTGTCCGCTCCAATCATAAGGGATATCATCACTTTGCCCGAATACCAATGATATGAATATTACAATAATTATAAAATATTTATTCATGCTAAATGTTTTACAACACGCGGTACTCCAATCGCAAAAACAAATGCATTGGATAATTGATGTAAAATTGTAAATCCTATTCCTGAAATATAAATTCCGATAGTCTGTGGTAAGTCAAATCCTACACTAATAGGATAACTCAGTGTTGTCAAGGAATCAAAGACAAATGTCAAGATAAAACCGGTGATTGCTAAACCCACAATGTTTTTTCTAGAGAACTCTCGTTTAAAAAACACCGGACGCAGTATTCCCCCCGCTGCTCCGATAATTATCATCGAAAATACTTGTGATAATAATAATGGCGGAAAAACAAGCCCTGAACCAAAAGGATTTAAGACAGAAAATATTAATTCCGCTGTTCCTCCGACTAATACTCCCCAACCGACTCCAAGCGTAATACCGGCTAAAAAAACAATTACGGTTATTAACTCAATATTAGGAACCATTATTAATGAAAATCCTAAACCAATTGCCAGAGCCGTAAAAATTGAAGCGCGTACTAATTTATTTAGATCCATCGTCCTCAATTGCCTGTTCATCTTTCAAGATTGGAATACGAAAATAATTACGTCGAGAAGTCCATTTTCCTTCCTCAATATCATCGTTAATAGCTTTTTCCATCAAATTCATTTTAGCATCCAAATTATCAATTAAATGCAAAAGCAGTGCTTCCCTTAACTTAGGTTTTTTTGGACTTTGCCATTCATATTGTCCCTGATGTGATAAAATTAAATGTTCCACTTTTTTTAATAATTCAGGAGGAAAATCTTTAATTTTGTTCGCCGCTTTAATAGCGATATCTCTTCCTAAAACTATGTGTCCGATCAAATTGCCTTCATCTGAATAGGATGCTTCTAATTCCGAGGTGATTTCTTTTACTTTTCCAATATCATGTAAAAAGATGCCGGCCATTAGTAAGTCGGTATCTACTCTATAATGTTTTGCTAAAGATATCCCTAATTTTGCCATTGATAACGTATGTTCTAGCAAACCGGAGCGATAATTATAATGCATAATGACAGAAGCGGGGTGTGTTAATAACTTATTTTTATATTCCCTATAAATTGATGTAACAAGCATTTTTAAATATTTATTATTGATCTTTTTTATATAAGATGTCAATTCTTTCCACATCTGTTTCACATCGCTTTTTGCGGAAGGTACTATTAAAGCCGGATCATATCCGTAGCGTCCATAAGATTGTACTGATGCTACATTAATTTTTTTTATGTTGAGCTGCAACTTATCAAGATAAACATCAACCTGTCCGGCTACAACAACAGCATCACCGGCGGAGAACTTATCATTATACTCACTTACCTCTTTCCATAACTTGGCAGTTATTTGTCCGGTTCTATCTCGTAATACCAAATCTAAATACAAATCACCACTGCGTGTATTTCTTAGATGTTTTTCCGCACAAAGGAAAAACCCTCGAATATCTGCTCCCTCTTTGAACTCACTAATTTGGGTAATAGCTTTCATATATTTTTATTCCAAGTGTTACCTGAATTTATAATTAATTTATATGAACTTTATAGTTTCAATTATCTAAATTTATTTATGGAAAACGGAATTACAATCGAGCAAGTATCATATAAAAATGTCGAACAAGCCCGAATTTTGAAAGCGTGTTTGGAAACTTGGTTTAAAAATCCAAAGGATTTACATCTAACCAATCCGAGCATAGGATATCCTTTTAATTTTAATAAATGGATGAGCGTTTATAACTCAAAAATGGAATCAATTACTTATGTCGTGAAAAAGAATGATTGGATAATTGGTCATTTAAGTATTCAACTGCGACCGCAGTTGAAATCAATACATATTTTTCATATATTTATTAACCGCGAAAACCGTGGTGAAGGATATAGTAAATTATTGGTCAATAAAGCATTGGAGTACGCAAAAACCAATCAAATTGATAAAATTACTCTCGCTGTGATTAAAAGTAATCCAGTAGCAATTGGACTATATCAAAAATATGGTTTTGAATTAGTTGGTGAAAATAAAACCGGTAGTTTCAAAATGGAATTAAAGCTACCCTGAATATCTAACCTCCATTTGATTATTTATGTGCCCATTGAAAGGGCTGTGCAAATCAACATACTTTGCACAGCCCTTTTATATTAATTAAGCATATTTCCAATTCTTATTCCAAAATAAATAGCACGCGGCGAATTTGGACCATACATATAAGCAGGATCACGATCTATACCACTATCAAAATCTGATTGGTATGCATTTAAAATATTTTTTACGCCACCAAACCATTGTAAGGTTACCCCATTAAGTTTCATGTTATAGAATAATTTTATACCTAAATCAAAAAACGGGTCAGATTCACGTAATTCTCCTACATTCGTGTCTGTTTGTGTTCCAAAATAAGGAACAAGCATTGTCCCTGTGTAGTTTCCTGTTGTTGATAGACTGAAGTTTTTTATTAAATCCCAATTCATGGTAAAATATCCATAATGATTTGGAATACGGAAAAAGCGTTTTTCATCAAACTCTTGCATTGCTTTATACTTACTTGTTTGGATTGTAAAACCAGATGAAAATTCAATATTTTTCAACATTTTCAATTTAGCTTCAATATTTATTCCCTGTACTGTAGCGCCATCTTCAGCATTTTTACGGGTATAAAGCACAATTCCATTTTCATCTGTAACGCCAATTTTATTTACAAACGGATTCAATAACTTTGTATAAAAACCTTCCATCAAAAAACCTGTATATACTGTTCCAATTAATTTGTTAAAATCGAGGGATGCCATAAAGCTGTGACTTGTTTCCTGCTCTAAATCAGGGTCATTTATATTAATAACCTGGCGGGAACCCGATGTCTCAATATGTAGATCTTCGTCAAATATTTGTGGAGCTCGGTATCCCTGCGAATAGTTGGTACGTGCCTGTAAATATTCAAATATATTGTACATAAGGCTTATCCGAGGGCTGAAAACATTTCCTGTTTTACTATCACCATCCTTTGCTAAATCTATTACTTCATAATTATCGTATCGTCCTCCTAAAGCAATTGTTGACTTCTTCAACTTTAGTTCATATTGAATAAAAATTCCAGTTGCTATAGAAGATTGATTAGCAATAATAGTATTATTCATATGTGGGATATTTATAATTGTATCATTTACAATAATTGCATTATCATAATCGGGATAACCAAGTTTCTTATCGGTAAGGAAACTACCTGTATTCTCAATACCTGTGACAACCGACGAACTTCCAAATATTGCTTTATACTGTGCCCCGAAATTGTAGGTCAAATCTTTTGAATTACCATAATCGCTCTGAGAGCGATTCGCTCCATAATATGAATCCCTATTCAAATATTGTCCTGAAGCATAAACCGAGAATAAATCATAGTCTCTGAAAAATCGCTCAAAAGTCAAAGCACCTGTTTTAACGTTGTGTTTCACAGCCTCAGCAACATCACGTTCATGCAATGGATAATTTTGTCTATTTCCTCCATTACGTTCCTCAATAATATTGAAATAATCTAATGCAAGTTTGCTGCGATAACCAAAACGGTGGAAAAACCTTGACCCGATTGTTATATTGTTCAAAGGAGAAATTTCGGAAAACCCATCACCGTTGGCATCAAATATACTACGTTCACGGGAAAAACCATAAACGGCTAATCCCGTTTTATGGTCATCAGAGACAAGCGAAGTATTAAAACTAATATTGTTATCCTGAGCCGGAACACCGGAACCTTCAACGCCTATTCCGGATAAACTTAAATTTATTCCAAATTCATAGGAATTTAGAATAGGATCTTTTAGAATAAGATTTATAGTACCGGCAATTGCATTGCTTCCATATAATGCAGAGCCACCTCCACGTACAACTTCAATTTTTTCAATCATGTTTGATGGAATTAATTCTAAACCATATACACCTGCCAACCCACTAAAAATAGGCCGATTATTTATCAGTATTTGCGAGTATGGTCCTTCCATACCATTTATCCTAACTTGTGTAAAACCACAATTCTGACAATTGTTTTCTAACCGCAAACCAGGACAAAAATTTAAACCTTCACCAAAAGTTACCGATTGGGTCGTCTTAAATATTGTTGGTGAGATAGTATTTACAATAACGGAAGATTCCATTCTTTTTTTGGCAATTTTTGAGCCTGTTACAACTATTTCATCCAATCCCAATACATCTTGTTTAAGCTTAAATTTAATTTCTTTCGTTACATCAAATTCGGTAGTAATAGTCCTTTCCTGAGGTTTATAGCCAATATAACTAGCTACTATTGTAAATTCACCAATTGGCATGTGTATGAGTTGATAATGTCCTGTTTCATCAGTAACAGTACCTATAGTTGTACCCTTTACAGTAATATTAACATATGGTAAATGTTCTCCTTTACTTTGCACATCTCCTACAATATTCGCATCTGTTTTTACCTTTTGAGCAAAACCTGTTTGTATTATTGATAAAATGAGAATTACCAATAAAATAT
>CBDURO010000055.1:0-7953 GCA_965369995.1 uncultured bacterium | reverse complement strand
AAGATATAACTCAGCCGCCTCAACCGTATTCTCAACAAGCATGGCAATTGTCATAGGTCCAACTCCGCCCGGTACGGGCGTAATAGCAGTTGCAATGCCAATTACGCTCTCAAAATTGATGTCGCCCGCAAGTTTATACCCTTTTTCGGAATTGTCCTCTACCCTGTTAATTCCTACATCAATCACAACTGCTCCTTGTTTAACATAAGTATTATCAATCATTTCCGGCACGCCGATGGCGGCGATTAGGACATCCGCTTGTTTAGCGATTCTCGGTATGTCAGGAGTTGCGGAATGGCAGATTGTTGTGGTGGCGTTTGAATAATTTGTTTTTAAACTTGTTAAGATTGACAGCGGTCTACCGACGATATTGCTCCGCCCTACCACAACTACATGTTTCCCATTAAGCTCGATATTGTAATGTTCAAAAATTCGCATTACTCCTTTGGGAGTACAAGGAATAAATTGCGGTTCACCCAAAGCTAATTTTCCGATATTAACAGGATGAAAACCGTCTACATCTTTGTTTGGATTTACTTCAAACAGAATTTTATTAGTATTCAAATGTTTGGGTAATGGTAACTGAACGAGAATTCCATGAAATCGGGTATCATTATTTAATTCATGGATTTTAGCAATTAGACTATCTTCGTCAATATCTGCAGATAATTTCATTGTTTCCGAGAATAGGTTTAATTTATTGAATTTACGTGCTTTACTGCGCACATAAACTTGCGAAGCGGGATCGTCTCCAACGAGTATAACGGCTAATCCGGGTGTAATGCCTTGTTGCTTTAATTTTGAGATACGTGGCTGCAAGTTATTATAAACTGCTTCACTAACCTCTTTGCCCGAAAGTATTTTTGTTTTGGGCATTTTGGAAAAGATTATGGAGTTGCTAAATTTTCATCAATCAAATCGATCAACGATGAAATCCGGCCACCGAGATTTGACGATGTATTATCTTTATTTTTGCGAATGCTGAAAAGTTCATCCGAGATGTTCATCGCAGCAAGTATTGCAATGCGTGTTGAGGATTGATCCGGTCCAACGCCCTCCTGCACTTCCTTCATTTTCTCATTTACGTACTCGGCAACTTCTTTTATATAGGTAGCATCAGCAGGCGCTTTAACTGTATAGTCCTGCCCTAAAATTGAAACTTTTACTAGATTTGATGTGTCTGCCATAAATATTTCCGATTAATTATTCTTAGTTATGAAGAATATTATTCTTCGGTTATGCCCTTAATTTAGCATTATAATTTACTTTAACAATACTTATAATTTCATCAATAATTGAATTTACATCTTTATCTTCAAGTGTTTTCGTATCATCCTGAAAAATAAGATTATAAACAATACTCTTTTTATTTTCACCAAGACTTGCATGACGGAATAGATTTGTTGGAGTAATTGACTTTAACTGTCTGATATTCATATTCAGAATTTTATCAACAATTTCACCTACTTTTATTGATTCGTCAATTACAAAATTCAAGTCTCTTTCCACAGTTGGATATTTTGAAATTTGTTTATAAAAAACAGGTTCGGCTAAAAGTTCGAGCAAAGAATTAATATCTACAGTAAAACTAAATACATTATTCTTAATATCCAAATTCAACTTATTTACTAATTTTCTATCAATAACTCCCGCAAAACCGATGTCTTTACCATTCACTTTAATAGTAAAACATTTTTCGTATTCAATATGATTTGTTTCTGAGAACTCAGCAATAGTATTAAGAGTTCTTTTAAATAGACTATTTAAATATCCTTTTAATGCAAAAAATGATTGTTTTGTGATCACTTTTTTATGGATACTTGCTTTATCACTTAAACCGTACACAACACCCGTTAATTGCGATTTTTCGACAATACCTTTAAATCCTTTTACAGTTCGCGAGTGAATTTGACCAATTTCAAAAAGTTGGAGATTCTTATTTCCATTTTTTATGTTGAAATCAATATTTGTCAATAATCCAGGCAATAAAGAAGTACGTAAATCAGATAGTTTTTCACTTAACGGATTTATAGTTTTTACCGGATTTTCTCCTGATAATTTGGCATCTTCCTTTGATAATAATGAATTATTATAACATTGATGAAATCCAATACCTGTCAATGTATTAATTATCTTAGAAACATTGGCTTGTGGATCAGGATTAGAATAATTAAACAAACTGCCATAACGAGTACTTACAGGTACGTTATCATATCCATAAACTCGGATGATCTCCTCAATTAGATCAATTTCACATTCTAAGTCAGGACGGAAACTTGGTGGTTTGCATTCCCAAACTCCGTCAATAACATTTTTCCACTCTATATTCAATCCGGTTAAAGCTTTTTCAATAAATTTATTAGGAATATCACAACCGACAACAATATCTAATTCAGATTTTCGCAATTGAATCTTAGGAATTTTAATTTTCTTCGGATAAGTATCTATCATTTCGGAAACCAATTTACCATTGGCATATTCTTTCAATAATGATACAATTCTCCAAAATGCTGTAACTGCCCCCTCCGGATCAGCGCCCCGTTCAAATCTGCGTGATGATTCCGTTAACATGCCTAACGACTTTGAACCTTTTCTTATTGTAATGGGGTCGAAATAGGCACTTTCTATCAAAACTTTTTTAGTATTGTCGTTTACTGCTGAACCTAATCCGCCCATTATTCCCGCTAAAGCGATCGGATTTTGTCCGTCCGTTATTAATAAATGATAAGTATCTAAAATGTGTTCTTCTTCATCGAGTGTAACGAACTTTTCACCTTTCGTTGCTTGTCTAACTCCAATTGTATTAGTTGGAAATTGCGCAATATCAAAAATATGCGTCGGATGACCCATTTCCAATAATACAAAATTCGAAATATCGACAACATTATTGATGGATCTCTGTCCGGCAGATTCTAGTAATTCCTTCATCCAAGCTGGGCTTTCACCAATTTTGATATTATCCACCACTCCAGCAATATAACGAGGGCATCCATCAGGATCGGAAATATTGACAGTTACCTTTTCTTTTGTTCCAACAGGTTTGATTTCTTTGACTTCCGGAAATTTTAATTTCCGATTAGTTTTTAGAGCAATCTCTCGTGCAATTCCATAATGCGATAATGCATCAGGTCTGTTTGGAGTGATATCTAATTCAAGTGCGGCGTATTTTTCATTTAAAACATCACCGATTGGAATACCAATTTTTGTATTTTCCGGTAAAACCATTATTCCTTCATGGTTTTCAGATATCCCTAATTCATCTTCAGCACAAATCATTCCAGAACTTGTCTCACCGCGAATTTTAGATTTTTTAATTTCAAAATCACCTGGTAAAATTGCTCCTACTTTAGCAAATACAACTTTTTGTCCGGCCATCACATTTGGAGCACCACAAATTACTGAAACGGTCTCTTTACCATCATTGACTTGACATAGTGATAATTTATCTGCATTAGGATGTTTTTCTACTTTTGCAACCTTTGCAGTAATAATGTTCTTTAAACTTGATAGATCTGTAGCAATTTCCGCTTCAAATCCTAACATGGTCAACATATCCGCTAATTCTTGTGGAGATTCTTTAATATCAACGTATTGCCTCAGCCAATTAATTGATAATTGCATTAGAATTGCTCCAAAAAGCGAATATCATTACGGTAAAAATGACGTATATCTTGTATTTTATATTTAAGCATGGCGATACGTTCAATTCCCATACCAAATGCGTAACCATGCCAAATCTTAGGATCATAACCAATATTTTCAAACACTTTAGGATTGACCATACCGCATCCTAAAATTTCCATCCATTGATTACGTTCGGAATTCCAAATATCAACCTCAGCGCTTGGTTCCGTAAAAGGGAAATAACTTGGTCTAAACCTAATTTTTACATCATCACCAAACATCCGTCTTACAAAATAATCTAAAGTACCCTTCAGTTCAGCAAAAGATACGTTCTTATCAACAAAAAGCCCCTCAACTTGATGAAATAAACAAAAACTTTTGTAACTGATCGCTTCATTTCTAAAAACTCTACCGGGAACGATGTATCTGATTGGTGGTTCTTCATTTTCCATTAAATGAATTTGCACATTTGATGTGTGCGTTCGCAAAACTGCATTGTCCTCAACAAAAAATGTATCTTGCATATCACGCGCCGGATGATGTTTTGGTATGTTCAAAGCTTCAAAATTATGATATTCATCATCGATCTCAGGACCGTAGGCAATAGAAAATCCGATTGATTTAAAAATATCCTTTACTTCGGTTAATGTTTGCTCAATTGGATGAATTGAACCAACAGGAGTATCAATTCCGGGCAGTGTATAATCTACGTTGTCAGCTTTCTTTTTTCTTAGATTTTGGTTAACGCTTTTTACCGCAGATTCAAATAATGATTGTACTTCAATCTTTAACTCATTAAGCATTTTCCCTGCCTCGGCTCTCGCGTCAGCAGGAATGGAACCCATTGTACTAAATAATTTCGCAACTGCGCCTTTACGTCCTAAAAAACGGACGTGCAATTCATCGATCTTGATAGGATCAGTTGGAAATTTATCGAGCGCAGCTCGGAAATCATCCCGAACTGCCCCGATTTTGTCTTTCAAAGACATAGTTATTTTTGAATCGATTTTACCAGTTCAGCAAAAGTGTTTGGATTATGTACTGCTAAATCAGCTAAAACTTTTCGATTTAGCTCCAATCCACTATCATTCATACCGGCTATAAAAGCAGAATAGGACATTCCGTTTAACCGTGCCGCCGCATTTATCCGCGTAATCCAGAGACGACGAAATTGTCTTTTTCTCTGTCTGCGGTCACGGTAAGCATAGGTACCTGCTTTCCAAACCGCATCTTTGGCAGCTTTAAACGTGCGGCTCCGGGCACCATAGTAGCCCTTGGCCTGCTTTATTAGTTTTCGATGTCTTCTATGCCTTGGGATAGAACTGTTTGCTCGTGGCATCTATCCCTCCTTAAACCGACAACATACGACGTACTTTACGTTCATCGGCTTTAGAAACTAAACCCGGATTACGCATCTTACGCTTAACGCTTTTAGAACGTCTAATTAGCATGTGTCTATGGTTTGCTTTGTTGCGTCTCAGCTTTCCGGTTCCGGTTAATCTGAACCGTTTAGCCGCACCGCGTCGTGTTTTTTGTTTTGGCATCTGTTTCTCCTACTTTGCATTATACATAATTGATATTCTTCTACCTTCCATCGGATCCCGTTTTTCAATTTCCGCTATATCAGCTAGCATTTCTGCAACTTTGTCTAGTACTATTTCGCCTAAATCAAGACGTGATAACTCACGTCCGCGAAACATTAAAGTAACCTTTAATTTACATCCATCTTTTAAAAATTTACGACCCATATTTACCTTTGTTTCCAAATCGTGCTGATCGATTCGTGGTCGTAATCTAATTTCTTTAATTTTTATAATATGTTGTTTCTTTTTACTATGTTGTCTTTTCTTTTGCTCTTCATATTTGAACTTACCATAATCAAGAATTTTACAAACAGGTGGTTTCGCGTTCGGCGATATTTCCACCAGGTCCAAATATGCTATACTAGCTTGTTCAAGAGCTTCTTTTATACTTACAATTCCGTATTGATTACCATCAGCATCAATTAATCTTACTGTTTCAGCTTTAATTCTTTCATTTGCGCGAATTTTAGTCTTCTTTGCGATTAGTGTTTCTCCTTTGTTTTATTTCTTCATTTAATTGGACAATCAATTTATCAAGTTTCATTGTACCCAAATCGCCCATAAAGCGACGTCGAACGGAAATGGTACCAGTTTCTTTTTCCTTTTCACCGACAATGATCATAACATTGATTTTATCAACTTCTGCTAGACGAATTTTTGCACCAATTTTATCAGGTCTGTCATCGATATTGACTCTGATATCGGAATCAAATAATTTGTCATAAACTTTCTTGGCATATTCATTTGCCTTATCTGAGACAGGTAGAACTGTTATTTGTACCGGAGCCAACCATAACGGAAAATCTCCGCCATAATGTTCAATTAAAAATCCAATCATCCTCTCATGAGTACTTAAAGGCGCACGATGAATACATATCGGAGTTTCTTCGGTGCCTTCTTCAGAGGTATATGTTAATCCAAATTTACTTGGAATAGCAAAATCAACTTGATTGGTAGCTAATGTAAACTCTTTGCCGATTGCACTCCATACTTGTACATCGATTTTTGGTCCGTAAAATGCTGCTTCCCCTGGAACTTCTACATAATCAAAATTACTTTCCTTAAGCGCCTCGTGAACAATTTTCTCAGTTTGGATCCATAACTCCGGTTCATTAACAAATTTTTTACCTAAACCTTCTTCATTATGTAAACTTAAGCGCATCTGATATTTTTCAATTCCAAATATTTTGAAATATTTAAAATACAAATTACATACTGCTAAAAATTCATCTTTAAATTGGTCAGGACGGCAATAAATATGCGCATCATTCATTTGCATACTGCGTACGCGCATTAATCCGAATAACTGACCCGATTTCTCATAGCGGTAACAGGTTCCATATTCGGATAATCTTATAGGTAAATCTCGGTAACTTCTTTTTAAAGAGCTATATATTTTATGATGATGCGGACAATTCATCGGTTTAACGTAATAGTCTGTTCCGTCTACATCCATCGCAGGATACATGCTATCTTTATAATGATCTAAATGGCCTGACTTTTCGTATAACTTACCTTTGGTTAAATGAGGAGTCCGTACTTGAGTATATCCGGCTTTACGCTCTACTTCTTTTGCTAGTTTTTCTAATTCTTCAATTATAACAGTACCATTTGGAAGCCACAACGGTAAACCAGGTCCAACTTCCTCATCAAATATAAATATTTTTAACTCTTTGCCTAGCTTGCGATGATCTCGTTTTTTTGCTTCTTCTAAAAAGTGTAAATAATCTTTTAATGCTTTTTTGCTTCCAAATGATGTTCCATAAATCCGTTGTAGCATTTTATTTTTTTCATCACCACGCCAATATGCGCCAGAAGATTCCAAAATCTTAAAATGCTTAATTTTCCCGGTAGATGGTACATGTGGTCCACGACATAAATCAATAAAATCATCTTGTTGATAGGCAGTTAATTTTTCACTCGAATCAATATCTTTGATAATTTCAACTTTATAAGATTCATCCATATCTTGGAATAATTTTATTGCTTCATCGCGCGATAACTCTTTCTTAGAAACGGGATAATCGTTTTTTGCTAATTCCCGCATTTTATCTTCGATATTCTGCAAATCTTCATCGGAAAAAGTACCATCAATATCGAAATCATAATAGAATCGATTTTCAATAGCAGGTCCAATTGTAACTTTAGCCTTTGGAAATAATTCTTTTACAGCTTGCGCCATTAAGTGAGCTGTGCTGTGCAGTAATACATCGTGTCCTTCGGGAGAATCTCCGGTTACAATATTTACCTGAGCGTCTTTTTGAATACTGTAAGTTGCATCAACAAGGACGTCATCAACCTTAGCAGCTACAGTTGCTATCGCTAACCGTTCTCCGATAGATGCCGCTATCTCGATCGGTGTAATACCGACAGGAAATGAGCGTGTAGATTTATCAGGAAAAGTTATAGTGATATTATTCATTATTTAGAGAAATGCAACTTAAAAGATTTGTGTATTACAGATTGGGCGCACTACGATTGCACTATCCGGAGATAGGTGTAAACCGATAAAATGTAATTGTTAATTTTCATTTATATTATCTATGCAAATAAATATCATCTATTTATGGGGTCAAATTTAATGATTACTGTCGATAATACAATAATTTTTACTATAGCTCTCTTTTTATAAAAAACCTTACAAAAGTTATTTTTTGCAAGGTTTTTAGTTGTGGGCGATACTGGACTTGAACCAGTGACCTCTTGCATGTCAAGCAAGCACTCTAACCACCTGAGCTAATCACCC
>CBDURO010000054.1:0-8558 GCA_965369995.1 uncultured bacterium | reverse complement strand
AACAATAGCAGAAAAACACTACAACTTAAAAACAGAAAAAAGTGTCCAAGTTATGGGGTCCACTTCTGTAAAATAAAATGCGTTCATTAATTATATTGGTAGTTCTTAGTGTATCTTTGTTCAGCTGTAAAACTATTACTTTAGACGATGAACAAGTCATAGCAGATATTCCCGAAGATATCGAATTAATAACTATACCTGCCGGAGTGTATTCCTCCGGTGAAACCGGATTAGAAAAATATATCAAATATGACTATATGATGATGAAATATCCTGTTACCAACACACAATATATTGATTATCTACAAGAAGCCTCTGAAAATGGTGATGTTACAATCACAAGTCAAAGTGTAACCGGATATTACATGGGCGACAATAATTGGCCATCCGGTATTTATGAATTCGTCGACTTTGATGATCCTAATTGCCGTTTAGGATTCAATCCGCCAGATGAATTTGTGATAAAGTGGAATTGGTTTGGTGGACGCAAGGAAGGCTACGACAATCACCCTGTAACAGAAGTCACATGGTTTGGAGCAAATGCTTTTGCAGCATATTACGGTATGAGATTACCTACCAAAGAAGAATGGGAAAAGGCGGCTCGAGCAAATAGCGGGTACAAATTTGCTTGGGGGAATAACTTCGATTCAAAGAAAGTAAATTTTAAAGATAGTGGGGATATTTACGATAACGACACAACTCCCGTAGGTTTTTACAATGGAGATAATAATACTGCGAATAGTCACAGTCCTTATGGAATCTATGATATGTGTGGGAATGTATGGGAGTGGACTGACAGTTGGAAAGATCAATCTCCCGGTAAAGTATTAAAAGGAGGTTCGTGGCAGTCAATGATAAATATACAGCCAGATGGCTCTGTTGAGTATTATGAGTTATATACTTGTTTTGAACCTACTTATGGATATTCTCCCAATAATAGCAGCAGTGACATCGGATTCCGCTGTGTAAAAATATTGAAATAAATTAGTTAGAAAATATTTTATTGTAAACTTTGTCAACAAAATCATTAGTTATATCTCTTTCTATTCCTACCCAAATAACATTACCTCCCCTGGTCTTATCTCTTGACTCTAAGTTTAGTGTAACTTCCCTTTCATAATATAAATTCAGCTTATATGCTTTATATTTATACCGAAGATCTAGTCTGAACTCCAATTTTGTTTCAAGCCAAATATCATTTAGTTGATCTATAATTAATTTAGTTTTCGCTCTAGAAGTAGGTTGGTTAACACCATGTCTTTCATAATTAAAAGATGGTAAAATTGTAAGATTATCGTCCAACCAACCAAACATTAAAAGGACATCATCTGAGTCTGTGCCGCTATGAGCAACCCATCTTCTACCGTTATAACTACTATAATCATACATTTCTCTCTCATACCAATCAGCGCTTGATCCTAATATACGGTGTGTGGATCTTGATTTATGGTTCTGAAAATATTCACAGCCAAAAAACAAATTTTCATTTCCAAATAATCCATATTTACGAAATCCGATATTTGTAGCAATAGAATGATCGGGATATACCAAGAGAACCCATGAGCTTGAGGTTACATCAGTTCTACCAATCTCAAAGAATAAATTTAGTTTTGATTTATTAATAAGCACTGAAATATAGGCAGTCGCTGAATGATCGTCAGGACTCCATCTAGCTATATACTTTTCGGTGCCGGCTGGCTGATAACCTCTAAAAATTGATAAGGCTGCATCTTGCCATCTTACACTATCTTTTAATACCCTTTCGTGAGTGCCTCCCGTTAATGCTTCTCTGACTATCCCTATAGATATTGTTGGTTCTGAATAATATGAAACCCCCAATACTGCAGCTGTATAGTATGGTTCATATTTACTCTTTTTATCAAATTTTGAGAAAATATAGCGTCCGCTAAAACCCCAATTTTTGTAATGTTTTTCTTCTATTGTACCTAAAAATATATGACCAAATCCCGAGGTGTTATTGGTCATTGTCGTTGATGTATGTATTCCCGGTCCTGACCACATGTTGGCATTAGAGTAACCTGCTCCAAATCCTTTGTAATTTGCATAAAATTGTAATTCTCGAATACCATATGTTACATATGGAGTTTCAGCGAAAGGACGGTTATCATTTAATCTTGAAAATTTCGATAACCGATTTGGTTCAATATAATCATCATTTTGATCGATAAAATAATATGGTTCGGCACTTACAGCAAGATAACGGTTTCTATAGGACATATTGATTGAACTAAAAAATCCAACTCCTTTTCCAACCCAACGGTCAGACATGTTTTCTAAATTAGCAGCAGAACTATTATAAAAGAATTCACTCCTCACTTTTAATGACCAATTATTTTTCATATCAACCGATCTAAATATCGGCCGAGTTATCAATACTACGGGTTTATCGTTACCTGATAGCATATTTTTTTCTGTTAGCAATAAATTATATGGGTCAGCAGGAATATAGATTTGACTATAAACCTGTCCAATGATTAGAAATATGAAAAAAAACAAAAGAATAGATTTAATTTTTTTTATAGTTCCAAACATTATCTTTTATTCTTATCTAAGAAGAAAATTGTAATATTTTTCTCGACACCTAACCATAAGACATTTCCACTTCGTCTTGATTGGATATCACCATAATCTGAAAATTCATAATTAAGAACATATTCATATTCATAATATAATGAAATACGAAATCCTTTATATTTGTATCTAAAATCGCACCGAAATTCAAACTTAGTTTCAGCCAACTGACTCATACCTCTATAGATCTGTCTTTCTTCGTTAAGATAATAATCATTAAATATTTTATCATAAACAAGCGTATTTGCCTCTTCATTTATTAGTACATATGAATGTGTTAAACTATGCCTTTCATAGTTAAATGACGGTATTATCGAAATTCCATTATTAGAATAGCCAAATAAAAATGTAAAGTCATCTGAATCAGGACCGCTATGAGCTGCCCAATGCCTTCCATCATAGGTATAATAATCAAATTGTACATCACCATACCAATCGTGTGCTTCTTTCATTTTCCAAAAAGAACTGTGAGCTATATTGGTATATTCAAAGGCAGCAAACAAGTTTATATTATTAAATAAACCATATTTTCGAACTCCAATTGTGAACGCATCGGAATGATCCGGTGTAATGATAAAATCCTTTAAACTTTTTGGACCGGCATTTATCCCCCATTCTAAAAATAATACTGTTCCCGAATTCGGAAACCGAAGATTAATATATCCCGCAAATGTTTGACTTACCGGATTAAGTAAATCATTTTGGTCACTTGGTTTTTCAATTTTTGCTATTTCAAACGGTAATAATGCCGCTTCCAACAAACAAATATCATAATCTGTGTTTTTACCACCAGACAAAAAAGCGCGTGCGAACCCAACTGTTATAGTTGGTATTGAATAATAAGTTGTATTAAAAATAAATCCGCTATAATATGGCTCTGATTCGCTTTTTTTACCAAATTTTGATAAAATATATCTGCCGTTAAATCCCCAATTCTTATAACGTTGTTCTGTGATTGTACCCAACATCAAATGCCCGAAACCCGTGGTGTTATTAGTCATCATCAATGAACTATGTATTCCCGGTCCCCACCACATATTTGCATTGGAAAAACCACCTCCAAATCCATTATGCTTTAAATATAACTGAGTTTCTCTGACTCCAACAGATGTATAAGGAGTTTTAACATGCGGTTGATTGTCATTCAAGTGATTGAATTTCGGCAAACGTTGTGGCTCTCTATAATCATCATTTTGCGATATGAAATAATATGGTTCAATACTTGCAAAAATAATATCGCTATTATAAGCAATATTAGCTGAGGTAAAAAAACTGACACCTTTACCTACCCAACGGTCAGATGTATTCTCAAGATTTGGCGCTCCGCTATTATAAAAAAATTCATTTCTTACTTTTAACGACCATACCTCTTTTAATTGCTTAACCTGTGGAATGACTGGTCTAATCATTAAAGAACCGGGATCATCATCACCCATCATAACCTTTTGTTCAGTAAATAGCAAATTGAACGGGTCTGCAGGAATGTACAATTGGGCAGAGACAGAACTTATAATAAATAATATTGATACTAATCGCATCTTATGTAAAATTTTAAGACGTACCATTAATTTACCAATCAATTATTATTCCAAGATGTCCACTATATCCAGAATTCGGATACTTATAACTAATCAATCCGAATAAATTGATAATTTGATTTATTGAATAATTTGTTTCAAATCGGAATTCCGAGGAATTGTGGATCTCCCCAAGCAAATACGGTGTATTATCATCTAATTCAGGATCACGTAAATCATAATTATCCATTGGAGAACTCCCAAGCCCTGATCCTTCTCTGATTAACATTGACGAAATATTAAAATACCAGCGGTAGGAAGGCCAAAAACCTGCTTTAAGTAATACGGATTGTGAATTAGGTCCTTGAGGCAATCCAAGACCAATTCCTGCTGAAGTATATGAATTAACCATATCATTATGGGTATAAGTCCACGGTCGACTGACTGATGCTTCTACTCGTAAATCCGCTAAATACGGACTAGTCTTTGATACCCAATGAATTCCTGTTTGAAATACATATTTATTAGCCCACCATTTTGTTAAAACTTTTTCCCATGCTAACTCGTCCCAAAATAAGGTGTTGTACCATCTTAGTCCGGGTTTGATACGCCAAGAGCAATCCAATGCCATCAATAAGTTATCTCGGTCTCCTTGATTATGTTCAGCCGGCCAATAAAAGTTTACCGGTATCAAGTATTCTATCTCAAAGGGACGTTTTCCATAAATAACCATTTCGTTGAATGACATTATCAGATTTTCGCTTATCTCTAATTCAATTCGGTGAGCAGCTAAATATTTTTGTGGAGATCCCTCTTTACGATGAATATTAATACTTTCCATAGGCAATAAAGAACCATGTATGAAATGGAATCCAATATTTTTATATTTAAATGAATAATTAACATAAGGAAATGTTTGGGTACTGCCAGAGAGAATTGGAGAATGGTCCGGTGAGAACCCCCAAATCACTGGTGTTTTACTTAATTGAAAATCACCGTATCTAGTTGAAATATTAAAAGTGGCTTCCGATTGATACCACAATGTCCAATTTACAAAATCAAAGTACTGATGGTCTTCATTTTTAAAATCTTCGATTTTATATACTAGCGATGAATCACCGACAAATCGATTCATTGTAAAGTTTACGTAAAACGATAACTGATCATATAATGACCCAAAAACAGACACCTGATCCGTAAAACGTCGGTAAATTGATTCTTCAATCGCTTCCAAACGCATTGTCTCACTGACATCTGCCCATGCATAAACAACTGAATCCCTGTAAGATAACAAATGTGGTTCAGATCCGTGTATTTGATATTTACTAAACGCAGTATTTCCAATTCTCCTTAAAGTTGATTTCTGCAACGGAAAACTAATCGTACTTTCAAATTTTTCTATAGAAAATTCCGACTCGAATCTTTTCAACAATTGTCGGTCTTTATTGGATAATTCATCGGATACAACCGATAACTGCTTGAACATATCTCTAACTTTTGAATAAGTTAACGGTCGGACACTCGCATCGCTTTGCGAAAGATTTCCTAAAGTAATTTGACGTTCAATAAATTGGTTTACTAAATGTTTTTGAGGGATAGGAACTTCTTGTGCATAACTTGTTACAGTAACCAAAAGTAATATGTAAGCACTGGAAAATGAAGACCTAAAATATTTATATGCCAAATTCATAACCATTAATATTTATAGAAATTAAATACAAATCGTTGTATCACTTCACATATTTCTTAAAAATAAATAATTTATGACTCAAATACTGAAACTATATGCTCCGCAATTGCGAATGCACTTGTTGCAGCAGGTGATGGAGCGTTTAGTACGTGTGTTATGTTTTTATTCCTGATTATGTGGAAATCATCAAGCAATTTGCCATTTTTTGTTAGCGCCTGGGCACGAACACCACTTCCACCAGGGATAAGATCATTACTTTTTATTTCAGGAATTAATTTTCTTAATGCTTTCACAAATAAATATTTTAGATATGATCGTAGCATTTCAGCTGTTCCAACTTTCCAATATCTTTTTCCCAATTTCCAAAAAGCAGGATATCCGAACATATCAAACAAATCCTTAAAATTAATGTCTGTTTTAGCATAACCTTCTCGAGCAAATGCTAATACCGCATTTGGTCCTGCTTCTACAGTGCCATCAATTTTGCGTGTAAAATGAACTCCGAGGAATGGAAACTCCGGATTAGGGACCGGATATATTAAGTTTTTCACTAAATGAGCTTTGTCCGGTATTAATTTATAATACTCACCGCGAAAGGGTATTATTTTAATACCAAGATTTGTCTCTGTCATCTTTGCAATTCTATCGGAGTATAGTCCTGCACAATTTATTACAGACTTAGAGTGAAAATTTCCGTTCGTTGTTTCAATTACAATTTTGTTATTTTCTTGGATAATATCAATTACCTTAGAATTTAATTGTATTTTACCACCTTTCTGTTCAATGATATTTACACAAGCATTACAAACATCTTGATAATCTATAATACCAGTCGAAGGAGAATGAACACTTTTTATACCAATTGTATGTGGTTCAAGCTCTCTAATTTCATCTTTATCTAATAATTTTATGTTTGGTACACCATTTTTTCTTCCGCGATTATAAAGTTCTATCAATCCTGGTATTTCATGCTCATTATTCGCGATAATTAGTTTCCCGCACAGATCATATTTTATACCATACATATCACAAAATTGTAATAGTTTTTTAACACCACGCCGACAATTTTTAGCTTTTAACGAACCGGGCTTATAATAAATACCGGAATGAATTACACCGCTATTGTTGCCGGTTTGATGGGCAGCTACCTTGGATTCTTTTTCAAATACTATTAACGTATTAGATGGATTCTTATCAAGATATTCATAGGCAGTCGCTAAACCTACGATTCCCCCGCCAATGATAGCCACATCGTACATGTGGTTTCTATATACTTTGACTGTTACCTAAGCGAATAATTTTAGAATCTTTTATCCCCGAGAAGACGTTACGAGTATCAACAATCAATATAGATTCTGATTTGACTAAATCATAATCTACGTTTGAATGATCTGTGAGAACTACTACTGCATCATAAAACTGTATAGTTTCCGCTGTTAAATTCTTTTGGCCAAATTTATTCGCACAATTCCATTTGATTTTGGGAACATAACCATCATAATAATCAACCTGTGCACCACCCTGTTCCAAAAGCGTCATCACGTCCAGTGCTGGGGATTCCCGTACATCATCTATATCTTTTTTATATGCAATACCCAAAACTAATATTTTGCTTCCATTAATAGACTTTTGAAAACGGTTAAGCCCACCGCTAATTAAATCCAAGACATGTAATGGCATACCGGTATTTATCTCACCGGCAAGCTCGATAAATCTTGCGCGGTAATCTAAAGTTTTCATCTTCCAAGCTAAATAATGTGGATCAATTGGGATACAATGTCCTCCTAAACCCGGTCCAGGTGTAAACTTCATAAATCCAAAAGGTTTTGTAGCTGCCGCATCAATAACTTCCCAAACATCTACACCTAATTTTTCACACATAATCGCCACTTCATTAACAAGTCCGATGTTGATAGATCTGAAAGTGTTTTCTAACAATTTAACTGTTTCGGCAGCTTCGGGAGATGATACCGGGACAACAGTATCAATTATTGATTCATAAAGCAGCTTGCCAATAGCTGTACATTTTTCGGTGATTCCACCGATTATTTTAGGAGTATTCTTAATATGATATTTTTCATTACCCGGATCAACGCGCTCAGGCGAAAAACACAGATAAAAATCTTTTCCGACCGCCAATTTCTTTTTTTCTAATGCTGGCAAAATTAGTTCACGCGTAGTACCCGGATAAGTAGTACTTTCTAAACTGATAAACATATCAGTATGAACATATTTTGTTAATTGATCTAATACATTTAAAATATATGAAACATCCGGATCTTTTAACTTATTAAGAGGTGTAGGAACACAAATTATTACCGCATCTATCTTGGTTATTATCGAAAAGTCATTTGTGGCACGAATTTTTTTTGATGAAACTAATTGTTTTAAATTATTATCAGATACATCAGCAATATAATTTTCGCCACTGTTCAGTTGCTCTACCTTTCTTTTATCTATATCAATACCAATAACTGTAAAATTATTATTAGCAAATTCAACTGCTAATGGTAACCCTACATACCCTAAGCCGATTATCCCAATTACGGCAGTTTTATCATTAATTTTACTTTGTAATTCTTTTTCCATTTTATACTCAATTTTTTAATTAATATTGGTGAAATTACGCTGCATATTAAATACTGTTATAGTAGTAATTTTGGTAATTGCAAAACGCAGGGCATAAGCTTAATTTTCAGCCCGTTATAGGGCCCATAGCTCAACGGTTAGAGCAGCGGACTCATAATCCGTTGGTTCGG
>CBDURO010000053.1:0-8645 GCA_965369995.1 uncultured bacterium | reverse complement strand
GCAGAGTGTCTTACCATAGACATGGTTTACAGTTTGATAATTTACAGAAGCCTTGGAATATTGGTATTAATACTTGGCGCAGGATCAGGATATTATTAAAGCCAAAGCCCTCCTAAATAAATAGGAAGGCTTTGTAAACTTGAGCATTAAATATCAAGAAAGAGGCTCAAGATGATTAAAGTTATGAAGAATATATTTGATTTCCGATTAGAAATGGTACGTTTAGCAAAGAGATATGACATAAGTAAATCAGCGCAGATGTGTGGTGTATCGCGTCCGACGGTTTATAAATGGTTAGGACGATATGAAGCCGAAGGTTTACAAGGTTTGTTGGATCGTAGTCGATGTCCCCATAACAGTCCTAATCGTATAGCTTATAAGCTAGAGACTAAGATAGTAAGAATGCGTGAACGTTGGGCGGTGTTAAGTCCTTACCGGATGCAACAGGAGTTTGGTATACAGGCTAATGAAAAGACAATCTACAAGGTTCTTCACCGTAATGGTTTAATGCCAAAACGTAGAGTTAAGAAACGTCAAAAGCGCCGTGATTTACGTAAATGGAAAGAGCATAACTTTGCACCTCTTGAATATTGGCAAGTGGATACCAAGGATTGTTCTGATATACCTTATTACTTAGAACGTATCAGGAAGCATAACTTCCCGCGCTATTTATATCAAGCCCGGGATGTCAGAACGGGAGTGTTGTTTAGTAGTTATGCCCATGAAGCAACACAAACTAATTCCCGGCATTTTATAGTGCAATTATTGGAGCATTTAAAGTCTTGCAATATCAATTTAAGTAAAGTAACCGTTCAAACTGATAATGGCGGAGAATATGTATCGCCTTTAAGCATACGAGATAGTGGTGTAACAAAATTAATTAAATCATATGGTGCTCAACATAAACGTATACCTCCCGGAGCCAAGACTTGGCAAAGTGAGGTTGAAAGAGCTAATGGCATCATAGAGAATGAATTGTTAGCATATGAGAGGTGGAATACAATTAAGGAATTATTAGCTAAAACAACAGCTTGGGATTATTATTTTAATCGCTTAAGAAAAAATATGTACCACCAAAACCAAACTAACTATCAGAGAATGAAAAAGGCGGGTGTAGAATCCAAACAAGCCGAAAAGATTTGTCATTGGTGGGTAACCATTACAGACAAGTCTACTAATCAATTTATACCTGCCGTAAATTACAAAAGTGTAAACCATGTCTCTACAGGTGACATGAACGATAACAATTCCCCTTGAAAAATCCCCTAATTCATTGGAATTTTAAGGTTAGATATGTCCAATAAATTGTATAAAGAGATACCTTCCGTTCAGGAAATCTTACGAGAGCTTGGTAATGATCTTCCGATTCATCAAAATTATATTGTAAAAAAAATACGTAGCGAAATTGTAAAATATCGCAATTTGGCAAAAGAAAATAAAATGAAATTGTCACGCAACGAAATTCGAGAAGAAATTATTAATTCCGTTAATTTACTGACAGTTAGCAGTTTACGAAATGTTATCAACGGAACAGGGATTGTACTGCACACCAATTTTGGGCGAGCTCCAATTGGTAAAAAGGTTTTACAAAATGTTACAAAAAAACTATCCGGTTATGTAAATCTTGAAGTTGATCTGCAAACCGGAAAACGCGGTGACCGGCTTAATCATTTAAGCGATCTATTGGCTGCCATAACCAACACCGATGGTGGAATTATCGTCAACAATAATGCGGCGGCTGTTTTACTTGCACTAAATACGCTTGCCGAGGGCAAGGAAGTTATTGTTTCGCGCGGGCAGGAGGTTGAAATTGGTGGTTCATTCCGCATTCCCGATATCGTTGAAAAAAGCAATTGCAAATTGGTTGAAGTGGGTACAACCAACCGCACGCATCTCAAAGATTATGAAAAGGCGATCAACAAAAACACGGCGCTATTGCTGTGGGTTCACACTAGTAATTATGTAGTAAAGGGATTTACTAAGTCGGTATCATTAAAGGAGTTAGCGGAGCTTGGGAAACGCAAACGAATACCGGTTCTCGCCGATTTGGGCAGTGGCGCTTTAATCAATTTAAGTGATCATGGCCTGCCGGAGGAAATCACAGTTCAGGAGACCGTTAAATCCGGTGTTTCTGTTATAACTTTTTCCGGTGATAAGCTTCTCGGCGGACCGCAATCCGGTGTGCTTGTTGGCAAGAATTCAGCGCTTAAAAAGATTAAATCCAATCCGCTTTACCGCGCTCTGCGATGCGATAAGTTCACTATCGCATTGATGGAGGAAACATTGCGAACCTACAAATCCGATGGAGTTTCCAAAGATAATTTATCAAATATGCTTTTACAAACATCTCAAAAAACACTTCGAAACAGAGCCGAAAAATTATTTTCAGAGATCAAACCATCTGTAAAAAAACGATGGAAAATTAAGATAATTGATTCCACAGTAGAAGCAGGAAGCGGTTCTTTACCGGAAGAGAAAATTGAAAGCGTTGCTTTACGATTTAGCAGTCAGGGATCAGGGGTCAGGGGTCAGGTTGAGGAACTTGCGAAAAAGTTTCGAATTCGTGAAATTCCTATTGTAGGATATATTAATAAGGACAAGTTTTATCTTGATTTAAAAGCAATTTTGCCTGAACAATATCCTGAGTTAGTAAAAGCTATTAATGAGGTATAAATGTCGCAAGTTGTAATCGGTACTGCGGGACATATTGATCATGGCAAAACTGCACTCGTAAAAGCGTTAACCGGTACCAACACCGATCGGCTTGCTGAAGAACAAGCCCGCGGAATGACGATTGATTTAGGGTTTGCTTTCCTCACTGATGATATCACAATTATTGACGTACCGGGACATGAAAAATTTATTCGGAATATGGTATCCGGAGTATCAACAATTCAAATCGGATTATTTGTGATCGCTGCCGACGATGGCGTGATGCCGCAAACCATTGAGCATTTGCAGATATTATCATTATTGAAAATTCCACAAGGTGTAATTGCGTTAACCAAGACCGATCTAGCTGATGAAGAATGGGTGGACTTGGTTGAAGATGATATACGTCAATTATGTAAAGGAACTTTTTTAGAAAACGCTCCGATTGTCCGAACATCAATTGCAAATGGTAGCGGAATTGAAGAGTTAAGGACAATTTTATTGGAACAAGCGGAAAAAGTACACGATAAAATTGACAGAGGTTTTTTCCGCTTACAAGTTGACCGCAGTTTTATAAAAACAGGATTTGGAACAGTTGTAACCGGAACGGTTATTTCCGGTGAATTGAAGAAAGGTGACGAAATTCAAATATTACCGGCGGAAAAAATCGGTCGCGTGCGTGGGTTACAAAGCCATGGTAAGTATGTTGATATCGTAAAATTAGGTGATCGCGCCGCTGTAAATATTACCGGTTTGGATAAAAAAGACTTATGGCGTGGCGCGGAATTAATCAGTACCAATTGGTTAAAACCGAGTTCACAGATAATTGCTAATATTTCTATGATTCCCAAAACCAAATGGATAATAAAATCAAAACAGCGATTGCGAGTCCACATTGGGACGCAGGAACTATTAGGAAGAATTATTCTATTGAAAAAGTCATTAAAGGAAGGAGATTCCGGCAATGTTCTAATACAGTTTGAAACACCTGCTGTGGTTGCCATGGATGATAGATTTATAATTCGTTCTTATTCTCCCATGGATACAATCGGAGGCGGTATCGTACTTGAACCAAATCCGAAAAGTACCGTTAAATCTCAAAAATTATGGGCAGAGAAATTGCAGGTTGAACCGAATGAAAGATATTTGAAGTTCATCAATAGAGAAATGAATAGTCCGCTTACACTAAATGAATGGTGCAAGATATTCCATATTTCAAATCAAACTTTAAAGTCAGTTATTACAAAGAATAAATTGCGTATAGCCAAAGGCAAACCATTTATTTATTCTGATGAAAATTTGAACAAATGTAAATCAATTATAATTAATTATATAGTGGATTTTCATAAAGACCAACCTTATCAAAAATTCATGAAAGGAGAGGAATTAAAGAAGAAGTCAAACTTTAATAGTAATTGGTTTGAATTTGTTTTATCAGAATTAATTTCAAAAGGCGAAGTAAAACAAATTCAAGTTGGTTACGCGCTTGCAAATTATGACATCGAATTATCTAACAAGGATCAAAAGAATACCGATATTATTGTAAAAATAATCGATAGTTTTAATTATGAGCCGGTAACAATAAATTTGCTAGTTGAGGAAAGTAAATTACCAAATAAGAAAGTGTTGGAATTATTGCACGTATTAAAAGGATTAGAAAAAGTAACTAATATTGCTGATGGGTTGTGGTCAAGCCGATTGAAAATCGACGAAATCTCAGGAAATTTAAAGCAGTATTTCGCTAAAAATGATAAACTCTCTGTCGTGCAATTTAAAGATATAATCGGCTTAACGCGCAAATCGATAATTCCGTTACTTGAATACTTTGATCGTCAAAATATTACAATTCGAGATGGCAACGAGCGGCTGAAAGGTGAGGCGCTATGAGTGAAAAATATTCCACACCTTTAATGCGTCAGTATAATGAGATAAAATTACAGTTTGAAGATGCCATCGTACTTTTCCGCATGGGAGATTTTTACGAAACTTTTAACGAAGATGCTAAAAAAACCGCCAAAATATTAGGAATTGTTTTAACTAAACGCTCCAGCGGTTCCGCTGCTGAAGTCCCTCTCGCCGGATTTCCTTATCATGCTTTGGATAATTATCTACCAAAGCTCGTAAAAGCCGGGTATCGTGTTGCGATTTGTGAGCAAGTGGAAGATCCCAAACTTGCTAAAGGAATCGTAAAGCGCGAAGTAATCGAAGTTGTTACACCGGGAACCCTATTATCTGATCAAGCGCTGAATCAAAAATCCAATCAGTATTTAGCAAGTATTTATTTTCATCGTGATCAAGCGGGGTATGCGTTTTTAGATCAATCTACCGGAGAATTTTTTATTGGTGAAAGTATATTGGATGAGCTCCCTGAAGCACTAAGAAAATTCACACCAAGCGAAGTGTTAATTGGAGAAAGCATAACCTATACAACAACAAAATGGTATCGAGATTTAAAACCGTTTATCACTCAAGTTGAAGATTGGATTTTTAATTTTGATCAAAGCTATCGCACAATAACCGATCATTTTCACACATCCTCGCTCAAAGGATTTGGTTGTGACAATTTTGAAAATGGTATTACTGCGGCAGGAGTCATTTTTTATCATCTCAAAAATAATTTAAATATCAAGTTCGATCATATTTCCAAAATACAGCCTATAATTGTTGATGGATTCATGGGAATCGACAGCTTCACAATGCGGAATTTGGAAGTATTCAAATCATTGGCAACTCAGGGTACGCACGGCACGCTGATTGATATTATCGATGAAACGGTAACTGCCGGTGGCGGAAGACTTCTTAGGCAATGGTTAAATCGTCCATTAACCGATGATAAGAAAATTAATATTCGACTAAAAAGTGTTGCCGGATTTGTCAATAATAAACAAGCTCTTAACGCTGTAATTGATATTCTTAAATCAGCTAGTGATATTGAACGGATCATTGGAAAGGTAAATAGGAGCAAAGCTACTCCGAAAGAAATTCTGGCTTTGGGCTACAGTTTAAATCTAATTCCTGAATTAACTAAGCAATTAAATAAAACAAGAAATGCCGCATTAAAAAATATAGGTAGCGGTTTTACCGATACAAAAGATATCGTTCAAAAGATTGCCAATACTCTTGATAAAAATGCACCTCATCAAATTAAACAGGGCAATGTAATTGCTATTGGAATTGATAAAAACTTAGATGAATTACGTGACTTAGCCCATGGTGGGAAAAAATGGATCAAAGAATATCAGGAAACAGAACGGAAAAAAACCGGTGTTTCATCACTGAAAGTAGGATTTAATCGAGTATTTGGCTATTATATTGAAGTTACCAAAACTCACCAAGAACGTATTCCCGAATCTTATATTCGTCGACAAACCTTAGTCGGTTCGGAGAGATATATAACTCCCGAACTTAAAGAATATGAAGAAAAAATTCTTTCTGCAGAATCAGAAATTGAGGAAATTGAACAAAGAATTTTTGATACGTTATGTGATAAAATTCTCACGAATGTTCAAGATATACAGACAAATGCACATATTTTTAATTTAATTGATGTTCTCTCTAATTTTGCCCAACTCTCTATTAAAAATTCATACTGTCAGCCAACATTAGTTAAAGAATCTGTTATTAATATTGAAGATGGACGGCATCCTGTAGTTGAAAAACTAATGCCGGCAACCGAACGATTTGTACCTAATGATTTGAGAATTAATGTAAGGAAGAACCAAATCCAATTAATTACAGGTCCGAATATGGCGGGGAAATCAACTTATTTGCGGCAAATCGGATTATTAGTGGTAATGGCACAAATCGGATCTTTCATCCCGGCAAAGAGTGCAAGAATTGGAATAGTTGATAAATTATTTACGCGGGTTGGCGCGAGTGATAATTTGGCAGGCGGTGAGAGCACATTTTTAGTGGAAATGAACGAAGCGGCAAATATATTAAATAATGCTACGGGGCAAAGTTTAATCTTATTAGACGAAATTGGTCGTGGTACAGCAACTTATGATGGACTGTCATTAGCGTGGGCGATAGTCGAATACTTACATAATAATCTCAAAGTCGCCGCAAGGACACTTTTTGCAACGCATTTTCATGAACTTACCGACTTGGAAAAAACATTAGAAAGATTGGAAAACAGACACACAGCAGTTGAGGAATTTGGTAATAGAATTGTTTTTCTAAGGAAAGTGGTTAGCGGTACAGGCGACAAAAGTTATGGCATACATGTCGCCAAAATGGCGGGCTTACCGGAAAAAATCATATTTCGTGCGACGGAAATATTGAATCAATATTTATCCGATGATGACAAAAGAGAATTGCAAACGAAGCCGGTAGATACAAAAAGCCAAATATCAATTTTCGAACAACGGGAAAAAAGATTATCCGAAGCATTAGCAAAGCTTGATATCAACTCCTTAACTCCGTTGGAAGCGCTACAAAAAATTGACGAACTTAAACGTAAATATAGTCTTTAAAGATGGAAAATGGAAGATGGAAAATGGGAAAAGTGAAAAAGAGAAGGGGTGAGGGGGAGAATTGGAGTGTTGGAGTAATGGATTAATGGACAATAATCAATATTCAGTAGTCAATCCAAGGCGTCTTTGCTCCTTTGCGTCTTTGCGTGAAATTTTAATAAAAGTAATTCCTATTTTATTAATAATTAATGTTCTATCCGCCCAATCCGGTTGGACTAAGTATGGTTGGCAAATTTATCAAAATGCAGGAGATGCTCGCTCAATAGCAATGGGAAATACTGCGATAGCTGATGATCACGGAGTATCCGTTTTATGGAACCCTGCCATTAGTGGAAGCAATGGTTATAGGAATTTTACTTACGGACATCAATCGCGTTTTGCGGGAATAATCCAAAGTGACTTGATTTCATTTCCCTTTAGTACAAAAAATGAGCGAACATTTAATGTTTTATTGCTTTACGAATCGGTTACGAAAATACCAAATACACAAAATCTTTTGTTAGATTGGGGTTTAGATGGTGTCCCAAATACCGGCGATATTGGTGAAAATAACGGTTATTTAGACGAAGGAGAACGTCTGAATAATGATAATATTACTTATTTTAATCAGCGTCAAGTTGGGATTCAATTGAGTACGCAATTTTTACTTTATGGATTTGATTTTGGTGTTGGTGTTAAGAGTTTATTCCATAAGCTTGGAGATCATTTTGGAATTGGAATTGGTTTGGATATTGGAATGACAAAATCTTTTTGGACTAATTCAAATATTGGTTTATCTATTCGCAATTTAATTCCCGGTTTGATTGTTTGGGATAGTGGTTATACCGAACTATCCAAACCGTTGATAAGTGCAGGAATATCTCAATTAGTCAGTTTGCATAAAATACCGATCGAATTTATTATATTATCGGATGTTATTTTTGAAGTTTCTAATAAATCATTGAGTGATGATTTTCACATCGGTTCTACCGGTGGAAATTGGAAAGTTGGTGCTGAATTATCATATAACAAAAAAATACATATTCGGTTAGGGCGTAGTCAGTACGGATTTTATTCCACCGGACTTGGAATCTCATGGACGAATTTTGAATTAAACTATGCCTATCAATTGAATTCGCAATCTGTTGATTTGGGCACTAATCATGTACTTTCATTTACTATCAATCTTAAATGGTTTGTAAATAAGTTAAAGCAACAATAAGAAGAATTATGAAAAGATTATATAGAAATTTAAAGGAAGCAAAGATTGGCGGTGTTTGCGCCGGCTTAGGTGATTATTTCAACATTGATCCCGTAATCATCCGATTGGCATTTTTGTTATTCATATTTGCCGGTGGTGGAATTGCATATTTAGTAGCATGGATTATTGTGCCACAAAAAACAGATTAATATAATTAAATCTTAAATAAATATTGACAATATTCATTTAAAAATAATTGATATAAATCTCATCTTATTTTAATTTCCATGACACGGAATAGACAAGGTATCCAGTTATTGAGATTGAAAAAGCCAACT
>CBDURO010000052.1:0-8998 GCA_965369995.1 uncultured bacterium | reverse complement strand
GAGGTGATATACTAATGCTTACAAGGTATATTGTTATTATTATCAGAATCATATTACAGCTACGCAAGTAGCTAAAGAAAACAACCCGCTATGGGTTGTTTTTAGCTTACCAAAGTCTTTATTTGTGTTGTAGTCTACGCGTATACCCTCAAGGTTTAAAATTTTAAATATGAAAATGAATAAATTGACAATCAAAATTGTATTTATTAGAGGTGTTTCCACTTCATTGGAAAGGTACATTTTTTTGACATATGTGCGAGTGAGGAGACCCACCGACTGGAAAATCTGCTGAAGGTTGAAAAACGGGATTTCAGAAAATTGTGTTCTGGTATTGAATTTGGTACTGATTTATTTATTTTCTGGAGCAAAGATGAGTGAAATACTTTATCCAACATTTACTTGGGATTGTATAAAAAAAGACTCGATTAGGTTTCCAAAGACCAAATTCTTAAAGAGTAAAACAATACCTAATACAGATACAATGAGATCAATATTTTAAAAGCGTAAATATGCTAATGTTGCCCCATTACATTTTACCCGTGATATGGTTTATAATAGAGTAAAATTTGTATTCAATAAAGCAGGTATTAAGAATGCATCAACTCATACGTTACGAAAAACGGCAGGTGCTTGATACTATGTAGCAACTATAAATAGCAGGTTGCTATTTTGAGACAAAACAAGACCAATCCAGACCAAAACTACCTTTAAAAGAAAACCTCTCATTTATTGTCGATAAACAGAGGTTTTAGAAGAGCGGGATCGACGGGGCTCGAACCCGCGACCTCCGGCTTGACAGGCCGGCGTTCTAACCAAGCTGAACTACGATCCCAAAAAATTATTTTTTTGTACGATATATTAATGCTATTGGTATAGCAACTACATATCCTAAAAATAGCAAAATAGGAGCAAGTGTAATACTCTGGAAGCTGTCAACTTCACCCAATGCCATAATAATATAACCAAACACTATAAGCAATAATCCTGCTAAAAATATTAAGTAATTAATTTTACCAAATGCCCATCCTTCAAATAAATGAACAACTTTTGATTGTTTTTTATCGCTCATAGTGGCGTCAAAATTAATATATGTGTTATGCTTTAACAAACAATATTAACATGGATCCAAACGAGTATAAATTATTATTACAAAAATTGACATTGCATTAAAATAGAATGTAACTTTGCGCCTCAAAAATGGTAAATAAATCCCCAAAATATAATCTAACTCATATAATTACGTTAACTATAATAGGCATACTTATTTGTCTAATTGCGATAGGAACAATACTTTTATTTTGGCCGCAAAATAATATAGATAATAAAATAAAAGTAAATATTCCAAAAGGTGCTACCCTTGTACAAATCACTGATCTATTGGCAGAAAAAGACATTCTAACAAATAAGAATATGTTTATTACTGCAACAAGACTAATGGGACACAGTAATAAAATACCAGCTGGAATTTTTGCATTAAAAAATGCAAAAAATAATTATGGAATTATAAAACAATTGGTGCGAGGTAATCCTGAAATGATTAAGGTTACTTTGCTGGAAGGCTGGACTATATCACAGGTTACAGAAATAATTTCTGATTCGATGGATTTAAGTTCAGAAATATTATCTTCATTATGCTATGATGAACAATTCATTAATGAACTTGGATTAGAAGCAAAATCTTTAGAAGGTTATTTGTATCCCGACACATATTTGTTTTTAGAAAGCGAGAATGATCCGAAAGAAATACTGAAACAGATTGTATCGGAGTTTCAAGGAGTCTTCAATGAAAATCTTCGTGAACGTGCTGAACAAATTGGCTTAACAGTAAATGAAATTTTAACTATGGCGTCTATCATTGAAGGAGAAGCAATATTTGATAGTGAGCGCGCTATTATTGCTGCAGTGTATCGCAATCGGTTGAAAAAAAGGATGTTGCTACAAGCCGATCCAACTATTCAATATATTATCAAAGATGGACCGCGTCGTTTGCGTTTATCCGATTTAAAAATTGACTCTCCGTATAATACCTATTTGTATCGCGGACTTCCGCCTGGACCAATTAGTAATCCTGGAAAGGCTTCAATTTTTGCGGTACTTTATCCTGATGATAACAATTATTTATTTTTTGTCGCCCGAGGCGATGGTTATCATACTTTCACTACGACAATTGAAGAGCATAATCAAGCAAAGCGCGAGTTCCAAAAAGTACGGCGGCTTGCTTCCCAAGGATAGTTTATAACAATGAGTCTTAAAAATTTAAATAAAACTCAACGCTCAGCGGTGGAAGCAACGAAGGGTCCTGTACTAATTTTTGCTGGTGCCGGAAGTGGCAAAACTCGTGTTTTAACACATAAAATTTATTACTTGATTCGTGAGGGATTGTATAATCCTGAAGATATTCTTGCAGTTACGTTTACAAATAAAGCTGCACAAGAGATGAAATTGAGAATTTGTAAATTACTCAACAATCCCCAAACTGATATTTCTATTGGAACTTTTCATTCGATTTGCGCCAGTATTTTGCGCAACCATATTCAACATTTAGGGTATACAAACAATTTCGTCATTTACGATAGTGCAGATAAGCTCGATTTATTAAGAATCACGTTAGAAAAACTCAATATTTCGAAAACAATAATGACTCCTAAAGGAGTTGCCTCTCAAATTAGTTTATTTAAAAATCAAATGATTTCACCGGATGAAATAGGACAAAAAGCCCGGACTGTTGCAGAAAAGAAATTAGCAGAAGTGTATCCGGCTTATCAAAAAGCTCTTCGCGATAATAACGCCGTAGATTTCGACGATCTTTTATTATTACCGCTTGAGTTGTTCGAAAAACATCCAAGAATACTATCTTCATATCAAAAAAAGTGGAAATATGTATTAGTTGATGAATATCAAGATACAAATCTTCCTCAATTTTTATTGGTAAGTAAATTAGCTGAAAAACATCAACAAATTTGTGTTGTTGGCGATGATGATCAATCCATTTACGGCTGGCGAGGTGCGGATATTCGAAATATTTTGGACTTTGAGAAAATCTTCCCGAATTGTACTATTTTTACTTTAGAAAAAAATTATCGTTCAACACAGAAAATTTTAGATGCCGCAACAATTGTAGTAAAAAACAATGTTGATCGAACAGCAAAAAAATTATACTCAGTTCAAGGGACAGGTGAAAAATTAGGATTTATTCGAACTATGGATGAGTTAGAAGAAGCAGACGCTGTTATCTCTGCTTTAGAAAAAGAAATAAAACTCAATAAACGTACTTTTAGTGATTTTGCTATTTTGTACCGCGTGAATGCTCAATCTCGTGCATTGGAAGATAGTTTCAGGCGTATGGGAATTCCTTACAATATCGTTGGTGGTATTCGATTTTATGAACGCAAAGAAGTGAAGGATATGTTAGCTTACCTGCGTTTAATACTGAATTTGAAAGATACAGTATCGCTCAGGCGAGTTGTAAACTTCCCACCAAGAGGAATTGGCATCAAAACAGTAAATAAATGCGTCCAAAGGGCAGAAGAAGCTGGTAAAGAACTCTTAGAAATATTGGCTGATCCAACCGGTATGGATATTCGCGGTAAGCAAGCAGATTCGTTAAGAACGTTCTATAGTATTATTATAAAATATCATGATTTGATAGATAAACTTGACGCACGGGAATTAATCGCTGCATTAAGCGAGGAAGTAGGTATACTAAATTATTATAAGAATTCTGATGATCCTGAAGAACAGGAGCGCTACCAGAATATCCGAGAATTATTTAACAGCGTGGATGCATATATCGGACGTAATCCTCAAGGTGGTTTGAAAGGTTTTATCGAGGAAGTATCGTTATTAACTGCTATAGATTCATGGAACGATCAAGAAAATCGTGTAACATTAATGACACTGCATAGTGCCAAAGGATTGGAATTCCCAATAGTATTTATAACCGGTTTGGAAGATGGACTATTCCCTTTATATCGTTCTTTAGATAATCGCAAGGAATTAGAGGAAGAACGCCGACTATTTTATGTGGGTTTAACTCGTGCAAAAGACCGTGTTTATCTTTTGTATGCAACACACAGAAGGCGGATGGGAGCTGATTACGATCTTGGATTAATGTCACGATTTATACGGGAAATTCCGGAAGAATATCTCGAAGAGATACCGTTCTCATCAGCGCTTACTAGAAAAGTTATAAAAACAAAACCGGGTAGGATTAAAGTTCGTAAAACAAGAACCGTTACTACTTTTGATGATTTTAAGATTGGTGATAGTGTTGAACATGCAATTTTTGGTGTTGGTGTTATAAAAGCCCTTAGTGGGACTGGTGAAAATCAACGTGTAGGCGTTGTGTTCAAAGATGGTTTGAAGAAAAAATTAATTGTAAAATATGCTAATCTTAAAAAAAACGGTACTTAAATAGTATTATTCATCAATTTTAAATGATTATATGGGACATTTTAAATGTCCTTTTTTGTTTATATTAATTTAAAACGATTCTATTATCTTTTTTCTTGTAATCATTGTCTTTAGCTGTTTAATATTAATGAGACCAATTCTCAATAAAATAACAATAACAATGAAAATACTCAAAGAAACTCTTCACAAAGAAGGTTTAAGATACACCAAACAAAGACAGGAAATATGGAACGAATTACGTTCGTCTGATAAACATCGTGATGCGGAAGAGATATTATTTACACTTCGTAAACGTGGATTAAAAATATCGCGTGCGACGGTTTACAGAACCATTGATGTATTAGTAAAAAATAATTTGATAGATAAACTCGATATTGGAGATGGACGTGCAAGATTTGAATACAATGATAAGTATTTACATCATGACCATTTAATTTGTACATGCTGTGGTAAAATTATCGAATTTAATAACAATGAAATTGAAGAACTGCAAAACAAGATAGCAAAGCAACATAATTTTAAACTATTACATCATAGTCATCAATTATTTGGAATTTGTAAGGATTGTAAATAGATGAATTCGATAGCGGATTTTAAACCCGGAGATATTGCCACTATTATCGGATTTACCGGTGAAATGGAATTACAAAGCCGCTTAGTTGAAATGGGTTTTGTACCGGGGATACATATTAGAATTGTGAAATATGCACCTTGGAAAGGATTGGTAGAATTGAAAATTCGCAATTATCACGTTTCGATAAGAATGAGTGATGCAAAAAATATTAAGGCAAAAAAATATGAATGCTAAAGCGGTAGATCAAAAATATATTGCCTTAATCGGAAATCCAAATTGCGGTAAAACAGCGGTATTTAATCATCTTACCGGTTTAAATCAGAAAGTTTCTAATTATCCCGGAATTACAGTTGAAAAGAAAACCGGTAAATTAAAAAGTGATTTTGATGAAGATATTTATATCCTCGATTTACCCGGCACCTATAGTATCACACCGGAATCAATTGATGAGCGTGTTGTCGCTGAGCAATTTATGGACTGGATTCACGGTATTAATAAACCATTTGCTATTATTTCAGTAGTTGATGCAACCAACCTAAGCAGAAATCTATATCTCACAACACAATTATTAGATTTAGGAATTCCTGTCATCTTAGCTCTAAATATGATGGATTGTGTTAAAGATAAATCGGTTTTACCGGAATATTCAGTTTTAAAAGAGAAGTTCGGATTATCGGCAGTTGTACCGATGTCTGCTTTAGAGGGTTGGGGAATAGACGGATTAAAAAATGCTATTCAAACTGCAATTACAACTCGTAAACCACGTAAAAGTAGAATGTTATTTTCTTCACATTTGGAAATTCATGAACTATTAAATCCCTTAGTTAAATTTTTACAACAGCAATTCGACTATACACCACGTTTAGCGCGAGTTCAAGCTCTGCGATTAATAACAAGACAGTCAGCAGTTGATTTATATCGTCCACCACATAGCGGAGAACATTATTTTGATACGGAAATTGTAAGCGAAATAGAGAGACTAAGAGGAAAAGCTGTTCAGGCTATTGAGAAAACGGGGTTGAACCACCGTACTTTGGAAGCAACTATAAGATATACTTGGTTAGATAATCTTTTAAAGCAGTCTGAAAATAAAAAAATCGAAGGTCTAATAAAAATATCACGTAGTGAAAAACTAGATAAGATTCTAACACATCGAATTTTTGGTCCAATTATTTTTATTTCATTATTGGTATTTATATTTCAATCAATTTTCACATGGTCAACTTATCCAATGGATTGGATTAATGCCGGAATTGGAATAATTGGAAATTACATTTTAGATATTATGTCTGCAGGAATTTTGCGTGATTTATTAGTAGAGGGAGTTGTGGGTGGAGTTGGGGCAATATTAATATTTTTGCCACAAATATTAATATTAGTATTTTTTATGATTTTGCTCGAAGATTCGGGATATATGTCTCGTGTGGCATTTATGTTAGATAAATTCATGACAAAGGTTGGTTTGCATGGTAGATCGGTTTTACCGTTAATGAGCGGTTATGCCTGTGCAATACCGGGAGTTATGGCCTCTCGAACCATAGACGGCTGGAAAGAGCGGTTAACAACAATTATGGTATTACCGTTGATGAGTTGCAGTGCAAGACTTCCTATTTATGCACTAATGATAGGTGCATTCATTCCGGCGCGTAAAGTATTTGGATTGTTAAATCTGCAGGGATTGACGTTAATCTTTATGTATTTTTTAGGTACATTTACAGCTTTAGTAATAGCCAAAATCTTAAGCAAATTTATTAAAACAAAAGGTCGATCATCTTTTGTTATGGAGTTGCCGCCCTATAGAGTTCCGCTAATGCGATCGGTTTTTCACCAGGTGTATTCGCGCGGTAAACTGTTTTTATTCAATGCCGGTAAAATAATTATGGCAATTTCAATTGTATTATGGTTTCTGGCATCTTTTCCGACCGCAGATAAAGCTGATGGCGTTGATTCTGATCGTATAAATCCGATTCATAATAGTTACGCCGGTAAAATTGGTCATACTATTGAGCCAATCATCAAACCTTTAGGTTTCGATTGGAAAATTGGTGTTGGACTAATTACTTCATTCGCTGCGCGAGAAGTGGTTATCAGCACATTAGCGACTTTGTATAACGTTGAAGGTGATGATGAAAATGTGGTTAGTTTATCCGAATCCATGAAAAATGATATTAATCCAAAAACAGGATTACCGGTTTATTCAACTTTAGTAGCGCTTTCTCTAATGGTATTTTATGTTTTTGCAGCTCAGTGTATGGCCACTTTTGCAATCGTGCGGCACGAGACAAATTCGTGGAAATGGCCATTAATTATGATCACATATATGACAAGTTTAGCATATTTAGCCTCATTTATTGTTTACCAAGGTGGATCCTTAATAGGGAAATTCTAATGCAAACAGTTTTAGCAATAATAATCGGAATAGCGGCATTTGTTTATGTACTAAAAATAATTATTAATCAATTGTCGCAATCAGAGAAAAATCCCAAATGTGAAAACTGTCCGATACCCGAACTAATGAAATCATCTCGAGAAAATAAATAAATGAAAAGGAAAATATTTATTATTGGAATGTTAGCATTTGTAATAGTTCTTTTGACAATGCCTTTAGGTCACGCAGCGATGATATTAATGGAACATTTATTTGGCATCAATTATGTTTATCATGCAGCCATTATTCTGGGTATTATTGGCTTTATCCTTTTAATAATCGGATATAAAACAGCAAATGAAACTAAAGCTACGTTTTATGGTCTTTTTGCAGGGTTAGCAATATGGACAGGGTGGATTGAATTTTTATTTGTGTACTATGCTAAACGATACCATATCCAACCATTAATAGAAAACGGGGAAATTGTAACAAAACCTGAATATTTATTATTGCCGTCATCAATTGGGTTTTTGGTTGTGATGTTACTCAATTTTTTATTTAATAGTAATGTCAGATGCAACTTTTTTAATTGGTTAAAAAGACGGTTTAAAATTCAAAGGGGAAAATCTGAGAATATAAAAAGTCGATCGGTTACTATGAGTACTGCTATTGAACTAATAATGATTTTGTGGACATTTTATATTATCCTTTTAATAGTTTATGATAGCTCCATATTTGGTGATAAACATCCGGTTACTTATATTATAGCTTTTGGTTCTTTGTTATGGTCAGCTTATTTATTTATGAAATTACTACGGATAAAAAAACTTGGATTTGCAATAAGATATGCAATCCCTACCGTTATTATATTTTGGAATTTTGTAGAAATTCTTGGAAGGTGGAATCTATATAAGGAGATATGGGTTCATCCATTGCAGTATTGGTTTGAGATGTTGCTGGTAACAATAATATTTATAGCACTTGTTATTATTTCGTCTTATGAAAGAATTCGACAAATACAATAAGTTGTTTTTGGCATGAATGTTTTTGGCATGAAAAATGGACTATTTATTGTTTTCTATTTATGAAAGCTAAAATTAATAATGTAACTATGAAGTCAGTATCATATTTGCTGATAGTTATGATGGGCATATTCATAGCTAATAATATTTTATTTATGCATACTCATAAAATGGATGATGGTAGAATAGTTGTTCATGCACATCCATATGATAAATCTGATGATTCGCAGCCCTATAAATCACATCAGCATACAACAAAAGAACTACTTTTTTTAGATAATGTAAAACTCTTTTTCGTATTTATATTTTTACTTTTTATATTGCTTTACCTTGTTAAAAAATCAAGGTCTTCATCTTTATTTATTACTAGTTTTACCCAACCTTACAAATTTTTGTTTACAAGCAGAGCACCTCCTATTTTGTTATAAACTCATTGTAAAATTAATAATTATTGATCGTTGTAAATCTTGTTTTTACTCCGACTTGAAGATTAGTGCCATGGGGATCTTTGGCAGACAACTAGTTTTAAACAAAAAATTTAAAGGATTAAATAATGAAAAATATAAATATTTTATTGGTAATTCTCATTTTATCAATAATACAAACAGGTTTTGCTCAAAA
>CBDURO010000051.1:0-9384 GCA_965369995.1 uncultured bacterium | reverse complement strand
TTTCAATACATTCGGTTAAATGTTCATCTCCGTTATAAACGGGTAAAATTACACTAATAAAATCTTTAATATTATTCTTAGTCATCGATATAAAGTTTTCCTATATAATTTCTTACCGTAATTATACAGTCCAACTCTTCTCAGAAGCACCATTCCAGAAGAGATTAATTTACTTTTGATTTTTAATATTGTTTTTTTTAACGCGGATACATGCGGTTCAGTCGTTGTTATAGGTAGTTGTAATACTTCTGGCCACGATAATTCCATTATCTTTTTATACAGAGCAAAGCCATCATGATACTTATCATTAATTGACAACATAATGGTGATTAATTTCCGACAATTGTAAGGACTAAACTCCTCTGTTGCAATATCTAATTCAGCATTATACATTGCTCCCCAATTAGCATATAGATTTTCCCAGTAAGATAATTTTGTTATACTATAATTATATTTATTTGTAATGGTGATAGTATTTATTAACCATTTGTCTATTTGTTTAATGGCATATTTTTGATTTCGTCGTTCTAATAAACGTGCAAGATTACCAGCATTAATTTCTTCAATTTGAGGACGATAAGTATTTTTAACAATTGGACCTACATTTCCACTTATTATAAGTTTATTCTGAAATGTTTGAAAATAATTGAAATGCTGATATTTTTTTTTATCATCTTGTAAAACATATACATTTTTTTTATAAATTTTGTTAAAATCAGAATTATATGATATAGCATCAATAACGTGTAGGTCTAATCCTAATTTTAATAGTAGTTCTCGCGGGATTTTAATATCTGTGCTATCATCAGTTAAAGAACCAAATTTTTGAATAAAATAATATATATTTTCTCGACGATATTTACTGGTAGCTAATAATAGTCTAGTATCCCACCCTGCCGTTACCGTTTGTGCAATTTCATAACGATTTAGAGCTGCCTCAAAGATGTTTTGTAGTAATTCTATACTTTTTTTAGCCGCTTCCTCAACGGACAACTCAATCCGTGTTTCATCTGGCCAATATCTAATAACTTTACCTTCGTTAAGATCAAGATAATGATTGGGTAATAAATGAAATATGTTTTTATAAGGTGAGCCGTCCCCAATCCAACTTCTTTCTTCTAATAAATAAAGTTTTGAATTGATGTATTCTTGTATGTCAGGGTCATCATCTAAATCGCAATTTAATTCCTTTGCCAAGGTATGTGGCTGCGCTGCACACCAAACAGAATCATTATACATACTATAAAATATTTGCCGTAAACCTGCGGGATCGTTAAAGACAAATTTGTTTTTATCATCAGAATAAATTAGCGCCCACCTTCCAGCCAAGGTATAAGTCGCTTTAATAATATCCTTAAAATTAGTATTATGGAGTAGAATATTTTTAAGGATCTCTAAATTTGTAAAATTTGGATTATTTGGATCAAAGAAAAATCCTAATAAAAATAGTTCAATATTATTTTTCTTTGCTGAGGCAAATTCAAGATCAGGATGAAAAGTTAAAAAGGTATTGTAGCAAATCTCTTTTTTATTCCAATTCGGAAACTTTTCAATAAAATTAGAACCAAAAAAATATTGACGACGATATAATAAACTATCGTCTATTTTTGGTGTGTTTACCTTAGTCAATATAAATTAGAATAATGGAATTAATAATTATATGTAAATGATTGGATTAATCAGTATTACTGATAATCATATCAACGATAGCAAGTAACCAAATATGATGTGTCATTTCAACTATATTATAAATTTTGGAATCAACCCAAAGATTGATATCCCCTTGCTTGCGTAGTGAATTTTGTGGAGAAAAACCTGAAAATGTGATTACTTGTAATCCTAATTCTTTTGATTTGGTAGCAGCATTTAATACATTTAATGATTGGCCGCTTGCGCTTATTAACACAATGATATCCTTAGGATTATGATACAATTCAATTGCTTTGGATATCCAATTTTCATAGCCATAATCGTTAGCTAAACAAGTAATTAAATCATATTCGTTAAAAGTAACTGCTCGGACACCAGTATTTTTCGTAATGTCTACTGCCACGTGGCTTGCCATCGCAGCACTACCGCCATTACCTGCAAAGATAATCTTGCCACCTTCTTTTGATGTATTTTGAAATATCGATTTAATTTTAATAAGGTTATCTATAATTGCTGAATCGTTGATTAGAGAATTATAGGTTTTTAAATATTCTACGAGATAATCTTTGGATGAGTGCATTTACAATCCCAATACAATTTTATTTTGATTTCTCAAAAGTGGCACCGTCTTTGAGGAACATTTGTACGGTTTCTTTAGAGTAGGGATGTACAATCATTCCGTCAATAAATTTTGGAATGACGGTAACGATGTGTGCGCCAGCTTCTAACCATTCGATGATATTTACTACTTCTCTGGTAGACCCTACAATGATCTTGGCGGGCAGCTCAAAATCATCAAGAAGTTGTCGCAATCGTGCGATTTCATCTCTTGTGTCATAACCCATATTATTAACTCTCCCACCAAAAATTGAAACATAAGTTGCACCAGCCATCGCAGCTAAAAAGCATTGCTGAGCACTCATCATCGCTGTTGCGTTAATTCTTATATTGTGTTTTGTCTCGAGTGCATGAATTACTTGCAGGTTATCTAATTCACCATTTGGTCCGTGTATAGTAATCTTGACATTAATATTATCAGCCCATTTAGAGAATTCAATTGCCTGTTTTATCATATCTTTGGGATCATTATTTGTTACTTCAACCGATAGGGGATAAGGATGAATCAAATTTGCAATTTTTATCGATTGCTTTTTTATCCCATCCATTCCACCTGTAATTCCGTCTTGAACCATAATAGTTGGATTTGTTGTAACCCCACGGATAATACCCATTGAATGATATTTTTTTATTACATCAATTTTGCCCGTGTCTAAAAATATAGCCATTATAATTCTCCTTTATTTAACACTTTCCCACTTCATCTCAAATTTTTGAAGTTTGGGATGTGATACAATTAAATGCCAAATTACTGCTTGAAAACCTTCTGTTTGAGGTGTTACGGTTTCACTGTTGAATGACGGTATAATTACGCACGCATCAGCGACTTGCGCGGTATAGCCACCATCTCGCCCAACCACCCCGCAGACTTTTGCTCCAACGTCTTTAGCCAATTGTAATGATTTGATTATGTTCAAACTTATATCTTTTTCTGCATTTCCACCACCAACGGAAAATACAAAGATCATATCATTTTGATTCAGTTTGCTGATTTTCAACCAATTAACATAGGCGGTTCCCCAACCATCATCGTTCACTCGTGCTGTAAGTTCAGACACATTATCAGTTGGAGTATATGCTTCTATTCCACATATTTTTCTAAAATCATTTACCGCATGTGATGCATGCCCTGCACCACCACCAACGCCTAATATGAATAATCTTCCGCTGTTTTCTCTAACAGTAATTAAAAAGCCAACAATTTTATTAACAGCGTCTTTATCAACTGAATCTATTATTCTATGTGCTTCGTCTAAATATTTATCTATATAATTCATTTATTAAATTCCATTTTTAATCAAAGATACAACTTGAAGTATGTTCTTTACTCTATTTACATCCTTTAAATCTTGATTATAATCCTTATCAATTAAAATCATCGGAATCCCGGCATTCTTTGCAGCTTCAACATCTTTCCAAGTATCACCAATCATAAAAGATTTGTTCAAATCAATATTGTACTTTTTTTGAGCGGTGAAAAATAATCCGAGAGCGGGTTTGCGGCAGCCGGTATCATTATCATCATCGTGTGTGCAATAAAATGCATCATCTATATTAAGTTTTTCAAATAACAAATCAGTCATTTTGTCTAAATCAGATTGTGCTAATTTCCCACGCGAAATATCCGGTTGATTTGAAATTACAATAACAAGATATTCCATTTTATGTACATTATCTATAACTTTTTTTGCTCCGGCAACTAATTGAAAATCTTCAAAATGTTGAGGAGAATAAAATGAACCGTCTCTTTTTACTAAATAATTTAATACTCCGTCTCGGTCAAAAAATACTGCTTTTTGTTTATGTTCAGTTGCCTGCAAGCGTATAATCCATAAAGTTAACAAGGACTTTAGTACCTTCATAATCGAAATCAAAACGCATTTCCTTCAATCCGGCATCTTTCATTGCCTTACGAAGTTTATGCTGGTTTTCTTCACAATAGAACAAGAAAAATCCACCACCACCCGCACCGGTAATTTTACCACCTAAAGCACCATTCTTTTTGGCAGTTTCATAAATTTTATCAAAGTGTGGATTGGTTATACCTTTTGCCAAACGTTTTTTATACTTCCAATGCTCATCAAACATATGCCCAAGTTCAGTAATATTGCCGCTTTCAACAAGGTCTAATATTTTGTAGCCTGATTCCTTTATATAATGAAGAGATTCCACAACTTGTTTTTCATTTTTTTCTGTAGATTTACTCTGGCGTGCCAGAATTCCAACATTTTTACGCTGAACGCCAGTATAAAATGATAATAAATTTCGGTTTAATCCATCAATTGTTGAATCATCTATATTAGCTCGTTTTACTTCGACATCACCATTTTTAGAAATCTCTAAAACCGTAAAGCCGCCAAATGCTGCGAGATATTGATCTTGTTTACCAATCGGTTTTTTCAACCGATACATTTCGATGTCGCAAGCTTCTTCAGCCAATTTTTTTAATGGAATATATTCGCGTTTCATTGTATGCAATGCATTTAGCAAGCCAACAGTATAACTGCTTGAACTTCCCAAACCGCTTCCTGCCGGAATATCTGCCAGTGATACAACATCAATTGAGTTAGTAATATTTAACTTAAAAAGACATTCACGAGCAATATCATGCTTAAGTTCTGAAAGTTTTTCAACAGTTTCAGAAATATTATATTTTATGCGAATTAGATCATCAGCAAACGGTCTTTTAACTGTAATAAACATATATTTGTTTAAAGCGAAACTGAAGATAAAGCCGCCATATTTTTCATAGTACGATGGTAAATCGGTGCCACCACCGCCCAATGTCATTCTAAAAGGAGTTCGTGTAATTATCATTTTAAAATATTAATTAAGTCTATATTTCTAAAATAAAGTATAAGGTTAATTATTGAGTTAAGAAAGTATA
The DNA here is from genome assembly GCA_965369995.1 of uncultured bacterium. Taxonomy (GTDB): domain Bacteria; phylum Fidelibacterota; class Marinisomatia; order Marinisomatales; family JAHJCW01; genus JAHJCW01. The sequence goes on along the minus strand of CBDURO010000051.1, from coordinate 4,229 downwards.
TTGTATACTTTTATAAAATTTCATCGTTAACAAATGATTGCTTTTTATTAACTCAGCAGTCTTCTCCAATTCTAATTTTGTTCGAAATGCTAACATTAGAATGCATCCTTCTTAATGGGAAATCGTTTAGCTGTTGTTTTACCTATACTATGGCTTCTGGCTGTGATAATTACTATTTTATTTTTAAATAAGTTATTCAACAACTATACTAATCTTTTACCATCAATGATTGTGATATTATTATTTGGTATAATGTGATGAAGACCATCTGGATATTGGCTTGTTATATTTGGTAATAATTCACCAATAAAGACTTCTTTAAAATCATCTATTGATAAGTTTACAATTTCATAAAAAATAGTACTACCGCCATAAGTTTTGGTACAGTTTTGAGCGGGGCGGATTAGTTTCCCTTTATGTTCAAATATTGCTCCGGCAGGTCTTGTCATTTTTAGGAATATTTTTACCGGATTTTTTTTATGTGATACCCAAGGTCCATCCAAATTCTCAGAATAGAATAAATATAACTTACTTGAACCGTTGTCTTTCTGGTTAGCTATAAACATCCACCATAAATCATTATACTTAATAATAGTTGGATCTATTCCTGGAAAATCCTTTAATAAAGTTGTTTTTTTCATCCAATAATCCGGGAAGGATTTAGCTTCGTACAGTGCAACTTCCCCGGTAGATTGCTGTTCAGGAATACAATAATATTTACCTTCACATTCCAACATGAATGGATATGACAAGTGAAATGCGGTATCAATTATAGGTTTTGCATCTGAAAATGTTTTGAAGTCCGTTGTCTTTACATAAGAAATTCGTCCCTTTTCTTCTCTATAGGAATAATCTTCAAAGAAAATGTATGAGGTGTCCCCCTTTTTAATAAGAAACGGATCAGCATAAAATCGGTTAGAGGGAGGTTCGATCCATTTGATATCAGGAGGATCCAATGAATTAATCAAATACTGAACGGGATTATCAATAATCCCGATAGCCCACAATTCACGGTTATTGTCTGAGTTTTTCTTAAAAATAGTTTTTATTTTATGTTTAATAATTATATAAAAATATTTTATTGTCTGTAGATTATTAGGAGCAGTATAAATCGGAGCAGTGCTTGTTGCAGATTTAATAAATATGCTTTCATCTTTAACAGATAATATATTTCTGCATACGATAGACGGCCATGTAGTGGTACCAAGAAATAAATTACATTTGTTTTTCTTGTACGATGATAAATCAGTTTTGAATTGCGATTGATAAAGTACTATACCATCATCAAGCTTATCTGTCAACTTTTGTAGAATCGCTCCGCTCCAATGATCTTCATTGTAAATTTCCCAAAAACCGGGTGGTCCACCACGATATTTAAGATAATCACCATGGTGAAATGACCAAACGCCATAAGTTGGTACTTTCAGTATCTCTCCCCGAATTATATTAAATCCAAATCGTAATATCATATCAAGATTGTATGAATTTATTTTATCAAGATCGGATTCTGTAAAATATTGAGAATATTTCCCCTTTTTGTATATCCGGCAATATATCATATCAATATTAATCAATTCATCATTCATTGATACTTGTCTGTCACAATCAGCCGGGAAGAAATTGTTAACAAACCTTTGATATCGCTGCCAAAGTGGAGTTTTGAGGAATTGTAAAAATTGTCGATAAATTCTAAATATACGCCGCAGAACTTTTTTAATAATATTTTGCTGTTGGAGGTCCAAATTGATATTATTGTTCCAAATTGGTTCAATTCTATCTGCATTGCCAATAAGCAGTTCTAGCGAAACACCTTTAGTATTTATTAGATTGCGTATGGTTTCAGCCTCCCATGCGGAAAAATTGAGACCATTACACATAATACCAATGCGTAATGTTTTATTTGTAGTTTCTTTAACTGCTGATATCATATTAATGATTTGTCGGACTACGTTTTGTATTCGAGTTTTTGCATCAATTGGCCGGCAATGTCATAAAAGAATTCGTAATCACTCTTATTAAAACACTTGCTTGATTTTATTGAAATAATAAAGTTTCGATTATATTTCAACTTTCTTTCCCAATTCGTATATATTTGATATCATTATCATTTTCAAATGAATACAAATTCCAACCATCAATGATTATTGGATTATTAGACATTGCATTCAAGAAATCTTGTTTTGATAGAGATTTAAACTCTTCCCATGGCGTCGCAATAAAACATACCTTGGCTCCGGAGAGGCACTCTTTAGCTGAATTAGTAAAATGTATTTTGTCAAGATCGGTAATTTCTCTTTTTGCTTCTTCCATTCCTGCCGGGTCGTAAACAGACAAGTGGATATCTTTTTTAATCAATGCATTGATAATCGATATTGCAGCGGATTCTTCTACTAATTGTGTATCAATTTTATAGGTCAATCCAAGAATGGATAATTTCTTTGTCTTATGTTTTTTCATCAAATTTAATAACTTATTAGGAATTCGCTCATTGCGATGGTAGTCATTAATTTGATCTGTTCTCACTGCTAAAGGAGTAGTGCAGCCAAAATTTTCAGCTGATTTCGCAAAAGCGCGATTATCTCTTGGGAAGCACGGTCCTCCATAACTTAAACCGCCTTTCAGATATTTTCTACCGATTCGAGGATCATCACCGAGAGCGTTTGTAACCTGATCAACGTTTCCACCGGGCATATTTTCGCAAATTTCTGCTAAGGTGTTGGCGAATGTTATTTTCAGAGTGCAATATGAATTCAAAGCAATTTTTGTTAATTCCGCATTGTAAAAATTCATTCTATGTATATTCGGATTATTGCTTATCAGATTGCGATGAATATTTTCTAATGTGTCACCGGCTTTTTTATCGGATTCTCCGATCAAAATTATTTCGGGATTTAAAAAATCTCTCACAACGCTGCCAAGTGCGATAAAATCAGGATTGTAACATAAACCAAAACCTTCGGAACACTTTTTCCCGGAAGTCCTTTCTAAAAGATCTTGGATTAACTTCATATCTCCCGGTAAAACCGTACTGGTGATAACTACCGTATGATAAGAATCTTTGGAGCGCAAAATACTACCGATTTCTGCTGCTACAGCTTCTACAAAATCAGTAGAAAAAGTACCATCTTTAGTACTTGGTGTAGGAACTATGACAAAACTGACATCGGAGTTCATTACAGCATGTTCAGTATCGCTTGTAGCGGAAATATTATCTTTATATTTACTAATCAACTCATTTACACCAGGTTCGTAAATCGGAGATTCACCTTTGTTGACAGTATCTACAGATAGTTTATTTATATCCATACCAATGACTTGCCAGCCCTTTGATGCAAAACAAGCAAGCATAGTACAACCTAGTTTACCCAGTCCAAATACTGATAATCTTTCTTTCATCAATATACTCTTCCATTTTTATATTAATTAATCTTCTATATTTTCCAATATTATCCAATTCTGAGGTATACGAATAATAGATTCGTTTTTAACAGGGTCTCGATACCACCATTTTGGTGATATGACAATTTTTTCTTGATAATTATTTAACCAAGCTGCCCACCAGCTGAAAGTACTATTTGCAATTATTTGATGTTTACAATTGTACATAAGGTTAAAGTGTTCATAATCCGGACCATCATTATCGACATAAGTAGTCGGAATATCGAATTTATAATTATTCTTAATCCAATTAATATCATCAGAAAAAACAAATATTTCCGGTTTTTCTACTTTTTCTTTTATTTTATTAATAGCATTATAATAATACTGTTCGGAACTTAAAGGTTGTTCTGCTACAGCAACAGGTCGGCTAAGCAAATCACCTCTTCTAATATGTATAGCAACACTACTGTAGGATTTAATTTTATTTAAAAGTATTGTGTTTTTTTCTGATATTATTTTTTTAAGTGTAAACTCTGCTTTTAATATATTGCGATATTCTTCAAATAAATCACTTTTCTGCCAATACCCCGAGAGATAAACGTTATTAAAACTTTTAATTTTATTAAAGTCAAAATCCAATTCGGTTATTGTATTGTATGAAAAATATCTAAATGGTGGATATTTTATTATTTTATTAAGAATTGAAGAATTGTTTAATCTATATGATATACTTAAGTAAATAGGATTTAGCAGATTCTCTTTAATGTTGAACTTATCTAGTAAATATTCTCTCTTAGTAGCGGCATTTGGATCGTTTACTTTTTCAAATTTATTATAGTCACGATACC
>CBDURO010000050.1:0-9504 GCA_965369995.1 uncultured bacterium | reverse complement strand
TTCATTTCCTTTTGAGTTATATAAATATTGAAGCCTGGATGTCGGAGAATATGCTATATTTATTAATTATTGCTGTATTAATTGGAATAATACCTGAGTCAGGTCCGCACTTTATTTTTATAACTTTATTTGCACAGGGAACCATACCCTTTAGCGTGCTCTTAGCGAGTTCGATTTCTCAAGATGGACACGGAATGTTGCCACTTCTTGCTGAATCAAAAAGGGGATTCTTGGGAGTAAAACTTGTTAATATTATTTATGCTCTAATCGTTGGTATATTTGTTTATGCAATCGGATATTAAGGAAAAATGAAGTGATTGCGTTGAATTTGAGAAATGAATTTATTTTCCCGCCAATTAAACTTGGATATAGCGATACAAATGGCACTATAAAGCAACAACATCTTGATTTCTATGATTTAAGAAGTAAACACATTGGTGCGGTCACGGTTGAGCCTCTTTATATGAATTCAGGATTGAGGGAGCTTCCTACCCAAATAGGTATCGATAACAATGATAAATTATATGGACTGAAAAAATTAACAAATCTTATACATGCTAATGGTGCTCAAGTTATCGCACATTTGAATCATCCCGGTAGATTAGCTAATCCTAAGATTCCCGGTAATTATTTTTGGTCATCAACAGAAAATGCTTGCGAAAACAGTGGTGCAGTCCCTGAATATATGAATCATAAAATGATGGATAAGGTAATTGATTTATTTGTTGATAGTGCCAAAAGGGCCGTTAACGCCGGATTTGATATTATTGAACTTCAGTTTGGACATGGGTATCTGTTGGCTCAATTTTTATCACCTGATGTTAATAAAAGAGATGATGATTATGGTGGTAGTTTTGAAAATCGAATACGATTCCCACTAAAAGTTTTATCAGCAGTTAGAAATGCGGTTGATATCCCGATAATCGCTCGAATAAGTGGTGATGAGATTATCCCATCCGGATTCCATATTGATGAAATGATTAAATTCTCTAAAATTCTTGAAGAGAATGGTGTTGATGCAATCCATGTTTCAGCTGGTTCTGCATGTTCAACACCCCCGTGGTTTTTCCAGCATATGTTTGTTCCCAAAGGAAAAACATGGTACTATGCCTGCAGAATTAAAAAATTCGTTAATGTCCCCATAATATTTGTTGGCAGAATTAATTCTATTAAGGATATTAAACATATTGAAAGGATATACGATCCAGACTATCTTGCTGTTGGTAGAGCAATGGTTGCTGACCCTAATTTTGTTGGAAAATATTTAAATAAAGTGGAAGGTCTGATTCGTCCTTGCCTGGCTTGTGCTGAAGGTTGTTTGGGTGGAGTAAAATCAGGACAAGGTCTTCAATGCCTTGTAAACCCGAAAGTAGGTAAAGAAATTGATATTTTTGAAAAACCCAAAAAATCTAAAAATTTTGCTGTTGTTGGTGGCGGTTTGGCAGGAATGGAAGCTGCTTTAACATTAAAGAAAAGAGGACATAAAGTAACACTTTTTGAAAAAGATGAACTTGGAGGGCAATTTAATTTTGCGCCCCTTACTCCCAATAAAAAATCTATGGAAACCTTAATTCCATATTTTGTTAAAAAAATAAAAGTTAATAATATTAAAGTAATTTATAAAGAAGCCAAAAAATCTGATCTCATCAATAAATATGATGAGGTAGTTATTGCTACTGGCTCTAAACCCGCAGAAATAAAAATTGATGGTTTAGATAAATTTTATTGGGCAGAAATATTGCTTAAAGAAAATTTACCAAAAAATAAAAAAGTTTTGATAATTGGCGGAGGTCTTATCGGTGTTGATATAGCAACAGCATTAATTCCACTTAATAATCAGGTGATTATTATTAAAAGAACAACTGACTTTGGCGAAGATATGGAAATGATTGCAAAATTACTTTCTTTAAAAATGATGAAAGAAAAAGGAACTATTTTTAGAAATTATACTCATATAAAAAAAATTGTAGGGAAAACAGTTTATGCAGAAAAAGATGGCAAAGATATTCAATTTAATAATATTGATATGATTGTGATTTCAACAGGTATGAAAAGTTTTAACCCCTTGGAAAAAGAATTAAAAAATAACATTTTAGTTCATGTTATTGGTGATGCTAAAAAGACAGGGAACGCACAAGATGCTATTCATAACGGTTATAAATTGGCAATAAGTATATGAAATTAGAACATATAGCACTAAATATTAGTGATCCATTGGAAGTTAAAGAATTTTATATTAATGTTCTTGGGATGGTTGAAATAAAGAATTATACTTTGGATGAAAATCTTGCTAACCTATTCTTTAATATTAAAAGAGAAACTTTAGTTTATCTAATGCAAAAAGATGATTTATTCTTAGAATTATTTATTAATACAAAATCATACAATCATGGTTTTAATCATATCTGTATAAAAGTGAAAAATAGAGAAGCTATTGTTAATAAAGCTAAAGATAATTCCTATAAATGTATTCGTAGAAAAAGAAAATATTTTGACCAAATATTTATTAGTGATAATAGCGGTAATATATTCGAAATCAAAGAAGTTGACAAAAGTGTAAATTAAGGAATAATCAATGAATTTATATTTTGCATTTGCAGTAAATGAAAATAACCAATTTGAAAAAAAGCATTTTGGGAACGCTGACAAGTATCTTATCTACAAACAAGATGGTGACGGAATTAAATTATTTTCTGAAGAAATAAACAAATTTAAATCACTTGATGAGCAAGTTAAACATGGTTCTAAAAAGAAGGGTGAAGCAATTATTCAATTTCTTAAAGGAAAAAATGTTAATGTTGTTATTTCAAAGCAATTTGGTAAAAACATTAATATAGTCAATAATCATTTTATTCCTGTAAAGATTTCAGTAGATCAACCGGATGAGATTTTAAATATATTAGTCAAACATTTACATTGGATTAAGGATGAGTGGGATAATAATTCATCTGACTATAATTTATTCACAATAAAATCAGGTATTTTAAAATCATCTATTAATAAATCAAAATATTATGCCAAAAACAAAACCATTTGATAATCATTTAAAGAAATACGAAATATGGTTCGTTGATAATCATTTTGTTTTCCAATCGGAATTGAATGCCATCAAAAAAGCACTTCCCCATGGAAAAAAAGGAATCGAAATTGGTATAGGAAGTGGAATTTTTGCAGAGCCATTAGGAATAGATGAAGGAATCGATCCTTCAAAAGCAATGAGGAAAAAGGCAAAACAAAGAAATATTAATGTAATTGATGCTGTTGCAGAAAATTTACCTTATCCCGATAAAAGCAAAGACTTTGCTTTAATGGTTACAACAATCTGTTTTGTTGATGATATTTATAAATCTTTCAACGAGGTAAATCGTATTTTAAAAGATACCGGCAATTTAATTATTGGTTTTGTAGATAAAAATAGCCAAATCGGTAAAGCTTACTTAGAACATAAGGATGAAAATATTTTTTATAAAGATGCTATATTTTTTGGAACAGAAGAATTATTTGGAATTTTGAAAAGTACGGGATTTGAGATTGAAAACATATATCAAACTGTTTTCGGAAATTTAAATGAAATAAATACAGTTCAAGAAGTATTAACTGGATATGGACAAGGTAGTTTTGTAATAATTAAAGCTCGAAAAATAATTAGATTATGAAACTTTCAATATTAACAGAGAATGTTGCTTCTGGATATTTTACAGCAGAGTTTGGTTTATCCTATTTTATAGAATATGATGATGAGACTATTCTTTTTGATACAGGACATTCCGATAATTTCTTGCGAAATGCAAAAAGACTTAATATCGATATTGATAATGTAGAAACTGTTGTGCTTAGTCATGGTCATTGGGATCATGGGAATGGTCTGAAATACATAAAAGATAAAATATTAATTTGTCATCCTAACGCATTTATTAAACGTTATCATAGAAATGAAAATACAAATATTGGGTTAGATTTAAGTTATAAAGAGTTAAAAAAAAGATTTAAAATAATAACCTCAAAAGAGCCATATTATATTTATGAAAATATAATATTCTTAGGTGAAATACCCAGACTTAATTCATTCGAATCACAAACTACACCATTTGTAGATGAGAATGGCAATGATGACTTTATTCCTGATGATTCTGCACTTGCTATAATAAATAATGGTGAATTGGTTGTTGTATCCGGTTGTTCTCATTCGGGAATTTGTAATATTGTTGAGTATGCCAAAAATGTTACAGGTTTAGATAGAATTAGAGTTGTTATAGGAGGTTTCCATTTAGCTTTGAATGATAACCAAACAAAGCAAACAATTAATTATTTTAAAAAACAAAAAGTAAAATACTTGTTACCATCTCATTGTACAAAATTACCTGCTTTATCTGCTTTCTCTAATGAATTTAAAATTAATCAAGTAACTGCTGGTATGATATTAAAATTTTAACAAATTATAAGGTATTATAAATGAATATTTCAAATCGAGTAGACCAAATTAAAAAATCTGCAATTCACGAAATGACGAGATTATCAAAACAATATGATGATGTTGCATTTTTATCGTGGGCAAAGCCAACTACAGGAACTCCTAAGCATATTAATGATGCAGTCGTTTCTGCTATCAATAAAGGATTGACAGGGGGTTATTCGCAAAGTGAAGGCTTACCTGAATTAAGGGAAGAAATTGTAAAAAAGCTAAAAAGAGAAAATAATATTATTGCTAATGCCTCACAAATTATTGTGACAGTAGGAGCAATCGAAGGATTAGCTGCTTCTGTTATGGCAGTAATCGACCCGGGAGATGAGGTAATTCTTCCAACACCAACATATTCAACGCATATTACGCAAGTAAAACTTGCCTCCGGTAAACCGATACTTGTTCCATTAATAGAAGAAGATGAATTTGCATTAGATATTAATGCAATCAAAAATGCCATCACAAATAAAACAAAAGCAGTTTTATTCTGCACTCCAAATAACCCAACCGGGACAGTTTTTCCAGAAAAATCCTTGAGGGAGTTGGCCAAGATTGCGTTAGAATACAATCTAACTCTTATTACTGATGAAGCTTATGAATATTTCACTTTTGATGACAATAAACATTTTAGTATAGCTTCAATTCCGGTGATGAAAAAGCATGTCATCACAAATTATACCTTTACAAAAACCTATGCGATGACTGGTTGGCGTATTGGTTACGTTCATGCGGATGAAGAAATTATAGAACAGATTAATAAAGTACATATACCGTTTTCTATTTGTACTACTGTTGCCTCACAATATGCTGCAATTGCAGCACTTAAAGGTAGTCAGGATTGTATAGAAGAGTTTAGATTGCATTATCTTAACGCAAGAAATCTTATGTGCGAAAGATTGGATAAACTAAATTCTGTTTTTGAGTATAGTAAACCACAAGGTGCTTACTTGATGTTCCCTAAAATTCTTATTGATCAAGGAAAAGATTCAATAGCATTTAGTAAGGATTTACTAAAGAATGCAAAAGTGTCAACAACTCCCGGAATAGCTTTTGGACCAACCGGAGAAGGTCACATTAGACTTTCTTTTTGTGTTCCGGAAGATATGATAAATGTGGCATTTGACCGGATGGAAAAATATTTTAAATAGATCAATTTTGTGTGGTGCGAAATCAATATTAATGCAAATGGTATCCGGTTTGCACTTTTAAACATTTTTATTAGGTTGGCAAATTAAACAATAAATGGATTGACAATTATTGTAAAGGAAATTGGTAGAATTGTGTACGCTTTTATAAAGGGGAAAATAGCATTTATCATCCGGATAATATGCTACCAAACGGGGAAATAGATGAAAACTTATCTTGATTGTCTACCATGTATGATGAATCAGGCTCTACGCACAGCAAGAATAGCCACGAATGATAATGGAAAAATTAAACAAGTACTTGATGCAGTAGGTACCATGATCAAAGATATTCCGATGCACCACACTCCGGTTCAATCCGGTGCATTAGTTTACCGAAAAATAAGAGACATAACAGGTATTACTGATCCATATAAAGATATTAAAAAGAATAGTATTAAGGAAGCACATACATTATATCCTACTTTAATTAAATTGATTAATAAATCTGACAACAAATTGCTTACCGCAATAAGGATAGCAATTACCGGTAATATTATTGACTTTGGTATGAATAATCAATTTAATCTTGAAGAAGAATTAAATAAAATTATGAAACAAGATTTTGCTATATTTGATTTTAATGCTTTTGTTGATGTATTAGATAATGCAGAGTCGGTATTATATATTGGTGATAATGCCGGAGAATCGGTATTTGATAAAATCTTGATTGAAGCATTAGGGAAACCTGTGACTTATGCTGTACGCGGTATACCGATAATCAATGACGTTACAATGGAAGATGCAATAGAATCCGGTATTGGTGAAATTGCAGAAATAATATCATCGGGTTCACCGGCTCCGGGAACGATATTAGAGTTATGCGATGATAATTTTGTACATCTGTTTAATAATGCTGATATGGTTATAAGCAAGGGGCAGGGGAATTATGAAGGTCTATCAAATGTTAGCCGGACTGTGTTCTTTCTGCTAAAAGCGAAGTGTGAAATAATCGCTAACGATTTGGAAGTAAATGAAAATGATATTATCTTGAAAGGAATTAACAAATAAAATGAGAAATAATACCAAAATTGGAATAATTATTTGTGATCGCTATCGCAGTTGTGCGGGAGGAAAATGTTTTAGAGCATTAAGAGAAAGAGAAGGTGCTTTCGATATATATGATAAAGAAGAAAATGTGGAAGTAGTTGGGTATACAAGTTGCGGGGGTTGTCCCGGTGGAAACATTGAACATGCACCCGAAGAAATGAAAAAAAATGGTGCAGAGATAATTTATTTTGCTACCGGATTTGTTGTCGGATACCCGCCATGTCCTTATATAAATCATTTTAAGAGTTTTATTAAAGAAAAATATGATATTAAAGTGATTGTTGGAACCCATCCGATACCGCAAAAGTATTACATTACCCATACTAATCTAGGAACATGGCAATCAAAGGAATGGGATAAACTTATTGAACCGACAATATCTGATGAGGAAACTCGTTTAGCCTACGATTAGTAAATAATTATTATGTATAAATACCTATTTGGTCCCGTACCATCAAGGCGTTTAGGTATGTCTTTAGGCATTGATCTTGTGCCACACAAAGTATGTTCACTTAATTGTATATATTGTGAATGTGGGTCAACTACTAAATTAACAATCGATAGAAAAGAATATGTTCCATATGATATTGTCATAAAGGAATTAGAACATTATTTTCGGAATAATACTGCTCCGGATTATATTACCTTTTCCGGTTCAGGAGAACCGACGCTTAATTCCCGCATCGGTGATATAATTCAGTTCATTAAACATAATATTCCCGGTATTCCAATTGCGGTTTTAACAAATGGAACTCTATTATACCAAAAACAAGTAAGAAAGGAACTGTTAGAGGCAGATGTAGTTCTGCCTTCCTTAGATGCAGCATCTGATTTGACTTTCCGAAAGATTAATAGACCATTTCATAAACTTAATATTAATAAATATATTAAAGGACTTGTGGATTTTAGAAATGAATTCAAAAGCCAAATATGGCTAGAAGTTTTTATTATTCCCGGATATAATGATAATATTAATGATTTAGATTTATTGAAAAAAGCTTTTGAAAGGATAAATCCGGAAAGCATACAGTTAAATACACTAGATAGACCTGGTGCTGTATCCAAGATTCGATCAGCCAGTCGCGAAGAATTGCAATATATTGTGGATTATTGGCAACTTGAAAATGTTGAAATTGTTACTATGTCTGCCGAAAGGAGAGATATTAAATCGTACCGTGAAGATATTGAAACTGCAATATTAGAAACAGTTCAACGAAGACCTTGTACATTGGATGACCTGGCAAAGATACTTGGATTACATATCAATGAAATCAATAAATACCTTGATGTCTTAGAATCTGATGGTAAAATAGAATCCACACGGCAAAATAGAGGAATATTTTACAAAGTAAAACAATAATAAATATCATTATAATCTGAGAAAACACAAGCTAATACTCAAAATAATCTTTTTTACCATTAGCTTAAATTTAAATAGTATAATCCTTTTATTGTCACCAATCTATAGACTAAGTATCTAATATCTGTTACATAAATATCTCTATGAATATGGATATGTATTGTAAGAAAAATTAAAAGTTAATAAAAAATAATAAGGGAAAAATATATTAACTTAATAGAATTACTAAAGAAGAATTTATAAAAAGAGGAATCATGTCTGTAAAACAAAGAATTAAAAAAATCCTACCGATTTTAATTGTGGTTATTGTGTCAGTTTTTGTTATTGTATTGTTGAGAAGTATGAAAAAACCACCTAAAAGAATGATGAATAATCATAGCATATTGTCTGTTTCTACTATAGATGTAAATATTGATGATATACAATTGAAAGTTCCCGTGATCGGCAAGTTACTTGCACGTAATCATGCTCAAATCTATGCTGAAGTTGGGGGAATATTAGAACAAGGACAAAAACAGTTTTTGGAAGGAGTCTCATTTAAAAAGGATGAGGTGCTATTGTCTATTAATTCTAAAGATGTTGAATATAGTTTAATGTCGCAAAGAAGTACCCTTTTAACTCAAGTAGCTCAATTATTACCAGAGATGAAATTTGACTTTCCAGAAAGTTTTATTCAGTGGGAAAATTATTTAGCTGATTTTAATGTTGAAGAAGAAATTGAATCCTTGCCTGAGCCAACTAATGACAGAGAAAAATATTTTGTAGCTGGTAAAGGAATTTTTCAAACGTACTATAATATTAAAAATCTTGAGAATACATTTAATAAATATCGCCCTAAGGCGCCTTTTAATGGTAGTGTTGTATCGAGCAATATTAAACCGGGAACACTAGTAAGAATTGGACAACCACTAGGTGAATTTATTAGTAATTATATCTATGATTTAGAATCAAGTGTAACCGTTGATCAAGCTACTTTAATAAAAGTTGGTGATAAAGTGAATCTAAAGTCAGAAAATATTGCCGAAGTAATTAAAGGAAAAGTTGCCAGGATTAATGACAATGTTGATCCTAGCACTCAAATGGTTAATATTTACATTACAGTTTCCGGTAGTGACTTATGGGAAGGTATGTATTTGCAAGGAGATATATATAGTTCTAAAATTGTTAGTGCAACTGAAATTCCTCGTAGAATAATAACTAATAATAATACCGTATTTGTAGTTGCTGACAGCGTCGCAAAAGAGCTGAAAGTCGAAATAATTTCGCTAAACGGAGATACTGCTGTAGTTATCGGGTTAAATGATAGTACCAGATTAATTACTAAATCACAGAATATTTATGACGGACAAAAAGTAAATATTCTTTAATTCCGTTTTGTCATCAATATATAATCTAAAATAATCTTTAATATAATAATATGAAAAGACTCATTGAATATTTCATAAAAT
>CBDURO010000049.1:0-9745 GCA_965369995.1 uncultured bacterium | reverse complement strand
CTAAATTTATTTTACCCAACCATTGGTACAAATCGCACTCCAAGAGAACGCTTAATTTTTATTTTACCTTTTGTATTTTTAGTAATAATGTAAAGCGACTGATCGAAAACACTACCTCCAACAGGAATTATCATTCTACCTTGCGGTGCTAATTGTTCAATTAATTTGTCGGGTATTGATGCAGGAGCAGCTGTTCCGATGATTCTATCGTATGGTGCATTTTCTTCCCAACCGTTTATTCCATTGGCATTGTGTACTTTTATATTTTTGTAACCAAGGTCATTCAACCTTTTACTAGCAGATTTCGCTAGTTTAGCTACATATTCCAATGAAACAACCTCTTTTGCCAACATTGATATAATGGCAGCTTGATATCCGCAGCCGGTACCAATCTCTAATATGGTGTGATGTGATTCAATTTGTAACTCATCGGTCATAAAAGCCACAATGTAGGGTTGACTAATTGTCTGTCCATGACCGATTGGCAAAGGTCCATCAAAGTAGGCTAATTGCCGTTCCAGTTTACCAATAAATAGATGTCGTGGGACGGTTGCCATCGCGTGCAGAACACGTTTATCGGAAATTCCTCTGCGACGGATTTGGTTTTCCACCATTTGTAAACGATGCTGTTCAAATTTATTCATTTATTTTGATGTTCTCATCTAAATTTGCCTGTAATTTATGTAAGTTTATGCAATATCCTGCACTCAAATTTATTTTGATTTTACCCTTGATTATTTTTAGTCAAGCCGTTGAGCCCATTTATATTACTCTAAATGGGGATATCACTAACCCTGATCAAGAAGTCTCCGGACTTGCTTGGTATAAGGATAATTTAATTTTACTGCTCCAATATCCTACCGATAAGATCTACTCGATTCCCAAGCAGCAAATTATTGATTTTCTTGATTCAGCACGCACGACGATATTGCCAAAGGAAATAAAGTGGAATTCGTCCGGTATTGATAAACGTATATACGGTTTTGAAGGATTTGAATCAATTATATTTAATGATGATACAGTTTACGTTACAATTGAAGCTGAAAAACGTAACACTAATCATGGTTTCATCGCACGTGGAATTATTGATAGTATTAAAAATGAAATTAAAATTAATAAAAAAAGTCTAAAGAAAGTTAAAACACCGGTTATGCTTCAAAATATGACATATGAGACAATATTAATAAATAATAATTCTGTGATAACTATTTATGAGGTGAATTCTGCAAAAGTTAACAAATCACCGGTTTATCATCAGTTTGATAAAAATTTAAAATTAGATATTATAAAACCATTTCCTTTTACAGAATATCGCATTACCGATGCGACCGAGATTGATGACGAAGGTACATTTTGGGTAACAAACTACTTTTGGCCTGGCGACTATAAATTACTTAAACCGGATTTGAATTATCTAATTACTAAAAAGAAAGACATAAAACCAGTAGAACGATTATTAGAATTTCAAATCGTAGATGAAAAAATTGTAAGAACTGAAACTTCACCGATTGAAATTAAACTGTCTAAGTTCGGCGACTCGCGCAATTGGGAAGGTATAGTGCGTCTAGATAATAAAGGTTTCTTAATTGTTACAGATAAATTCCCCGGAACCATATTAGCTTTTATAACATTTCCTGAATAATCAGCTTAAGCTAGATTTTCTTATTTTTCGACATTAAAACCGATATGAGACTCGAACGGACTAGGGAAATCAAAATCTTCTACGCCTGGGAAATGCACAATTGATGTAATCAATGGCCATTGTATCAACAGCGAACCGGTAACAGATTGATACATCGGACGTTTTGGTTTTTCCCCTTTAGCTGTTTTTAATTTGGGAATTTTAAAATTTGAGAATTCAACCCATATTCCAAAATCATCGTAGCCAAGTGCTTTAACATAAATTGTTTTTTGAGTCACACCAATTTCTGCTAACGCTTCTGTATTAGCAAGAATCAGTAATACAACATCGCCAACAATATTCTTCATTTTCATCATTTCAGTTGTTTTCATATTTACCTCATTAAATTATTTGTTATTGATTTTATCAATCATAGTTAAAAATTCTTCTTCCGATAAAATCTTTATGTCCAATTGCTGCGCCTTGTTTAATTTACTGCCTGCTCCGGGTCCGGCGACAAGGGAATCAGTTTTTGAGCTAACCGAACTGCTCACTCGTCCACCTAGTTTTTGGATAAGTTCCTTTGCTCTTGAGCGAGTTAGTGTTTCCAAACTACCGGTTAAAACAAAAGTTTTTCCTTCTAATATTTGCGCCGTAAGCGACAAATCAGGCTTCGCTATATTTATACCATTAGCGATACTTGATAATACCACATTTTTGTTATCTCGATCTTTCCAAAATTGGACAATTCCTTTAGAAACAATTGGACCAATTTCAAAGATATTATCAAGCTCGTCTTGATTAGTATTCAAAAAAGCATGAATATCTGTTTTAAAGTGTTTTTCCAATATTTTAGCAATATGTTCTCCTACATTTCGAATTCCAAGTCCATATACAAACCTCGCAAATGTTGTGTTTTTGGAATTTTCTATTGCCGATAATATATTTTTTGCTGATTTGTCTGCCATTCTATCAAGATTTGCGAGATCATCGTATTTTAGAGTAAATATTTTATCTACCGAAGATAATATATTTTTTTCAACTAATTGTTCTACGAGTTTTTCTCCGAATCCTTCAATATCTAATGCATTGCGCGAGACAAAGTGTTCTATTCTCCCTTTTATTTGAGCAGGACACGATAGATTCTGACAACGCATTACAGCTTCATTTTCTGATCGGTACACTTTATGTCCGCAAATCGGGCAAGTACTTGGTATTTGATATTTTTCGGTTTTTTGCGGTCTTTTATCAATTATTACTTTAACGACTTTAGGGATAACATCACCAGCTCGCTCAACAAGCACGGTATCGCCAATTCGAATATCTTTGCGGTCAATTTCATCTTGATTGTGTAATGTTGCATTGGTTACCGTTACACCCCCAACTTGTACAGGGGTTAATCTTGCCACGGGTGTAATTGCGCCGGTTCTGCCGACCTGTACATCAATATTATTAATGATTGTAGTTACTTGTTGTGCTTTAAATTTACCTGCAATTGCCCAACGTGGAGAACGACTGCGAATGCCTATAGTTTCCTGTTGTGAAAAAGAATTGACTTTATAAACTGTACCATCAATATCGTAGGGCAAGTTGTTACGTTTTAATTCCATATCGTGATGATATTTCAGTATCTCATCAGTACCGAATATATTCTTAATGTGAGGATTGACAGGGATTCCCCACGTTTTTAATGCTTCGAGGAATTCCATGTGTGTCTCAAATGCTAGGCCCTCAATTGTTCCAGGCTGGTAACAAAATATTGAAAGCGGTCTTTCTGCAGTTATCCTTGAATCAAGTTGCCGTAAACTACCGGCAGCAGCATTCCGTGGATTTGCAAATAGTTTAGCACCTTGTTTTTCTTGGTTGATATTCAATTCATTAAAACCACTTTTTGTTATAAACACTTCACCGCGAACTTCAAGAACGGATGGAATTGAATGATTTCCGTGTCTTAGCCTTAATGGAATTGCGTTAAGGGTTTTTAAGTTTTGAGTTATGTCTTCACCTGTTATGCCATCACCGCGTGTGGAACCATGCGTGAATACACCATTTTTATAAACAAGTTCAACACCGATGCCATCTAATTTCGGTTCGGCGATATAGTTAATGTTACTTTCTGTAGCTAATAATTTTTGCACGCGTTTATCAAATGCTATCAGTTCTTCGTCAATCATAGCGTTTGCTAACGATTGCATGGGAATAGTATGCTGTATTGTACCGAATTCTGTTAATGGCGCCGCCCCGATGCGTTGGGTAGGCGAATCCGGTGTGATTAACTCCGGATGATTTGTTTCTAATGTTTCTAGTTCACGCAGCAGTTTATCATATTCACTGTCTGAAATAATTGGATCATTCAGTACATAATAATGATAATTATGATCATTTATTTTCTCTCGGATTTTTAATATGCGTTTAGCAAAATCCATAATTATATTGACTATAAATTTTGTAAATACTCATTAATAAATAATTCTACGTTGAACAAATCTGCTTCAACGGGTTTAAAGGTTTTATGACAGTATAGTCCTGTTCCATCAAGAGAATACAAATTAGAATATTCATCGCGTTTGGCGACAATATCCTTTAAAGCCGATGCCAATGCGTTTACATCATCTTGGGTACTGTAAATACCAAATGATGCTCTCACCATTCCTGCTTTAACCTTTAATTCTGAATTAATATCAATCTCGTTTAAATCAATTCCTGTATCGAACAGTTCTTCTATTATCATTTCTTTTACGTAAGGGTGAGCGCAAAAACACTCATTGCGGACGGCAATATTATGATAATCATTAAAGATTGCCGCAACTAAACCATGATCCAATCCACGAATATTAAATGAAATAGAAGCTGCTCTTGGGCAAAGTGAGCAATTGGTTTCGCCATAGATTATTACATGTTCAATTTGTTTTATTTGATCCAAAGCGTTGGTAATCAAGGCAGTTTCATCTTCATAGATAAATTCCATACCGATTTTATCTAATACATCAATTGCGGCTGCTAAACCAATTGCGCCGGGAATATTTGGTGTTCCTGCTTCCTCACGATCAGGAAATTGATCAGTAATTGTATATCTGTCAACATGAACCTGATCAACCATTCCTCCGCCAACTTCTTCCGGTTCCATAGAGCTTAAAATATCTTTTCGGCAAATCACAACACCGGGCGATCCGGGTACATAAGTTTTATGACCGGAAAAAACAAATGCATCAATATTTCTAAGTGGATTGGAATGACCATTAATTTGTACAGGAATATGCGCTGCCATTTGTGCGCCGTCGACTAAAATAAGTGCCCCGTATTTATGAGCTAATTCTGCAATATCATAAATTGGGTTAATAATACCGGTTACGTTGCTGACACCGGTCATAGCAATATAATTTATTCTATCTTTATACTGTTCTAATTTTTCTTTAAGTATCTCCATATTAATACAACCCGGTTGTCCCTCATGATTATCGAGCGGTATATGAACTACTTTTCCCGCATGTTTGCGATGCGGCAGATCATTGGAATGGTGTTCCATTAAAGATACTAACACAACATCCCTATCGGGTTGAA
This sequence comes from uncultured bacterium, assembly GCA_965369995.1. Taxonomy (GTDB): domain Bacteria; phylum Fidelibacterota; class Marinisomatia; order Marinisomatales; family JAHJCW01; genus JAHJCW01. Next base: position 4,563 of record CBDURO010000049.1, on the reverse strand, counting down.
AATCGCGGAAAACACGTGCCATGCGATTTATCCCTGCCGTTGTGCCACTGCCGGTAAAAAAACAGGCGTATTTTTCAGCATCTGCTTTTACAAAGGACAAAATCCTTTCATGTGCCCACTTGTAATTTTGTGTGGCAGTTTTTGCTGAAAAATGTAGAAGACTATGTGTATTGGCATAATGATTATAGAAGGATTCAATCGCATTATATGCGGCTTTCATCATTAAAGTGGAAGCGGTAGAATCCAAATAAATGCGTTTGGTTTTTTTACCATCTGCGCGAGTATACAATGTATCTAGACCAATAAAATCTGATTGAATATTTTTAAAATATTTATGTGAATTATTCATATTCAAATTTACAGTAATTTTATACAATTCACACGATAGGGTTATTCTAAAAGAAATAATAATATTTTATAATTATGATTTAACTTTAGTAAATTAGTATAATATGGCAGTGTTTATAAAAAGGGAATACGATTATGCAATTCGTATTTGCGCCTATTTAGCAGGTTTCAATAAAAAAGAACACAAATCTGTACCGGAAGTTTCTAAGAAACTATATCTAACAGTACCCTTTACAACCAAAATAGTTCACAAATTGAAAAATAATAATATTATTGAGACTATTCAGGGCAAATATGGTGGTATTAGACTAAAAGTTTCTCCAAACAAGCTTTCTTTATATGATATACTGTATGCAATGGGATTTGATATGACTATTAATGAATGCTTAAAAAATCCAAGTATATGTCAGCTTATTGATTATTGCAAAGTTCATCGGTTCTTTTTATCTCAGGAGGATATGATTATAGAGACTCTAAAGAGTGCAACTATTAATAATTATATAATAACAGATGAAGAACTAGCTTAATTTTAGTTATAAAGTTACTATTTTTTAAAATTACCTATATATTTAGATTATAGTCTGTCAATTGAATAATTGGAGGTCTATATGAAGTTAATACGGTCTTCTCTTCTAATAATTATAGTTGTTCTATTTGTAACAAATTTAATTCTCGCTCAAGCCTATAATAATCCTGAAAGTGCGGTATATGATCCAACTAATGACTGTTATTATGTTTCCAATAAAGGCGATGGTAAGATTATCAAAGTTGATGCAAATGATACAAATACAAAAAGTATTCTTAATAGTAACTTAACTAGTGTACGAGGTTTGTGTTTAATTGGTAATGTACTAGTTGCAGCAGCTGACGAAGGTGTAGTGTTTATTGCTCTTCCACCAGGCACAATAACGCAGACAGTTGTAATTCCCGGAATGGGATTTTTGAATGATGTTACGTCTGATAATACACAATATGTTTTTGTAAGCGATACAGGTACAGGAAAGATCTACAAAATTAAAACAGATGATTATTCATTTAGCACCTTAGCAACAGGAATTAACAGTCCAAATGGACTGTTTTATGATGGTGATAACGACAGATTAATAAATGTTCCATGGATTCTGAATGCACCGATTCTTGCTGTTTCTTTGTCTGATGGATCTGTTACACCATTAAAAGAAACAATACTTACACAACCTGATGGCATTGCAAGAGATATGTTTGGTAATTATTATATATCTTATTGGGGTAATAATTCTATTTATAAATTTAGTAGTGATTTTTCTGAAGGACCCATATTGATTACAAGTGGACATAATAGCCCTGCTGATATATATTTCCGTGAATTAACGTCAACCGGGAAGGTTAAAAATTCGACCGACAGTAAAAGTAATACGGGTATTTTGATCGTACCAAATTTCAATGGCAATACAGTTGAGTTTAATGAATTAACAAATTTGTATACAGCTGAATCTGAAATAAGTATTCTAACAGAATTTCAAATACACCAAAATTTTCCCAATCCGTTTAATCCAACAACAACAATCTTTTATGACATAAGTAAGGAATCCAATGTCAGGATAAGCGTATTTGATCTGTTGGGTAGAGAAGTCATTAAATTAGTTGATCAAACTGAACCGATAGGCAGTAGATCAATTACCTGGGACGGAAGGGACTATAGCGGTAGTTTTGTAAATGCAGGTGTATATATTTATCAGATTGAAACGGAAGGATTTATACAGACTAAGAAAATGGTTTTGCTTAAATAATAGTTTATTAATTAAGGGCAATTCGTTTTGTTGAATTGCCCTTAATATTTTTATACTGTCTTAGGTGAATATTATCTCAGCACCGGCAGATTTTTCATAAAATTCTCCAACGGTCATAATCCCTTTTACTTGTGGAACGAAATCTTCCATTTTTAATTTGTACATATCAACCGTCATTTTACAGGCGTATATCTCAGCACCAGCGTCGTCGATCATTTCGAGGAACTCACCAACAGGTGGAACATCCAGTTTTTCCATTTCACGTTTCATTAACCATGTTGCAAAATTGGATACTCCTGGTATTGCACCTATTAGTGTTGGAAAGGGCATCGTAATCGGCATTTTCAACATCGGCATTGCCAAGTTTAACGCGGCATTGCCGACAGTTGCAACTTTCAGATTATTATGAGTTTTCTTTATAATTGCATTCAATCCGAAAAATGTAAAGAAAATAGATGCTTCAATACCTTCCATACGAGCGCCGTTAGCCATTATTAATGCTGGATAAACTTCTTCTAATCCACCCTTAGCGCAAACTAGCGAGACTCTTTTTATTGGGTCGGGTTTATTCATGATTTTCTCCTTTTTATATGCAACCGTGAGGTTTTGTAATACCTGCGATAAAGGCTGCTTTTTTAGCTGGTCCACCTGGGAAGAGTTGATATAACTCTTTGGTTGATACACCGCTTTGTTTGTTTAATTTACGAATTGAAGGTCCAGTGCCATTTTCTTCGAATTCCTTACGCATATACTCGATAACAACATAATGCCGATCAGTTAATTCATCAATTTCTTGTTCCTTGGCAAGTACAACGGCCATTTCTTTATTCCATTGAGTATGATCAGCCATATAACCATCCTCATCAATTTCTACAGTAATTCCGGTAATTTCTTTGGTAGCCATATTTAACTCCTTTATTTATTTTTGCTTCTTTTTTCTTCTGTAATTTTCTTTAAAAAGGTAATCACAAAACCAATTCCCTTTTTCATTTCTTGTGTGTTTAATTCACGCATTACTTTCCAAATAGAATACTGGGGCGCATCTTTTGGATCAAGGTTCTGATAAATACTAACAGCATTATTAAGTGCTGTTAACATATCAGGTTGTGTTAGACCTTTAATGGTTTCAAGTATTGTAATAATGTTATCGCCAAGCATTTTGACGTCCTCTTTAGAGAAATGCTCAACTACGCGATCAGTTACATTCATTAACTCTTTAATAAATTGAAAATATCCCTTTTGATCGAATTCGTCTAATTTTTCTAAAGTGGTATTAAATAATTCTTTGCTTATAGGTTTGGCATCTTCAAAGAAATCAAGGGCGCTCTCAAATTGTGTTATTACATTTGTAATATTGCGAGTATTTCGCAAGATCTTTTTGAGAAGATGTAAGAAATCACCTGTTTGCACAAATGGTGCGATATCTTCAAGCTCCACAATTGCAGTATTAAAAACATCCTTAGTAATAACAGTTAAATCTTGCTTTAACTCATTCAGTTCTTCTCTTTGCCTGCGAACTACAGCTAATTCTTCAGATATAAGATCTAACTTCTTATCAATTGAATGTAATTGTAATCCTAAATTTTGATTAGTCATTCTATTTTCTCTTACCTGCCATCAGCATTTGTGATTCAATCGGCAGTTCAGCTCCACGTAATAATAAATTCCAATACATCCATCGGAACATTATTTTTCCGTAGTGGTTCATTTTTGTTTCTTCTAAAAGTGAGAATGGACCCACTCCCGGTAAAGGATATTTCCCCGGCAAAGGTTCTGTATTATAGTTAAAGTCTATTAGAATACCTTTTCCAAACCCTGATTCAATATAACAATTGGCGTGCCCGTCAAATTTTGCTCTTAACGATCTTCCTTCAATTGCACTAAGGAAATTATCATATAACACATCTGCTTCAAAATGCGCTACTGAGCCTGCTTTTGAACTTGGTAAATCGGTGGCATCGCCGATAACAAATATATTTTTATGATCTTTAGAGAGCAGTGATTGTTTATCGGTGGGTACAAAATTTAGTTCATCACCCATTCCGGAACGCGCAATTAATTCATCACCCATATTGGTTGGGATAGTAACCAAAAGATCGTACGGCACTTCTTTTTCATCCCATGATATAATTTTATTATTTTCATGATCAACGCTGCCGATACTAAAATCAGGAACTAGTTTAATATTTTTCTTAGCAAGAAAATCTCCAAACACTTTAGATGCGCGAGGTTTTGTAAAAGCACCATCTAAGGGTGTAACAAATGAAATTTCTACTTTGTCACGTATGCCCTGATCGGTAAACCACCAATCGGCTAAAAATACAAATTCAAGTGGTGCCACAGGACATTTAATTGGCATCTCAGTAATATTCAGTACCATTTTTCCACCTTCCCAATATTTAAGAAAGTGTGCCAAGCCCATTGCACCTTCAATTGTATAAAAATC
>CBDURO010000048.1:0-10617 GCA_965369995.1 uncultured bacterium | reverse complement strand
TTTTAAAATCCTTGCTATTAAAACTTTCAAAAAAATATCCTCTGTCATCCTTATGAATGTGAGGTGTTATAATTTTTATTCCAGAAATTTTAGAATCTTCTATATGATTTATGATCATTTCAGAGCTTTCCTGCCAACATTATCAAATTTAAATCCCAGTCTAATTAAATCTTTTATACTTAGAATGTTACGTGTATCAAGTACAAGTGGTGATTTCATTAAAGATTTCAGTTCAGATAAATCCAATCCACGAAACTCATGCCATTCCGTCATTATAACAGCGGCATCCACATCTTTAACAGCCGCTTGCCAGCTAATACAATATTCAATATTCGGAAAGTATTTTTTCATATTATCAGCTGCCACCGGATCATAAGCTTTAACTATTCCGTCGCTATCTAAAATACTTTGTATCATCTCAATAGCAGCTGATTCCCTAACATCATCGGTCATCTGTTTAAAACTTAAACCTAACACCGCTATCGTTTTACCTTTTATGTCATTTCCCAATAAATTAAATAGTTTTTCCGCCATTCGTTTCTTCTGTCTATCATTAGTTGCGATAGCTGCTGCAACCGTATTTATCGGTTCATTTAATTTTTCGGATAAAGATACTAAAGCCTTTGTATCTTTTGGAAAACAAGAACCACCGAATCCCGGTCCTGGATGAAGAAATTTTGGACTAATTCTACCATCGTTTCCCATCGCTTTTGCGACGATATGTACATCAGCATCTACCGCTTCGCATAAATTAGCTATTTCATTTATATAACTTATTTTCAATGCTAAAAATGCATTACTCGCATATTTAATCATTTCAGCAGTTGGAATATTTGTATGAACAATCGGTGTTTCATTTATATATAGAGGACGATAAACATCATACATAATTTTTAATGCTTTATCACTGGTCACACCAAGCACTACTCTATTGGGTCTTATAAAATCCTGAACTGCAGCTCCTTCCCTTAGAAATTCAGGGTTTGAAACGTAATCAAAATCAATATCATTATTTTTATATTTTTTAATGATTGAAATAATTTTTTGTCCGGTTCCAATAGGCACTGTACTTTTTGTACATATAATTTTATAATCGTTTAAATTATTTCCTATCATTTCCGCAACCGAAAATATAGCGGACAAATCTGCTTCGCCATTGTTACCTTCCGGTGTTCCCACACCGATGAATATTACTTCCGAATCTCTAATCGCTTTTGCTACATCAGTTGTGAATGATAGTCTACCACTTTTAACATTTCTCTCTACAACTTCTTTTAAACCCGGCTCAAAAATTGGTATTTTACCGGTTTTAAGTAATCGAATTTTTGATTCATCGATATCAGCACAAACTACCTGATTACCAAAATCAGACAATCCGGCTCCGCTCACCAAACCTACATATCCTGTGCCTATTACTGTAATATTCTTCATTTAATAATATCTTTATTAAGCTGTAAAAGTACTAATTATCGTCTATAATAAAAATCAAAACGTTTTCATTTTTAAATTTGGTAAAACACCGAAATCTATTTTTGATTGTTCACTATTTTTCAATTTAAGTTCGCCTAAGTAAGCGACCATCGCAGCATTATCGGTACATAAATCTATTTCAGGAAAAATTACTTTTTTATTCGACAATAAAGTATGTATTCTTGTTCGTAAAATTTTATTAGCTGCAACACCACCGGCTATTACGCAAGTGTCTATTTTATAATAGATTACAGCCCTAACTAATTTATTACTCAAAACATCAATGATCGCTTCTTGGTAACTAGCGGCAACATCATTCATGGTAATAGTATTATTAGAATAATCATCCATGTAGTATAATAACGCTGTTTTAAGTCCACTAAAACTGAAATCAAATGAATCGGATTTGATTAAACCACGTGGGAATTTTATTGTATTGGGATTTCCTTTTTCAGCCGATTTTTCGATCGCCGGTCCGCCCGGATATCCAAGTTTCAAGATTCTTGCACCTTTATCAAACGCTTCGCCCGCAGCGTCATCTAATGTTTCACCCAATAGTTTATATTCATCAACATCCGCTATTAACCAGAGTTGAGTATGTCCCCCTGACACTAATAAACTAATAAACGGAAATTCTAATTCTGGGTCAGCAATAAAATTTGCAAAAATATGTGCCTCTAAATGATTTACTGCAATTATGGGGATTGATAATCCTTGTGATAAGCCTTTAGCAAAACAGATACCTGTTAATAATGTACCGGCAAGTCCTGGTCCTTGGGTTACAGCAATACCATCAATATTATGATAATCAAAACCCACTTTTTCCAACGATCTATTGACAATAGTATTGAGTAAATACTCATGCTCCCGTGATGCAAGTTCCGGGACAACCCCTCCAAACTCTGCATGAATTTCTTGAGAACTAATGATACTTGAAACTATTTTTCCATCTACACAAACGGAAGCGGCAGTTTCATCACATGAAGTCTCAATACCAAGAACAATCAATTATTGCCCTGTGTTACAATTAATTCAACATTGGGTGGAGATAGATCTTGCCAATTTATAACACCATACGGTACTTTAACTTGTGGTTCATAGAATTGTCTATTAAGATTCCATTGACTATTAAAATCAATTGTCAATTGAATCTCGTCAGGTGTAATATTTTCAATATAATCAATTCCGCCGATAATTGTCAGTGAAACTGTATGTGGGCTTACAAATACGCGATATCCCGATGGAACATTAATCACTGATACAGGAACTTCGCTTATAATTTTTTCACTTAACGCTTGAACATCAATCGACAACCTTACATCAGTTTGAGATAATTGTATTTGCTGATGAGGTAAATCAAAACCAAAGTATTGAGAAATATTCATATTAACCTCGATAATAGTATCAACTAATGTATTAATTGAGGTAATATTTTCGACAATATCATTTGGTCCAGCTATCTCAATTTCAACCGGTTCGAGCTTGACATCTCCTACAATAATAAAACCCGGAGCCGGTTCAATAACAATTCTAGAAACTATTGGAATTGTACGAACAGAGTAATCATCTAGACTAATTTTAATCTCTCGCGGAGAGTCAACTTCGATATATCGGATTTCAAATTCATTAGGTACAACAATTTTTCGTGGATACATTCTGAAATAATCATTTAAAATAAATTCGTATTCATCAGATATTCTATCTAAATCCAATACTAATTTGAAATTTTTATAAAACCCTTTTAATAATATTGTTTTGAATAGTGCCCTGCCTGTTCCTTCAAATCTGACTTGAGCACGTTCCGGCACTTCTTCTCGCAAGGCTTTTTGTTCACTTAGATTTCTAACTTCGATTGGTACTGTCAATACCATTTCGTACGTTTCACTACTAACAATAAAAACCCATAGTATAATTGCTAATCCAAATGCACCTAATCGTAAGCCGATTTTCCGACTAGCAATTGATTCAAAAATGTCGGAAAACTTCATGATTCTTATTAATTTAAATTGTTAGTTACAACCTATATTTCAATCAAGAATTTGTAAGTGGACTGAACATTTTAATCAGTACTTTCTTTGCCAAGTTCACGTAATTCTTCAGGAATTTCTATTTTTTCGGTTGCCGGACTTTCCTGATTCCTTAAGTATTCTTTAACTGGATTCTTGGAAACTTTTTTCTTTTTTGGACTACCAAGTTCATCAATAAATAGCACAACTTTTTTCTCTTCAGGTTTCACTTCCATAACAATAGCTTCTATTGATGCTTCAGCTTTAAAATTACTGCCAATCAATCTACGATCTTTTTTAGAATGAGCACCAAAAGGTACAATACCCTCAACATCTTTTTCTAATTGTACGATTATGCCTCTATCTAGTACCCGGATTATATTACCTTTTACTTTTTTACCTGTTTCAAAATATTTTACCAATTCCGGCCATGGATCTTTTTCTACCTGTTTTAGCCCTAAAGAAATTCTTCGGTTTTCACGAGATACTTCCAATACACGAACCTTGACTTTCTCACCTTTTTCAATAACTTCCTTGGGATGTCTTACAATTTTCGTCCATGAGATATCTGAAACATGAATCAAACCATCAATTCCTTCCATCAACTCAACAAAAGCACCAAATTGGGTAAGATTAATCACCTTACCTTTATGAACTGTACCAATCATATATTTTTCTTCAATTTTGTCCCATGGATCCGGCTCTAACTGTTTTACTCCCATACTGATTTTTCTTTCTTCCGTATCAATTGATAGAACTTGAGCTTCTACTTCATCACCCATTGAAAATAATTCAGAAGGATTTTTAACATGCCGTGTCCATGACATTTCAGATACATGTATTAGTCCTTCCACTCCCGGTTCAAGTTCTATAAATACTCCATAATTAGTCATACTTACAACTTTACCTTTTATAATGGTACCAACCGCATATTTCTCTTCAACTTCTTCCCATGGATGTGGTGAAAGTTGTTTTAAGCCAAGTGATACACGTTTTTTCTCTTCGTCAAAATCAATCACCTTAACAGTTATGGTTTCATCCATTTTTACAATTTCTGATGAATGATGTACTCTTCCCCATGATAAATCAGTGATGTGCAATAAACCATCGACTCCACCAAGATCAATAAAAACACCAAAATCGGTTATATTTTTTACTCTACCTTCTAAAATTTCACCAACTTTAATATTAGAAAATAATTCAGCGCGTTGCTCTTTCAGACTTTCTTCCATAAGAATTTTATGGGATATGACTACATTTTTACGTGCTTCGTTGATTTTAACTATTTGAAAATCCATTTCCTGATCAATAAATTGATCAAAATCTTTAATCGGCCTCACATCAATTTGTGAACCGGGTAAAAAGGCTTGAATAACACCGACGTCTACTACCATTCCACCTTTTATACGACGAACAATGGTGCCCTTTAAAATCTCACCTTTTTCATATATTTCATGCAATTCAACCCAACGATGCATAAAATCTGCTTTAACCTTTGAAAGGATTGTATTTCCTTTTCTATCTTCTAATTTTTCAAGATATACATTGATTTTTTCACCAATCTCAGGAAGTTTGTTATCCTCAAACTCATCTCTTGTTATTATTCCTTCGGATTTAAATCCGATATCTACTAAAACCTCTTTCTCATTCAAACCGATAACGCGACCGGTTATTACCTGGTTGGCTGATATATCAGATATTGTATCCAAATATTGTTTTTGAAGTTCCGGTGGTATTTCTTCAATAACTTCATTTTTATCCAATTCAGATCGCTCAATTACCTTTACACCAGCAAAAATTTTAGTGTCTAAATAATTTATAATTGGTTTCTTTTCGGTAACAGGTTCAGAATCCGGTTGTACCGGCTCCGCACTGACCTCTGTAGATTGCTCTACATTAGCCTCTTCAGCTACAGGTTCTGTAATAATTGTTTCGGGCATTAATCCTTCCTTTTTTGTTGTTATTTTATTTATGTGATCAACAATAATTGCAACTTGCTTCTCAACTGTCAAATTTGATGTATCAATCTCAATTGCATCATTCGCTTTTTTAAGCGGCGATTTTGATCTTGTTGAATCTTTTTCATCACGCAATTTCAAATCAGTAATCAATTCATTAATTGATTTTTCCTCGCCAATAGCTTGTAAATCCTTTTGTCTTCGTTTCGCTCGGGATTTATAATTAGCAATAATATAAAATTTTGCATCGGCTTTCGGAAAAACAACAGTTCCAATATCTCTTCCTTCCATTACGCAATTTGTGCTATTTCCTAACTGTCTTTGGATTTTAACCATTTTATCACGCACTATCGAAATTGCGCTAACAGCACTTACTTTTGATGTAACTTCCTCTGATCTAATCGCTTTAGCGATATTTTTTCCATCCATTTTTAAAACAGTCTTGCCATCCTTGTGTTCTATTTTCAGCTTAAGGTTTTCTAGCAGATTAGCAAGTTCGGTTTCATTTTCTATATCTATATTCTTTTGAATGACAGCCAAAGTAACCGCTCTGTACATTGCTCCGGTATCGAAATAGGCAAAGCCCAATTCTTTGGCAACATTTTTAGCAGTTGTACTTTTTCCGCTGGCAGCAGGACCATCTATTGCAATAATCATTGTTTTCACTTCTCAATTAGCTAATAAAGTTAAGTTTATAAATAGACAACTACAATTTAAAATATGTAGTCGAAAACTGTTAATTTTATAGCATATTTCAACTATAGTGGATTTAACTATTTTTATTGCTGAATTTTGATTATTCACTTATGCTGTAATTTTTTTATTTCCTCATCCCGAAGCCCTCGCCATTGTCCGGGCTCCAGATTGCCTAATTTTAACGTTCCATATTGAGACCTGTGTAGCGAGTATACTTTTTTATTGAGGAAGTAAAGGATACGGCGTACTTCCCTTTTCTTTCCTTGTCGTAAGCAAATTATTATAATTGAACGTGTTTTACGAGAAATTTGTTCTACAATCTCACCTCTACCAAATTCACCCTCACCAATAAAAATACCTTTTTTGACTTTAGCAATATCTTTTGAATTTAATTTTCCTTCGATTTCAGCTTTATAATAACGAGGAATTCGATTTTTGGGGTGCATTAAATAATTTGCTAACTCACCATTATCTGTAATTAAGATTAAACCTGTAGTATCCTTGTCTAACCTGCCTATCGGAAATAATCTTCTATTTGACGGTACAAAGTCTAGAACAGTTTTTCGTCCGTGAGTATCGCGCACAGTAGTTATTACATTCTTTGGTTTATTTAGCATATAGACTACTGTTTTCTCTTGTGGTATAAGTACTTTTCCATCGAATGTGATTTCGTCATTTTCTTGCACTTGATAGGCCGGATCAATCGTAACTTGATTGTTTACCGTAACAGTACCTTCCTGAATCAAACGATCGGATTCACGTCTTGAGGCAACGCCGGATTTGGCTAAATATTTATTCAAACGCATCGGTTTGATTATCTTGATGAGGTTCTAATTTTTCTAAATCGGCAAGTTCGGATAATTTCGGCATTTCAGATAAGTTACTCAATCCAAAATACTCAAGATATTTTTCTGTAGTATTGTAAAGTAACGGACGTCCTGGACCGGCATCCCTACCTTTAATTTTAATTAAATTTTTTGATAATAATGTTCTTAGCACTCCGCTTGAATCCACACCACGTATTGATTCGATTTCAAATCGGTTTACCGGTTGCCGATAAGCTACAATTGCCAGAGTTTCCAAGGATGCATTTGTTAGCGCTAATCGACCGCTTTTCTTTAGCAATCTCCTTATGAACACCTCATATTCCGAGCGCGAAACAAGCTGATAACCTGAGGCAACTTGTACAATAGTAAAAGCATTATCATTTTTATTATACTGATCCTTTAAATCTTCAATAATATTTTCCAAACTTGTCAATTCAGAATCAATTAAATCCGCTTCAAATATTGAATTTAATTGTGCTTGGGTAAGTGGTTCGGGTGATGCAAAAAGTAATGCTTCCACAATTTGATTTATTTCTTTCTTTTGCATCTATACTTTTTTCCCTTTGATTTGTATTTCCAGTTCACTAAACAATTTTTGCTGAAAAATAACAATTTCTTCATTTCTTAACATTTCTAAAATAGCCAAGAAAGTAACTATCACTTCAATCTTAGTTTCCAATTTTGTTATTAATACTGAAAATTTTAGAAAACCCTTTTCATCTAAGTTTGCCAGAATAATTGCTTTTTGATCATCCAAACTGATGTCTTCACGTTGTAATTCATAGCGTGAAATAATCGGTTTATTTTCCATCGCAACTTTAAAATAATGTGCAATATCATAGAGGGAAACCTGACGTAAATAAACACCGGGATCTTCTTCTCCGGCAGGAACAGGTGCTTCATACCCACGTGAAAAATAATGACTGCGTTCTTCTGCTAAATTTTCTAATTGTTGAGCAAGTTCTTTGTACCGTCGATACTCTAATAATTGTCTGACCAAAGGTGAACGAGGGTCCTCAATATCTTCGTCCATTTGCGGACGCGGCAATAACATCTTAGATTTAATTCTCATGAGTGTGGCAGCCATTTCGATGAACTCACCGGCTACACCGATATTTATTTGCTGCATTTGCTCAAGTGTGCCAAGATATTCCTTTGTAATGCGTGAAATTGGAATGTCATAAATATCAATTTCATCACGACGGATGAAAAAAAGAAGTAAATCTAACGGACCATCAAAATTTTCAAGGTGAACTTTATACATTTAATCAGTGTAGTTGAGTCCCATTGCGGTGCGCGCTTTTGTTAAATATTTGTCCGCTTCCACCGTTGCTTTTTGTGCACCGTCTTTTAATACTTTTAATACATAATCTTTATGGTTTTCAAGGTATTTATGTTTTTCACAATAAAGTTGAAAAAACGTAATAATTCTATCGGCTAATTCTTTTTTTACATCGCCATAGCGCAACCCCGGATTATCAAATCGCGATTCCAATTCCTTTTTCTCATCTTTATTAAGGAATAAAGAATAAATCTGAAAAAGCGGTGTATTTTTATTTTTGGGTTCATCAATTAGCGTGGAATCTGTTGTAATGGACATTATTTTCTTGCGGATTATTTTCTCATCAGCAAATATTGGAATATCATTTCCGTAAGACTTACTCATTTTCTGTCCGTCTATTCCAGGAATAAGCTGCAATGATTTATTGATATCGGCATCCGGTATTACAAAAACATCACCATAAATTTTATTGAAACGTTGCGCAATATCTCGTGTCATCTCCAAATGCTGTTTTTGGTCTTTACCAACCGGAACTATATCTCCGCCAAAACATAAGATGTCGGCTGCCATTAAAATCGGATAGCTAAATAGTCCTACGTTTGGAGAAATGCCTCGTGAAATTTTATCTTTATAGGAGGTTGCTCTTTCTAACAAACCCATTCCTGTTACTGTTGAAAGGAGCCAAGTTAATTCAGTTACTTGCGGCACATCGCTTTGTATCCAAAATATTGATTTATTCGGATCTAATCCTAGCGCTAAAAAATCCATCGCTGCATTCAGCGTACTTGTTTCTAATTGCTTGCGGTCATTTATGGTAGTTAGTGCATGATAATCAACAATAAAACAATATAACTCGTTTTGTTCCTGATATTGTATCATGCGGGACATCATTCCAAAATAATTTCCGATATGAAGCTGACCCGACGGCTGAATTCCACTTAATACTCGTTTCATAAAGAACTCACCTTAATTCAACGATTCCATAAATAGAAATGGTCGCCAATCTGTTTGCTTAATTCCTACAAATTGTTGAAAATAATGTATTCGGTTGTGACGTACCGGTTTTTTAATCAATGCCATTCCCATTTCTTCCGGAGTCCGATTTCCTTTAACAATATTACAGTGAGCACAAGCAGTTACCAAATTTTCCCATGTATCGCCTCCATTGCGTTCCTTGGGAATTATATGATCAATGGTATGCGGACCGGTTTTATTACCACAATATTGACAAGTATAATTATCCCTATGAAATATATTCCTCCTGCTTAAGATCAATTCCATGCTATTGTGATGTATAAAATCTTTTAGCTTTATAACACTCGGAATTTTTAAAGTTACCGAGGGTGAACGAACTTCATCATTATATTTTATCAGAATATCAACCTTTTCCAAGTAGTATAGACATATCGCCCGGCGGGCAGAACAGATTTCCAATGGAGCATAATTGGTATTCAAAACCAAAACTGCTCTATTTAATAAACTACCGTTTTTTGATATGTTATGTGTACTCATTAATAAAACTCGTGAAACGTAAAACGTGATTTGTAAAACGTATTATCATCATTTACCATTCTACAAATAACCATTCTACCCGTCAATTACTTCTTTCACGCTGATAGCATGGAAAAATAAGTTGCGTAAATTACGATTGAATTTGGGATTTTTCTCATCAATACTTTCCTCTTGAACAAAGCCGCGCGCATTGATAAAATTTAAACCTCCCGTTGATATCGCAACATGTGTCACTTTATCATTTTCTCTGAAAAAAAGTAAATCACCGGTTTGGATTTTATCTTCATTAATTTTAGCATTTGCAAAAAAGTCAGTTTGCTGATAAGCATCACGCGGCAAATCTATTCCGTTTGCTTTAAACACAGTTTGAACAAAACCTGAGCAATCTATACCGTAGGGTGTTTTTCCTCCCCACATATACGGTGTTCCTAAAAAGCGGCGTGCGGTTTTAACAATTTCTTCTCTACTTATTTGCTTTCTATTATCTCCAAAATTATTGTGACTAAATCCTTTACGTCCATCCGGTAATATTATTCTGTATCCATCGTTTTTCTCTTCTGCAACTACTGGGCTACCGAATACCAAATGGCTGATTATTTTATCCTTTTCAGACGACAATACCGTACCAAACATGTCTTGTAGGACCACTGTCGGTTTATATTCAACTTTACTTTCAATACCGTAAAAGTAGTACATCCACCCTTCATAGCCATCCCATTGTTGTATAAGATACCAATCATCCCAGTAATCCAATATTCTGCAAGATTCCCCCATCAACGCTTGGGTTACCACCGCAGAATTATGCGATGTTTCTTTGTAAACATTGGCAACCGCTGTATTTATAATAAAATATGACATAATTAAGG
>CBDURO010000047.1:0-10953 GCA_965369995.1 uncultured bacterium | reverse complement strand
CAAGAATTCAATATTGATAATGAATTTTATCATTCATTATCAAAAAAACATGTCGTCCGTACTCTTATGGAAGAGCATCAGGTTATTTTAAATTTTTGTAAAGTGTTAGAAAAATTAGCACAAGATATCAAAAAGAAGACATCAATTAATGATTCGAAAGAAATCCTTAAGGATCTTCAATTAGTCTCAGGACATTTGTTAAGAACTGAAAAACATCATATACGTGAAGAACATACCTTTATTCGACGTTTAGTTAGCATGGCAGAATTTGATCCGTCTCAAGAAATTCGCAGACAACATGACGATTTAGGCGTCTTAAAACGGAAATTAGAACGCACTCTTTATGGGATTTATACAAATTCTTTTGATGAATTCCAAAAAGAGTTGCAAGCGGTAAGCCGTAAGCTTATTAAAGATCTTAAAAAACATATTGATATCGAAGAAAGTATTTTATACCCACAAGCAGTTAAATTGATCCCAGATAAAAGTCGTTGGAAGATGATGCGTAAAGAATCCGCTAATATCGGCTATTGCTGTTTTACACCCGGCAAACAGTAATTTTCACAGATAATTAACGCTTATTTTTGCTATCATAATTTAATGTTACGTATAATCAAAATAATTATTATTTCAGTAGTATTCCTAAATATAATTTATTCGCAAGATCGATATGAATCATTTTCAACTTGGGTAAAAAGTGTTCCCGAATATGGATTTAACGGAATGAAAAATTCTGTTACTCAAAAATCCAATTTATTGATTTTGGGAACGGTTGGAATTGGAGCTTTACTTGCCTATCAAATTGACAATCAAGTTCAAGATTACACACAAAGGGAAGGTCTGTTACCTAACCGAGTTTCACAATTTGGTGATCTTTATGGAGGAATTTGGTCAGCTTGGTTATTGCCTGTATCTATAATAATAACATCCAAAGCGACGGATGAATCAAATCGTAAGATGCTGGAAAAATTGGAGTTTGCAGCTTCTGCATTGATCGCAAACGGGGTTACTACTATTATTTTGAAAGAATTAATTGGTAGAGAAAGACCTAACAGTAGTAGTAACCGTTCTATGCCATCCGGACATACATCACACAGCTTTGCTGTGGCAGCCGTAGCAAATGAATTATATGGGCATAAGGTTGGTACAGCAGCTTATTTGATTGCCGGATTAGTAGCTATAAGCAGAATTAATGATAATGATCATTATTTAAGCGATGTTATTGTTGGAGCAGGTTTGGGTACAATAATTGGCAGAGGATTTGCGAGAACGTTTCAAGAAAAAAAATATGTACCAAATATGACAATTAGTGGTAAAGGATTTAATATCACATTTAATCTTTAAGACAAGAACTTGAGCATTAAATATGACATTAATTTAATGGTCACCATATTAATACTTCTTGCTCTTAACACTTAACCCTGAAATCTAATCTCTAAACCTTAACCTCTATATTTGTAACTTGAATTTGAATCTTTCTTCTATAATATAAAAGAATTTTAGGATTTATAAATGGATATGAAAATTACTTTTCCCGGCGGGAAAAAAGTAAATGCTGAACTTGATGGTTTTACACATAAAACAGACCAAGCTCTTATAAGTGGCGGCGAAGAAAGTGCACCTGAGCCATTATCAGTATTTTTATCTTCGATTGGTACCTGTACGGGTATTTATGTTTTGAGATTTTGTCAAGAACGCAATATTAATACTAATGGCATGGAAATAATTCAATCAATGAATCTCAATCCATTCTCAGGTATGATTGATGAAATAAAACTAAATATAATCTTGCCCGAAGGTTTTCCTGATAAGTATAGAAAAGCAGTAATTAAGGCGGCAAATTTATGTGCAGTAAAAAAGCATATGGAGAAACCCCCTCAATTCATTATTACAACTACATAAGGTAATACTTTTTCCTAATTATATTGCTTGTGTAAATTGCACAATCTTGATTATGGAAAAAACACTTCCAAAACTTAGTGGAATTGCTTCAAATATTTTGAAAGCTGAAGCTCAGGAGTTAATAGATGTAGCTGAACGCATTGATAAATCGGTTGTAAAAGCGGCAAAGATATTATTAAAACATGATGGTAAAGTTGTTGTTTGCGGTGTAGGAAAATCCGGTTTGATTGGGCAGAAAATTGTTGCCACTTTCTGTAGTACTGGAACTCAAGCTGTGTTCTTGCACGCAAGCGATGCCTTACATGGTGATTTGGGAATTTATCGTCCTGGGGATCCTACAATTCTTATTTCCAAAAGCGGTGCAACCGATGAAGTTGTACGTTTAATTCCGCTGCTTCGTGAGTTCAATTCTCCATTAATTGGAATTATTGGTAATATGGATTCACCATTAGCTGATAAGGTCGATGTTGTTCTTGATAGTACTGTATCCTCCGAAGCAGATCCATTGGGAGTTGTACCAACCAATAGTACAACAGTAACAATGGCTATCGGTGATGCCTTAGTCGCTGTTATGATGACTGCTAAAAAATTCAATCAGGAAGATTTTGCACGCTTCCATCCCGGTGGGAATTTGGGGAGAAGACTTAAGTTGCAAGTTAAGGATATTATGACTCCTTTGGATAAAGTTGCAGTTGTCTCGCCAAAGCAAAGTCTTAAAGAAACAATTTTGTTAATGACTAAAAAACCACAGGGAGCTGCAATAGTTTCAGACAATTCTAAGACATTAATTGGAATAATTACCGACGGTGATTTGCGTCGCGGTTTCGCTCAAAATGGTAATATTAATGAACTTTTCGTCAATGATGTAATGAATAAAAAACCAATCTTTATTTATTCCAATGCCCGGCTTCAAGATGCGGTAACTTTAATGGAAGATCGAATTTCGCAAATATCGGTTTTACCGGTATTGGAAAACAAAAATGATAAATGTGTCGGACTCCTGCGTTTACATGACATTTATCAATCAAAATTAATTTAAATTGTATAGTTAAGATTCCATTTGTTATAACGAGTGCTCGAAACATAAATTTCAGTACTTAATTTGAGTTATCAAATGGATGATAATAAAACGAAGTTAAAAATTTGTATGAATGGCTTCGACGATCTGGAGCATGTTCGGGAATCTATAATCAATTTCTGCCGTCATTATTGTAATAACGATGAGGAGATTGATATTCTTGAAATGGCAATTTTAGAAGCATGCCATAATGCAGTCCTTTATGGTACGAAAATAAAAAATAAGTCTTTATGCGAATTGGAACTAATTTTCGACAACCAAAGCATTAAAGCGATTGTCAAAAATTATGGTAAAGCGTATGAAGTTTTAGAAAAAGACTCATTTTCAATAGACCAAGATTTTCTTCAGTATAAAAATGGTGGTTTAGGTATTCCGCTAATAAAGTCATTAATGGATTCAGTGGAATATTCAAGAAAATCTAATAATATGAATGAATTGATTATCGTGAAAAAAATAAATAATAAACAATAGGAGTATTGCAATGCGAATAAAAGAATCTGAAAAAGATGGTGTTGTTGTATTAACATTATCTGGGAAAATGATGTTGGATGCAAAAAGTGCCGGTTTACACGATTATGTTAAGGACCTAATTAAACAAGGCAAAACAAAAGTAGTAATGGATATGGGAAAAATCACTTGGTTCGGAAGTACGGGACTTGGCGCACTATTGGCATCTTATACTTCATTAAAAGATAATGATGGTGACTTAAAGGTTGCACGTGCTACTAGAAAAATCCGAAGCGTTTTTATGTTTACTCAAATTATCAAAGTTTTAGAAAATTACGACACAGTGGATGAAGCAGTAGCAGCAATTAAATAGTAATTATTTTTTTAATTAGAGTGAATGATACTACTGAAATTCAAAAACTGAAGTTAGCGGTAAAAGAACTTTCAGTACTAAATGATATTGCTACAGCCGTTAGCACTACCCATGATTTAAATCAAGTAATAGAATTGATTGTACATGAATGTGTTAATCATTTAAATGTTGAACAAGGGGCAATCATGTTGCTCGATCCGACTGAAACTGATGATCAATTTCGCACTATAGTTCGTGAAATTGATACCGATACGGATATTGTACCTTATCATTTCGGTGTTCAATTATCGGGATGGATGATTAAGAATCAAATGCCCTTATTAATTAATGATTTTCCAAATGATAATAGATTCACAAATCTTTCAGGTGAAGAATTTCCAATCAATTCAATACTAAGTGTTCCTTTAAAAACAAAAGGTAAACTTATCGGTGTTTTGAACGTATTCAATAAAATTAGTGAAGATGGATTTACTCCTAATGATCAAAGGATGTTGTCAATAATTGCTGCGCAGTCGGCACAAGCAATTGAAAGTGCGAGACTTTATGACGAAGAAAAATCGTTAAAAATGATTGAAGAAGAACTAAACTTTGCCACTGATATACAAACGAATTTATTACCTAAATTAAATCCCCAAATAGACGGATTTGATATCGCCGGTAAAAGCATTCCTGCCAAAGAAGTGGGAGGCGATTATTACGACTTTATACAAATTGATGTAAACAGGAATGCAATTTGTTTAGGAGATATATCGGGTAAAGGTATGCCTGCCGCTATGTTAATGGCAAATTTACAAGCCACCTTAAGGGGGCAGGCATTATTCACTTCATCAGCCGGAGAATGTTTAACAAGGGCAAATAAATTGCTATATCGTAGTACTGACCTTCAAAAATTTGCTACGCTTTTTTATGGTATTCTAGATACAACAGAAAGCATATTTCACTTCTCAAATGCTGGTCATAATCCTCCTTTTTTAATAGATTCAGCCAAAGAAGTTACCAGACTTACAAAAGGTGGCACAGTTTTAGGATTTATGGAAGATTATCAATTTGAAGAAGATTCAATCAAATTGAATACCGGTGACACAGTTATTATCTATTCTGACGGTATAACAGAAGCGTTAAATAAGCAAAATGAAGAGTTTGGGGAAGATAGGCTGCTTACGATATTAACGGAAAATATGAAATCCACCGCAGATACATTAATTGAAAAAGTATTTAATGCGATAAAAACATTTGTCAATGATATGCCGCAAAGCGATGACATTACTATCGTAGTAATTAAAAAGAATTAACATTTATACCATGATTGGCAAGACAATTTCCCATTATAAAATCCTTAGTAAAATAGGTGAAGGTGGAAGAGGAATTGTTTATAAAGCTGAGGATGTTGATCTTAAACGAACTGTTGCTCTTAAATTTATCTCGCCTCATTTAGTGGACAACGCTGAAGATTTGGAAAGTCTCTACCAGGAGGCTCGTTCTGCCTCTCAGCTCAATCATCCAAATATAACAACAATTTATGAAATCGCTCATAGCGGTAAATTTAATTTTATTGCAATGGAATGCATTGACGGGGAAACACTAAAAAGCAAAATTCAAAGAGAAGTCTTATCATTAAAAGAAATAATACATATCGCAATTGCGACATTGAAAGGTATAAAAGCAGCGCACGATAATAACATTATTCACCGAGATATAAAAACCGAAAATATAATGGTGACTGAATTAGGATCAGTAAAAGTCATGGATTTTGGTCTCGCAAAAAATTTAGACAGAGAAAATGTTACCAAAGTAAGTAGAACTTTAGGAACCATAGCTTATATGTCACCTGAACAAATTGAAGGATCCCAGGTAGATCAACGATCAGATATATATTCTTTCGGGATAGTGTTATATGAAATGGTGGCAGGTAGATTACCATTTGTTGGAGAACATGAAGCCGCTACACTTTATTCGATCGTAAATGAGTTACCTCCTGATATTGCATCTCTGAATCCGGACGCTAATCCTAATTTGATTGCAATTATAGAAAAAGCAATTGAAAAATCCCCTGATAACCGATATCAAAATGTATCAGAATTGCTTGACGATTTGAATGAATTGAAAGGTGGTACATTCAAGCAATTTATTAAAAAACCACCTTGGTTGTCTGCAATACCTAGGAAAATAAATCGAGCTTGGTTGGCCGGCGGAATTATTACAATTCTACTAATTGTATTTGCCACACTGATACAGTTTGTCAAAGGAGGAAATGAATCGGTACGAATCATTAATTCCCTAGCTGTTTTAAATTTTGACAATATACAAGAACCAAGTGATCCCAGTCGACTTGGACAAATCTTACAAGAATTAATAATTGCCGACCTTTCCGAAATTCCCAATTTAAAAGTATATAGCAGCCAAAGATTATTTGATATACAAAAACAGTTAGGGTCTGATAACCGAAACTCTATAGATCCAAGCTTAGCAACGGATATTGCTCAAGAAGCCGGTGCTAAAACAATGTTGACAGGTAATGTGATTCAGACGGGGAATTACCTTATATTAACATCACAATTGATTAATACAAGCGATGGTTCAATAATCAAGTCTCACCAAGTGGAAGGCAATGATATTTATTCAATGGTAGATGAATTGACTTCACAGATTCGGTTTGATATGCAATTGCCAGTAGGAAAAGATGAACCAATTGACGTGGCAGTTGCGGATAAAACTACTTCATCGATGAATGCTTTCCAATATTATTTTATTGGAATTGACTATTTTAATGATTCACATTTTAAAGAAGCCATTGTTGAATTCAATAATGCCATTGATATTGACTCAACGTTTAGTAGTGCTTATTATAAATTAGCACTAGCCCAATGGTGGTCTCAATCAGAGATGGATAATGAAACAATTGAAAATGCACAAGGATCATTATTAAAAATTTTAAACGGTTCCTGGTACAGAACAACAAAGGAGAAATTGCTAGCACAGGGTGCACTCGAACTAACGAAATATAATTATTCTGAAGCGGAAATTATTTATCAGCAATTAATTGATTTTCTTTCTGATGAAAAAGAAGCCTGGTACGGATTAGGAGAAGCATATTTTCATGGATCTCAAAATATGGAGAAAGCTTCAAATGCGTTCGAAAGAGCGGTGGAATTGGATCCTGAATTCACGATTGCATATCGTCATATATTCGATATTTATAGTTTACGTAATGAATATGATAGCGGCATAATAAGAGCTACACAGCTGATTGAAAAAAACCCTGATAATGTTTGGGGTCATATATTTTTAGGCCAAATGTTTATTGGGAAAAAGGATTATATGCAAGCTAAAATAACTTTTGAAAATGCTGTCCAAATTGATCCTGATCTATCAATAATTTATCATTATCTTACTCGTGTTTTTGTTGAGTTAAAGCAATTTAATGAAGGAATAACATTCGCGAATGCCTTAATTGAATCTAATAACTCCAAACCACAATTATATCATTTGATAGCCCAAATGTACATAGGGAAAAATGAAATCCACCGAGCTATTCAAACATATAAAGCAGTATTAAGTGAAGCTCCAAATTCATGTCAAAATTTGTTGAATTTAGCAAATGCTTATCAATTAAATGGTGATTATGATCAAGCAATCTCTCAATATCGTAATGTAGAACGCATATTTCCTGAATTATGGAAATCTAAAGAATATTATTTAATATCAAGTATTTATATGGAGCAGGGTAGATACAATGATGCAATAGGTTTAATTGAAACAAAATTATTATATTTAAAAGAATCTGATTTAAATACTCAAGCGGATTTATTAAATAATTGGGCTTTTATATCTTATCAAATCGGTGATTATAACACTGCTAATATTAAGGTAGATCAAGTCCTTTCTAATTCTGTATCATTACAAAATCAATTAATTGCATATTTGATAAAAGGATTTATATTTGCAAAGAGTAATAATTTCAGCGAACTATCGAGTATTATGCAAGTGGTTCAAGATTCGGTGAATGAACACGAGGATGAATCTTTGTATAATATATTGAATAGCGCAATACGATTTAATTATTATTTTGCCAAAGAAGATTATAATTCTGCGCTTACCGAATTTGACAATATGGATGATAAAGGAGATTTTAAGTATAGATATAACTATTACGCTGCTTTAGTATATATTGAACTCAAGAATTATTCTAAGGTAATGGAATTAATCGAAGATATGCGTAAACCATTAATATCATCAGATGTTCGTTCCTTTATTTATCCTCGGTCATTTTATTTAGAAGGACTTGTAAATGAAGCAATCGGAAATATAGAGTCAGCCAAGCAAAATTATCAAACTTTATTAGGTATTTGGCAAGATGGGGATAAAGAAGCACTAGATTATCAAAATGTTTTACAGCGATACAATAGTTTATAGAAAAAATATCAACTAGATTATATGAAGTATTATTATTCCGGTAGAACCGACATAGGCTTAGAACGAGAAATTAACCAAGATAGTTTTGGTACAGCAAATCTTGCTTGGGGCAGTATTTTTATTGTATCGGATGGATTTGGGCACAAAGAAGGTGGCAAATTTGCGAGTCAATCTGCGGTTGACATATTAATTAATAACTATTCTAGAGAGGAACCGCAGAATATTAAAAAATTCTTGGAAAGTTCATTTGAGGAGATAAATAGATATATTTATTATAAGAAAGTTTCAAAGTACGATAATGCGATGTTGGGAAGTACGATTGTAGTTTTGATAATCAAAGGTGAAACAGCTCACATTGCCCATATCGGAGATAGTCGTGTATATATTGTCCGAGAAAATCACTTACAAAAACTCACAAAAGATCATTCTTACGTGCAATCACTAATTGATAAGGGAGAAATATTACCGGAAAAAGCAATGTACCATAGTAAAAGACATGTATTAAGAAGGTGTTTAGGTAGTCGTATAAAATCTAAACAGGATTACTTATATCAGCCAATACTATCAAATGATAAATTTATGCTATGTTGTGATGGGGTGTGGGGTTTTGTTTCGCAGCAAAAAATTAAAGAGACATTGATAAACAATAAGCCAAGTGAAGCAACCGTAAAATTAATAGATCTTGTAAAGAAAAATTCAGGATCAGATAATATCACTCTTCAAGTAATTAGTTTTACTTAATATTAGCTCTTATAATTGTAGTTGCAGCAATAATCCCGTATTCTTCCAATTACTTTTTACTGAATCAATATTATTGCGTATTCCGACTCCAAAGTATAGTCCGATATTAAATGGTGAGTCACCAAGTGGAACACTCGTTGAAGCGAAAATACCTGTACCGACTCCTCCATCTGGTACATAAAAACCTGTCCCATGAACTTGTAATTGAACAGGAGTAGTCCATTTCAATAGTTCACTGATGGCTAAATTAAGTAATACTCCTGCGCCGGGATATAATTTATCAGTAAAATCATATCCTAAAAATCCTGCTCCAAGTCTTACGCTTAAAGGACCGAGTGTAATTCTTAGCGGTGTGCCGATTAATAAGCCAAAATATGGATTATCTTCTTCATCGGAGTCTTCTCCAAAAGGATAGCCACCATGTAATCCAATGACCCAATTAGAATTTTTGTAGGTAGAAGTTTTTTCATATTTACCTGGCTTTATCTTTTTATCGGTTGATCTGGTAACTCCTGATTTTGATTCCTCAAGAATATTCTCTAATTATTCATCGATTTTTAAATCGCTTTCAATATCTTGTGTCTCAATTTTGAACGGTATAGTTTTATCAATATCCTCTTCATTATTAGTGTATACTTGGGAATCACCGGATTTATCCTTTAGATATAAACCATTGTATTGCACTATTCCACTTTTAGGCACAGAGTCAGTAATAATTGTATCATTTGATTTATAGATAAATGATTGTTCTTTGGTGATTGGATTTCCTTCTTCGTCAGAATATATATCCGGGATGACTAACCAATTGTCAGGATAAATCCAATTTGGATCAATAATATATGGATTTGCTTTATAGATTCTTGTCCATCTTAAGCCATCATAATAAAATTTAAATGCTAAGTGAGATAAATGATCATTTTTAATTATCATATATTCGTAGAAGCCATTTGGATTTATCAAATCATTAGGATCTTGTAAATACACATAGTGCGATTTGTCTTCATCATGATCTAAACAATATGATAATGAAAATAGAATTAAAAACATTATTATTACTTTTTTCTTCATAATTACTTCCCCATACATTTAAAGTATTATGCTGCTAATTTATGACAATAATTAAATAAAAAAGGCGACAATTATGCCGCCTTTTTTTATTTAATAGAATAATTTATTTATTATAACGAATAAAATAATACTGCTCCGACATTTGACCAATTATAATCATTATCATTTGGATAATATTTACCTAAGGCACCGTATAAACCGAGGCTCAGTGGTGTTTTACCTAGAGGTACACTTCCGGAACCGATAGCGCCAATGCCAAGACCTTGATCTTCTCCAAAAACATAGAACCCTACTCCATGCAATTGAAGAATTAATGGCATATCTAATTTTAGTATGTCATTAATGCATAAGCTAGCTAAAAGACCGCCACCAATATAATAATTATCAAAATCATAGGTAAATGCGCCAGCTCCAAGTCCAACACTTAAAGGTCCGACTTTTATACCAAGCGGAGTACTAAGTAACAATCCTAAATTTAAATTTTCATCTTCAGGTCCTCCTCCTACAGGATATCCAGCATGTAGTCCTAATTGCCAACCAGGTTTACTACAATAGGACTTAACAGATGATTTGTCACACTCAATTATCTCAGAATCTTCTAAATCATCTTCAGCGGTTGCAATAGTTGATGTAGCAGTTGCAGCTGCTAAAGCCGTTGCCGCTTTAACGTCAATATTGCCATCTCCGTCTACATCGTAACCATCAATAACGCCATCACCGTCAATATCAATTCCTGCTTCAGCATCGATAACGCCATCACCATCTAGATCAACTCCATCGATTACTCCGTCACCGTCAATATCGACTCCGTAAGCTGCAGCGAGGGCAGCACTAGATTTAATATCAATTTCTCCGTCTCCATCCACATCATATCCGTCAATAACGCCATCACCGTCAATATCAATTCCTGCTTCAGCATCGATAACGCCAT
>CBDURO010000046.1:0-11393 GCA_965369995.1 uncultured bacterium | reverse complement strand
ATATTATTGATGAATTATTAGCTAAATAACTACCCGCTTTTTTCTATTACGCCTACATCTTCAACTGCTCATATTTTAGGCGGATGTATTATGTCGGACTCACCTGAAAACGGTGTAATTGATTTCAGCGGAAAAATCCACGGTTATGATAATTTATATGTAGTTGATGGCTCTATTGTACCGGCTAATCTTGGAGTTAATCCTAGTTTAACCATCACCGCGTTAGCGGAATATATTATGGAGCAGATTCCACAGAAAACATAATTACATAATTATCTGATAAATATTCCCCCTCTTATTGGATCTTCCGGATCAACATAAAACTCATGTTTCCCTGTTATGAACGCCTCCCCGGTTACTTCCGGAATTATGGCATCAAATGACCCAAATCTAGTTTGCGCAATGATCCTTCCTTCAAATTTTGTTCCAATTATATTCTCTATCGTAATTGGTTCGCCAATACCAATTTCTCCACGTGCATTGTGAATGGCCAATCTTCCTGAAACTCCTGTCCCCGTTGGACTACGATCTACCTCACCATCAGCAAAAATACAGACATTTCTGCTGTGTGAATCCGAATCTTCCGGTTCGCCAATAAAAATGGTGCCATATAAAAAACTTAAATCATTATCATATGGATGTTTAATATTTACTGCATTCGATACAGCTTTCTTTATTTCTCGACCAACATGAATTAATTGATCAATATCTTTTGGAGAACAGCTCAGTCCAACATCAGCAGCCTGAACATAAGCGTAATAGGCGCCTCCAAATGCAAGATCATATTTTATTTTTCCATATTCTGGGATTTCAATTTCACTATCAAGAGCTACCACATAAGATGGTACATTTTGAAAAGAGATTTTTTTTACCTTATCATTTTCAATATGTCCTGTTGCAGTAATCAGTCCTACCGGGGAGTCTATTTTAACTGTAGTTATAAGTTCAGATGCTTTGACTATACCGCTCTCAATGGCTACTTTAGTAAGTACAATTATTCCATGACCACACATTGAACTGTAACCATCATTATGCATAAATATAATACCGAAATCAGCTTCCGGTGAGACAGGTGGTGTTATAATACAACCGTACATATCAGCATGACCACGCGGTTCCCACATTAATATTCTGCGTAGGTGATCTAAGTTTTTTTGTACATATATACGTTTTTCTAATATAGTATTGCCCGGAATATTGGGGATTCCACCTGTTATAATTCTCAATGGCTCACCTGCAGTGTGAGTATCAATGGTAGTGATTTTCAACCAATCAGATGGTGGTGACCAATTAGCTAACTTTTTTAATAGATCACTCATCTATCAATTTGCTTGATATCGTATTTTCCCACCGACTATCGTGTAAATTGGTTTTGTATTAAGAATTTCTATCGGTTCGATTGTAAGTATATCACGATTTAATATTGTAAAATCCGCATACTTACCAACTTCAATCGAACCCAAAATATTTTCTTGGAATGCGGCATAAGCCGCCCAAATTGTGTATCCTTTTATTGCTTCCTCGATTGTCATTTTCTGTTCAGGTAGCCAACCACCTTTAGGATATCCTCTTGCATCTTGACGCGTTACAGCATTATGTATTCCAATCAATGGATTAGGGATTTCTACTGGGAAGTCAGATCCGCAAGGAATTATTACTCCATCATCTAAAAAACTTCTAAATGCATAAGCCCCCTTAACTCTTTCAGGACCAATTCTATCTTCGGTCCACGGCATATCTGATACAGCATGTTGCGGTTGCATTGCCGGTATTATACCTAACTCAGCGTAGCGCGGAATATCGGCAATGTTCACAATTTGGGAATGTTCAATCCTGAAACGATGATCACCTTTTGGTTTTTCCTGTAATGCTTCCTCATATATATCCAACATTGTACGTATAGCTTTATCGCCGATTGCATGTGTACAAACTTGGAAATCTGATTCCAGGGCTGCTTTACAAACTTCAAGCATATGAGAATTTTCAGTCACTAACAATCCGCTATTTTCAGGGTCGTCGCTATATGGTTCTAACAAAGCAGCTCCTCGCGAACCTAATGCACCATCCGCATATAACTTAATACTTTTTACTCTTAGAAAATCATTTCCATACGAATCAATTTTATACTTTTGTAAAAAACTATTTAAATCGCTGACAACCGTATCGGACAACATCGCATTTATGCGAAGGGGCATCATGCTATTATCGATAAGAAATTTATAATCATCAATCCTTGAAATTGGTATTCCCGCATCGTGCATACCGGTTAAACCGAATTCAGCACAACGGTTAGCGGCATTTTGAATTATACCGCGAATTTTTTCATTTGAATATTTAGGAATATGATCCGTAATTAATATTTCAGCATTATCCAAAAATATCCCGGTTGGTTTTCCATTTGATTCGTGAAATATTTTCCCGCCATCAGGATCGGGAGTATTGCTATCAATACCGGTAATTTCCATAGCTTTCTGATTGACTAAAATGGCATGTCCATCAATCCTTGAAAGCATAACAGGATTATTGGGTGAAATCTTGCTCAAAGCTTGGTGATGTGGGAATTCCTTAATCTCCCAATCGTTTTGATCCCAACCGCGACCACGAATCCATTCTCCCGGTTCAACAGTTTTTACCTTTTCATTTACTAAATCAAGTACTTCCTGAAAACTATTTGTACCTACCAAATCAATATGTTCCAAAGATTTCCCATAGCCGGTTAAATGTCCATGTGAATCAACTAATCCGGGGAGAACTAACTCACCATTTAGTTCAATAACTTTTGTTTTATCTTTAATATATTTTTTGACATCCTCATTTGTGCCAACAAATATAATCTTATTATTTTGAACGGCAACTGCTTCAGCTATCGAAAAGTTATTATCAACGGTAGCAACCTTACCGCCAATTATTACTAAATCAGCAGTTTTTGAATTTGTACACGACATAATTGCTAGTCCGATTATTAGTATTAATTTTATTTTCATGTTGTTATTTAAACCACAGATTACACAGATGTCTCAGATTTTAAAAACATTTAACCAACAATTTACTCATAACACACACCGACTTCGTCAGACCCTCTCAAAAGGGAAATATATTCATTTATTTTGTTTTCTCTGTGCCTTCGTGTTTAACTGTTTTTGTTTTACTAAATAAATTGTTCTTTTTGTTTCATTCGTTTACTTCATTGTTATTTATTGTTCTTCCCTGTGTTCTCTGTGGCTATTCTATTTATTCATTATTGATTTAATTTCTTTTACTGTTTTTGGTATTGGTTTTCCCAAAACACGGTGACTAGTTTTTGTGACCAATATATTGTCCTCAATTCGTACGCCACCAAAATCAAAATATTCATTAACTTTATCATAATTAATGAATTCTTTAAATTTATTTTCACTTTGCCATTGTTTAATTAATTGCGGAATAAAGTAAATACCGGGTTCAACAGTTAAAACATGCCCTGATTGTAATTCTTTCGCAAATCGTAAATACGCTAATCCAAATTGATCACTCCGTTTTATTTTATCATCGTAACCGATATAATCTTCTCCCAAATCTTCCATATCGTGCACATCCAATCCCATCATGTGTCCTAATCCATGCGGAAAAAATAGAGCGTGAGCGCCTGCTTTTACCGCGTTATCAACATCGCCTTTCATAAGTCCGAGTTTTTTCAATCCTTCCGCAATTATTTTTGCTGTTAATAAATGTATCTCCAAAAATGTTACACCAGGTTTTATAGCTTGAATCGCAGCTAATTGCGATTTTAGAACAATCTCATATATTCCTTTCTGCTTTTTGGTAAATGCTCCGCTAACCGGAAAAGAACGTGTAATATCACTCGAATATAATCCGTTTGGTGATTCAGCACCAGAATCATTAATTACAAGATCCCCTTTTTTCATTTTATTATTATAATGATGATTATGTAATCGCTCACCGCGAATAGTAAAGATCGGTAAATACGCCCACCTGCTACCTTTTGAAGTTAGAATTTTCTCCATCCCCTTAACAATTTCGTATTCGTATTTACCGTGCTTGGTTTTCTGCATAGCCGATGTATGTAATTTGTATGAAATTTTTAATGCTTTCTCAATTTCAGCAATTTCTATTTTTGATTTAATTAATCTCTGGCTGATTACAGCTTTGGTTAATTCAACCGAATGTCTTTGAGCGACTTGTTTAATCGAGATATTCAATAAATCAGATATTTTCCCAATATTATTATCAAGATGTTGCGGAAGAAAGTGAATCCGTTTTCTTTTTTTCCTAAAATCAGCTAAAACATTTTTCAAAGTTGATACTTCCACAGTTTCATCTACACCAATTAATTTTGCTTTATCAGCTAATTTTTTCTGCTCCCCTTCCCAAACAATTTCCTCTGTGGATAGGTCATGCCCAAATAAAATTTCTTTACCTGTACCAATATCAATCAGAGCAGCCAATCCGGGTTCGTTTAATCCCCAATAATATAAAAAATTACTGTTCTGACGAAATTTGTGAACTGTGTCTCTTATTAATACTTGCGATTCATCATTTCCGATGAATAAAATGACTCCTCGTTTTACTTTTTCTTTTAATTCTTGTCGTCTTTTGATATATACTTTTGATTTAAACATTTCATTACTCCTATATCTTCTGTTCAGAACGCTCAATAATTTCATTTTGCAAATCCTCTCCAAGATCAACAAAATAATCGCTGTAACCGGCAACGCGCACAATTAAGTCGCGGTATTTTTCAGGATTTTTCTGTGCTTTTCTTAATGTATCCGCTGTTACAACATTAAACTGAATATGATGTCCATCCATTTTAAAATATGAACGAATCAAATGCCCTAACTTCTTTAAACTCGCTTCACTTTCTAATACTTGCGGTGTGAATTTTTGATTAAGCAGTGTACCTCCCGTTCGTAAATGATCAATTTTCGCGGCAGATTTTAATACTGCAGTAGGACCGTGTCTATCGGCACCCTGAACCGGTGAAATTCCTTCCGATAGCGGAACTCCCGCTTTGCGACCATCGGGCAAAGCGCCGATGACACTGCCAAAATAAATATGACAAGTGGTCGGTAATAGATTTACTCTATATTCGCCACCTTTGGTGTTAGGTCTGCCATCAATTGCTTCAAAATACATTTCGAATACTTGTCGTAAAATATCATCGGCTCGATCATTATCATTCCCGTATTTTGGTACGCCATTTAACAATGTGTCGTATAACTCATCGTACCCGTTAAAATTATTTTTCAGCGCCTTTAAAAAGTCTTTCATTGGTAATCTATTATCTTCGTAAACGACATACTTAATCGCGGATAGCGAATCAGTGATACTGCCCATACCTACACCTTGGATATAGGATGAATTGTAACGAGCGCCTCCCGCGTTATAATCAACACCTTTTGTAATACAATCATCAATCAATAAAGACATAAACGGAGATGGTAAAATTGTTGCCCAGAGCCGTTCAATAATTCTATTTCCGCGAATTTTGATATCAATAAAATGATTTAATTGTTTTTGGAATGCAGCTAATAATTCATCAAATGATTTGAATTTTATAGGATCACCGGTTTTTAATCCAATGCTCATTTTGGTACGTGGATCATATCCATTATTTAATGTTATCTCCAACACTTTGGGAATATTAAAATATCCAGTAAGAATGTAACTCTCCTTACCAAACGCTCCCGCCTCAACACAGCCACTTGCACCACCATTGCGTGCATCTATAATTGATTTACCTTGTCGTATTAGCTCTTGAATAATGGCATCCGTATTAAAAAATGAAGGTTGGCCAAATCCGGTTTTTACAATTTTCAATGCTCTTAGTAAAAATTCATCAGGGGTTTTTTTGCTGATTTGTACCATTGAGCTCGGCTGCAACAGCCGCATCTCTTCAATAATATCCAAAATAATAAATGATAAATCATTAACGGCATCTTCACCTGTTTCAGTCAATCCACCGGTATTAATTAAACAAAAATCAGTATAGGTGTTACTTTCCAGAGCAGTAACTCCCACCTTGGGAGGAGCAGGCTGATTATTGAATTTCACCCAAAAAGCTTGCAATAATTCACGGACTTTTTCTTCCGTCAATGAACCATTCGCAAGTCCCTGCTGATAAAATGGATATAAATGTTGATCCAAACGTCCCGGATTAAAAGAATCCCATGTATTTAGTTCCGTAATAACTCCTAAATGCACAAACCAATAATATTGTAATGCTTCATGAAAAGTATCAGGTGCATTTTGGGGTATTTTGTTACAAATCCGTGCGACCTCTAATAATTCCAACTTCCGCTTTTTATTTTTTTCTTTTTCAGCAAGTATTTTGGTTTCTTTTGAATATCTTTTTGCAAATTTAATTAACGCTTCTGCTGATATCTCAATTGCTTTTAATTCTTCTTGTTTATCGTAAGCATTTGGATCATTCAATAAATCCAATTTGACAATGCTTTTGTTGATATCCTTTTTAAAATCGGTGAACCCTTTTCGAAATATCTTATCATCCATCACTGTATGCCCGGGAGCGCGTTGTTCCATAAATTCGGTAAATACACCGGCTTTATAAACATCTTGCCAATCTTTCCCAACAGCTTCTAATATTCTATCCCGAATGGAACGACCACTCCAAAATGGTTGTATTTTTTCTTGCTGAATTACGAACGATTTTTCATCAACTTTAAAGGAAACTTTCTCCCTATCATTCAAAATCTCAAAATCTTCTTTGGTGTGGGTGCAAATTTCAGGGTAGGTTGGCGTCGCCTTAGGCGTTGGACCTCGCTCACCGACGATTAATTCACCTTCATTAATACAAATTGATTTATTCTCAAGTATATATTGGAATGCCATGGCGCGAGCAACGGGAACAGAAGCGGCATCGGCTACGCCGCTCTTATAAAAATCGGTTAGCAACTCGGCACGTTCCAATGAAATAGTCGGAATCGCATCTAAGCTCTGTTGACGTAATTTTTTAATGCGGTTATTCATAATTATTCGCCTAATGTGGCATTAATTCCTTGAGCTATAAATTGCTGTTTGATCTCCAATAATTTCTGTTTAGACTGTACTTTTAACTTACCCAAGGGATTTTCCAAACAGAATCTATCTAATTTATCCCGATTTAAAGGATTATAAGCCAATAAAGTTACATTTGGTAACGGACTGAGTAAGCTAATAAATTGTATAATTTTATTAATATTCTTATCAGAATCGGTTATTCCTGGTATTAAGGGAATACGTAATTCAACATTATTTCCATCACCAATAAGTTGAATTAGATTTTTATGCGCTCGTTTATTTGATACTCCTGTGTACTTTTTGTGCAATTTTTCATCAATCATTTTTATATCGTATAAAAATAGATCAACATACTTTTGAATTTTTTCAAAATCATTCCAGCTTGCTTCTCCGGAAGTATCAACTACTGTATGAAGATCAGATTTTTTACATCTTTTTAATAATTCAAGTAGAAAATTGATTTGTACTAATGGTTCCCCACCTGAGAATGTTACACCTCCATTTGATTCATCATAAAAGACCCTGTCTTGTTCGATTTTTTCCATTATTTCATCTACAGATATTTCATAACCGACTGTTTCGTTCTTAGTTGATTTTTTAATACGATCTTTCACCATAAATTCTTCAATACCAATATTCTTACTCTCCGGATTGTGGCACCATTGACAGCCCATAGAACAACCTTTGAAAAATACTGTCGTACGAATTCCGGGACCATCATGAATGGCATATTTTTTTATATCAAAAATGATTCCTGTTTTGCTCATAATGGGAGGCAAATTTCAAGCTAAATTATAAAGAGAAACAATGTAAAATAATTATTAACCACAAAGACACGAAGAATTAGCATAAGAAAAAAGTGCCCACTAAATCAGTAGACACTTTAACTCAAAAACTCACAAACTCATTGACTCATTAACTCTTCCCAATCACAATCTCCCCACCTTCAATCACCGCCTTCAACTTATTCTCTTCCGGATGTTCTAAAATAAACCTTGATAGCTCCGCCAATATCTCCCGCTTGATGATACGGTTAATTGGGCGGGCGCCGTATTCAGGAACATAACCATTTTTAACTAAATAATCTTTCACGCTTTGGTCAACTTCCAAAACTATATTCTGCTCCGCTAACCTTTTATAAATCTTGTTCAACTGAATATCAACAATTTTGTGGATTACAGCTTCGTTCAAGTCATTGAAAGTAACAATTTCATCAATCCGGTTAATGAATTCCGGTCTTAAATACTTTTTAATGTCACCTTGCGCCATATTTGATGTCATAATAATTATTGTATTTTTAAAATTTACCGTTCGCCCTTTGGTATCGGTTAAGCGACCATCGTCTAAAATCTGCAATAAAATGTTCAATACATTGGGATGCGCTTTTTCTATTTCATCAAAAAGTAATACGGAATAGGGTCGCCTACGGATTTTCTCCGTTAACTGTCCACCTTCGTCATAGCCGATGTATCCCGGAGGCGAACCAATCAATTTGGAAATGGAATGCTGCTCCATGTATTCACTCATATCAATTCGGACAATTGCATTTTCATCGTCGAAAAGTGCTTCAGCTAAGGTTTTGCCAAGTTCGGTTTTACCGACTCCGGTGTTTCCCATGAATAGAAATGAGCCCAATGGGCGATCACGGTCTGTAATACCTAATTTTGACATGCGGATAACATCTGATACTCTCTCAACGGCTTCATCTTGTCCAACTACACGATTTTGTAATTGAGCTTCCAACTCTAATAATTTTTCTTTTTCACCGGAAAGCATTTTTGTAACCGGGATTCCTGTCCATTTGGATACAATTTCCGCAATATCCTCTGTTCCAACTTCCAATTTTAAAAATTTGCTGTTTTCCAAAATGCGGTTTTGGGCTTCCAATTCTTTTTCCAGTGTCGGAATTTCACTATATTGGATTTTTGCGGCAGTTTGGTAATCTCCTTCGCGCTGCGATGCTTCCGCTTGTGTATTTAAACCGTCCAATTTTTCTTTTAAAGATTGGATTTCACTCACCACCGCTTTTTCATCTTCCCATATTTTAGTGAGTTTAGCTAATTTTTTCTTCAAGATATGAATTTCAGTTTTAACTTCTCCCAAGCGTTCTTTAGAGCGCTTATCTTTTTCCTTTTTTAACGCCTCGCGTTCTATTTCTAATTGCAATAGTTTACGTCTCGCATCGTCAATTTCGGCAGGAGCAGAATTCATCTCTATACGAATTTTCGCGGCGGCTTCGTCCATTAAGTCCACTGCTTTGTCCGGTAAAAACCGATCGGAAATATAGCGATCAGATAATGTCGCTGCTGCGATGAGAGCTGAGTCGCGGATATGTAAACCGTGATGCACATCGTACTTGTCCTTAATTCCACGCAGAATTGTGATCGTATCTTCAATATTTGGTTCACCAATATAAACTTGTTGAAAACGGCGTTCCAAGGCTGCATCTTTTTCGATATATTTTTGATACTCGCCAAGCGTTGTAGCTCCCACAACTTTCATCCGACCGCGTGCCAATTCCGGTTTAATCATATTGGAAACATCCATTTGTCCTTCCGCACCACCGGCGCCGACTATCATGTGTAATTCATCAATAAAAACGATTATCTCACCATCGGCTTCAACCACTTGCTTTATAAAATTCTTTAGGCGCTCCTCAAATTGTCCGCGGTACATTGCACCGGCAACCATCGCACTCAGATCAAGTGTGACAAGCTGTTTATTTTTGATGTTTTCCGGTACATCACCTTCCACAATGCGTTTTGCCAAACCTTCAATTACAGTAGTTTTCCCCGTTCCGGGTTCACCAATTAAAACCGGATTGTTTTTTGTCCGCCGCGACAAAATTTGGATGATACGACGTATCTCATCTTCCCTGCCAATCACAGGGTCAATTTTGCCCTCCTTAGCAAGTTGGGTGAGATTTACACCATATTTTTCAATGGCATTTATTCCCTGTTCAGGGTTCATTTGTTGTGCTTGATTCATAAAATTATTACCTCAAAATAAATAGATATAAGTCAATAATAATTAGGCACTAACCGTGCCAAAAACTAAACCACGACAATTAGGATTGTTAAAATTGGTGGTGTGCCATTATGGCACTATGATATGTCAATATTGCGAACAGGACATATTAACAATGAAATAAACGAATTAAACGAAAGATTAAAAACCGTGAAAACACTGAGGACACAAAGATATTAAATATTTGCTATAGAACAATTACATCGATCATTGCGTGTATGCGAAGTAGTCGCAGGCCATTTTGTATACACGCTGTTGTTGGATTGTTGTGAAGTATAAAAATCATTACTATTTATATTTGATTATGCCACATTTGATTTAATCTATTTCTTTTTTTGCAAACAAAACACATTGATAATATAAAACAAAAAGCCAAATACACATCTTATCTAAGAAACCCGGAGTTGAAACTATTTCATAATCATTATCTTTAAAATAAACTCCTGCAATATTCGTCCTAAATGTCCCATGTGATAGAGAATTTCTGATGTGTCGAATATAATCAGAATTAAATAGTTTATAACAAATATTCATTATTTTACATTTATTGTTAGAACCGATTCTAAGAATTTCATAAACAGGTCCACCGCGCATATACACCAATGCTATATAAAGCCGAAAAATCAATGAACCTTGAATTTTTAATTTATTAATAACAACTGGATCAATTCCATCAATTCCAACTATTTTGTCATTTTGAACATGTCTTGGATCTGTTTCTTGGGCTTGCTGAAACCAAATAATCCCATTTGAAATACCTTCGACATCAAGATTTATTTTATCTTTGATTTGTTCCAATTCTTCTATGAAAAGTGCCTTATCTGATAGTTTATTTGCCAAGTCCTCTATTAGGTTTTGGCAATTAGTAAAGTGTAATTTGTTTATATTATCTTTTATAATTTTATTTAAAACGGATAAATCAGATTCAATATCTTCATTAATAAGTAAAATATCATTTGATGGGCCTTCATCTTGCACTCCATAAAAGCCGTAAAACTCATTAAGTGTTTTTATTAAATCAATATTTATTTTATTTATGTAGTAAAATTATATACAGGGTATATTTTAATTAATTGAAAACTTAACAATCATACTGATTCCTGAACCCTGGCGGCTGACCCCTCAATCCTAATGCAATTTAAGCACACTCCCACCAATAAACTCACGTAATAACGAATCCCATGGGATTATCTTTTCATCATAAAAATCATCCACTTGTGAGAGCAGTTTATGGATTCTCTCTGTACGAATGAAAGCATCGCGGCGTTTGGGGTCGTCTTTCCATTCTTCGATGAAAGCAGGCAGTTTATCGTAAGTGAATTTCTTGAGATACGGCAGTTCAAACG
>CBDURO010000045.1:0-11664 GCA_965369995.1 uncultured bacterium | reverse complement strand
ATCGTGTATTAAGAGCTCAAGTTGCATGAAGAAACTAATCGCGCATATAATAATTTTACGTCCTCTGAACCTCACTATTAGTGCTTTTGCGGTAATTATTACCGCATCAATTTTAAAGCAAATGGGTCAGGTATCAGTGTGGTTTACTGCATTAATCGTTGTGGTTTGTTATAATGCTGCTGCTAACTCAATCAACGATTATTTTGATCTTGAAACAGATAGAATCAATCGACCAAATCGACCCTTGGTTACAGGCGATGTGAAGCCACAAACTGCATTATTCTTAGCTATCATTTTATTTATTATCGGTACCATCTTAGCCTTTACATTACCATTTACGGCAACTTTTATCGCAGTTGCGATTGCTTTACCCTTGATGATATTTTACAGTATCTGGTTTAAAGGTATGCCTTTAGCGGGCAACTTTATTATTTCATTCATTTTAGGATTAACATTTTTATTCGCTGGCGCTGCTTTACAAGATTTGGAGACTATGATAATACCGGCATTATTGGCTTTTGGTTTGACAATCGTAAGAGAGCTTGTTAAGGATATTAGCGATGTGGAAGGAGACCGTAGGACGAAGTTGAAAACATTCCCAATTAAAGTAGGCGTGAAAAAAGCTTGGACTTTAGTCGCTGTTTTTGCGATACTTATAGGTATCGGTGTTATTATTCCTTTTGTAATAGGTACATATAATTATTGGTATATAATTTTTGTGCTATTTGGAGTTGAGATTCCATTAGCAATAACTGTATTTTCAATGATGAAATTTCCTACAATTACTACCGCAGAACGAATCGCAAAATTGTTAAAATTTAGTACAATTGCCGGTGTTTTGGCTGTCTGGCTGGGTTCAATATAATGGCTTCCGAGTTCGTACATCTTCATAATCACTCAGATTACAGTTTGCTTGATGGCGCGCAAAACATTGACGTTATGCTCGACACTATAATTGCGCTAGGGATGGATAGCATTGCACTAACTGAACATGGTAATATGTTTAGCGCTATACAATTTTATAAAGCTGCAATAAAGAGGGGAATCAAACCAATTATAGGTAGTGAAGTATATGTAGCTAAAGGGAAAAGAACAGAAAAGAGCGGTCAATTAGGTAAAGAGAATAATCATTTAATTTTATTAGCAAAAGATTATATCGGATATAAAAATCTGATGAAATTAGTAACTTATGGTTACTTAGATGGATTTTATTATCGCCCCCGGATCGATAAAGAATTATTAATAAAGCACAGTGATGGTTTAATTGCGTTATCTGCCTGTTTGAAGGGAGAGATACCTGAAAAATTAGTCAAAAATGATTTTGAAGGAGCTAAGAAAGCTGCTCTTGAATTTGCAGAAATTTTCCCGGGGCGATTCTACCTTGAAGTGCAAAACCATCGAATTCCTGAAGAGCAAATTAACATTACGAATACAAAACATCTTGCAGAAGAAATTGACCTTCCGATTGTCGCAACAAATGATGCGCATTATGCGAAAAAGGAACATTATGATGCTCATGATATTCATATTTGTCTTGCTACAGGAAAAGAGAGAAATGATCCGAATCGGATGCGGTATGCAACAGATGAGTTTTATTTAAAATCTCAAGATGAAATGCATGCATTATTTAGTGATATACCGGGTGCAATAGAAAATTCACGTCGTATCGCAGATAGCATAGATTTGGACATACCGTTAGGTGAATATAATTTACCAAAATTCCCCATTCCGGAGAATTCAATAAGCTCTAGTCCTGATGATTACCTACATAAATTGTGTATTAAAGGACTGAATGAACGTTATGGCACTATTAGTGATGAGATACAATCTCGGTTTGACCATGAATTGAGTGTTATAAAGAATATGGGTTTTGCCGGGTATTTCTTAATAACTGCCGATTTTGTGAGTTATGCTAAAGAAAATGGTATTCCGGTTGGTCCTGGTCGTGGATCTGCTGCGGGAAGTATAGTTTCCTACGTTTTAGGAATTACATCTATTGACCCTTTAAAATATAATTTACTTTTTGAAAGATTTTTAAATCCCGAGCGCATTAATTTACCTGATATAGATATAGATTTTTGCATAGAAAGGCGCGGTGAAGTAATCGATTATATCAAAAAACAGTACGGTGAAAATTCTGTTACGCAAATTATTACATTTGGGAAAATGAAAGCCCGGCAGGTTGTGCGTGATGTTGGGCGTGTGATGAGCTACCCCTTTAGCGAAGTTGATAAAATCGCGAAAGCGATACCGGAAGAATTAAATATTACTTTAGAGAGTGCAATTAAAAAAAGCCCCGAATTACGCAACTTTGCCGAAGGTGATTACAGAGAGCTCATACAACATTCCTTAGTTTTAGAAGGAATGAATCGCCACGCTTCCACTCACGCAGCTGGTGTTGTAATCGCTCCGAGCGATTTGACAGATTTTGTGCCGCTCTATAAATCATCGCAAGGCGATATAACAAGTCAATACGATATGAAGGGGTTAGAAGATCTTGGTTTACTAAAAATGGACTTTTTAGGACTTAGAACCCTAACGGTTATTGATAAAGCTGTAAAATTAATCAAGCTTCGTGGCGTTGAAGTAGATATAGATGGATTGCAATATGATGATCAAAAAGTCTTTGAGCTGTTTGCGAAAGGAATGACTGCCGGTATTTTTCAGTTTGAGTCATCGGGAATGAGAGAATTCCTAAAAAAATTGAAACCTACTGCACTTGAAGATTTAATTGCAATGAATGCCCTTTATCGTCCGGGTCCCATGAATAGTATCAATGATTATATTGATAGAAAGCATGGGAAAAAGAAGATTGTTTATCCGCATCCCGATTTAAAACCTATTTTGGAAGAGACTCATGGAATAATTGTGTATCAAGAACAAGTGATGCAAATTGCAAATGAGATTGGCGGTTTTAGTATGGCAGAAGCTGACATTATGCGTCGCGCAATGGGCAAAAAAATTGCTGACTTAATGAAAGAAAGTACGGGAAAGTTTATTACAGGTGCTGTTGGACGCGGTATAACTAAGAGCAAGGCAACTGAAATTGTAGAGTTAATTGAAAAATTTGCGCAATATGGTTTTAATAAGAGCCATTCTACCGCTTATGCGATAATAGCTTATCAGACTGCGTGGTTAAAAACATATTATCCGGCAGAGTTCATGTCAGCTAATTTAACCAGCGAAATGTCTAATAGTAATCGTGTTGTTATATTGATTAATGACTGTCGAAAATTAAGTATTAAGGTAAATGCGCCAGACATCAACGTATCGGATGTTGAATTTCGGCCTGTTGATGATAAAACCATTTCATTTGGATTAAATGCTGTAAAAAATGTTGGTACAAAAACAGTGGAAAAAATAATAGAAGCAAGAGCTAAAGACGGAAAATACACGGATATTTTTGATGTATGCAGCCGGGTAAATCTTCGTTCACTTAATAAAAAAGTTTTGGAAAGTTTAATCAAAGCCGGTGCGATGGATTTACTAAGCGGTACACGAGCGCAGATGTTTGCATCTATTGATAATGCTCTAAAGTATGGACACCAAAGACAAAATGATGCTTTGAGTGACCAGGTTGGACTTTTTAATATGTCAAATTCTGCGGAAAGTGAGGTAGTAGTAAAACCGGTGTTACCGGATATAGAAGAATGGAGCGAACAAGAATCCTTAGATCTGGAAAAAGAAGTTTTAGGATTATATTTATCAGGACACCCCTTACTAAAGTATGCAGATGATTTAGAAGAGTTTAGCAATTTTGATTTTTCTGAAAAAAATTCCTTACGCTCAATGGAAAAAATTCAAATCGGTGGCATAATCCGCGATTTACGACGTCATTATGATAGAAAAAATAATCAAATGGCATTTTTCAACTTAGATTGTTTAGACGGTCAAGCTGAGATCTTAGTGTTTAGTGATACATATGAACGTTATAAGAATATAATAGAAGATAACAAAATTGTTTTTGTTCGGGGAAAACCAACCGATCGGTCTGATTTTGCTGATCTTAAATTGATCGCGGAGCAAATTGTGCCTTTGGAAAATTGCCGAGAGTTACTATCAAAACGTGTAAATATTAGATTGACTCCTGAATTAGCCGAGGAACTTGATCTTGATGGTTTGTACAGTTTAGCAAAACAATACCGAGGAAGTTGTAGTTTGATTTTTCATATTTCAAATGGTCAGCTTCGCCAAAGAATATTAGCACAAAATATAAAAGTATCTTCGAATAAATTATTTTTACAAAAATTGCGTGAAGAATACGGTGAAAAAAATATCTGGGTAGAATGATTGCAGTAATTCAACGTGTATCCAAAGCATCCATTTCGGTAGATGGAAAACAAATCGCAGAGATTGATAATGGGCTTGTAATATTATTAGGTGTTATGTCAGACGATGATGAAACAGATTGCCGTTTTTTACAGGATAAAATGGCACATTTCCGCATATTTAATGACGATGATGAAAAAATGAATCTATCTATAAAAGATGTAAATGGGGAAGTGTTAGTTGTAAGTCAATTTACTCTTTGTGGTGATTGGCAAAAAGGTCGAAGACCAAGCTTTATTAATGCTGCAGCTCCTGAATGCGCGGAGCAATTGTACAATTTATTTGTTGAATATATGGAATCTGGCAATATACCAACTAAGACTGGTCATTTTGGAGCAAAGATGGATGTATCGTTGATTAATGACGGTCCTGTCACATTTGTTTTAGACAGTAAAATAAAAAAAGCAAAACAACAGAGCAAATTTTGAATCTATGATTTTTCAAACATCTAATTGTAAATTCAATGATAGATAATTAGTTAGTATTGGTATGAAACGAAAAATTAGAATAGTTATGGCTAAACCGGGTCTAGATGGGCATGACCGTGGGATTAAAGTATTGGCTGCCGCTTATCGTGATGCCGGTATGGAAGTTATCTATTTAGGATTACGACAAACTCCGGAAATGATTGTATCTGCTGCATTGCAAGAAGATGCAGATGTCATTGCATTATCGATATTGTCAGGTGCCCATAACACAATTTTCCCCCGCGTTTTAGAATTGATGAAAGAAAAAGGACTGGATGATGTTTTATTGACCGGTGGTGGTATTATTCCGGAAAAAGAAATGAAAGCTCTGCAATCTCAAGGAGTGGGAAAGTTGTTTGGTCCTGGGACGGTTGTCCAAACGACTATAAATTATATTACTGATTGGGTTAAAAATAATAGAAGATAATGGATTTAAAAAATAAAGCAGAACTAGAAAAATATTTTGCTAATCACTTTGATACAGTACTATTTCCGGTACTGGCAGATATTTACAAAACAGAAGGAGACTTGAATAGAGCAAAAAAAGTATGTGAAATCGGTTTGGAATACCATCCTAATAATGTTGAAGGTTTATTCATATTGGCAGAAATAAATCAATTGGGAGAGAATTTAATGGTAGCTGAAAAGTTATTGAAAAATGTAATAGCTATTGAACCATTTCATTACAGAGCTGTATTAAATTTAGCAAAGATACAGTTAAAGTTAAAAAGAGCTCCTGATTCTATCGCTAAACTTTGGCGAAAGATTGCAAAAATCAACCCAACCCACCCTGATGCTAAAGCTTTTTTAA
Organism: uncultured bacterium; assembly: GCA_965369995.1. Taxonomy (GTDB): domain Bacteria; phylum Fidelibacterota; class Marinisomatia; order Marinisomatales; family JAHJCW01; genus JAHJCW01. Next base: position 6,057 of record CBDURO010000045.1, on the reverse strand, counting down.
AACAAAAACCGGAACCATTAGAAAAGAAAGAAATCTCTAAGTTAAAAAAACCGGATATTAAAAAAAGTGCAGTAGATAAACTAAAGCAAAAGTTAGAAACAGTACCTAAAACAAAAGAGACTCCGGCAGATACTTCACAGAAATTAACCGAAGATACAGAAAAAATTCTTGGTCCTAAACCGCCATCAATAAAACCGCAAAAACTAAGTGAAGAAGACCTACAATCATTAGATGTTAGTCCACGAATGGCCACCTTCACTATGGTCAACGTATTAAAGAAACAAAAGCTTTATCAGCAGGCAATGTCTGTGTTGAAAATGTTAGAGGAAAAGGGTGCAGATTCTGCTCTGCTTAACCAAGAGCGCCAAAATCTTCAAAAATTAATTAAAGAAAGCCAATCCTAATAATTTTATAAAGTATGTCTACCAAGATTTTTGGGAATCGTCAAAATAAGCTAAAATCTATTTTAGCTGAGCAGGGACTTGATGGAATGCTAATTAGTAAATTATCGAATGTTCGATACATCTGTGGTTTTACAGGATCAGCCGGGTCGTGTATAATAACGCCAAATGAAAATTATTTTATAACTGATGGTCGTTATATGGAACAATCTAAGAATGAGGTTAAAGGATTTGAACGCTTTATTGACTATGGTACTCATATCGAAATTGCCCAAAAGAATAATCTAATTTCCAAAGGATTAAAACTGGCGCTTGAAAGCGAGTCCTTGTCGGTTAGCTCATATAATCAGCTTACCGAACTATTCCCTGATGTTAAATGGGAAAGCACAAAAATGATTTTAGAAAATTTAGCTGCAATAAAAGATGAAAGCGAATTGGAAGCTCTTCGAACTGCAGTTGAAATAACTGATAAAGTATTTGATGAAGTATTACAATTATTAAAAATCGGAATTGCTGAAAAAGAGATAGCGTTAGAGTTGGCAATGCGTTATAGAAAGTATGGCGAGGGCGAAGCATTTTCTCCCATAGTAGCTTCCGGTCCTAATAGTGCATTACCACATGCCCAACCTGGTGAACGCAAACTCAAAAAAGGTGATTTTGTAGTAATTGACGCAGCAGCTATATATGCAGGATACCACGCTGATATGACTAGAACGGTTGTAATTGGCAAGGCTACCGAAAAACATTATGAAATATATGAACTTGTTAAAAAAGCGCAGCAAGCGGGCATTGATGCCGCTCAAGCAGGTGTAGCATGTAAAGAGGTTGATGACGCTACACGAGATGTCATCGCGGATGCTGGATATGGCGATAAATTCATACATTCCACCGGGCATGGCATCGGACTTGAAATTCATGCCTATCCTCGTTTAAGTCAACAAAGTGAAGAGATATTAAAAGAAAATAATGTAGTTACCATTGAACCCGGTATTTACCTGACCGGTTGGGGTGGCGTGCGAATTGAAGATGACATCATAGTGAAAAAAGACGGAAACGAGGTGTTGAACAAGACTTCAAAAGATTTAATGATTCTTTAATAGCACACAGATAATATGGATTAAACGGATTTGCGAAGATTAAATAGAAAACAAATAAAAAGTCAATTTAATCTGACAACTGCCGGATGTTATTGGTAGAGAAATATTAATTTATGAAAGACATTTATTCTGATGCTGAGTTTTACGATATTGTAAATACTCAAAACGGCGATATTAATTTTTTCTTAAAGTATGCCAAACAAATAGGTGGACCTGTCTTAGAATTAGCAGCTGGAACAGGACGGATTGCAATGCCATTATTAGAAAATGGTTTTCAATATGTAGGAATTGATTTGAGTCCGGAGTTTGTTGATAGAGCTAATACGAAAATATCTCGCTTCGCTGATTTAAGTGAGATGCTCGTCGGTGATATACGAAATTTTGATCTACAACGAAAATTCAATTTTATATTTATTGGTTTTAATTCAATATTTCATTTAATGAACGAAGATGAAATAATTTCTTGTTTAACTTGCGTGCGCAAACACCTCAACGAAAACGGCAAATTTTTAATTGATATGTTTGTTCCAGATCCGAAGTTTCTATATCGCGATGGAAATAAATATTATCCGGCTGGTGAATACAAAGATAATAATGGGAAGACCGTTATTGTGAAAGAGAAGAATAAATATGATCCACAGACCGAAATCAATCATATAACTTGGTATGCTTTTCATGAAGGAAAAGCAGAGCCGGAAATATTTAATTATAGTCATTTTATGATTTCACCGGAAAGAATCCAACGCTTACTTAAAGATAGCGGGTTTATGATAGAAAATATTTTAAGTGACTACGATAAAAGTCCCTTTAATGAAAAAAGTAAAAAGCAAATATATATTTGTCGAAGATAATCAATACAATATTTTTTGATATAGGCGGTGTGTTATTAAAGATTCATCCCGAAAGGACGATTAAGCAATTAAGCGGTTTTACTAAGTTATCCGAAGAAGAAATCATTACGGCTTTTCCTGAAGATGCACATCATAAATATGAGCGCGGTGAAATTTTGGATTCGGAATTCTTTAAAGCAGTAAAAAGAGAATTGCCTATCTCAAACAATTTAACTGAAGAACAATTTTGGGAAGCTTGGAGTTTGTTAGTTGGAGAAGAAACAGAAGTTGTAAAAATTATGAATAACCTTACTACAAAATATCCTGTTTGGTTATTGTCAAATACAAACCCTTATCATATTTTAGAAGAAGAACAGTTCAAATTATTTGATAAGATAACAGGCGGCATTTATTCCTTTGAAGTAGGATCTCGTAAACCGGAAGAAGATATATATTTTAAGGCTTTGGAAATTGCCGGTGTTACAGCAGAAAAATCTCTGTTTATTGATGATTTAATTGAAAATGTCGAGATGGCAAGATCATTAAATATGAATGCGATACAATTTAAATCAATCAGTGACTTGAACGAACAGCTAGGCAAATTCCTACAATTATGATAAAAAATATTAATGATAAACAATCCATTAAACGAGTGAACGATATTATATCTAAACCGTTAGCCAATTGAAAAAAGTTACTTTATTATTTATTTTAATCCTGTCTACGCTATTCGGCCAAGGAACTTGGCAGTGGACCGGCAGAGTTCATCCTGAATTAAAATGGTCAACCATTGCAACAGAGAATTTTAATATACATTATCATCAAGGGATTGAAGAAATTGCAAAGCAAGGAGCATCTATAGCAGAGCAAGTCCGTCCTGTTTTAATGAAACAAGTGGGATTAGAATCGCTACCGCGAGTAGATATAATTTTCACTACCGAAGATGAAATAATGAATGGTTATGCTTTGTGGACGAACATGACTTTTATTTGGGTCGATCAAAATGATGCAGCAATATGGTTAGAGGATGTTAAATGGTTACATCAAGTATTGTCGCACGAATTGCAGCATATTGTTTTATTTAATTCAATAAAAACATGGTTGCCTGAACCATGGAATTATCTGGTCTCCAAAATACCGAGTTGGTTCGTAGAAGGCACAGCCGAGTACTATACTGAAAAATGGCGTCCATATCGTGCGGATTTGTCACATAAATATCATGTGTTAAAAAATAAACTTGATGAGATGGACCCGCATCACGATGGATACTCAAAAGTCTTGTATATATCAGATAGATTTGGTGATTCTACAATCACAAAAATAATTAAAAATAGAAATAAAATAAATCTTTACAGATTTGATAAATCCTTTAAAGAACATACCGGAATATCTTTGAAGCAATTTGAAGAAGATTGGCGGCGCCACATGAATACTTATTATTATGGATATCGCGCTCAAAAAGAACCGATTGAAGAAATCGGTATCACAACAACCTTACCGGTAAAAAAACAATTCGGATTTGCGATAGCTTCCGATAGTCTTCATATAATTATTGCGGGAAGAAATGATAAAGATCAACGCGATATGTCATTATACTTAGCTGTCCGTGATACATCAACTAAAAAAAGAAAAAGATATGGGATTTTAAAAGTATTATTTAATAAAAATGAATCTGAAAAAGAGGAAAAAACACAATCAGTAAAATGGAATTTAAAGGAAATTGACTACGGTAAATATCATCGGAAAATAGCGTGGTCACCAAATAATAAACAGATTGTGTATTCAAAATATCATTTCGGGGATAACCAATCAATGGTATGGGATTTACGCACATTTGATTTAGAAACTAAAAAACATGAATGGATTACAGATTCTTTCCGTGCCACTTGGCCTGATTGGTCACCTGACGGCAAGCAGATTGTTTTTGTAGCACATAAAAATTCTATATCTAATTTGTATCTTATTAAGCCTAATGGGAGCAAATTAGTTCAACTGACTGATTATCAAGATGATATTCAAATTATTAGTCCGAGTTGGTCACCTGATGGTTCTCAAATCGCTTTTAGTAAAGCGAACACAGGCGGAAATATCGATATTTTTGTGTTGGATATTAGCTTGAAGGCAGAGACTCGATTTACCGATAATATAAGTGCTGAATATTTACCGATTTGGCATCCCGATGGTAAATCTATTAGTTATACTTCTCATGTCGGAACAACACCAAATATTCATACAATTGAGATAGAGACTAAACAATCAAAACAAGTTACTGACGTTGGTGATGCTATATTTAGTTGGCAGTGGACGCCGAATGACACAACTTTAACTGTACTTACTTTAGCTGATGTCGATTCTATTAGAATTGTTCAGATCAACCCCAATAGGGAGATCACAACCAATCCGTTGTCACTGCGTGATACTTATACGAAATGGCGTACGGCTCATTCGGAATTTGTTTTACCAATATCAGATCCATTGAAAGAAGTAAGTTTCGTTGATAATGGAAAATATCGTTTTTATAAGCACCCGCATCATTTTTTGAGTATCGCATCACCTTATTTCGACGGTAGCGGATTATTTGGTTTAACTGTTTGGACTGATGCGATGGGAAAACATATGCTGCAAGCCGGTGGAGGAGTATCCTGGTCGAATGGTTCAGAACCTTGGTTATTGCTGAGTTATATAAATGCGGAACATGGACCACTATGGCAATTGAATTATTTTTATAATACTCAATGGAGAATACGTCCTTATGATAGGAGTTTATCGGGACTCACGGAAAAATTTGACGGTATTCAATTTGCTTCACAAATCCCTTTCAATTTTCATAATTCGTTGAGTTCGAATCACATGTTTTGGATGTTGTTATCCTTACAAAAACGTAGTGTTTACATACCAAGCGATGTGTATGATTACGATACAAATGAGTTTATTCCTCGCAATCCGAATGAATTCCATGATTTGCCGATTCCTGAAGGAGGGAAAGAAGGTATTGTTTCACTAAACTACCGTTGGTTGAACCGGCGTCCAAACTTAAAAAATACGAGTATTCCAAATCAAGGTTTTGGACTACAGGGGAGTATTGATTTAGCAAATAAAAAGTTGTTCGGTGACTTTAGTTATTCATTTTTAAAAATTGATGGTTTCTCGAATGCAAAACTGTTAGGACCAATAACATTATATTCAAGAATAAAATCGCAAGCTATGTTTGGAAAACCGCCCGCTCAAGATTCGTTGGGATTAACGAGAGACTTCCCAATTTATTTGCCAACTGGAATTTTTGATTACGGGATATTGAGTATACCCGAAGTTCATAACCCGCGTGGTTGGGATAGTGTTAGACTCGGAAACCGCTTGGTATTCGGTTCTTTAGAATTGCGCATTCCACTAATCCCGGAACTACCGATTAATATTTTAGGATTTTCACTTGGTTCCGTGACCGGTGCGTTAATTTCCGATTTTGGAAATGCTTGGAACGAAGGAGAACAAAATCAAGATTGGATATTTACTGCCGGTTACGAAATTAAATTTGCAATTAAAGCTGGAAATATACCTTTAATTAATTTCGCATTGGGCGAAGCCCAAACAATTGAAAATTGGAAAAATCAAGATAATCCACAGCAATATTTTCGTTTAGCGTTAATTAATCCCTTCTAAAATCGATTTTCCTATTCAATCGTGAATTATTTTAATGGCAATATTTTAGTAATTTATTAAATACTAAATTTA
>CBDURO010000044.1:0-11746 GCA_965369995.1 uncultured bacterium | reverse complement strand
AGGCTTAGCATTCGTTTTCATACCGGGTCCTGCAATGGAAGGAGCAGGGATCACACTGACCTGCCCCCAATGTTTGGACCACTATCAAAGTTAGGGTTATTTGATTTAATTTGCATATAAGATTGTTTTGTGTGTTGACGGAATGACAGCCTCCGGTGTCCCTGGCATGATCTGTGTATTAAAACCCATAATTTTAGTAATTAATCAGGTATATGGATAATGTAACAAATAATAGCCTATTTTCTACCAATTTAGATCCGCCAGCAATTCTGTATACGATGGTTTGTATACGATATTTGGTGATATTTGACTAAGTATGACCAAGTGTGACTAAATTGACTTAACTGCTTAAAACACAAAACCCCGTCGTGAAACGGGGTTTATAGAGGGTGGGCGATGGCAGGCTCGAACTGCCGACCTCTGCCGTGTGAAGACAGCGCTCTGACCAACTGAGCTAATCGCCCAATGTCTAAAATTACGACTTATGAATTAATTTATTAAACACATATTAAGTAAATGTTAAGTAATTATAACATATAATCTTTGAATTAATAAGACTGTCTTTGATTTATCTAATATTCTTAATATTAGCTTTGGAATGATGATGAAAAATAAAACAAAATCAATCTTTTCAACCTTCACTGCCATATGGTTAATGATATTTTTAATGGCTTCTACCAGCCATATGGGAATATCTCACCATCTGTATATTCCCGGCAATCCTTCTTCTCAAATCAATTTATCGGAAAATAATCAAAGCAATAATAAAGATTGCCCTTGGGCTAACGCAACATTGATGACAAGTGGGGACAATCCTCCGATCGAGTTAAGTTTTACTATTGAATCGGATCATTATTTTTTTGTTATTCAGAGTCAATTCTATTTATCTGATACCTATACAACATCAGATCCACGCGCACCTCCCGGAATGCTAAGCTAAAACAGCATTCCCGACTGTTTTCTAATAATATCTATACAATACAAATTTTACGGAGGTTTTTATGCGGAAAATATTTCCGATTTTATTATTATTTACAATTATTTTTGCTCAAACTACTGTCAATCCCGATATTAGTGTTATCGGGGATTTAATTGCAGAAACTGATGGTAGCGAATCAAGTTTTAACAGCTCCGGCGTTGAACTTGCCATTCAAGGGTACGTAAATCCTTTCGCCCGTGCCGATGTATATCTACACAAACATAATGATGAATCACCAATCCATATAGAAGAAGCATTTCTTTCTATAGAGCGTGGTTTGCCATTTAATCTTGGCTTAAGAACCGGTAAATTTAGACCGGATTTTGGCAAGATCAACAAAGAACACAGCCATACTTATTATTATATACTTCCCTCTGTTCCCGTTCAAAATACAATTGGTAATGAAATGTGGTCAAGTGTCGGGGTGGAAGGAAACTTGTTATTACCACTTCCTTGGTATAGCAATCTTTCACTCGGGATTTTCCAAAAAGGAATTTCACAACATCATCATGGACATGAGGAAGAGCATGAACATGAGCATGAACATGAAGAAACAGAAGTTGGTAATGCATTGTCCGGTCGCTTATCACATTTCTTTGATTTGAGCTATGATACTCATCTTGAAATAGGTATGAGTTACTACCAAGAGATTAACGGACAAGAAAGTTCAATTATTGGAGCAGATTATAAATTTAAATGGCGTCCTGACACTTATCGTTCATTTGTTTTACAGGGTGATTATTTCCATAAATCAACTCATGAAGGGGAAAGAATCAATGCCGGATATACTTGGGTGAACTATCAGTTTAACCGTATTTGGAATACCGGATTGATTTTAGATTTTTCTGATGATATCGAAGAAGAATCGTACCAATCAATCGGCATTTTTGCCGGATTCAGTCCAGTGGAAGAATCATCTGTTTTTAGACTAAGACTTCATCAAGTATATCATGGTGCCGAAGATCCACATCTTTCTTTAGTAGCTCAAATTATTTGGGCATTGGGACCTCATAAACCACATCAATTTTAGGGTAATACAATGAAAAAGATTATTTTTACTATTTTAATAACTTCAATCATATTTTGTAAAATCAATGTAGTAACATCTACCACCGATTTAGCCGATATCGCCAAGACAATCGGCGGTGACCGTATTAAGGTTATCAGTATCGCAACTGGTAAACAGGACCACCATCATGTGGAAGTTTTACCATCTTACATGTTAAAAGTCAAAAAAGCTGATATTTACCTGAAAGTAGGTTTGGAATTGGATTTATGGGCAAATCAAATTATTGATGGTTCTCGTAACCGTAAACTGACAATAGTGAATTGCTCTAAAAACATCAAACCTTTAGAAGTACCAACTACTAAGATTGACGCCAGTATGGGCGATATACACCGAATGGGAAATCCTCATTACTGGCTCGATCCGGAAAATGGCAAAATCATTGCTGAGAATATTACCAAAGTACTTATTTCTGTCGATCCGGTAGGGCGTGAATTTTATGAAAACAATTTTAATGAATTCAAAAAAAATATTGATAATTCACTTACTAAATGGCTACAGGATTTCAATAATTTACAAGGGAAAAAATTAATTTATTATCATAATTCCTGGCCTTATTTTAATGAACGCTTTGGATTAGAAGCAGTACAATTTATTGAACCAAAACCGGGCATAATGCCATCCCCTATTCACTTGGATAGATTGATACACACAATCGAATCCGATGATATCAAATTAATTGGTATGGAAACCTATTTCAGCGATAAAGCACCAAAATTCTTAGCCGTCAAAACAGGCATTCAAATAGTTCATTTAGCGCAGTCTGTGGGTGCATTACCAAATACTGAAACTTATTTAAAAATGATTCGATATAATCTCCAAACTATATCCGAATTTTTTGAGGATTATAATGATTGATTACATTGATTTGGTTTTTTGGCCTCTCTTAGCGGCATTTGTTTTAACAGGAATCCACGTTTATTTGGGATTGCACGTTGTAACACGCGGGGTCATATTTGTTGACCTCGCACTCGCCCAAGTAGCAGCACTAGGAACTGCTGTCGGTATTTTAATGGGACTAGAACATGATGCAACATCAACCTATTTAATTGCTCTGGGTTTTACATTTCTTGGCGCAATTTTATTTTCCTACACGAAAAGCCGCGATGAAAAAGTACCTCAAGAAGCAATTATTGGGATTACTTATGTAGCATCAATCGCTTTAATGATTTTATTATTTAGCAAATCAGCAGAAGGCGCGGAACATATTAATCATTTATTGATTGGATCAATACTTTTTGTTACTCCAAAGATTGTATTGCAAACCTTTGTTTTGTATGCTGTCATTGGCACCTTTCATTATATTTACAGAAAACAATTTTTGTCTGCATCACAGTCAATAAACAATAAAAATAGTACAGTAGTTAATACTCGTCTATGGGATTTTCTTTTCTACGTGACCTTTGGATTTGTAGTAACAAGCTCAGTTAAAATTGCCGGAGTGTTATTAGTGTTTTCATTCCTTATAATTCCCGCCGTTGCAGCTTTATTATTTGTGAAAGGAACTCGAAACCGCTTGGTATTCGGTTGGATATTCGGTATCGTAGGGAGTTTACTTGGAATGATCGCATCTTTAATATTTGACATTCCAACCGGGGCATCAATTGTTGTTACTTTTGCGGTACTGTTATCAATAAGTGCCGTATTCAAACGTTATACAAAATTATAAAATAGAAAACCGCCATGCGCAATAATATTCATTAGGGTGTTCATCAGGCGGGCAGACAATACAAGTGGTTTTAATACGAGGATCAATTGTTTTAGCAAATTCTGTATATTCAACAAGTCCAACTGATTTACATGGAAAGTCAGATAAACCGTGTCGTTTTCGAGCAGACTGAACACGACAATCATTCATTTGAAATTCAAATGAATTTTCTGATTCATTAACAAAACTCTGAATATTTAATCGGCTGTACAGCCGGAAACCAAGAGCTTTTTTCAATCCGTCCAAACCGCTATTCTCCGGAATGCTGTGGCGTTTCATAATGCGTTTGGCTTCAATAACAGTAAACTTTCGCCATGCATCGGTATCGCACTTTATTGCGGCTTCCATCCCAAAATCGTGTTCGACCGCCTGGAACCACAAACCGTCATGTGCTAACCAATTTTTAGCAAAATCATCTAACATTCCAATTAATTGATTTTTCGAAAATTCTTTCAACTCCATTATAACTCCCTAACTCATAAACTTAAAAACTAATTAAACTTTTATACTTTCAATACTTAAACTTACCGTATTAAAATTGGATAAATCGAGTTAAATCATATGGAAAATTTCTTACATTGGTGGCAATACTTGCCAAGCAAAATGGATCCTACCATTTTCACGATCGGCGATTTCCCGATTAGATGGTATGGGATGATGTACATTGTTGCATTCACAATTGCATACTTAATGGCAAAATATCGCTTAAAAAACGAAAAACTTCCGTACACAACAGAATTTCTGAGCAATGCGGTTACCTGGGCTATACTTGGTCTGCTAATAGGCGCCCGCGTTGGTTACGTACTGTTTTACAACTTCGATTGGTTTCTATCTAATCCGTTTAGCATTATTTTACCATTTGCTAAAGTAAATGGCTCATGGCAGTTCACCGGCATTTCCGGTATGTCCTATCACGGTGGTGTAATCGGTATTGCGATTGCATGGATTATTTTTAGCCATAAGGAGAAAGTATCTTTGTTTAAATTAACCGACCTGCTAATTCCCGGTATTCCATTGGCATTTACTTTTGGACGAATCGGTAACTTTATAAATGGTGAACTATATGGACGTGTTACTGATGCCGCAATTGGTATGTACTTTCCCGCTGCCCGCGATAGTTTATTGCGACATCCCTCGCAACTATACGAAGCATTTTTTGAAGGGATCGTATTATTTGCAATTGTTTGGCCGTTAAGAAAAATCAAAATATTTCCCGGTTTTATTACCGGATTATATGTTTTTGGCTACGGAATTTTTCGCTTTTTCATTGAATTTTTTAGAGAACCTGATGAACATTTAGGGTTTGTCTTCCTTAATTTTTCGATGGGACAAATCCTTTGTTTTGCTATGGTGATCGCTGCCGGTATTATTTGGTACGTTGGAAAAAATTTACAAAAAGAGAAATAAGCCACGAATTCACGAATAAAAACAAAGCCGTATAACCGCAAAGTACGCAAAGTACGCAAAAAAATATTAAAAAAATGCTTCACGTAGAGACGTAAAATCTTACGTCTCTACTCACAAAACACCATTAAGGATAGCACTGCCTGTCCGCCATAGCTATAGCGTAAGCAGGGATGCTGTCCCTACAAAAAACAGAAATGGTCGTATCTTATTATTTAAAATTTGTGTAATCTGTGAAATCTGTGGTTAATTTATCTTGACCTAATATCATATTGCGATATAGCTTCACTATATCGCCAAACAATATTAATAACAGTTATGGAAAATAAATTAATCAGAGATTTGAAATTAGGTTTTATTCGAATTCATATTTTGCACCATACTGCAAAAGAACCTGTTTACGGTTCTGAATTTCAAGCCGAGCTTAAAAGACACGGATACGAAATTTCTTTCGGTACACTATATCCTATTTTTCATAGACTTGAAAAAGACGGTTTTATTTCCTCTAAAAAGGAAAATATAAATGGAAAGATCAGGAAATATTATAGTATCACAGAAGAAGGCATTGCAATATTAAAACAAGCAAAAGTAAAAGCAAATGAATTAGTCGCGGAACTTAATGAAGACGACTAATAATGAATAATTCACTATTCAAATTAGACAACATCAATTATTCCGTTGACGGATTAAAAATTCTTCAAGATATCTCGTTAGATATAAAACCAAGTGAATTTGTAGCGTTATTAGGACCATCAGGTTCCGGCAAATCCACACTTTTAAGAATGTTGAATTGCCTTAATTCTCCAACTTCAGGTAGCATATATTTTAATGATAAACTGATAACTGATTACGATATAACACTGCTTCGGCAAAAAGTTGGGATGGTGTTCCAATCTCCAACAATGATAAATGGAACTGTTAAAGAAAATCTAACAATGACGCAAAAATGGACAAAAGATGGAGATATATTTTCTGATAAAGGATTAACCGAAATTTTAGAGCAAGTTGGATTAAGTTATGATTTTTTAAATAAAGATGCCCGTTCTATCTCCGGTGGTGAGCAACAACGCATCGCTTTAGCGCGAACATTATTAAACCAACCGGAAGTTTTATTATTAGATGAGCCAACCGCCAATCTTGACCCACAATTAGCAAATAAAATACTCAAACTAATATATCAACTATATCAGGATTTAAAGTTAACAATCATTTTAGTATCGCATGATCATCAAATAATAAAACAATTTGCGAAACGCGTAGCTTATTTAATTGACGGGAAAATTATTGAAGCTGGTAATGCTGACATCATAAATAATCCGCAAACTGCCACAGCACAAGCGTTCATTGCAAAGGAACCGAAATGACACAATCATTTTACGCTATCACCTGGACAGATGTTATTGTGTCGCTGATATTTGTTGCTATAAGCGTTGGGCTTATCCGGTGGTGGAAAATTGGAATAGAAAAAACATTACTCATCGGAACTTTCCGCACTTTTATTCAGCTTACTGCAATGGGGTATGTACTTACCTATTTTTTCCAACAGCACCATTGGAGTTTCATGGTTGGTTTAGTATCACTTATGATAGTGATAGCTAGCTATGAGGGTTATCGCAGACTTAAAAAATTTAAAATACCAAATTTATTTTGGATTTTACTTGGATCGTTTTTCTTCACCGTTTTCATCGTACTTGGTTTAATACTAAAATTAATTCTGACTGTTGAACCGTGGTTTTACCCTTATGCCATGATTCCGATTGCCGGAATGATCATCGGTAATGCGTTGAATTCAACAACGCTTACGGTTAATCGGTTTGTTAGCGAAATAACACATCGTGAAAACGAAATTGAGATGCTGCTTTCATTAGGCGCTCCGGTCAAATCGGCAGTTCACGATTCATTTAAGGAATCAGTACAGGCAGCTTTACTTCCCAATATTAATGCTCTGATGACGGTCGGATTAGTTCAGCTGCCTGGCGTTATGACCGGACAAATATTGGCGGGCATTGATCCGCTGATTGCGGTGCGCTATCAAATTATGATAATGTATATGTGGATCAGCACCGCAACTATGGTAGATATTTTAGTTTTGAACTTAGTTTACCGGCAGTTTTTTACACCCCAAATGCAGTTGAAGCGAGACTTGTTGAGGAAAGGATAGTAAAATCTATTGTTCTGAGTATCAATAAATCTTATTAATTTATAACAATAATATTGAGTAACAACAATCGATACAACAACAGTCACCACTACTATTAATCCTTGTTGGAACTGGACTGCAATAGCAAGCATTGCTACTCTACTCGCAGTTATTGTTGCTTTAATCCCTCTTTATAAAGATCTTCTATTTAGATCTAAAAAGAAAAAATCAACCATAACAAAACTTCGTTTAATCATTGAGGATTTAATGTTTCTAGTTGATACTGCTGAAGATGTTGAACTTCCATTTTTACCGAAATTTTATGCTGAAATAGATACAGTGTTGACCCATGGTGAACACGAACTTAACTACAAGCTACAAGATAAAATTATTCATTTACTATTTCTAATACGTATAAACGATAAAACTGAAGAATACCATTCAGAATTACAAGAGTATGTAATTAAGACCCATCGGTATTTTGCGGACTTAGACCAATCAAAAGAAAAGTAGAATTAATTTATTTTACCAAACACTCCGCTGTCATATCATTCGGTATATCAAAGCCCATTAAATGTAAAACGGTTGGTCCAATATCCGGTAAAATTCCGTTTTGTTTTAATGTAATACCGTCGGTATCGGCGGAAATATAAACACAACGCACTAAATTCAAAGAATGGCTTGTACGCACTTGTCCGGTTTCATAATCAATCATTTGATCACAATTGCCGTGGTCGGCAGTTAGTAATATTTTTGCATCCAATTCCAACAAGCGTGGTATAACTTTGCCAAGATTTTCATCAAGTATTTCAACTGCATGCTTTGCAGCATCAAAATCTCCGGTATGTCCAACCATATCGCCATTGGCATAGTTTACTAAAATAAAATCGTAGGGATTGTCTTTAATCCGTTTCAATAATTCATCAGTAACGTGGTAAGCTTCCATTTCAGGATGCTCGGCAAAGCTCGATGGATCAAACCGACTGGGCACTTCAACTTGGTCTTCATTGGCAAACGGAGTTGTGGATTTACCATTAAAAAAACTCGTTACATGGCGGAATTTCTGCGTTTCCGCCAAGCGTAGTTGTTTTAATCCGGCTTCCGATATTACTTGCCCTACTAAATTATCTAATTTTTCGTCACCTTCATCCATTCCGCCTAATAAATAGTCTTCGAATTCATCATAATAGCGGGTGAGTCCAACATACATAACTTGCGGTTTGCGTTTCAATGTTCCCGGATAATCATTATTAACAAATGCACTTGTCAGTTGTATTGCGCGGTCTTGCCGATAATTGGTGTGCAGAATTACATCGCCATCGTTCATACCGGAATAACCATCAATAACATACGGTTCAATATATTCATCGAACATATCAACGCCGGATGGTGTTTTATCATTATCGTAAGAAGCCTTGATAGCGACTTCCGGTTCAGTGGTGTTTTTACCGATTGCATCAACAATGCAATGATACGCTTGATCGGTCAAGTCCCAACTTTTTACACGATCCATTCCATAATAACGACCCATAATTGTACCGATTGTGCAATTCCCGACTGCCTCCATTTGTTGACGTAAAGTATAAAAATATTCCAAAGTACTTCTTGGCGGTGTATCACGACCATCCAAGAACAGATGTATTACAATTTTCCCTTCGGGAAATTCTTGTCGTGCACGCTTCATCAATTTGAATAGATGATCTTGGTGAGCGTGTACGCCTTCATCCTGCAATAGTCCAAAAAAGTGGAATTGCGAATCGTTCTTCTTCCAATTTTCAATCAGGTTTTGCCAATTCTTGTTTGCAAAAAGTGAACCATCCTCGAGTTTGTCATTGATACGCTTCAATTCCTGCTTAACAATACGCCCTGCGCCCATACTTAAATGACCGACTTCGCTTGATCCTTGGAATCCGGCTGGCAATCCAACAGCTTCTCCAGAGGCATCTAATAAGGTCCACGGATATTTTTGATAGTAACTATCTAAATTGGGTGTATGGGCTGCTAAAACGGCATTTCCTTTAGGATTCTCATTATATCCTACACCATCTAAAATAATTAATACTACGGGTGATTTTTTCATAGTTCTTATTTATATATCTTTATGTTTTATAAGTCTCCAACAATATTACTAAGATTTTTCTTGCATTCCATTGACAAAACCATTAAAATACTTACGAGAAACTTACGAGTATACTATGAAAAAGCCAATATCATACAAACAACAACGTTTTTTGGACTTCATTCAGCGTTACACGATAGAGAACGGTCAGGCCCCGTCCTACGAAGAAATTATGTATAAATTAGGGTTTTCATCGTTAGGAACGGTGCATTGGTATGTAAAAACATTATCGGATGATGGATACATACACCGTGCCCGTGGTCCTAATGGTAAAAGAGCGCTTATCCTTTCGGAAGAGCACGCCGTACCAACAGTTCTACCGCTCTTAGGAATGATTGCCGCCGGCGAACCGATTGAGGCACTGGAAAATGCTGAATCCATTAATGTACCAGCACCCTTTGTACGTCCTGATAATTTTGTCCTTAGAGTCAAAGGGAATTCCATGCAGGATGATCACATCGAAGATGGAGATTATATAATTGTGCGGAAAACGCCGCAAGCAGAACCCGGACAAATGGTGATAGCGCTCATAAATGGTGAAGCTACTTTAAAACGTTATTATCCTAAGGAACATGGAGTGGAGCTCCATCCCAGGAATCCGGACTTTCCCATTATTAAGATTCAGGATACTGACAATTTTCAGATCAATGGCGTTGTGCTCTACTCTTTTAGAGAATATTAATAAAACAGAAGTAGTGAGTTTATGGCTGCTTCTATTTTTCACATACGTTTAAAGGATTTTGAACTTCAAGCAGAACGTTTGATGGATGCTACTCTGCGTACGCGTCCGGTTGCTATTATTTCATCACAGCAACAAGATGGCACAATTGTTTCCGTATCTCACGAGGCAAAAGAAGAGGGCTTGTATCGTGGCATGAAGCTATCTTTAGCACGCAAAATGAGCCACAGCGCTTTATTGATGCCTTATAATCGTTCTTTATATACGCGCCTTAATTCATATCTTTATAAAACGGTGTCGACCTTTACGCCAATCGCAGAACCTGCCGACTTCGGGCAATTCTATCTTGACATGACAGGCATGAAGCATTTGTATCCCAGCTATCAGCAGGCAGGTTTATCGGTATCCAAAGTCATAGCAGATAAAACCGGCTTGGCTAGTATAATTGGTATTAGCATCAATAAGTTGGTGAGTCGCATTTCCACTGCCGTTGTGCCGGAGACCATCAACGAAATAACCATCGGCGAAGAACCACGCTTCCTCTCACCGCTAGAATCACCTATCTTGCCATCTGTTCATTTACCACAAGTAAAAAAAATGGTGCAATTTCTATATCTTAACCAGGTTAATGATATTCAAAAAATTGTTCATAGCACGCAAGAAGGTTCTATCATCTTCGGAAAACATTTTAGACAGGTGGCGAGAGAGACGCAAGGTAAAGACACATCTGCTGTCCGCCCCCCGGCTTTAAGAGACCATATTATTAAGCAGGTCGTTATACCACAGGATACCAATGACCAATTTATTTTACGCTCGATTGTTAAAACTATGGCTGAACAAATTGCCTTTCAGTTACGCAAGCGTCAACAAATTGCAAAAAATGTTAAACTGGAAATTCACTATACTGATGGTTTGCGTAAGGCACGCCACGATGTCTTTGTTGCAACTAATGACAAATCAATCGTAAAAACATGTTATAGATTATTTGATCTGGCAAATTATCGCCGTAATCGGATTCGCACCATTATAATTGATGCTTCTAAATTTGTTTATTTTGCAAACCAAACTTCTATTTTTGAAACAGAAAATATCAAAAATAATAATTTATCCAACGCTTTAGATATCATTCGTCGCAAACATGGAGCTAACAGTATACATTCCGCCTCAGCTTTAGGAAATATGCCAAAACAAAAACCACCACTGATGTCAAAGTTCCTCCATCAAGATTTTACCGCAATTTCTTAGTGCTTAAGCATGTTTATACATCTCAACGTTCACTCCAATTTTTCTCAAATGCGTGGAACTGCTACGCAACAATCCTTACTTACTCAAGCAAAGAAGCAAGGCATGCAACATCTTGCGCTTACAGAAACAAATGGTGTTTGGGGTTTTATACGTTTTGTACAGCATGCAGGAGCAGCAGGCATCTTACCAATCGCCGGAACAAATATTATTACCGCTAAAGACGATGTTATTCTTTTAGCGGAAAATCAAATAGGATACGAAAATCTTTGCCGTGCAATATCCAAAGTACATGATGACAACCAACAATCACTATCAGCCATATTATCAGCCGGATACTCCGGCTTATTCTTTCTTGCACATCAGGAAAAAACATTAAATGAACTTAGCCAATTTATTCCTGATACTA
>CBDURO010000043.1:0-11881 GCA_965369995.1 uncultured bacterium | reverse complement strand
CGTTAGATACCGTCGGGGCGGCGAGATTTGAACTCGCGACCTCTTGACCCCCAGTCAAGCGCGCTAACCGGGCTGCGCTACGCCCCGAGAATTTACGAAATTACAGAATTAAGAATATTATTAATACTAATTTTAATCTAATATAAACTCCCGACCTTCCCGACAAGTCGGGACGCGCTTATCTGGCAACTGCCGGACGCTACGCCCCGATTTAATTGGAAATTAAGAAAGAAAAATAAATTTAATATTAACTATTTATAATATCTAATATTGATTTGAGCTGATTGCGTACTTCAAGTAAAACCGATGCTTCTTTTGTGCTTGTTACTGTGGTTTTACTTTTTTCAGTTTTATCATCATCTGAAGCATCAGAGATTTGTGGAGTTATTGCTAATTGGTTTCTAGCACCCTCGATTGTAAACTTTTTGTCATATAGCAATTCTTTGATTTTATTGATGGTATCAATATCTTTTTTTCGATAGGTCCTATTCCCTGCTCTATTTTTTGGTGGTTTTAATTCACGGAATTCCGTTTCCCAATATCTTAGTACATAGGATTTCAGATTGGTAAGTTTACATACTTCACTTATTGAGTAATATAATTTTTTTATCTCTGTGTCAGTATTTGTCATTTATTTAGTATTAAAGTATTACTTTAGTTTATTAATAAATATTGTTTTAAGCAATACTTTATCTAATCGTTGGAAGATCTAATATTAAGCTATATTGAATAAGTATTTTATACAATCTATTAGTTCACAAATTTATTATGGAAATTAATCCAACTTGGCAATACACTCTTTAATGATTCTATTGAAGGTAGAAAAGCAATTCTTAAATGATGTGTACCCGGTTTTTGTCCAAAACCCGATCCATTAACAACGCATAATCCGGTTTCTTCCAATAAAGTCATACAATATTCGAAATCAGTTATTTTGGGAGGTAGTTTATTTATTCTTGGGAATAGGTAGAGAGCTCCAATTTTTCCAAAACACTCCATTCCATCCATTTCTTTAAATGATTTTCTGATTATATTTGCTTTGTTGAATAAGTCATCTAAAATAGTCTGTTTTTCTTGAGCAAATTTATCAAAAGCATCTGTGCCTTCCTGTGGTGGATTTACCATGAGATATACCAATGCTTGACCAATGGTATTGGAACATAGATTGACTGAAGATACCTTAAATAATAGTTCTGTAAATGATAAAGTACTATTGCTTACGGGTGGTGGATTTCTTACTTCAAGATATCCACCTCTTTGACCGCATTCACCATAAAAACCTTTGGATACACTGTGCAAACTAAATAATGGAATACTCCTATTACTAATAGCTTTTGAAAATGATATAAATTCTCCACCATATAAATTTTCTTGATACACTTCATCAGCAATAATAGCTAACTCATTTTCTTCAGCAAAATCAATAACTTGCATAATGCTCGATTTATCTAAAATAGCGCCGGTTGGATTTCCAGGATTTATGACAACTATTGCTTTAATATTTATCTTATTATTTTTTGCTTTTTGAAATGATTCTACTAAAATATCTTTATTTAATGTCCAATCACTATCTTCGTCAGGATAATAATTAACTTGTGTGCCACCACAACGTCTTATTGTGGCAGAATATAGCGGATATTGAGGAATGGGAATCATAATTCCATCATTTTCATCCGAAATCAATAACTCTAATATTGCTTTTGCACCTTCACTGGCGCCGTCTGTCAGAAAAATATTATCAGGATTTGATTGCAAGTTAGATTTCGATGAATCGATATTATCTCGTTTATCAATAAAATTTGCTATCGATTCGCGGATAAAATAATATCCTTTACTTTCCGTATAACCACCCAATCCACTCTCCATATTGTTAAGTAAATATTCACTAATCTCAACTGCATAATTGGAAATATTATCAAAATCACCGATATAATTTTTAGATATATATTTTTCTCTATTAATTAAATTAGGATTTTCTAGCAAAGATAATACTTCACGATAAAATGTAATTGGTTTTTGCCCGAGAGCTTGTGGATTACCTATATTACAAGGAATTATTTGTTTCCCTTGTTGTTTTAATATAGCAGCTCGTTGAGGAATTGGTCCTCGTACAGCATATTCTAAATCTATAATATTTTGATTTACATTCACACTTTTCATAAATGATCCTATAGTGTTAAATAAAAAGGGCGCTTAATCACGCCCTTTTCTTTATCTACGTCTTCTTGAAGAATCTCTCCTTCCACGATTATCTCGATTACCATAACTTTTATTCCGATTGTCTCTCTCTTTCCTTTCGGGAGGTTTATATCCTTCAGGTTTTGGTAATAAAGCTTTACGACTAAAAGCTAATTTACCCTGGTCATCAATTTTAATTAATTTGATACGCATAATATCACCGGATTTTACAACATCTTCAACGCGCTCTGTCCGTTTCCAGTCAAATTCAGATATATGTACAAGACCTTCTCTACCAGGCGCAAATTCGACAAATGCTCCAAAAGTCATTAATCGGGTAACGATACCATCGAATTCCATACCGATTTCAGGTTCAAACGTGATTGCTTTTACCAATTCTATTGCATCATTACATTTTGCCACATCATCACCGGAAATAGTGACCATTCCATCATCTTCAACATTAACATCGCATTCTGTATCAGCAATAATTTGCTTAATATTTTTTCCGCCAGGACCGATTAAAGCACCTATTTTTTCCGGATCAATTTGCAAGAATAAAATTCTTGGTGCATAACTTGATATCTTATTTGCTTCAGGAGATGCCTTTTGCATTAAATCTAGAATATGCAATCGTCCAACTTTTGCTTGCGCGAGAGCTTCTGCCATCAATTCAAAAGATATTCCATCAATTTTAAGGTCTAATTGAATTGCGGTAATACCATCTTTAGTACCGGCAACTTTAAAATCCATATCACCTAAATGATCTTCAACACCTAATATATCGCTAAGAATAGCGTACTTTTTACCTTCAAGAATTAAACCCATAGCAATACCGGAAACATGGCTTTTGATTTTTGCTCCTGCATTCATTAATGCTAATGATCCTCCGCACACCGATGCCATAGATGATGAACCATTTGATTCCATTATTTCAGAAACTAATCGAATGGTATAGGGAAATTCATCATAATCAGGTAACACGGGTTTTAAAGCACGTTCCGCTAAATTACCATGTCCGATTTCCCTTCGGCTTGTAAAACCAATTCGCCCTACTTCTCCTACTGAATAAGGAGGAAAATTATAATGTAATATAAAACTCTTTTTATAATCATCAACCATTCCGTCAACAATTTGTTCATCTCTTTTAGATCCAAGAGTCGTTACAACCAAAGCTTGTGTTTCACCGCGAGTAAAAAGTGTTGACCCATGTGTTCTAGGTAAAATACCCTGCTCAATTGTGATTTGACGAATATCTGTTAATTTTCTTCCGTCAGAACGAATTCCTTTGTCAAGAATTTGATTTCGAAAAGCTGTTTTAAATTTATCATCAATAATGCCCTTTATTTCTTTTTCTGATTCAGGAAATTCTTCCTCTAATTTTACTAAAGTATCCATCTGTAATGAGTCAGATGCATTTTGACGTTCCATTTTATCAGCAATTTTGATGATTTTCTTAATTTCTTTTTCAACTAATTTATTAACCTGTAACTCAAGTTTTTCATTTTTCTCAATTGGTTGAATATCTCGTTTAACAACATTAAGATCATTAATCATCTCTTTCTGCATATCGATAATATTAATTATGCTAGTATGAGCAAATTTGAGTGCTTCAATAAATGTTTCTTCAGAAATGATCTTAGATTCACCTTCAACCATTACGATTGAATTTTCATTTCCAGAAACAATCAAATCAATTTTTGAATCTTCTAGTTCTTCGATTGTTGGAAAAATGATAAACTTGTCGTTTATCATTCCAACAGAGACTGTTGCTATCGGACCATTCCACGGAATATTCGATATTGATAATGCAGCTGAAGCACCTATTCCCGCTAAAACACCAGAGGGATTTTTCCCATCGCTTGCGAGAACGGTTACAATTACTTGTGTCTCATTTTTAAAATCTTTTGGGAATAACGGACGTATTGGCCTGTCTGTTAAGCGACTTGTCAAGACCTCCTTTTCAGACGGCCTTGCCTCTCGCTTAAAAAATCCTCCCGGAATTTTCCCACCGGCGTAATGCCGTTCCCGATATTCAACTTGTAAGGGAAAGAAATCTATTCCTTCTCTTGGTTCTTTTGCGGCATTCACTGCTGTCAAAATCGTAGTTTCTCCATAAGTTACAATTACTGCACCATCGGATTGACGTGCAATTTTACCTGTTTCAATAATAAGCGTTCTTCCGCCTATCTCTTTTTTATAAATTTTCATTAAAATATTTAACCTCTAATTCCTAAATCTTTTATCAATTTTGGGTATGCCTCAGGATTAGTTCTAATTAAATATTTAATTAGTTTTTTTCTCTGTGATACCAATTTTACTAAACCGTGACGAGTATGTTTATCCTTTTTGTGTATTTTTAAATGCTCCGTAAGATCACGAATTCTTTGAGTAAGCAATGCAATTTGTACTTCTGGTGAACCAGAATCAATGTTATTTTTTCCATACTTGGATATAATCTCTTTTTTTATTTCTGCGCTAAGTGGCATTTTTTCTCCTATTTATGTCTGCATATATTTTTTTTGCAGATTCTTACATAATATTTCATCTTTAATTAATTGTTTTTTCAAATCATCTTTAGATTTGAATTTTTTTTCATCTCGAATTCTTTCCAAAAATTCGATATAAACTTTATGTTGATATAAATCAGTGATCTCAGGATGAAAAAAATGGACTTCCATTATTAACTCTTCCTCACTGAATGTTGGTCTAACACCAAAGTTACACATTCCATACAATTGATGTCCATTAACTCTTCCACGTGTTAAATATACTCCCGGTTTTGGTAATAATTGATTATTTTCTATTGGGACTATATTAGCGGTTGGGTAATTGAGTAAATGACCTCTTCCCTTTCCATGTACAACTCTTGTATTAAATCCAAATACTCTTCCTAATTCAAACGAAGCACGCCGTACGAAACCATTTGTAATTAAATCTCTAATACTTGTACTCGATATATTATTTCCTTCATCAGAAACGGGATTAATTATGTCCAATCCAATATTATGTTCTTTACAATAATTTTTCATAAATATTGGTGAACCTTCTCTATCCTTGCCAAAATGATGGTTATAACCAAGTACAATATGTTCAGGATTTAATTTTGGCATAACAATTGTGTCTAGAAAAGTATCTGCCGATAAATTCGAAAATTCTCGTGTAAATGGGATTATAATTACAATATTGACTTGCAACTTTTCAAGAATTGTCAATTTTTGTTCTAAACTTTGGATTAATAATATATTTTCATTAGAAAGAACCTGTCGAGGATGCGGGTCAAATGTTACAACGATAGAGTCAATAACCTTACCTTGACCTAATGATACCAAATGTTTCAATATCTCTTGATGACCGCGATGCAACCCGTCAAAAGTACCTATCGTGAGTATGCTTTTCTTAATTTGAGGAATATCTTCTATACTGAAATATTTTTCCATTTTATTTCAAATTCCTCAATTTTAATTGCTTCTTCTACAAAATATTCACCAACCGATTGTCTTACTAGTTTTGTCAAATGTCCTACAGTACCTAATGCTTTCGCAATATCACTACCCAAGACACGGATATATGTTCCTTTTGAACTAGTTACTTGAAAAATAATCTCACTATTAATAATATCAATCAATTTTATTTCTTTTATGTCAATATCGATAGGCTCTCTTTCAATCTCAATATTTTTTCTAGCTAATTCATATAATTTTTTACCGCCTATTTTCTTTGCTGAAAACATTGGTGGAATTTGTTTTTGTTTTCCTAAAAAATCATTAAGCACATTTTTAATAAATTTATTTGTTAATTTTGGAATATTAGATTTCGCAACAATCTCTCCTTCTACGTCCAATGTATTAGTCTCTTCACCTAACTTTAATGTTGCCATATATGATTTGTAATCAGAACTAATAGCAGAAAGCTTTTTAGTATCTTTTCCAGTACCAATGATTAATACTCCTTCAGCGAAGGGATCAAGCGTACCACCATGACCAACTTTTTTCTCTTTAGTGATTCCTCTAATTTTTTTAACAACATCAAAAGACGTCCATCCAACAGGTTTGTAAATATTAATTATCATTAATTATCAGTCTTAATGGAACTCATCAATCTTTCGATATTTTCGCTATATTCGATTGTTTCATCAAAGTAGAATTGTAATTCCGGAATAAATTTTATATGTAATTCAGGTGCTAAATATTTCCGAAATGGACCACGCAATTTGTTCATTCCACTAATAATATCATCACGATCTAAGCGTGCATTAATTATGCTAAAAAATATTTTGGCATGCCTAAAATCGGCGGATATTTGAGCATTAGTAAATGTGATGAATCCAAGATGTGATAAATCAATGTATTTTGTTACAATTTCACCAAGTATTACTAAAATTTGATGTTCAATTCTTTCGGTACGTTTGTATGGTTTTTCTGTTCTCAAGATTCTTCAAGTTTCCGTTTTATTTTAATGATTTCATAAACTTCTATGATATCATTCTCAATATATTTTTTTACGCCTTCTAAACCGATACCACATTCTAAACCTTCTTTCACTTCCTTAGCATCATCTTTAAAGCGTTTTAGCGACGTTATAGCTTGTTTATCATATAGAACCTCATCGTCACGTATTAGACGCGCTATTGCATTCCGCGTGATAATTCCTTCTTCCACTTTTGCGCCCGCTATGAAACCAATTTTTGGAATTTTAAATTGAGTTAGTACGATTGCTTTTCCAACTATTTCTTCTTTTAGTTCAGGTTCTAACAATCCTTCCAATGCAAGTTTAATTTCTTCAACTGCCTTATATATAATCTTGTAAGTTCTTATATCAACGCCGGTTCGTTTTGCTTGTAATTTGGCATTAGATCCGACTTGCACATTAAATCCAACTATCACAGCTTTAGAAGCTTCTGCAAGTAATACATCGGATTCGGAAACCATACCAACAGACTTATGAATCACATTTATACCAACTTCTCCCGTATTTAGCTTCATAAGTGTTTCGCTTAATGCTTCGATCGATCCATCTACATCTCCCTTAATAATAATCGGCAATTCTTTCATACTGCCTTCTTTGATCATCAGTGACATAGAATCTAAAGTATAAGCAACAATTTTCTTTTGTTCAATTTCGCGACGTCGACGTTGTCTTTCGCTTGCGATACGCTTCAAGTCGCGTTCATTTTCTATTGTAACAAATACATCAGCTGCTTGCGCTACTTTTTCGAAACCAAGAATCTGTACTGCATCAGAAGGGTAAGCTTTTTTAATTCTTTTTCCTCTTTCATTCATAATAGCACGTACTTTACCAGGATAATTATTACAAAGGAATGGCTCTCCTATCTTAAGAGTACCTTTTTGAATAAGTACAGTTGCGACGGGTCCATACCCTTTGTCAAGCCGGGAATCAATCACTGTTCCTTTAGCAAGGCAATCTCTATTTGCTTTTAACTCAAGCATTTCAGCTTCAAGTAAGATTGCCGATAGTAAATCATCAATTCCATCACCATTTTTTGCAGAAGTAGGAATGCTTTGCACCTTTCCACCCCAATCTTCAACCAATACGTTATGATCGGCTAATTGCCGTTTAACACGATCAATGTCTATTCCGGGTTTATCAATTTTATTAATGGCAACTACTAATGGAGCGCCAGCGGCTTTTGCGTGATCAATTGCTTCAATCGTTTGAGGCATCACAGCATCATCCGCAGCAACTACAAGCACTACAATATCTGTAATTTGTGCTCCCCTAGCTCGCATTGCTGTAAAAGCTTCGTGACCGGGTGTATCGATAAAGGTAATTGTTGTACCACTATCTGTTTCGACTTTATACGCCCCAATATGTTGTGTAATTCCACCGGATTCTCCTGCAACAACGTTCTCATTTCTTATATAATCTAATATTGATGTCTTCCCATGATCAACATGTCCCATTACTGTTACAACAGGGGCTCTTGGAACAGCATTCTCAATATCTTCTGCAGTTTCTTCAAAAGAGAACAATTCTCCTCCATCTGAGATTTCTTTTTCTACAGTAAAACCGAATTCTTCAGCTAAAAGTTCTATCACATCCCATTCGAGCCTTTGATTTATAGTAGCCATCATACCAAGACCAAAGCATGTTTTAATAATTTCTCCTGATGGAACGTTTAAAATATTTGATAATTCGTCAACGCTTGAAAATTCTGATATTTTTACTATATTAATACTATCAGATGATTTTAGATCATCTTTTTCAAAGCGATCTTTTTTATATGATTTTTTCCTTTTTCGTGAATCAATTTTTGCTAAAGTTTGGCGGACGCGATCTTTAGTTTTTTGTGTAGCTGTAGTATCTTTTTTCTCAACTGTACTACCTCTTTTTACACCTACTCCGCCCCGTGGTTGTATAGTAGATAATTTTATTTTTCTAAGTTTATGTTTTTGCGATGGTTTAACTTTTAAATCCCGACTTTCTTCGACTACTATTTTCTTCTTTTTGTCGTCTATTGTTTTCAAATCATCAGAAATTGTTTTAGCATCTTTTACTTGTAAATTGTTCTCAATTGTCGCTGTTTTAAGAACTTTTTTTCTTTTTTCTTCTTCTACTTTTTTCTTTTCTTCTTCGATTTTCTGCTTTTTTGCTATCTCTTCTTCTTTGGCTTTCTGATCTTCTTTACTTTCTAATTTTCTTTGTTCATCTAATGATAATAATTTTAATTTTTTACTGGTGGTTTGTCTTTCCTTAACACGAATATCATGTATTTCTCGTCGAACTTGATCTTTGCGGTATCGTTCTACATTGGCTTTGTCTTTTGCAAATTCCGATAAAATCAATTGATGTGTATTTTCATCAACCGGAGACATATGGCTTGTGACTTCAACACCTTTATTTTTTAGAAAGGATAAAATTTCAGTATGAGAGATATTTAACTCTTTAGCGATTTGAAATATTCTAAGTGGTCGATTAGCCATCAATTAATAGTATCCTACTTTATTATTCCTGATTTTCTTCAGTTCAATTATCCTCTGTATCTTCAGAATTATCTGATTCAGTATCAACTTCTATAAAGGATTGAACAATATTATAAATTTCTTCCAAACGATCTTTTGTCACACCATCAGCTGTGAGTAATTTATTCTCGTTTGCAGCTAATAATGCTGCTACGTTATTTATGTAAATCTCAGATAATCCTTGGATTGCATCTTTTGGAAAATTAGGTAAACTTTTTAAAGAAATTTCCTGATTCTTAAGAAAAGTTTCATATTCTTTGGCATTGTAGGCATCAATCCGGTATTCGGTCAATTGTGAGGCTAAATTGATATTAACGCCACCTTTGCCAATAGCTGTTTCTAAATCATCCTTATCAAAGATTGCAACACAATATTGTCTATCATCATCAATATGTAATTCTATTGGCTTTGCAGGTGACAAGGCCCGTGCAATAAGAACTTCAGGACGTTCACTAAAATTCACAATGTCAATCTTTTCGTTGTTCAATTCACGAACTATGGCTTGAATACGGCTTCCGCGCATTCCAACGCAAGCTCCAACAGCATCAATACGTCTATCATTGGAATTTACTATAATCTTCGCACGCTCACCGGGATGCCTGGCAATCTTTGTTATTTCTATTATCCCGTCTTCAATTTCGGGGACTTCCATCTCAAATAATTTGAACAAAAAATGGTTATCGGATCGCGATACGATTATATCAGGACCTTTCGCTGTAATCTCAACAGACTTAATTACTGCGCGCGTTGTATCGCCTCGGCGAAATCTCTCAGTCGGAATTTGTTCTCTACGCGGCATCCGTAATTCAGCATGATCAATATTGATAAAAATATTTTCCCGTTGAACTTGATGAACAACTCCAATAACAATTTCACCTACACGATTAGCATAATCTTCGTAAATATAATTTCTTTCTACATCTATAATCCGTTGAGAAAAGAATTGTTTGGCATGCGCAATAATTCTTCGGCTAAAGACGGTAGGCTCAATAACTTCAACATATGGATCTCCAACTTGCAAATCATTTAAGTCAGGATCTTTTTTTAACACTTCTTTGAGTGTAATTTCAATATGGGGCTCTTCAACTTTATCAACAATGGTTTTCTCGGAATAAATCTCTATTTCACCTTTGTCAAGATTAACTATGACACTGCAATTGGATGAATCACCATTTTGTTTTTCAATAATATATAAAAATAATTGTTCGATTATTGAACCAAGTTCAGTACGATCAATATTTTTTTCGCGCGCTATCTCAGAAAATACTTCGATTAATTCTCTATTTATCAAAATTCCTCCAATACTAACTAAATGACACTATTATTTTTGCCTGTTTAATATCGGCATAGTTAATATGTCTAATTTCATCCTTCAATTGGATGAATATTCCTTTTTCATCTATATCTTTTAATGTTGTTTTCACTGATTTGAAAGAATCCTCAACAATAAGCTTTAAATTTAACTGTCGACCAATATTTTTCTTAAATTGAAACGGTTGTTCTAAATTTGCAGTAATTCCTATTGATGTAACTTCCATTTTATAACCACTTGGAAAATATTTGTCAATCACTTCTGAATCACGAATTGTACGTGTAATATTAGCAATTTCATCGATGCTTATCGGATTTTCCGAATCAACAACGACTTTCACCGAATCTCTCTGATGGTTCTCTTGGACATCCATCAAATGAATCTCAGGATCTAGTAAATCTTTAATATTTTGTACTAATTCATCCATCTTATACAAACGAAAAGTGGGCAAATCACCCACTTTCCATCGCCGAATTTATCTGTTATTTAATTATTTTACAAGGAATTAACTGCTAATTTTACCCCTTCAATACGTCCCTGCAGTTCCTCAGCAGTTTTTTTAATAGAAAATAAAATATTTTCTTGTTGTAATATATCATCAACAATTTTCTTTGCTTTATTAATTTTACCATTTTTAAATAGCTGATTTGCTAATAATAATGACATTTCCTGATGATAAACTGTATTTTCAGAAATTTTTGTTCCTTTTTGTAAATATTTCTCTGCGTCCTCGCTTATGTTATTTTTTGTAGCAATCTCAGATAATATCTTATAAGCAGTTGTCATCAATATTGCATTGTTACCTTTTTTTACATATTCATTTAGGTATTCATCGGCCGTTTCAATTTCTCCATCGTCAAAAGACATCTTACCAAGATAATATTTTCCTTCAACACCGGCTTTAGTTCCGTCATAATCATCAACTAAGTTTTGTAGTTGGAATTTCGCATTCTCGATATCGCCAATATCTTGAGATAATAACGCTTTGCCAAGTAAAGCTTCCCCTTCTTTCCCTGAACTGACTCTACTATTGTTTAAAAAATATATAACTGCAACAACTGCAATAACTCCAAAAGTAACTTGGTAAATTAGTTTTTTCTTATCTTGAAACCATTGTTGCGCATTATTGATAAATTCTAGAAACGGATCTTTTTTAATTTCTTGTTTAGAAATCTTTCTTTTTGGTTTTAACATTTAATTTTCCTATTCAAAACAATATTTTTGTAGGCTCGAGAGGAATCGAACCTCTATCTAATCCTTAGGAGGGACTTGTTCTATCCGTTGAACTACGAGCCCATCACTTAAAATAACGTGCGGAAGTTACTGCAATACTTAACTTCTACAAAAGTAATATAGGCTACATTTTTTATGAAACAATCCTCATTATATTTCATAATAAAACGGATAA
>CBDURO010000042.1:0-11916 GCA_965369995.1 uncultured bacterium | reverse complement strand
GCCGGACTTGAACCGGCACGGACTCATCATCCGAGGGATTTTAAGTCCCTTGTGTCTACCAAATTCCACCACCCGGGCAGTATTGAGGCGTCGGCCGGATTCGAACCGGCGAATGACAGTTTTGCAAACTGCTCCCTTGGACCACTTGGGTACGACGCCAAATTTTTTAAATACTCACTTTATGTGGCAAAGAAGTTAAAAAGTATTTTTATCCAATTCAATCATACTTAATCATATTATTCTAAAGAATTTCAATGTTTTATGTGGTTCCTAATATCGTACTTTTAACTATGAAATTACTTAAGATAAATATTTATGAACGTTTGCGCGATTTTAATGTACCGGCTACAATCCTTGATGAAATATTTAGCAGTGAGGAAGATTTAAATAAATTAATTACAGCTTGGCAAGCATTGAAAAAAAATGATTTTTCAGATGACGAAACTGCAAAAGAAATTTCTAAAATATTCTTCAAAGAATTAGATTTATCTAACAATGAATAAAGAGGCTGCAAATACAGCCCCTTCTAATTTATAAACTTAAACTTTTAAGTAAAGCCTCATTATTCGGTTCACGACCAAGGAAAGCACGTACCAAATCCATTGGGTCTTCTGTTCCGCCTTTTGAAATTACAACATCGCGGAATCTGCGTCCTGTTTCAGGATTTAAAATACCCTCTTTTTCAAACACTGAAAACATATCAGCTGAAAAAACTCTTGCCCATGCATATCCATAATAACTAGCAGCATAACCATCTAAATGACCAAATGCTGCGATTCTTGCTGTATTTGGTGTTTCATTCCAATTTAATATTTCTTTGTGTAAACGTCTTGCAACATCTAGTACTGATTCTTCACCTTTAGGATCCCACTTGTCATATAGTGTCATATCTTCCATACCGAGTAATACTTGAAATGCCATATCACCACCAGAGGTCATGTTTTTAGCAGCAAACATTTTTTCTAATAATTCATCAGATATAACTTCTCCTGTTTGATAATGTTTCGCAAATAACGTAACTGATTCTTTATACCATACCCAATTCTCAAATATTTGCGATGGCGCTTCCACGAAGTCGCGATCAACACTAGTGCCGGAATAGGCAAAATAGTCAGCAGTTGTAACCATACCATGTATTAAATGACCGAATTCATGGAAGAATGTTTCTACATTTCCACCGGCCCCATGCTGTAATAATGATGGCTTTTCTGCAGTTGGTTTTGGAAAATTACAAACTAAAGAAGCAATTGGTTTTTGATAACCCTTTGCAGTTTTTTTACCTTTAGCTACTCCAAAATGTGCAGCATGACTATATTTGTTTTCTCGAGGATATAAATCCAAGTAAAAGTTTCCTAATAATTCCTTGGTCTCTGTATCATATACCTCATATAATTCTACATCGGGATGCCAAACACTTGGATTTTCAACTTGTTTATACGATAAACCAAAGACACTTTGCGTAATCTCGAATAATCCTTTCCGTACGTTGTTAAGTTCAAAATATTCGCTCACTTCCTCTGAATCAAGCTGATATTTTGCTTCTTGCAATAGATTCGTATAATAATGCAATTCCCAATAATTGATTACTGTAGCAGTTATACCAGTTTTTTCTGATTTGATTCCCAACAATTCTTGCAGTTCAATATCTGTCTTTGCTTTTATTGCTTCATTCAAACTTTTTTCAAAATCCCAAACTGTTTTTGCGTTCTTCGGCATTCTATCAACAAGGATATATTCTGCATATGATGGATACCCTAACACTTCTGCTAATTTTTGTCGCTCAATTACCATTTGTTTAATTACATCAAGATTTTTATCCGCAGCACGGTTCAAAAACTTCTCAGTATAGGCTTTTCTGGTATCTTCTGATTCTGATAGACGCATAAAAGGACGACGAGTAGGATAACTAATATCCAATTTATAGGTACCTTCTGATGCTCTATACTGATCTTTATACCAATCAGGTAGACCAATCATACCTTCTTCATTTACTATAAGTGTGTCAGTATAAGTTGAAATATTCTTTCCAAATTCTAAACCAACTTTTTGAATGCGATTCTTTATAGCTTTTACGGAATCACGCTTCTCCTTTGATAAATTAAAACCTTGACGAATAAAATCGTCTAAAATATCATCAAACAGTCTTTTTTGAACAGGAGCTAAAGTTTCTATTTCTTCCGATTTTGAATACTCAACTACTGCATTATATAAATCTTCATTAAGACTCATATTATTTTGCCACTCAGCAAATTTCAGAATTGATTTCTCTGATTCAGCACGTACACCTGAATCAGGATGAACTTCGTTCATTAAATATACCGGATATTCAACTCTTCCAATTAAATTCCAAATATCGTCTTGCGCAAGTATGGTATTGTTAAAATCTCTTTCAGATGCAGGAATTCCGATGATTCTATCAAGTTCATTTTGTGCATTTTGGAGAGTAAAATCAGTCGCTTCAGGTATATGTTCAGCTTTTACGCCAGCAAAATTATTTAACTCATTAAAATCCACAATAAACGGATTATCTATTAAAACATGACTAACATTTTCAACATTCTTTTTAAAAGGACAAGTTGTACAGCTAACTAGTAGAACACTTACAGCTAGAAATAATAAAAATAATATAGATCTTCTTGATTTCATCGTTTTCCTTACGGTATGATTATAAAATATTTGACGTAGAATTTATTAAATAGTTGTCATAATACTAGTATAGTAAATTAAAAAGAAAGCTGCCATTTGGCAGCTTTCTCCACGCAAATTGTGTATTCCTCAGATTGGCTACACACTTTGCATCCCACTGAGCGGGAGACGAGGGTTGAACTCGCGACAACCACGTTGGCAACGTGGAGCTCTACCACTGAGCTACTCCCGCATAAATCATTTTAATACACTTAAAAATAGCGCGGAAATGTAAAACGAAAAATGCATTTTATTCAAACATTTTTGGATATAATTCAAATCTACGATTCGGTCGTTTTAAAATAATCAACGCTAATATTAAATAAGTTAAATCCTCAATGATTTTTTGAATACCTACCAATTCACCGGGTTTTAATCCACAACCACACTCAATATTATAGCCACTAAGAATTGCAAATGTTATTGCAACAATGAAAATTACCATCATAATAATTACTAGAAAGGCAGCTCCATCAATAAATAATCCCAAAATAAGGCAGATTCCTACGGCCAATTCTAACCATGGAAGTATAATAGCCATACTATTCTCTAATCCGAATGGTATTATATGGTAATTAGCAATTGCCTTCGCAAATCCACCAGGATCAACAATTTTATTAAAACTTGCATATATTAATATTCCACCAATTAATAGCCGCGCGATTAAGACTATAATACTTAATCCATTTTTCATTTTTCTATCGGTAATTTTGCTGTTAACCATTGGTTCCAACCACCACTAAATACATATATTTTTGAGAACCCTTCCGCTTGTAGTTGATAGGCTAAATCTTCACTTAAACCACATTCTGCATCATCGCAATAGACTACAAACGGTTCATTAAATCCATAATCCTTAAATATATTATCTACCATTTCATCGTGAGGAATTGGTGATATTGCGCCAGTAATGTGACCTTCACTAAAAGAAATGTCGTTCCGGGCATCAATGAAAAGCACATTATCATAGAAAAACTTTTTTGCAATTTCTAAATCAATAGATTCAATAACAAACTCGTCAATCTGAAAACTATCACTAAATCCATTAATTTGTTTAGCTATAATAGGAATTCCGGCAGGTTGTAAAAAATTAAATAATACTCCGACTACGACCGAACAGGTAATAAGATATATTACCTGTTTAATAAAGTACTTCATCAAATATTTAATATTTATTATTGATTCTTTGCTTCTTCCAATACATTATCAATAAATGATTGCATTTCCTCATCAAATTCTATATTTATTGGCATTGCTACAATTTTAATTTCACTTTTATTGACAACTTTACTAAGGTTATTCTCAAGTTCTTTTACTTGATTTTCATAATGTTTAATTTGAGCTAAAACTTCCGGTTTATCAGCATATTTTTCTTCTATGGTTTGACCACCTTCTGTGGTTTTTAATCGAATTAACTGACGCACAA
The DNA here is from genome assembly GCA_965369995.1 of uncultured bacterium. GTDB lineage: Bacteria > Fidelibacterota > Marinisomatia > Marinisomatales > JAHJCW01 > JAHJCW01. Next base: position 7,805 of record CBDURO010000042.1, on the reverse strand, counting down.
TGTTGGAAAGTCGAGTTTCAAAAGAAGAAACATCAGCAATTGGTTTTTTATCATCTTTGATCGTAGTTTTAACTTCAATTAATTGCTTGCCATTTAAACCAATTGTATAAAATATGGGATATCCATCTTTTTGCGGAATTGTACTGCGTGTGTTGCTAACTGTTCTACTTAGATAAATATAATCGGCATTCTTGAAAGATTCCAAAATCGTATTTTTTTGATTCATACTGCTATTAACAAGCATGATTAGAATATCAACCTCTCCTCTCAGCGTATTTATCAGTTCTTGACCAGTCTCTAAAAAATTTTCCTTATATAATTCAGTGACTTCCTGTGACAGATAATCGGTTACACCGATAATACCAATTTTTAACTTATTTCGTTTAATAATTACAAACGGTTTAAATGCCAAATCGTCGGTGTCTTTTATGCGTAAATTTGCTGAAATAAATGGAATTGTTGAATTTTTCTCTAAAGATTTTAAAAATTCATATCCTGCGGCTAAATCATATTCGCCAATATTCAAGGCATCGCAACCAATTTTTTCATATCCTTCTAAAAATGCCTTTGCCTTATATTTTACACTTGGAAGATTTAATAATGAATATTGCGGCTGAGCAAATAGTGCATCTCCGGCATCTAAAATGATAGGATTTATATTATTGTTTTTTAATGTGTTAATATAAGATAATTTTCTGGACAGACCGCCCATTTTATTGCTTTTTCATCCACATAAGTTAAATTCGGCCCGAACGTTTCCCGTAACAATAAATGTCACACTTTTCTCCTTTACAGGTTTTGAAAAGCCCAAACTTGATATTAGTATAAAAAATAAAATACTGTATGTTTTAAACTTCATGTCGAATCCTTTTGTAATATCAATTAAATATTTACCCGCCACTCAATTTAGCAAAATACCCCAAATCATTGAGAATTTGCAACAATTTCTGTCTATCCTTTGTTTGAATAATAATTTCTCTACCCTTTACAGTTCCCCCTACTCCACATTTCTTTTTTAGAATTTTTTCTATTTTTTTTAATTCATCAGTCCGTCCTTCAAAATCTCTAATTATACTAACGACCTTATCTCCCGGACGTTTTTCTAACCAAATTCTAAGGTTTTGCTTTTCAGGCTTAAGTACTTCGCTCTCGTCAATCATAGCTTCAGCGTAGATTGATTCTTCTTTAGCGGAATAATTCGGATCGGTGGAAAATACAATTCTATCTTTCATTACTTTTCAGGGTTCAGGAATCAGGGGTTAGGGGTCAATATGCCGGTTTTTTGTATTAATTCATTAATTCTTTCATTTGTTAATTTTTTCATTGCTAAAACAACTCCGTTTGCCCTGATTTCTCATCATCAAAATTACTTACTCCGACTCCGAGCAACCTAATCGGCTTTTTGTCCGCCCAAGAGTATATGAACAACTCCTTTGCCACTTCCATGATTGTTTCAAGTGAATCAGTTGGTTCCGATAACGATCTTTGTGTCGTATGTGTATCAAAATCGTAATACCGAAGCTTTATAAATACGCGCTTTGCCGAAAGTTTTTTATCATTCAATCTGCTAGTAACTTTTTCGCATAACTGCGTTAATACCATTATCAATTCGTTTTTTGAACTAATATCTTTCGGGAAAGTTCTCTCATTACTTATTGATTTTATTTCTCTTGAAACTTGAATCAGACGATCGTCTATACCTTGCGCCCATTGCGCCATAACAGTACCGATCTTACCAAATTTTGCCACTAAAATATTAAGTGGAATCTTAGATAGATCGCGGATTGTATTTACATTCATTTCAGACAATTTCTCTGTTATTTTAGGACCAATACCGGATATTTTTTGCGGTTTTAATAGCGCTAAAAATGATTTTTCCTCTCCCGGCAATACAACAGTCAATCCATTTGGTTTATCGTAATCAGATGCGATTTTTGCTATCATTTTATTCGTCGCTACACCAATTGAAGATGACAAACCAATATTAACAGATAATTTATTCTGCAGCGTCTTTGCAATATCCACTGCTTCATTCCAATTTGTAATCCGTGACGTTACGTCCATAAAAGCTTCATCAACACTGATTTGTTCAACTAAATCCGCCTCTTGCTCCAATATTTTCATAACGATCATTGAATATGTTTTATATGACTTAAAATTTGGCGTTAGGATAATGAGTTCTTTGCATAATCGCTTTGCACGACTCATCGGCATAGCGGAATGGATTCCAAATTTCCGCGCAGGATACGAAGCGGCAGCAACCACACCACGCTGTTCAGGTTTTCCACCTACAACTATCGGTTTACCGCTCAATTTAGGATTTTTAAGGACTTCAACTGAACAGAAAAATGCATCTAAATCTAAATGAATTATTGCTCTAATGGAATTATCATCCGTCATAAATCTATTTTGTGGAAATTATTCTTCTTACAAAAATAAATGCTAACAACCCAAATGCAGCTAACCCTAAAATTGGTGCAAAAGCGCCTGCCCATTCTTCGCCAATTCCGCGCGGGGCACGTCCGTAATAGAACGCAACTCCGGCTATTGCAACGCCTAACAATCCCTCACCGCCAACAAATCCTGAACCCAATAAAATACCATTTTCGCGTCTCCGTTCTTTTTCTTCTTCGGATTTCGATGTTCTTTCCATGATATGTCTAAGCAATCCGCCGAGAAATACCGTCATCATAGTTGCAACCGGTAGATACACACCAACCGCAAATGGCAAACTTGGAATCTTAAATAATTCAGCTACGATAGCTATAACAACTCCAATTCCAACCAAACCCCATGGTAAGGCATTATCGAGTACTCCTTCGATAACTATTTTCATTAAAGTTGCTTGCGGCGCTGGTAATTCCGCTGTACCAAAACCATACGCTTTATTCAAAAGTATTACTGATAAACACACAAACGTAGCTGATGTAAACGCTCCTAACAATTCTCCTATCTGTTGTTTTTTAGGTGTTGCTCCAAGTAAAAATCCGGTTTTTAAATCCTGTGATGTATCCCCGGCAATTGATGCCGCAATAGCAACTACGCAACCAACAGTAATCGCGGCAGTTTTACCGATGTCACCCGTCCAGCCTAAGGCAAGGAAAATGGCGCTTGTGCCTAATAATGTAGCAATCGTCATACCTGAAGTAGGATTTGAGGTAACTCCTACAAGTCCAACTATTCTTGATGATACAGTAACAAAAAAGAAAGCAAATATAACAATAAGAAGTGAACCGATTGTCCTCATCAAAACTCCTGAGATCGGTCCAAAAACATAAGGAACAACTGCCATTCCAATTGCAACAAATATTACTCCTATTAAAACATAATGGAGCGGTAAATCTTGTGCGGTTCGTGGAATTTTAATGGACGTTTTATTCAATCTATTTTTAAACTGTTTAGCTCCAATGCTAAAGCTTTCTATCATAGTTGGGATACTTTTTATAAGCGTGATGATCCCTCCTGCTGCTACCGCGCCGGCACCAATATATCGCACATAGCGCGTCCAAATCAAACTTGCGCTCATATCATTTATTAGTAGTGATGTTTCGGGATATAATGGAACTGTTTGTCCCGCACCCCAATAAGCAATAACCGGTATAATTATCACCCATGACAGCAAACTGCCACCAACCATTATAGTTGAAATTCTTGGTCCTAAAATATAACCTACGCCAAATAACGCGGCGGACATATCTACTGCTAACTCACCTTTTCTTAAGAATGGTATTTTAAAATGAATATCGCTTGGGAATAACTTTAACCAACTAAATATAAATTTGAAAAACGCTCCCGCTCCAAGACCGATAAAAACATTCTTAGCACGGCTTCCGCCGACTTCGCTAGCGATGAGTACTTGGGCACAGGCAGTTCCTTCAGGATAAGGCAATTTACCATGTTCACGTTCGATTAAAAATTTTCTTAGCGGAATCATAAATAAAATTCCTAACATTCCACCAAACATCGCTAAAAGCGTCATTTGGATTAACGATGGATCAAACCCCCACAGGAATAGCGCAGGTAACGTGAAGATCACACCGCTCGCAAGCGAACTTGATGCAGAACCAACGGTTTGTGACATATTTGCTTCCAAGATGGTACCATCTTTACCGATTGTTTTTAGTGCTCTAAATGCAGCTACTGTCATCACCGCAACAGGAATTGATGTGGAGATCGTTAATCCGGCACGTAACCCGAGGTAGGCATTTGCCGCACCAAATAATATTCCGAATATTATACCCATAATTACTGCTTTTAATGTGAATTCTAACGGACTCTCAGTAGCCGATACATAAGGATTGTGTTTAATACTATTTTCGTTTTTCACAAGTATTTTATTTTATATTGTTTAAGTAATTAAGTAAAATGGCTGTCAGCGCTTTAAGCGCTAATAGCCATTTTTATATTTCATCAGTATTTAATCAAGTATCCATAGGACACTTTTAATGACAATCTCCGCCACCACCACCACAGGCTTGGTCAGGAGAAATTTTTTCCAACTTATCAGCAATTAATTGTTCTACAACAGTTTTAACATGCGGATTGACGGAGTCAAAATATACATCAATGCCAACTTGGGCAAACCCTTCCAACGGACGTCTTCCAATTCCACCGACAATCAATGCATCAACATTTTGTCCGGCAAGAAGATTTACCGGTACCATACAGCCACCGTGTTCATGTTCCTGATTTGATACAGTAGATTCATTTTTGATATTACCATTTTCAACATCAACTAAGGTAAATACATCACAATGACCAAAATGACCTGACCTTGTACCATTCAATCCTCCGGTTCCATTTGAAGGAACAGCAATTCTTCCATTCTCCAATTTTCAACTCCTTAATATTTAATATTTGATAATAAAACTTACTGAATAATTTCCATTTTAAGAATTTTGTAAAATTTATCTTTTGCTTGTTTTTCAATCCATGGTTTATGACCACAATTTTCAATTAAAATAAATCGAAAATCCTTTAATATTTTAGATAACGGTTCCTTCACACCTTCGGCCGGATGTGGATCATAATCACCATGGATGGCAACTACAGGACATTTAATCTTTTTGCCAAGGGTCAATAGCAAGCCACTTTTACGAACTTTTACTGCATCTTTCCAAATGTTCTGAAAGATATTAAAATCGTAAATAATTTCATTGGAATCGTCTTTTATCGGATCGTAGGCATCAGCTTTAGAAAACAATTCTCCAAAGCGTTGGAATACTTCATCTTTTGCTTCGATTCTTGAATCATTAAATTTTAGATATAGTGAATTAACTTCAGTTCTTTCTTCCTCTGATAAACGGATCATTCTGACTTTATTAATTCCCGCAACATATTTCTCCTTAAATGGTCCACTGCTAACAATTATCAATTTCTGTACCAAATCAGGGTATCTCGCTGTGAAGATATAACTGAGCCACGCACCCCAGGAAAAACCGATCAGGGTAATTGGTAGGTTTGCATTGACTTCCAAAACAGATTTCAATTCGGCGATTTGTCCTTCTAATAAGTCAACTGTTTGTAATGGCTCCAAAACACCATAATTATTTGAAAGTGTACGCGCAACCGGAGCAGTTTCACCGGCAGCGCCCGGACCGCCATGGAGAACAGCTACCGTAAAAGGTGGATTTCCGTATTTTCGCAGGTTTTTCATTACCTATAATGCTCTTTACCGCAGCATCTTTTAAATTTTTCTCCACTGCCACAGGGGCAAGGATCGTTTCTGCCAATATTCTTGGATTTTTTCTTTAATACTTTAGAAGTCATAGTTTGATTAAATATTTCTTCCAATAATTCGTATAACTTCGGATGTTTTGCTTTCAATAATTTTGGTCTTTCAAAAAAATATTCGCTGATTACCGCAAAGAATTCCGATTTATTTGTCGCACCATACGGATTGATATCGGATTTTCCCTCATATATTTCATCAATCTTGTGCTGGATCAGATCAATCCAAGGAATTGTGTATTGTTTTTCTAGTAAGACAGATGGAATACCATCAATGCTGCCGTCAGCTTTATCGATTAAATGAACAAATTCATGGATGGCTGTGTTCTTCTTATCGGATTCATTGGAGAATCCATAACGTAATGCAGGTTTAGATAAAATCATTTTACCATCCATATAACCCGAGCCAACCATACCAAGAATGCGTCGCTCACCGCCTTCCGTTTTAAAATCTCTATCAAATTGATGTGGATAAAGTAATACTTCCTTCAAGTTTACATATTGCCAGGCAGAGAAAGCAAATATCGGAATTATTGCACTTGCGGCTACAAGTAGTCTATCGGTTTCATTTATATCAGTGCTGATTCCTGTAATACGAACATTTTGTAAAAACTCCTGAATTTTATATTCAAAACGCGGTCTTTCTTCTGCGGTAAGATTATTGTAATATGATATCTTTGTAGTTAAAATCTTGCGCCAATCGGTTGGGAATGTTTTACTCGGGTTTTTCCATCTACGCCATTTTACACGGTTCTCATTGAACCAGATAAATCCTGCAACAAGGATTATAAAAATGACTACTATTGTCAGATTATTCACGTCAAATTAAATAAATTAAGTAGGAATATTACATGAGGTTTTATATAGTAAAGAAATATAATCTGTGAGATTATATGAATATGACTAAATAGACGTTAACCATTGTCATTCTGAGTTTTACGAAGAATCCATTTTTTAGCATATCATTACTATGGATTCTTCACTCCATTCAGAATGGGCGTAATGTTCAAAAATAGTTGCTAAAATCGTTGTAAATCACTGATAAGTAATGATATATCGTGATTAAATTCAAACCAGTTTGAATTTCAAGTTAAAAAATGATAAAAAAAGCATTGTTCCATATGTCACTCAAGTAATGTAAAACGTTATGGAAAGCAAGCTAATGGAAGACAACGTTGGTATTGCAATAATTGCGGACATACATACCAATGGAAGAATCGAGAAGTAAGGCAAAATAATCGTTCCATTTGGTTCAAACGATGGGTAGTTGAAGGTTATACATTCAGGCAATTATCTCTTATCAGTGGATACAGTATTTCCAGCATTCGAAGGATAATATATACCAATTTAGATAAAGAACCACCTATTACAAGGAACTTAAATAAGTATAAATATCTCATTTTAGATGGTACTTACATAACTAATCGTAAAGGTATATTCATTGTGATGGATGGACTAACCAAAGAAGTAATTGCAAGTCGCTTTAATATTGCAGAAAATGCTCCATCACTACTATCATTTTTCCATCAACTTAAAAGACAGGGACTAGACCCTAATAGTGCAACAATCGACGGAAATCCTGCTATAAAACAAGCTTTACTCAATGTGTGGCCATCAATCCTCATTCAACGTTGTTTGGTACATATACAACGTCAAGGGCTTAGTTGGTGTCGTATGTTTCCAAAACGTACAGATGCTAAATATTTACGCAAATTATTCCTTCAAGTAACATCAATATTTACCAAAGAAGATCAGGAAATATTTATTCAAAACGTTCAAAGTTGGGAACAGCGCTTTGGATATCTTATAAGAACCAAACCAGGTAACGGCAAAGTATTTAGTGATGTGAAACGGGCACGAAGTATGTTATTAAAAGCTCTACCCGATATGTTCAAATATTTAGATAACCCGATTATATCAAGATCAACTAATGGAGTGGAAGGATATTTTGGAAGAATGAAACAAAAATATCGCCAACATCCTGGTCTGTCTGATCTTAGAATAATGGCTTTTTTCCAGTGGTATACTTATTATCGCAAACGCTGAAAAACAACTAAAAATGAACATTACGCCCA
>CBDURO010000041.1:0-12317 GCA_965369995.1 uncultured bacterium | reverse complement strand
ATCCAACGAGCATTTCCATAAAAGAATAACTTGCCAGGAATTATGCTTCCTTGCAGATGTCCTTCAATGTTTTTAGTAGTAATTGGATTGAAACTATTAATATTAAGAAAAATGTCATCATGAGTTGAGAGAAAATCACCGCCATAAAAAGTTAAACCACCGCGGAAATCATTTGAACCATCTTTGGTCACAATATTAACAATTCCGCTCATAGCTTGACCATATTCGGCATTGAAAGCACCCGATATGATCTGCATTTCCTCAACGGCATTTTTGTTTATATCAACAACAGTATTTCCGTCATACACATCGGTTACCGGTACACCATCAATCCAATAGGCAACTTCACCGGCGCGACCACCGCGCAGATGTCCATCCACGAAACCGGCTTGCAGTTCCAACACATCGGAAATTTCCGTTATCGGAAGCGCTTCCAATGTAGATGAATTTACAATAGCCGTTGATGCAGTTAAGTCTTTTGTAATTAAGGGGCGTTCGGCAACTACAGTGATTTCCTCACCCGCAATCGCTTCTGTTGGAAGAGAAAAATCAGCATTAGTTGTTAAGTCTATACTTACTTCAATATTTGTCATTCGTACAGCGGAATATCCGATCATGCTTGCACGTAAAGTATAACTTCCGGGTGATACGTTAAGGATATAAAAATTGCCTTCCCAATCGGTTGCTGCACCTTGGTCAGTCCCTTCGATCCAAACATTACATCCTATTAATGGTTCTCCGTTAGATTGATCTATCACATTACCGGTTATTTTACCGGTTGTACCTGAAAATAGGAAAATTGGAAACAAGACTAGAGCAATTGATGTTATAAAATATTTTATTTTCATAATTTAGTAACTCACTTTAGAGTGTCGTTTAAAAGATTAGAATTTAAAACTCATATGGGAATATTTCTAATACAATTCTATTATTAATTAATTGCATAATAAGTATAAAGAACTCAACTAATCTATCGGATAAATTAGTTTTTTATAAATAATGCAAAAGATTTTGGAGTTAAGTTGTTATTTTCTAATTTGCTAAAAATCAATTTCCATGAATTATTACAACCGGGTAGTATGTTTTTGGATAAATATTGTATTTTATTTGATGAATTAAATATACCGACGATCTTCTCATTGTCTAACTCACGAATAAAAGCAAATATACCTGTATTATCATTTAAATAATGAGTTTTGTACGTTCCTCTGCGCAGAGCGGGATAAGTATTGCGAAGTGCGGTAAGAGATTTGTAAAAATCTAATAAATCATGATCAACTTCCACTTTGTCAATCGGTCTGGAATAATTGCAATCTTCCCAAATATCACACGGATGTGCAGTTTCATTGTCATACTCAAATTCATCCCAAATCATCGGTTTGCGGCAATCTGGATCATCCGCCCCCCACATACCAACTTCATCACCGTAATAAATAAATGGTGTTCCGATAAAAGCAAATTGAAAAGCGATAATTGTTTTTTGAATGTTCCTTTCCTCTAAATTGGGTTTGCGAATATCAAATTCTTGGTTCCATTGCAAATTATTAGCATGATCCATCCAACGGTCGGGATTTACAACTGCCGAAGCTATTCGTTCCATATCATGGCTATCTAAAATACTTTGTAGGTATAACGACTTTTCTTCTCCATAATCGTTAATGAATGATTCTAAAATAAATTGTAGTTCAGATGGTTTAATTTGTTGTTCCTTATTGATAAAAAATTTAAACATTGCCTCGCCAAAGCGATAATTCATCACTGCATCAAATCGCTCAGGAGCTAACCATGGTGAAGCGTCAAATTGTTTATTATTCCAATAATCTTCCCACCAAACTTCACCGGTTATATATGCATTTGGATTTATATCGCGTACCCACTCTCCGAAAACATTCCAAAAATTGATTTGCAATCTTTCCGCAACGTCCAACCGCCAACCATCAATACCATCAGAAGGGTCACCGTCTCCATTTGGATCCATCCATCGTTTTATTATATTATGTAGGTGATTACGAATAGGTTCTATTGGACCAAATTTATCTTGACGAAAAGCCGGAAGATCTTCAACATATCCTTTATACTGTAATGATATAGCTCCGTCTGGTATAAAAGCATTTGGGAGTTCCATATATTCGTTGAGATGTGATTTATCTGGAAGGTCACTGCCTTCAATAGCAAACCATTCATAATATTCACTATTAGTACGATTTTGGACTATATCTTGAAATGCCCAAAAAGTCAATCCTACGTGATTAAAAACTCCATCTATAATGATGTGCATGTTACGATTATGAACTTCGTTTATTAACTGTAGGAATAGTTTATCAGAGGCTGTCCAATGCCAAGTTTTAGGATCTGCAGGATTTTCCGATTCGATTATTTGTGTATCACCTATGGGGTCGGGACCAAAATGACGATCAATGTGATGGTACATTGCCGCACCATATTTATGACTCGAAGGGGAATCAAAGACCGGATTTAAGTAAATCGCATTGATACCTAAATCTTGCAAATAATCTAATTTATTGATAATTCCTTGAATATCTCCGCCATATCGGCGTAATTGAAATTGATAGTCATAGTCATTGCCATTAGCTTTTTCCCATGGTTGTAGTTCATACCAATCGGATGTCCATGGAGAGACTTCCCACCAATTTTGATATTCCCAAGGCCAAACACCCCATAAACTTGCTGTTGTGGGATCATTAGTTGTATCTCCGTTATAAAATCTATCCGGGAAGATTTGATACCAAACGGCATCTTTTGCCCAGTCTGAATTATTATTTGCCAAAGTAAAGGTAGAAATGAAGAAAATGTTAATGATTACTTTAATGTTTTTATTTTTTTTCATAGCGGTGCTAACTTAGTAACTCATTTATGAGTTATTAAATTGGAAAATAAAAACTAAATTTAACTATATCTATGTATAAATTAATATGAATATAAATCCAGCTGATAAAGAAATTATTGATTTACTTACCGAATTCGGTTTAGCCGCAAATTTAGGCAAAACATATGTGGCGCTATTGAATAATAATCCTGCTACGGGATATGAAATTTGCACTCAATCCGGCATACCGCGCTCGGCAATTTATTCAGTGTTAAATAAATTGGAATCACTTGGGATAATCAATTCAATTGGCAACTCGCCAAAACGCTATGTACCAATTCCACCATCAGGTCTATTGGAACATTTTAGTCAATTACACACAGACCGAATAAGTTTATTAACAGATGCATTAGAAAACTTAGATACAAAAGCCGAGGCATTCGATTTTTGGTACATACATGGTTATCGCAATTTGATTTTAAAATTGCGTGAAGCAATTTCTCAAACCAAGGAAAAAGTTTTTTTAAGTATCTGGGCAAAAGAGCTAAGCCAGTTAGAAAGTGAATTAATGGATGCAGAAAACCGTGGAGTTGCAGTATCAATATTTTCTTTTACAAAATTAAATCGCCAATTTGGAAACACAATTTCGTATAATTTGGATGAAGAAAAACTGGAAAAAGTTTGGAATCCAAAAATTATTTTAGTAGAAGATCAAAAGATTACAATTATGGGTAGCGCCAACTCAAAAAACGGAAATCGAGCTATTTGGACTAATAATAAAGCAATTACAGAAATAGCCACAAACCACATTATTCTCGATATAACCTTAGCTGCGCAAAGATTAAAATTTGATCCGAATCCAATCGTTAAACCAATGATGAAACGACCTGATCTCAATCTTGATGATATGCTTCCGTAAGTGCAGAATATTTGGAGTAGTAATTGAAAAAAGTACAATTTATTTTCGGAATCCACCTACATCAACCGGTGGGAAATTTTGATTGGGTTTTTGAAGATGCTTTCCAAAAAAGTTATAAACCGTTTATAGATACGCTAAAACGATATCCTTCTGTTGCAATAGTTATTCACATTAGCGGATCATTATTGGAATGGTTGGAGGAAAATCATCCTAAATACTTAGATGATTTAGCTAAATTAGTCGCAGAGCGAAAAATTGAAATATTGAGTGCTGGTTTCTATGAACCCATTTTAGCGGTAATTCCCGATCATGATAAAATCGGTCAAATTAAAAAATTAAATAAATATATCAAGAAACGGTTCAATTATGATGCGAAAGGCATGTGGTTAACTGAGAGAGTGTGGGAACCGCATCTTGCGAAACAAATCAGCAAAGCAGGAATTGATTATATTGCCGTAGATGATTTTCACTTCCTTTCCGCAGGAAAACAAATTGATGATTTGAATGGTTACTTTACTACCGATGAACAAGATGCTCGTCTTGGTGTTTTCCCGATCAGTCAAACACTACGCTATGCGATACCATTTAAAGAACCTTCAGCAGCAATTGACTATTTAAAATCTATGGCATCAGTTAGTGGCCATCGTGTTATTGTCATGGCTGATGATGCCGAAAAATTTGGAGTATGGCCAGGAACCTTTGAGAACTGTTTTGGAGAAAATCAATGGTTAGATAGATTTTTTAAAGCTCTTGAAGTAAATAGCAAATGGTTGAAAACCACAACTTTTAAGGAGTATTTTCAATCAAATAAACCTAAAGGCAGAATCTATTTACCGACAGTCAGTTATTTTGAAATGAGTGAGTGGACACTGCCCGCCAATCAAGGTAAACAGTTCTCGGATTTAGTTCATCATTTTGAAAATGACGGTAAAATTGAAGATAATCGACAATTTTTACGGGGCGGAATGTGGCGTAATTTTCAAAATTTATATGATGAATCGAATTGGATGCAAAAACGAGTTACAGATTTATCATTTATTTTTAAAAAAAATAAGCAAAAATTCACAAAGAAAAAGAGACAAGAGATACAGGATAATATTTGGAGAGCTCAATGTAACTGTGCCTATTGGCATGGCGTATTTGGTGGATTGTATTTACCACATTTACGTAACGGCATTTATCAAAATTTGATTGCAGCTGATAAACTAGTAAGTAAAATATTACCGCTATTTAACGGTACTTTTGATATTGACAATGATGGGTTCGAAGAAGTCGATTTACTTTCTAGTAAGTTAAAGATTATTGCAAGTGCCAAAGGCGGATGTATTCGAGAGTTTGATATTTTTTCTAAGAATTTCAATATTTTAAACACCATGCACCAGGAACTTGAGAGTTATCATCGTGATATTGAAAGAGCTTCAACCAAACAGATAACAGGTGCGTCTATTCATGATGCAGTGGTTGCCAAAGAAGCTAATCTTGATAAGGTTCTCCATATTGATAAATCACCAAGATATATGCTGATTGACCATTTTTTACCGGTAAGAACTTCTCTTAAAGCAGTGCAAGGTGATATTCCTGAAAAAGGTGATTTCTCTGAACTTGGATTTAATATTTCAAGGAAGAAAAACATTGTATTTACGGGTCTTGGTATTGCTTTTGATAGTCCCGTGCAAATCAAGAAAAAATTGAACTTGAAGAAAAATATCTTAAGTATTGATATCGAATTGACAAATCAAGGTGATAAAAATTTATCCGGATTGTATGCTTGTGAATTAAATTTTTCTTTATTAGGTGGACATACAAAAGATCGATATTATTTGATTAATGGTAAAAAACCGATTAAATATCATTTGGATTCCATGGCTATTGAGCAAAAAGTTAAATCTATTAAAATTGTAAATGAGTTTGATAATTTTTCAGTTGAAACCAAATTTAAAAATCCGACGAGATTATGGAGACATCCCATTTTTACAGTATCGGGAAGCGAAGCTGGTTTAGAAAAAGTATATCAAAGTTCGGTAATAATGCCAAATTGGAAAATTAATCTTAAACCAAACGAAAACATTTTTTTTGAATTACGAATTATTGTAAAGGAATTATGAAGGAAACAAAAATAAAGATCGCATATTTTAGCGCGGAGATTGGAATTTCAGCAAAATTACCGACCTATAGCGGCGGATTAGGAGTATTGGCAGGTGATCACATTAAAGCAGCGGCAGATATAGAGTTACCAATGTGTGCTGTCACATTACTGTATGAGGAAGGTTACTTTAAGCAAAGAATAGATGATGATGGAATTCAAACTGAAGTATATCCACGATTTGATCCGAATCCGTTGCTTAAGAAATTGCCTGTTAAATTTACATTGAAATTACGCAAACGCGATGTGTGGATTCAAGTTTATGAGTATCGCTATGTTGGATTAACCGGTCATGAAATACCGATTTATTTTCTAGATACAAATCTTGAAGAAAATTTTAAAGATGATAAAACTATTACCCTACGATTGTATAGTGGCGATAAAGATCATCGAATTTTACAAGAAGCCATACATGGATTTGGCGGAATTAAATTATTAGAAGAATTGCAGTGTAATGATATTGAAACATATCATATGAATGAAGGGCACGCCTCATTTATTATTATGCAATTGTTGAAGAAGTTTGATGGTAATCATGAAGAAGTAAGGAAACGATGTCATTTTACAACGCATACACCTATACCGGCTGGACATAATGAATATGCTATTGACCGTTGTGAAAGATTGTTGGACGGCCTAATGTGGAAAGATTTAGCTGAAATTAATTCGATACAAAACGGTCGTTTGCATATGACTGAATTAGGTATGCATTTTAGTCGGTCTGCAAATGGTGTATCCAAACTGCATGGTGAAGTAGCACAAAAACAATTCCCGGATTATAAAATCGGATATATTACTAATGGTGTATATCATCCATATTGGGTTGGCAAGGAATTTCGTAAAGTTTTTGATAATCGTTTGCCAGGATGGAGAGAAGACCCCAATCGTTTGTTAAATATTGATACAATTTTATCGGAAGAATTGATAAAAGCGCATCAAAGTCATAAAGATTTTTTACTTGGTTATGCTAATTCACAAACTCAAAAAGCCCTATCAAATGATGTATTGACCATTGGGTTTGCCCGTCGGGCAGCCGGTTATAAAAGAGCCCGGTTAATATTTAGAGACCTAGACCGATTAATTAATATCGGCAAAGGCAAGCTCCAAATAGTATTTGCCGGAAAGGCTCATCCCGATGACGATTATGGAAAAGGTATTATTTATGATGTTGTACAAAATGCCAAAAAGTTATTTGGAGAAGTAAAGGTCATTTATCTTGAAAACTATAATTTATGGTTAGGTAGAATCATTACATCAGGAGTGGATGTATGGTTAAATACACCTCGCAGACTGAATGAAGCATCGGGGACAAGCGGAATGAAAGCGGCATTGAACGGAATACCAAATCTATCTATTCTTGATGGTTGGTGGGCAGAAGCGTGTAAACATGGTGAGAATGGATGGGGAATCGGAAATCCGGAAGTCGTTGATGATGAAACTGATGCAAATCATCTATATGAATTATTAGAAAATGAAGTAATTCCTACATTTTACAATAATCAGGATAAATGGGTATCAATGATGCGCGAATCAATAATTACCGGTGTAAACTTTACCGCATATCGCATGATCAATGATTACAATAAGAAATATTATAAATGGTGAATGGTAGAGTGGTAAAATTATGGAGGAATGAAGTAATTGGTTTGTAATTAATGAATGAATAAATGAAAGAATTAAAAACACAAGCAGCAGCAGGAACAGTTCACGTTTTACGAATTTTTTGTTTTATTCGTTTAGTTTGTTGTGATTAAATGTTTCCTAAAACGGGAGTTCCACATTTCACGAAATGCTCGTGAAAAATATAATATAGATAAATCATTATTCCAATTATCGGGGGAAATTGTACTCTATGATTTTAGTACAATACGAAATATTACCCAATTATTGAATAATGATCGAGATAATCCGCTGTACGCAAGCGATTTAAATGCTCTCGGATTAATTCATGAGAGTATTCATTATGTGATTTCTATTTATAAGAAACAAAATAATTCGGATATATTTAAAAATGCTATAAAATATTTATCTGAAAAAATACCAAAAGTTAAACTCGAAAAATCATTTCAAAAGTATATCGAAGAATTCCCTACAAATGATGTTTTTAATAAAGTAAAAACAACCAAATCATATTTAAGTAGTGATACTAATGGAGTCTCAAATCGTGAAATAATTATCGAAGAATTAATATTACTTTGGTTGGAAAACCAAAATCCGGCTTTTCAACCATTCAGTGAATTATTTGATGATAATGATTTAAAAAAGGATACTGAATATCTTGAAATCATAGATGAGTTAAAACAATATTTTAATACTCAACCATCTTTTGGTCCTGATAATCAACACTTAATAGATATGTTGCGGAGTCCAGCTATTATTGCGCCAAATTCGCTTCAAAAGCAATTAGAATATATCCGTGATAATTGGGGATATATATTAGGAGATTTCTTACAAAATATATTAACCGCACTGGATTTTATATCTGAAGAAAAAAAGTTACATGGATTTGGTCCTGGTGAGATAAAAATCCCCGATTACTTTGGTGAAGATGAATACGAACGTTTCAGTCCTGATTGTGAATGGATGTCGAAAGTCGTAATGATTGCTAAAAATGTTTACGTTTGGATGGATCAATTATCCAAACAATATCAAAGGCATATTGCGCATTTAAGCGAAATTCCTGATGAGGAATTGGATAAATTAGCAGAATACGGTTTCACTGCTTTATGGCTTATCGGATTATGGGAAAGAAGTAAAGCATCAAAAGAAATTAAAAGAATGTGCGGAAATCCTGAGGCGGAGGCCTCTGCCTATTCCTTATTGGGATATGAAATTGCCAATGATATTGGCGGATGGGATGCTTTCCATAATTTACAACAGCGTTGTTGGAAGCGTGGAATTAGAATGGCGAGCGATATGGTGCCGAACCATACCGGTATTGATTCACACTGGGTAATTGAATATCCCGAATGGTTTCTTTCGTTAAATTATTCGCCATTCCCTTCTTATACGTTTAATGGTAAAGATTTATCTGATGATGAACGAGTAGGTATTTTTATCGAAGATAAATATTTTTCGCGTACCGATGCGGCTGTTGTATTTAAGCGCGTGGATTATTGGACAGGTGATGAAAAATTTATCTATCACGGTAACGATGGTACTGCGATGCCGTGGAACGATACGGCTCAATTAGATTATCTTAATCCGGAAGTTCGGGAAACAGTAATTAAGACAATTTTACATGTAGCGAGAAATTTCCCGATTATACGCTTTGATGCGGCAATGACACTTGCAAAAAAACATTTGCAGCGACTTTGGTACCCTGAACCGGGATCGGGTAGTGATATTCCATCGCGGGCGGAATTTGGATTATCAAGGAATAAATTTAATAATAGAATTCCGAATGAGTTTTGGCGTGAAGTGGTTGACCGTGTAGCAGCGGAAGTACCGGATACATTATTGCTCGCTGAAGCATTTTGGATGATGGAAAGTTATTTTGTACGGACTTTAGGAATGCATCGCGTTTATAATAGCGCCTTTATGAATATGCTGAAAATGGAGCGCAACGCTGACTATCGAACTACAATTAAGAAAACTTTGGAATTTGATTCGGAAATTTTAAAGCGTTTTGTAAACTTTTTAAACAATCCTGATGAAGAAACCGCTGCCAAACAATTTGGTAAAGGCGACAAATATTTTGGTGTAACTCTATTAATGGTAACTATGCCCGGTTTGCCGATGTTCGGACACAGCCAAATTGAAGGTTTTGAGGAAAAATATGGCATGGAATATCGTAGAGCTTATTGGGATGAACATACAGATTGGGGATTTATAGAACGCCATAAGTACGATATTTTTCCACTAATACATAAACGTTATTTATTCTCCGGTGTTGAAAATTTTTATTTATACGATTACTTTAATACCGAAGGAAATGTAAATGAAAATGTATTTGCATATTCCAATCAATTTGGAACTGAACGGGCATTAATATTTTATAATAATTCTTATGAAAATACCGCCGGTTGGATACGGTTTTCGTCAGCTTATAAAGACAAAACATCTGATAGTTTAAAACAAATGAATATCGGAGATGGATTAGGTTTGACAAATAAATTTAATCACTATCTTGTATTCCGTGAACATAAATCAGGCATGGAATTTATCCGCAGGATATCCGATATTTTTGAAAAAGGTATCTATACTGAACTGAACGGTTATCAGTATCAAATCTTTTGGAACATGCGGGAAGTAGTTGATAATGAATTTAGTCATTATGCGGAATTACATGATAGCCTCAGCGGTCGCGGTGTGAAAAGCGTCGAAGAAGAATTACAAATGAATTTTAGACAGAAAATGGAAATACTTTACGTTTCAGCAGAAGTAGCGCCATTTTCAAAAGCGGGCGGTTTAGCTGATGTTGTCGGTGCTTTACCGGAAGAAATATCGAAAATGGGACGGAAGGTCGTCGTAATTACGCCGTTCTATTCAGTTATTGATGAAAAAAAATATGCAATAAAATTTTCCGGTATAAAAGGTAATATTCAACTTAGCGACAATTATTTTGAATATGATCTATATCAATACAAAGATGAAAGTGGTGTTGATATTTTCTTTGTAAAAAACGACTATTTTTTCCATCGAGCCGGAATATATACTGATGAAACCGGTGAAGGATTTACGGATAATATTAAACGATTTTTCTTTTTCCAATACGTTGTGATAGATTTGATTAATAAAGGACTGTTTTCTGTTAATCTAATTCATTGTAATGATCACCATACAGCCTTAATTCCTTGGATGTTGAAAAACAGAAATATCAATATTCCATCATTGTTGACAATTCACAATGCTGAATATCAAGGATGGTTCAGTTTCGATGAAGCAAAACTTTTACAATTTACCGATTTTCAAAATAGAGATAAAAGACGTAAAAGTTTAAGTTCCTTATCAATTGGAATTCAATATTGTGATGCATTAAATACGGTAAGTCCAAATTATGCAAAGGAATTATTGGAGAAAGAGAAACTTTCATTCGGTCTGAAAAAATCATTAATAACTCATAGTGATAAATTTAGTGGAATAATTAATGGCGCTGATTATTCTATTTGGGATCCTCAAACGGATTCGTTTTTGAAAGATCATTTTTCAATCAAATCTATTTCAGGTAAATATAGAAATAAGCGGGCTTTGCTTAAAAAATGCAATTGGAATTATTCCACTCAACCGATAATTGGAATGGTATCGCGTTTAGTTACAACTAAGGGATTCTACTTAATACTTAACACGATTGATGAGATCATTGCAACCGGTACCAAACTTGTGATTTTAGGAACAGGAAATGTTAAAATTTCTCTTGCATTGAAAAAAGCCACTAAAAAATATCCAAATCAAATTAGCTTTCATAATTATTTCGATGAAAAAATGGCACACCTAATTGAAGCTGGTTCGGATATGTACCTCATGCCATCTCGCTATGAACCGTGCGGATTAAATCAGATTTATAGTCTGCGCTATGGTACAATTCCAATAGTTTTTAACACCGGTGGTTTAGCCGATACAGTTAGCGATTGGAATGAAATAAATGGCGACGGTTTTATTTTTTTCCGCTATACATCTAAAGAATTGATCAAAACCATACGGAAAGCGGTAAAAATGTATCAAGATAAAAAAATATGGAGCAAGTTGATTAATAATGCTATGGAAAAGGATCATTCGTGGTCTAATTCTGCCCAAAAATACCTTAATTTATATGCACAGATTTTAAAGGAAAATTGATCATGAATATTGGACGAAATCTTTCAGCAATAATTATGGGTGGTGGTCGCGGTGAACGCTTATGGCCGCTTACTCAATATCGGGCTAAACCCGCAGTTTCGATTGGAGGAAAATATCGATTAATCGATATACCGATTAGTAATTGTATTAACTCACGAATAAAAAATATCTACGTATTAACCCAAGTTAATACTGCTTCCCTGCATAGGCATATTTTTCAAACCTATAAATTTGATATGTTTACCGAAGGAATTATTGAAATTCTTGCTGCTCAACAGACTTTAGAAAGTACAGATTGGTTCCAAGGGACTGCCGATGCTGTAAGAGCCTATTGGAGTCGGTTTAGTAAGATGCCATGTTTGGATTTTATAATTTTAGCCGGTGATCATTTATATAATATGGATTACAGCAAATTCTATGAATTTCATCTTAACTCTGATGCTGATTTAACTATTGCTACAATTCCAGTACCAATTGAAGAAGCAAGTCGTTATGGAATCATAGCTACGGACAGGTATAATAGCATTACTGATTTTATCGAAAAACCGAGTAGTGATCAGGTACAACCATTCATCAAGAAATCCGAATTGGGCGAATATGTTTTAGCTTCTATGGGAATTTATATTTTTAAGAAAGGTGTGTTAGATAAC
>CBDURO010000040.1:0-12500 GCA_965369995.1 uncultured bacterium | reverse complement strand
AATCATTATTGATTTTAGTTGGGATGGTAATAATTAAAATATTAATAATCCTATTAGATATTGCAGCTTTTTTTGCTAATAGTCCTTCAAATCACCAATCCTTCCCCCCTATTATTTTAGCTTAAAAGGAACAAATTAATGGCTATTAAGAAATCAATATTATATAAATCTCTTTGGGATAGCCGTGATGCACTTAGAGGATCTATGGACGCAAGCCAATACAAAGATTATTTATTGGTTTTGCTATTCATGAAGTACGTATCCGATAAAGGTGGTGAACTTGTTGAAAGGGAGCTGCAAATAGTTCTGAAAAACACTACGGTCAAGATAGTGGACATGGAGAAGGGTTTTGTTCAAGCCTTGAAAACATTTAACCCTGACCTTGTCATTACCGATTATATGTTACTTACGTTCGATGGTTTATCCGCTCTAAAGATTAGGCAGGATAAATGTCTATTTACCCCGTTTATTATATTAACCGGTTCCATGAATGAAGATACAGCCGTTGAGTGCATGAAAGCCGGTGCAGATGATTATGTGATCAAAGAACACATCAAACGCTTGGGTCCGGCAGCTATTAATGCACTGGAAAATAAAAAAATTGAACTGAAGCGCAAGCAGGCGGAGGAAAAATTGATAAGTAGAAACAAAGAACTTGAATTGTACAATGAGGTAACTGTCGACAGGGAATTAATAATAATCGAATTAAAAAAAGAGATTAATGAACTTTTGGAGAAATCCGGTGAAAAACCGAAGTATAAAATTGGTGTATAATTTATAACCTTAGTTGCATAGGGCAGAGGTTAATGAAATGTTACAAAGAATCTGTAGCTTATTGCTCAAATAACTACTATAGTTTTTTATACAAGCAATTCTTTAATTTTCAACTATAATATAAACGATAATGACAGAAGTGGACAGTGATTGACATATGTGTAGCACAGTTATAGCACATTTTTCAATTTGTTCCTCGACAAACACTGCTCTTACAAAGCAGATGTCGGAAGTTCGAATCTCTCAACGCCCACTCTAAAATCCTCGTCGTTAGATATATTTTATCGTCGGGGGTATTTAATTTTTACAGGCTAATATAAAAGTATTAAGGAAATTATGGATATAAGAAATATTGCGATTATTGCCCACGTTGATCATGGAAAAACAACCATGGTCGATCGAATCCTGCATCAGGTGAATTTGTTCAGGGATAATCAGGAGGTGCAGGATTTGATTCTGGATTCAAGTGATCTGGAACGGGAGAGAGGGATAACTATTTTATCTAAGAATGTATCAGTTAGATATAAAGGAACAAAAATAAACATTATCGATACTCCCGGCCACTCAGATTTTGGTGGAGAGGTAGAGCGTGTTTTAAATATGGCTGATGGAGTACTGTTACTTGTTGACGCTTTTGAAGGACCTATGCCACAAACACGATTTGTATTGCAAAAAGCATTAGAGCTTGGTTTAAAACCTATAGTTGTAATCAATAAAGTTGATAAACCAAATTGCAATCCGGATGAGGCAAACGAACTTGTCTTTGAACTAATGTTTTCTCTGGATGCTACAGAAGAACAACTAGATATTCCAACTGTTTATGGTTCTTCAAAACAAGGTTGGATGGGAGCCGACTGGAAGACACCAACGAATGATATTACTTATTTGTTAGATACCATTATAGAATATATTGACCCGCCAAAAGATAACCCTGGGACATTACAGTTACGGATCAGCTCGTTAGATTACTCCTCTTTTACGGGAAGAATAGCAGTAGGAAGAATACATAGGGGAAGTGTTAAAATGGGTGATAAGGTTTCAATTATTCAAAGAGATAGACAAATAAATAAATCGGTTGTTAAAGAGCTTTTCCTTTTCGAAGGACTGGGAAAAGAAAAAACAAAGCAAGAAGTTAAATCCGGTGAAATAGTAGCTATAGTTGGATTGGAAAACTTTGATATTGGAGATACAATCGCAGATTTTGAAGTGCCTGAAGCTTTAAAACCAATTACGATTGATGAACCTTCCATGAGCATGCTTTTTACGATTAACAATTCACCATTTTTTGGTAAAGATGGAAAATATGTTACCTCAAGGCGCATTAGAGAAAGATTATTTAAAGAGACAGAAATAAATTTAGCACTAAGGGTTGAAGAAACAAACTCGCCTGAAAAATTATTGGTTTACGGTAGGGGAATCCTACATTTATCCATTCTCGTTGAAACGATGCGGAGGGAAGGATACGAACTTCAATTAGGTCAACCTAAGGTAGTGATTAAGGAGATAGATGGTTATAAACATGAACCGATAGAACTGTTATACGTAAATGTTCCACAAGAATTTTCCGGGAAAGTAATAAAGATCGTATCCAAACGTAAAGGAGATATTCTTAATATTGAAACAAAGGATGATAGAATAAATATTGAATTCAAAATATCAGCCAGAGGTTTGATCGGACTTAATAATCCGATATTAACAGCCACTGGCGGTGAAGCAGTAATTTCGCATAGGTTTAAGGGTTATGAGCCATGGAAAGGAGAAATACAAAGTAAAAGAAATGGCGCCTTAATAGCGATGGGAACAGGAACCTCTATTTCTTATTCAATTGATAAACTGCAAGACAGGGGTAAATTCTTTATAGAGCCAAACGAAAAGATTTATGCAGGTCAGGTGATAGGTGAGAGTACAAGGTATGATGATATAGTAATAAATGTAACAAAGACAAAAAAATTATCTAATATACGGGCTGCAGGCTCAGATGATAAAATTTCAATCCCTCCTGCAATAAAGTTCTCATTGGAAGAATCGATGGAATATATTGGAGAAGATGAATATGTTGAAGTAACCCCAAAATCTATTCGTTTAAGAAAAATCTTGCTTAGCGAGCATGATAGGAAAAGGAAAAAGAGATTGGCAGGGCAATAAATACTCTTTTATTTCCAAAAATGAAAAGTGGAAAAATAAATGCATATAACAAATTCAATTATTACAGCAATAAAACCAATAAATATTTTTCACTAAAAAGCTGTGCCTACTTTCCTGTAATCTTGTAAAAATACTGCAAGAATTCTTCGAACTGAACTCGCTTGTCAAATTTTTCTTCCATAATGCGGCGTCCATTTTTTCCCATTTGCTTCAAGACAGTATTGTCTGAACATAATTTTTTGATAGCTTCCGTGAGTTCATCTTTGTTGCCCGGTTCGACCATAAAACCGGTTACACCATTTTTCACAACCTCAGGAACGCCTGCCATACGCGATGAAATAACTGGTGTTGCCATCGACATAGCCTCAAGTAAAACATTTGGTAAACCTTCTTTATATAAGCTTGATAAAACCAGAATATCAATTCGTTCAAATATGAAAACAGGGTTGCGTGTAAATTCAAAGAAACTTACATTATTTGAAAGTCCAAACTCTTTAACTTTTTCTTTAAGCATAGACTCATCAGGACCTTCTCCAACCAGAACCAAATGAGCATTTGGTAATGCGCCATTTACTAGGTCTTTCATTGATTCCAGCAAAACAATTTGTCCTTTGCGTTCTTCATAAGTGCCAATACAACCAATTACCGGAAAAGCATTTTCATGTAAAACATAGCGTTTAAAAGCTTCTATCTTCCTATCGGCATTTGGAATAAATAACTGCACTTCAGTACCTTGATATATTAATTTGACTGTTTCTGCAGGTATCTTGTATGTATTAAGTATATAATCCCTTGTAAACTCGGTAATTGCAATAACTTTTAAGGGTATGTTTTCGTAAGGTACGTAAAACTCCCTCAAATAGTCGGAAACAATAGTTCCTGATTTTGGCATTAAAATAGTATCTAAACCAGCATCTTTAATGCAGGTTCCCGCAAATACCGAGCAATGAAAACCCTGACGTGGAGGATGTACCGTGCAAATGGCAACATCGCACAATTTAAGAGTTTTTGTCCAGATTGTTTTACTTTCAGCATTTTCGCTTCCAACTTTATCATAGTCGTAGGTGTGTACATCAGCTCCGATTTGTTTACAAATTTTGCCTACCCAACTTCCTTCAGGAGCTAAAACAATTACATTTTCTCCTTTATTCAAAAAATATTGTGTTGCTTCGGTTACCCATATTTGAGTACCGCCGCGTAAAGGTGTATCTTCAATAAATCCTATATTCATGATATTTTATTATTTGGTTTAAATAAATTTGATTAATATATCTTGTAAATTAGCATTCATAACGGCTTCGCTGTATCGTTTTTGTACAGCCTTTCGATTATGCTTATTTGTAATTTTGTTCTTCTCAGGATAAAGTAATAAATCTGTAACACTGTTTAGAAAATCCAACGAAAATTCATCTTCAGGGAATAGTGTATATTTTATTTGCTTTTCTTCTTCCATCGTTTTACCAACAACTTCATCGAAAACTTCAGCAGGGAAATAGCGGCTGCAAATAATAGGAACTCCACCAGCGCTTGATTCTACAATCGGCAATCCTCGTCCTTCGGTTTCGCTTGGAAAAACAATAGCTGTTGCAAGTTGGTAAATATCATGTATATACAAGCGTTTCAGACCTTTTTCAGGAAAAACACGGTGTTCTTCGGTACCAACTGAAAAAGCCAAAAACAAACGATTGGAAACGGACTCCGGCAGCTTCTCGCAAACTTCAATAAACTCTTTCAGAATGACTTCCAAATCATACTGATGTTCGATAGGAACCGGACCGGTAATGTGCAAAATAATCTGTTTTTCAGGCTTATTATCAAATTCTTCTCTGAAATTTCGATGTTGCAAAAGTGCATTAATTAGTAGAATATCTTTTTTTATTCTTTTGCGCCCGATAATTCGGGTGGGTTGTAATAGGTAAATAGTATTTTCAGTGGTTATATCTAGCACTAGGTTTTCGGAAAATGCGCAAACAACCGGTTTTTGGTTCGACATCCAGTGTTCAAGATTTTTAAGGTGCCTTTTCACCGGTTGCGGATGTATAACAGGATGACCGTCTGATAAAATATAAGCCATTCGCAGACGAACCGATTTCACATCACCTTTTGTATTATTAGTGAAAAACGCGTTACTGATAGAAGTTGCAAGTTCAAATACTTTCCCGGGATCAAAATTATATTTTTCTATTAATTTATCTGACTGAAGTTTATTAATATTAGTCTGAATCCACTTCGCACCATTCCATGGATATAACTTCTCGAAAAACCTGAAAAAATCGTGGTTTTCGTAATTCCTAAAAAAATGGTCTCTTGGACCGGGTGTTTCTCCGGTTTTTCTCTCTGATGCAGGTTTTCCACCTTCCCAATAATAATCGTGATTAGAGTTTAAAACATACAAGTCCATTAGTTCACTAACCAAAGGAATACACAGACTAAGTGCAAGATTTCCCGGGTTAGAACATACATTTACCGGAATTAAAAGATGAATATCATTTTCTGCCAAATATTTTCCGAGTTGCTTACTTAGCGAAACAGCTTGTTTCCATATTTCTTTGGCAAGATTATCGGATTTTTTACTGTTCCGTGGCATTTCTTCATTAAATAGCTGATCGTACCAAAATGCGTTTTCCCATTTCCCCCATCCGTTGGAACCTATCAGTTTAAATCGTTTCCATTCCGGTTTGATAACAGTATCTGCTTGTTGATAAAAATCACCACCGATAAAATGTATTTGTGGTTCAGCATTTTTGAATATAAAATTTTGCAAACTCATCGCATATTTCGATATTTCTATTGAAACGCCATCGATTCCATAATCGTAAGTTATAAAAGCTATTCCGTTTTTTATTTCTTCGGGAAAAGAGACAGTTCCGGTTATCTGATGAGATTCCGAAGATTTTCTTACTAGCATCAAAATAGCATCAATGTCTTTCCAGTTTTGAGGATTGAACTTTTCAAGTTTACCGATCATTTGCTTGTACAATTCGCTTTTCTTACTCTGCTGCATATTTTAATTATTTTAATGTTGATTTTAGTTTTATATAAAGTTTACAAATATATAAATATAGAATTATTTTTATGTTTTCATCTTAATACTTTCTGAATATTTTATTTACAATTAAGTATGTTAATACTATTTTAATTATCATGTAAATACGAATTTCTAATATTAAAAATATAGAGATTTAATTACCCTAATATTTTAAATAAAACTATATTTTTAATAATTAATAATAAGTGTAACTTTTATTTTAAATATTATTAGAAAAATGGTTAAGAGAACATGAAGAAGAAAATTAGAATTGGCATTATGGGTTTTGGTCGGATTGGCCGGAATTTATTCCGATTAGGTTATGCAAATCCTTTATTTGATTTTGTGGCAATTAGTGATTTGGGGAAATCGGAAGCAATGCATTATTTATTAATGAGAGATTCAGTTTACGGCAAGATGACAGAAGATGTAATTCTTGATGGTAATTATTTAAAGGTTCGCCATCAAAATACCAGATTATTAGAAGGTGGTAAACCTGGTAGCATCCCGTGGGATGCTTTTGATGTTGATTTTGTGTTAGATGCAACCGGTCAATATCATCATAGAGCTGATTTGCAGGCACATGTCGATGAAGGAGCAAAACGGGTTATCGTTGCTGTACCTCCGGTAGAACCGGTTGACAGAATTGTGATAGCTGGTATAAATGACCACTTAATTAGAGCTCACGATAAGTTGATTTCAGTCACCTCCTCAACCACTCAAGTGTTGGCATTGATGGTCAAGATGCTTGATGAGAAATATGGTGTTGAAAGAGCGATGATGACCTCAATTCACGCCTATACTTCCGACCAACCGCTTGCCGACGCAGTGAGGTCTGACCTTCGCAGGAGTCGTTCAGCGGTGGAAAATATTATACCGAACGAAAATGAATCTCCGCGCTTGGTTAGCGAATTAATGCCGAAATTTAAAGGCAAATTAGCCGGTATGGCACTAAATGTTCCGGTTCCCGACGGCTCTTGCGTGGATTTATCGACGGAATTAAAAAATATGCCGTCTGTCAAAGAATTGAATGCAGCGATTAAATCGTATGCCGATGGTTCATTGAAAGGAATAGTCGGTTATACCGATGATCCAATTGTTTCATCAGACGTTCTTGGAACAAGTGAAACAATGATATTTGATGGAAAAGCAACTATGATCACCCAAGATAAGCTGTTAAAAACACTCTGTTGGTATGATAATGGATGGGGTTTTTCTAAGCGGATACTTGAATTAATTGAAGCTTATTCAAAATTGGAGGTGAAATAATGAGAATCGCACTTAATGGTTTTGGAAGAATTGGTCGTACGGTTTTCCGCATTATCAATGCAAGAGATGATATCGAAATTGTAGCTATCAATGATATTTCACCCTCGGATTCATTAGTATATTTGTTGAAATATGATACAGTTATGGGACGTTTCCCTGATAAGGTGGAATTAAAAGGAGATGTTCTTGAGACAAGTAAAAATAAAGTAAAGATGTTGGAAGAAAGAAATCCTACAGACTTACCATGGAAAGAACTCGGAATTGATGTTGTAATTGAGGCAACCGGAATATTCCGTCATATGGAAACGCTTTCTAATCACTTAAAAGCCGGTGCTAAACGTGTTATTTTAACTGTCCCTGCTAAAGATGAAATTGATTATACAGTTGTGATTGGAGTAAATGACGATGGTTTAAAGAAAGAACACCGTATTATATCAAATGCAAGTTGTACAACAAATTGTTTGGCACCAATGGCAAAAGTATTAAACGATGCTTTCGGTATCGAATATGGTGTAATTAATACAATTCATGCTTATACAAATGACCAACGCCTTGCCGATGTTCCCCATACCGATTGGCGTCGTGGTCGCACTGCGGCAGAAAATGTGATACCAACCACAACCGGAGCAGCACGTGCTGTTGGAGTAGTTCTACCTGAATTAAAAGGGAAACTTGATGGTATAGCAATGCGCGTTCCGGTTCCTGATGGCTCAGTTGTAGATTTAGTAGTGAGACTGAAACAAGATGTTACTGAAGATCAGATTCACGGTGCTGTTAAGGCTGCTGCTGAATCAAAAAGATTGAAGAGAGTTTTAGAATATTCCACTTTGCCGGTTGTATCGAGTGATATTATTGGAAATCCGCGTTCATCAATTTACGATGCGCCGTTTACGCGTGTTATTGAAGGTAGTTTTGTAAAGACACTGAATTGGTACGATAACGAATGGGGTTATTCCAACCGTGTTGTTGATTTAATTGATCTACTTCGAGATCTAGATTAAATAATATTTATGGTAGTAGTAGGGAACAGGCATGCCTGTTCCCTACGCAATTATTCAATTATTTAATTTTCCAATTCTGGTATATCCTTATAAAAATCCAAACTCTCTGGATTTGCAAGAGCATCACGATTGCTTACATCTTTTCCATTAATAATATTTTTAACAGCTATTTCCACCTTTTTGCTGTTAATTGTATAAGGTATATCAGGGGTTTCTAATATCTTAGATGGAACATGGCGTGGTGAACAGTTTTGTCTGATTGATTGATTGATTGATTGTACCAATTGCTCTGTTAAATCGAATCCGTTTTTCAATTTCACAAATAAAATTACTCTTTCATCGCCTTGCCATTCCTGCCCGATAACCAAACTGTCATCTATCTCAGATATATTTTCCACTACTCTATATATTTCTGAGGTACCTATTCGCACACCACCCGGATTTAGCGTTGCATCGCTTCGTCCGTGCATTGTTACTCCGCCATGCTCACTGATAGAAATATAATCTCCATGATGCCAAATTCCGGGAAATTCTTCAAAATATGCTTTTCTATATTTTTCTCCGTCCGTGTCATTCCAAAAATAGATTGGCATTGAGGGAAATGGTTTTGCACATACCAATTCTCCCTGTTTATCAGTTAAAGGTTTACCTTCAATTGAATATGAATGTACATTCATTCCCAATCCTCTACATTGGATCTCACCGCGATAGACTGGTAAATTTGGATTACCCAACACAAAACAGGAAATGATATCAGTACCGCCGGCAATCGATGAAAGCATAATATCCTTTTTAACATCATTATAAACATAGTTAAAACTTTCCTCCATGAGTGGAGAACCGGTAGATAAAATTGTTTTCAATCTGCTTAAATCCGTGTCAATCTGTGGCATAACTCCGGCGGCCTCGCAACTTGCGATATATTTTGCACTAGTTCCAAAAACTGTAATTCCAAGCTCATCTGCTAAATTCCATAGGGCATTTCCATCAGGATAAAATGGCGAGCCATCATACAAAACTATGGTTGCACCAATCGCAAGTGAGGATACTAACCAGTTCCACATCATCCAACCACAAGTGGTAAAATAGAATATGGTATCATCACGAGTTATATTTGTATGCAACCGTAATTCCTTGAGATGTTGTATTAAAGTTCCACCAGCTCCGTGCACAATGGCTTTAGGCATTCCGGTAGTACCTGATGAATACATGATATAGAGTGGATGATCAAATGGTAGCCGCTCAAAATGCAAATTATTTACTTTATTTTTTTCTTTAAAATGTTGATAACTGATTCTATTTGGTATATCAGTTAAATCAATAGAATGAGAAATGTATGGATTTACTACAACATATTTTAAGGATGGTAATTGCTTAGCAATTTGTTTTACCTTATCAAGATAATTGAACTTTTTACCATTGTAATAATATCCATCTACGGTAAATAGTATCTTTGGTTTTATCTGTTGAAAACGATCCAAAACACCTTTTATTCCAAAATCAGGTGAACAGGAACTCCAAATTGCGCCAATTGAAGCACTTGCAAGCATTGCAATTACGGCAATCGGCATGTTGGCTAAAAATCCGGCAATCCTGTCTCCTGGTTGGATGCCCGCTTCTTTCATTGCTCCGGCAAGTATACTTACTTTTTCGTAGAGCTCTTTATAGGTGATATATTGTGGTTTTCTACCTTCACCTTTAAAGATAATTGCTGTTTTATCGTCACGGCAACGTAATAGATTCTCTGCGAAATTGAGTTTTACACCGGTAAACCATTTTGCTCCCGGCATTTTAGAATCATCATCCACTACCGATTCTATTTTACCGGTATGAATTATTTTGCTAAAATCCCAAAATGTATACCAAAATTCTGCTATATTTTTTACAGACCAATTGTATAATTCGTTGTAATTTTGCAAAGATAATTGGTGATAATCATTGACAAATTCTGTGAATCTTGTTATTTGTGATTTTTGGATTTGTTTTTTTGTAGGTTTCCAGAGTATCTTTTTTACCGGATTATCCATATAAAAAAATACAAGTACTAAATATGATTATCACACAAAATTTATTTATTAAAAAAATAAGAAAATTATGAAAACAGCATTTTTAACAGCCGGCGGCATAGCTCCTTGTTTATCCGCTTCGATTGGAGCATTGATTGAAGAATATAATAAACTTGCTCCAAATGCCAAGTTAATGGGATATCTAAATGGGTATCGTGGTCTACTACTTGGAAAAAGTATTATAATTCCTGAAACTGTAAAAAGTAATGTAAAAATCTTATATGAATTTGGCGGTAGCCCGATTGGTAACAGTCGTGTAAAACTTACAAATATTGATGATTGCATCAAGAATGGTTATGTAAAAAAAGGAGAAAATCCTTTACAAGTAGCGGCAAATCAGCTAATAAAGGATAAAGTTGACATTTTACATATAATTGGCGGTGATGACACGAACACCATGGCAGCCGAATTGGCTAAATATTTAAAAGATAATAATTACAATTTGACTGTTTTGGGCATGCCTAAAACCGTTGATAATGATATAATACCAATTACTCAAACTTTGGGTGCATTAACCGCTGCGGAACAAGGAGCAATCTTCTTTGAAAATATTGTAAACGAAAATACAACGAGTACTCGTCAGCTAATTATCCATGAAGTTATGGGTCGCCATTGCGGGTGGCTTACGGCAGCGACAGCAGTTGCTTATCGACATCGTTTAAATAAACGAACATTTTTACCTGAAATTCAACTATCAAAAGACAGATGGGACATCGATGCTGTTTATATACCTGAATTATCTATTGATATCCAATCGGAAATGACAAGATTGAAAATACTAATGGACAAAAAAGATTGCGTTAACATATTCTTGAGCGAAGGAGCAGGTAAAGAGGAAATAGTCGCTGAATTGGAAGCTAATGGGGAAGAAGTCCCTATAGATGCTTTCGGACATGTTAAATTGGATCTGATTAATCCGGGTAAGTGGTTTGCAAAGAAATTTGCAAAGGAATTGGGAGCAGATAAAACATTAGTACAAAAAAGTGGGTATTTTGCCAGATCAGCTGCTCCAAATGACAAAGATTTAGCATTAATTAAAGGATCTGCAATGTTAGCTGCTGAATCTGCTCTTGCCGGTAAAAATGGTGTAGTGGGAATGGACGTTGAAGCTAATGATAAGTTAAGACTTATTGATTTTCAAAGAATAAAAGGTGGAAAAGAATTTGATATTAAACAAGGATGGTTTCAAACATTATTAAAATCAATTGGACAAATTTAAATTTATTAAGGAGAAAAAATGAAAAAATTACCCCCAAAATTAAATACTGACCGAAGATTCCCTACTAATATGACTACAGCGCATGCATTGTGCTTAAAAGCGAAGAATGGTGAAAAGGGAAACCAAAAAGGAAAACGGTACGCTGTACCGGCCTTCAACATAACTCATTTTCAGGGAATAAATGCAGCTTTTAGAGCATTTGAGCTGTTAGGTTCATCAGGACTGTTGGCCGTTTCAAATTCAGCGCTTAAGCATTTTGGCGAGGGCGATGCGGTTTATGGATTGGAAGTCGCTTCCGAATATATCGCTAAAAAAGCGGCAAGATCATCCGCCAAAGTAGCTACTCATTTGGATCATGGTGATTATATCTCCGATGCAGGACGGCGAGTTGTACAAGCATCTGTTCAGCATTTGACGAGTGTGATGGCAGATAACTCAACGGACAAAAAAGCAAAGAAAGCGATGCCCTTACAAGAAAATGCTGACTTGACGCGCGAAGTTGTAGATATGGCGCATCCTTTGGGATTATCGGTTGAAGGGGAACTGGGTGTATTGGCGGGTGAAGAGGATGAAGACACCAAATCTGAATTTTCAACATATACAAATCCTGGTGAGTTGGATCAATTCTTACAACAAACAGGTGTTTTAATGTTAGCACCAACAATTGGGACGATGCATGGACCTAACAAAGGCAAACCGGGGCAAAAAGTTAAATTAAATATCAAGTTAGCACATGAGTTGCTCACAATAGCTGATAAAATAAATCCTGAAATATTATTCGTTGCACACGGGGCTTCCACGCTTTATCCCGAAGTTGTCAAATATGCCGTTGAGCAATTAGATAAAATGAACGATCCAACCGATTCAAAACAAAAATGGTTGGATTTTGTTGGTACCGATTGGGATCAAATCGAGGGATTAATTGAAGCAGGTTTTTGCAAGATAAATACCGATACGGAAAATCGACAGACGTTTTTATCAGCTTTACTTGGCGCAAT
>CBDURO010000039.1:0-13066 GCA_965369995.1 uncultured bacterium | reverse complement strand
ATGAAAGCAGGCAGTTTATCGTAAGTGAATTTCTTGAGATACGGCAGTTCAAACGGAATTGCGCCATTCACTATAAAATCCGTATCGCCTTGGAACGGAATGATGTGTTTCAATTCACTGCGCCGCACATAATGCCAATGCCCGATCGTCTGACGCATATCGTAGCCACGCGTTGCACTGTCACGTACCATACGTCTTAAAAGGCGGATATCCGTCCAGCGAATAAAACGGTTATCATTATCTTTTAACTGAGAAATCGTTTCAATATAAACTTTTACTTTGTTCTCATCCGGTACACTTTGCGTCATCGGTTCATATAAACCGTGCAGTGTATCAATAATTATTACCTGATTTGGCAAAATGGCTTTTTCTTGAACATTTAGATGCCGTTTACCTTTCCCAAAATCATAGTACGGCATCTTGATTGTTTTACCATCGATAAGTTCCACAAGATGCTGATTTATTAGCGTAATGTCGAGTGCTTCCGGGGTTTCAAAATCATAATCGTCATACTCATCTTTTGGATGAAATTCCAAATCAAAGAAATAGTGGTCAAGATTCAATGCAACAGTATCCATACCGGCTTCATTTAGCTGGTGTGCAAGTTTGGCTGTTGTCGTAGTTTTACCTGAGGATGAAGGTCCTGCGACAATAATCAACTTCACATTGTCTTTCTCTTGCGCTATTTCCTTTGCAATATTTTGGATGTGCCGATTATAATTTTGCTCAAATGCTTTTACCAAATCAGGCATATTTCCATCGTGAATTATCTTGTTTAATTTTTCAATAGTTTCACATTGATGTTCAATATTCCATAATAATGACTCGTACATTGTACGATATGGTATGCGCGGATCTTCTGTTAAACGTCCTTTCTTAAATTTTTCACGACGACGGTATTCACGATAAATAATATAAGCTTTTGCTGTTTTACCATGTCCATTATCGATTAATACTTTTTCAACGTTGTCTTGTATTTCATTTACAAGTGGCATATCCGGAGCGCTAAAGTTTTTATTTACAATTAAGGTTACTTCGTGAGCAAGTTTCACGCTTAATTCTTTTTGGTGTCCTCCAATTGATGCCGCAGCGCGAGAAATTCCGTCAGCAATTTTTCCTTCATCGAATGGAACAATCCGCCCGTCACGTTTTACTACGTGTGTAACCAGGTTATTCTTCTTTTGATTCATTTTTTTATTTTCTTTCAGTAGTAATAATCGTTTAAATTTAATGATAAACGATAAATAATTAAGTATTTAATATGGATGATATTGGTTTCAAAGGTTTTAAATCTATGACGGTCGATTTTTTACAGGAATTATCCAAAAATAACAATCGCAATTGGTTTATGCAGAATAAACAACGTTATGAAGCGGATGTATTAACTCCTGCATTAAATTATATTTCTGCTATGAGCGAACCTTTAGCTAAAATTTCTCCACAATTCAACGCGGTCCCAAAACGTATTGGTGGATCGCTTATGCGAATTTATCGCGATACGCGTTTTTCCAAAGATAAAACACCGTACAAAACAAATATTGGAATTCATTTCCGACATCGGCTGGGAAAAGATATGCATGCTCCTGGATATTATATACATATTGCTCCCGATGAAATTTTTATTGGAATCGGTACTTGGCATCCACCATCCGATGCTCTGTTAAAGATCAGAGAATATATTGTTGAACAACCTAAAAGATGGCTAACTGCCCGTGATGATAAAATATTTAGAAAAGAGTTTAACTTATATGGAGATAAATTAAAATTAGCACCACGTGGTTTTCCGAAAGATCATAAATTACTCGAAGATTTAAAATGGAAAGATTTTATTGCTGTGCAAAACTTAAATAGAAGTGACATTCAAAATGAAGATTTTATAGAGTTGAGTAGTCGGTTATTTAAGACAGCAACGCCCTATATGAAATTTTTATGCGATGCTTTGGGAGTTCAATTTTAATGATTTTCTGAAAAACACCTCGCCGGTATTATTATCATTTATTTCAGAAATTAAACCACATTTTTTAAAACCCATTTGTTTATGCCATGCTTGGGCTTCTTTGGCATTTTCCTCTGAGGAACTGAACAATACATCGTTTTTTCCTTTTAGAAGAAACTTCTCAAGATGATATAAAAGTGCCCTACCAATACCGTTTTTCCGATATTTATCATCTACCCATATAAAAGCGATAAATGGGATATGGTACCACAAATAATCAAATATTAAAAATCCGACTGGTTGGATATCGACTTTGGCTACTAATATTTCGTTATACTTTAATTTTCTATTGAATAATTCACCAGATAATTGCGCGTTTTCCCGCAAAAATGATTCGTCCTGTTTTGTTGCAAGATTTATACTCAATTCTTTCATAAATACTAAACTCTCAAGGCTTTAAAAACCTTGAGGGTTTTATATTAAAGAGGCAATATATTTACGTATTTCTTCCACCAATTCCGGGCCGTGTGCAAAAGTGTTCGTTTCCATATCAAGAAATGTACTGTTCGGCAACATTTTACCCATTTGTATTAAATTTTGTGGTTCGTGAAGTAAATCTTTTGTAGCGCCAATTATTAATACCGGTAAGTCAATGTTCTCTAAAATATCCCAAACCTTGTATTTTGCTAAAGCTAAAGCACCCGGTTTTAATTTTTTGGGATCAGCAGCATCTAATGCATTGCAATATTTTTCATATTGAGCAAGGTCAGATTCAATATCTAAGCGGAATTTTCGCAAATACCACTTAACAAACGGTTTGAGGATCGCATATAGCCGCGTCCAAAATAAATGAATTATGATTAACCACCACCACGGTGCGCGATATTCTGCATTTGGTCCTAGTAATGCGAAACACAGTGGAAGTTTTTCTAAATCCTTATAACTCTCGAGAATTGCCGTACCGCCCAGTGAACTGCCAAACATTATGTATTTATTTTTCTGTAATCCAAAAATCTCTACCAACTTAACTAAATCCGTTGCGATTGCTTTAACACTAAAGTCCTTTGTCCCATTTACTTGTGATGAAATTTTTTCTCGCGTTTCTACATAAATTATATTAAAATCTTTGGTCATTTCTTGAAGAACTAACTTCCATCCCTTCATCAATGAAATCCACCCGGCAATAAATAATACAGTTGGTTGTGTAGTTTTCTTATGCGGATGAAATTCAATTACTCTTAAAGATACATTATCGGAAACCGATACCATTTGTTCAGTCCATTTTGTTCCGGGAGCACAATAATCAGATATATTCTCTGATGATGAATTTGAAATTGTCATTACGTTTTCTATTTATATTACAATATTTACAGCTTGTTTAATAATTGAATATTTTGCGGGAGGATATCCTGCCGATTCACCATCCATCTCTATATAAAAATTTCGATTTGTGTCAAATTTTAAAGTTTTACATTGGCGATGATGGGCAGATTTTTTATCTAACGCAGTTCCAGCATATAGAGCAGGAATTAATCCTAATAATTTTAATTTTGACGTTCTATCAACTAAAACAACTGTAAGTTTTCCATCATCTTGTTTCGTTTCAACATTATAATACATACCACCACCAAAATAAGG
The DNA here is from genome assembly GCA_965369995.1 of uncultured bacterium. Lineage (GTDB taxonomy): Bacteria > Fidelibacterota > Marinisomatia > Marinisomatales > JAHJCW01 > JAHJCW01. The sequence continues at coordinate 9,492 of CBDURO010000039.1, read as the reverse complement.
CGTTTTAAAAACTGTAATATTAGTGATCTGTGTAAAATGTACTTCTTCATCATCGAATTGTAATTCGCAAGATATTGGTTTAAATTGACCAATAGCTTTGATACCGGCTATTATAGCTGCAGCGTCAACACTCCATCTTTTTATTTGTTTAGATAGTCCTCGGACATTATTGTATTTTTCATTTGCCAAACTGATGACACCAATGCTGGAGTTATTGATAAAATAATTTGTTACCGGATTTCCGTCACTGTCATTACATTCAATTTTACCGATATCGACAGCAAATAAATCGTCCGATAAAATCAATTCAATGTTCGACTTTGTATTAGGATATTTTTTTGCAAAATCGCAGCTGCTCCCGGCTGGAATAAGTATCAATTGTAATTGGTCGGGAGTTTTACCGTTTTCCATTATTCCTTGCAATACTTCATTTACAGTTCCGTCGCCGCCAAATACCGCAATGCGGCGATAACCTCGTTCAATTATTTCACTAGCTATTTTTGTTGCATTTTTTGGCATTGTAGTAAATTGGTAATCAAATGCAACATTATGCGCAATTAATTCCTCATATAGCTTTGACCATCTTTCGTGTGCTAGACCAGCACCGGCGGCCGGATTACAAATAAAAAATACTTTTTGTGATATTTGTTTATTCATTAGTGACTTTGTTTTATTTCATGGATTCCAGAAACTTTCGAAGTTTTTCCACTACCATTCCCTGTTCAGATATTTTTTTCTTGTTTTTAGCTTGGTCTTTTAAAATTGATTTATTGCCTTTTTCAGCCTTCTCAATTTTCTTAATTGACTTATCAATCGACTTTAAATTATTTCCGTATTGATCAACCAATTTTTCTAATTTTTTTTGTAGTTTTAACAACTTTTTATTCGCTTCTTCATATTCCGGTGAAACTTCTCCTTCATTAATGGAATCAGAAGGATTGCTAAGGATTTCTTCAACAATTAGTCCTTGCTCCGATATACTTTCCCTCATTTCTGCTTGCTTTTTCGAATTTGATTTGTTTTCTTTTTCCGCCTTTTTAATCTTTTTGGCATGTTTTTCGATAGATTTAAGATTACTGTCATAATTTTCGTTAAGCTTTTTTAGTTCCTTTTGTAGTTTAACAAGTGCTTTTCCCTCCGTCTCAAATTCGGCTTTTACTTTAGCCTTCTCAACAACAGAAACAAATTTTTCTAAATAATTTTCGATGATCCTATAATTATCGCTTTGATTGGACGATGAAAGAAATTCCTCATTTGAAATAACACACAATTGTAATAAAACATTTTTCTTTTTTTTATCTAATTTCATATACCAATCAACCGGGTTGGATAGCCCATTTAAATTCACACCTATTGTTATAAACTCACCTTTTTTCTTGTTGGGCTTACCAAATGATTTGGTATATAGCTTCCATTCACCTTCAACCAATTTTTTATCAACATCAATTAAAATCAATCGCAATGCGTTGTGCTTTCCCATCCTAAACTCTACCATGCTTTCTGTAACTTGAGCAATAATAAAAGAAGTTAATATAAAAGTGCTAATTAAATACTTGAAATATTTTTTCATCAGATTTTCCTCCAAGTAAAATTTAATATATATATTTTATTATAAACAGTACAACTTTTGAACCATGTACAATGTCCTAACTTTTGTTAAATTAGAGTAGTCTAATTCAATATTGTAGTAAAACTCATAATTCCATAGGAGTAGTAATGGTAAAAAGAATTATAATTCTATCTTTATTTATATTGAACCTGTTGCCTGCTCAAGGCCGAAGCTTACCTACATTTATCTATGGACCTTCAGCTACCTCATATACGCTTGAAGGTGATAGTGTCACAGTAAAAAAACTAAAATTGGGTAAAAGAATATCAGATGATTTGTATATAGCTTCCGGTAAAGAAAAAACATTCATATTAGTTTGTGAAGAAACACTATTAGAACTGCAACCTGAATCTAAAATAGTGATTGATAAATCTGATTTATATCTTCGGATAATTACTGGTAATGTAATTATACACCAGGAAGGAGACATTAATACATTTTGTTATAATGTAGTTGTTGATAATGGTGCTATTGGCTACATCGGTTCCGACAAATTAAAGTTAAGTATTAATTATAAAGACAATATTCTTTATAATGGTACTTTTTATCCGAGAACCGATTATATATTAGTAAATAAGGACTTCATTAAAGAAACTCGCAGAGACGGAAGATATATATTTTCGCTTATTTATCAATACGATTTACCAGCGCTACAAAAAGAATTTAATTTACCGAGTAAACGACATCGTAATTTTCAATTTTCTACAAAAGAAAAAACTGGTAATGCAAGTTATAGATCAGACTCGTATTTCCACGCCGGTAGTTATTTAAAATTGCGCATGCAAGAATTTGAACTTGTTTACAATCTATGGATTGCAATATCACCGAGCGCGGGTTTTTATACAAAAAATTGGGATGAATGGCAGGATATAATTAATAACATTCACCATCTACAAATATTTCATCCTTCCGATCCATTATTCTTACGTATTGGAATGATAGAAAAACTTGAATTTGGTCGGGGATATTTAGTCGACAATTACAATAATACGGTAATATTACCTTTTGAAAATTTAAGTGGTCTACAGATAAAAGCTGGTAATCGCAATTTCATGGCAAATTTATTTTTAAATGATTTAACTAGACCAAGGATTGGAGGGATTTACTTCAATAAAAGGGTTTCGAAAAGATTCAATGCAAATTTTACTTATGTGGGCGACTTCAACCAATATTCAAATATACTTGATAGTGATCATGATTCCTATCCCGACAAAGTCGATCCAGAAGATGATAAGAAAAATTACCCGAATGAAACAGTCATTGTGGGAAATGATACTACCAATACAAATGATTTAATAAGTTTAGACAATATTGATAAATCTCAGCTTCACGCATTCGGTCTTGGATTAAAATATCAAATTGCAACCGTCGCCGGGTCTGATATATTTGTAACCGGAGATTTAGGAATACTTAGCACACCCGGTCTTGGAATATCATTTCCAAATTTATTTATTGGAAATTCAATTTTTGAGTTTGGCATTGGTGCCGATTTTCAAAGTCCTAACTTTCAAACGTCAATATTCGATCGTAGTTATGAGTATAACAAGGCTCGCTTCATCAAAAATGATGATGGGGAGTATGAGTTAATATCGCGCGCCAGAACGATTGAAGACGAAGACGGATGGTATAGCGGATGGAATACGCATTTCAATCTATATCTTGCCAAAAGACTAAGTCTTAAAACACGCTACCGAGAAGTACACCGAGAAGATGATTTTAATAAACATGTTACGATATCATTGAAAAGCAGATATAGTTTTTCCGAATATTTAAGAAGTTATTCCTTTTTCATTGATCATAAAGATTTCGATAAAATATTTAAAGAACGAACCGACGGACAGATATTTGGATTTAAAATATATACACGCCCGCATGTTGCAATCGATGTCGAAGTACGTTACCGACAGCAATACCAAGATAAAGAGGGTGACGGCAAAATCCAAGATGATGATGTGGAGCGTAACTTTACTCTAAATATTATCCTTGATACAAACTATTGGTGGAAAAAATACAAAGATCGTAATAAAGATAAAGATTAAGAATTTTCTAATTATTAACTGAGTATCTAAATCATACAGAATACAGTTCTTTCAAAATAAATTTATTAATTGAAACAGATTCTATAAATAATTTAATTTAAGACCTAAAGGTATTAATTAAAATTAGATTAAACAGTATGATATTCAGAAAAACAGTTAGCTACGCCCTGCAAACAGTAATTTATCTTAGTACTCAACCATTTAAAAAACCAATTCTTCAAAAAGAAATCACTAATACTTTAGATATTCCGCACCACTATTTGGGTAAGATTTTACAACTGTTAACAAAAAGCGGTTTAGTTGGCTCCAAAACCGGAGCGTTTGGTGGTTTTTATCTTGCGAAACCAGCAAACAAAATTACGCTCTTTGACATTGTAATACTATTTGAGGGTGCAGATTATTTTAAAAATTGTGTTTTGGGATTTCCGGGCTGTGATGATAATACACCATGCCCGGTGCATAAAGAATGGAGTTCAGCAATGATAATTATTCAAAGATTTATGAAGGAACACACCGTAGCTGAATGGGGAGCAGAAATCGGTCCAAAGTTAGATTATATAAAAATACTTAAAGAATCAAAGTCCATCTAAGCTAAAGCTACGATGGATAAAAATTCAAAAAAACTAAATCATCAGGACAATTGAAATGAAAGATAGAATGAAATTTCTCTTCACAACAACTAAAGGATTGGTACTAATCAATATTGGAATCATTTCAATTATTGTAGCATTATTTGGAACGTTATCCGGTCCATTGAAAGAATGGGGTTTTGGTGCAATAATTGAAAGAATATTAGGAATGGATTTACATCCTACCGAACGCGAAGGACGAATAATAATGTTATATCATTCCATTGCCATTACTTTCACTGCCTTATTAGTATATCTGATAACTCATTCAGTTGAATTTAAAAAACGTGAGATAACTAATATTAGAACTGCAGTAACTGTTGGATATTTATTGGTTGTCATATTCGGACTTGGATTTGCCTACTGGGGACACAATTGGGTATTTCATGGTCTGTTCATCACAGGAATGTCCATTGTATTTTTCTCTGGTGTGATGTTAACCGTTGGATTATGGCCATGGCGGAAAGAATATTATGTCACTTCTGATATCTATGCACATACGAAAAAAGGCGTCTCACTCGAGAGAATAGCATTTTTTGTAATGGCAGTTGCGATGTTAGGCTCTGCGATTTTTGGTGCTGTCGCAGGATCATTTTTCGGCAATGGATTTGAAGTATTTTTAGCCGAAAATGGTGTTAGACATGTTCATCACAGCCCGCTTGAATTAGCTATTATCGGTCATTTACACATTATGCTAACACTCATTGGCATTGCAACAGCGCTACTAATTGGACGTTGGTTTGATTGGCAGGGTATATTGCATAAGTTTGGAATACCATTGTTTATCATTGGTACAATTATTATTACTATCGGCGTCTGGTCAGTTGTACCATATCAATTACATGCCCACACCATAATCTATGTTGGCACCATATTTTCAATGACCGCGGCATTGCTCCTAGTAATATTTGGTTGGGGTAAACTTATCAAGGACGGTACAGCCAATATTGAAAAACCGCGTTTATTACAAAAACTAAAGGCATTATTTAATGATCCATTACGATTTGGAGCATTATGGCAAATGGTGTTTATGAATTTCACTGTAAGCGGTGTCGGCATATTTATGGCGATACGTTTAGAGGAAATTTTCCGTACAATTCCGTTCAGAGAAGAAAGGATTACGCTTACGGGCCATTGGCATATTTTATCTGTTTTAACCGGAACAATTGTATTGTTCTACATTATGAGTGAAATATTGCCGATAAAAGGCAAATTACGCAAATGGCTTGGTTGGACAACAATAATTGGATCTGATCTCGCTTTTGCAATGATAACATTATTCTCATTGAAGAGACTTTGGGTGACTGAAGAGGCTCAGGAACCATTAGTAAAGTGGTATATGGTTCTATCGGAATTTGGAATGGGTGCTTTAGAAATTATTTTAGCTATATATATGATTTGGCTGCTCGTCAAATTAGTTAACAAAAAATTGCTAAAATCAGCATCAATAATTTTATTATTTTTGATATTATCTAATTGCGGTACGCCTGCTCCCGATGTTGATCCAAAGTCAATTGATCTAAAATTAACAGTGAATTCTAATTCGTGGGTGAAAGTTCCAGCCGGACCTTTCATTGTTGGATATAACAGTAATGATGCTACTATTGATTATGACTATGAAGTAATGGTGACAGAAGTTACATATATTCAGTACGCTGATTATTTAAATCAAGCTTTAGCTAATGGTGAGATTCATGTTAGCGAGGGTAAGATTACAGGATATTATAAAGGTGATGCTTTCCATAATATGCGTCATGAATTTCTAATTGAAGAAGGAGACGACTATCTTTATTATGATCTGAATGGAATTAAAACAAGAATGCAATTTAATGATGGTGGTTTTTCGGTTGTTGATGGATATGAAAGTTTCCCTGTGACTTATGTAACATGGTATGGTGCCAACGCTTATGCAAATTTTTATGGTTATCGTTTGCCGACAGTCTTCGAATGGGAAAAAGCAGCGCGCGGACAAGATGGCAGAGCCTATCCATTCATATATGAACCAACATCCGAAAGAGCCAACTATCATCACAGCCATGATCCGTTTGATAAAGCTAATGGGAATACTCCTGTCGGTTTTTATAACGGAGAAAAACATGGTGATTTTCAAACGATTGACAGCACAAGTCCATACGGTTGTTACGATATGGCAGGAAATGTTGCTGAATGGTTGGGTGTCATACAACATGGTTCTCACCTACGATTATTCTACGGAGGAAGCATGATGAATTATGCCTATGACTTAAGATCATTTACAGAAAATAGTGGAATCCCGGAATATGTTAGTTTTGCCGTTGGTTTTAGGTGCGTAAGAGACAAATAAATCTATATGCTTAAGTTAATTCGTTTTTATATCCAATTAATAAAAACTCCTCAAACAGGGTTATTATTACTTACTGCTATTGCGGGTTATCGTAGTGCTCCTAATAATGAATATTCTCTCAGTATAGTGATTTTAGCAATGGTAGGACTGTTATTAGCAATAAGTGGAACGACTGCTTTAAATATGGTATTTGATCATGATATTGATACTGTAATGGAACGTACGAAAAGTCGTCCCTTACCTTTGGGAAATATCTCTGATAAAGGTGCCATAATATTTGGAGTTTTTTTAATCATCATAGGTATGTTGATTAATTTTAGCATTTCAATTATTTATGGTATCGTTGTTTTTGGTGGAATTTTCTTTGATTTAGTAATCTATACCTTATGGCTTAAACGTCGCTCGCCATGGTCGATTGTATTTGGAGGATTGGCAGGCGGTATGCCAATTTTTGCCGGTAGGGTATTAGCAGTTGGTGCGGTAGATTTAACAGGGATTCTTTTAGCTATAGCAATATTATTATGGATACCAACTCATATACTTACATTAGCGATGAATCATTCAAAGGATTACAAGTTAGCGGGAGTGCCAACATTCCCAAATGTATTCGGATTTAAATCAGCGCGCTATTTTATAGCGATGTCTAACGTTATCGCCGGGGCGATATTAATATTTGTTTTTTATCTATTAAATATTACAAACTCAGGCATGGTCATTTTAATTCTAAGCACATTTTTATTGATGATATTTTCTGCTAAGGTGATTGTATCACCATCAAAAGAATCAAATTTTGCAATGTTTAGATATGCATCAATTTATATGGGTATTGCAATGTTGATTTTGATAATTTAAGTTAGGATTTGGAGTATAGAATAATGAATGGAATTCATTATTCTAATGTACATTAACTAAATAAAAGGAGTAGATATGGGTATTTTTGATCGCATTGTCTTGTTGTTAACAGGGCTAGTTGCAATCTACATGATTTCATTTTTCCTTAAAAGACAGAAAAATGAAAAAACCGCAGGTCGGCATAATTTCCATTACATAATATCGTTCTTGGTATTACTAGTATCCGGTTTATTATTGATTATTCTTGGCTGGGAAATACTCGGACTGTTGGGACATGGTAGTGGTACAAGCAAGTTTGTAGCTGTTGTTGCCACACTTATCCCATTCTCCCTAGCCACGGGATTAGTCTGCGAATATCATAAGGATAAAGCAAAGGGATTTGTAATTCTAATGTTAATCGGTTTGCTATTGATTGCATTAACTCGTTATGTAGGCTCTATGGAAACACTTGCAAAAATCGTATATCCGGTGTTCCATGCAATTGCAGGATTAACAATTTTCTTCCTGCCAATTTTCTTAGTAAAAGCTGACAGAGTAAAAAGTCAATTTATTTGGGTTACGGTTGGAGGTACTTTAATTGGTTTAGGTGGAATCGCACTTGGATTCCTTACTGCCGGAAAACAATTATTGTTTTTCTCTTCGGAATTTGTTTTGATGATATTAGCCCCGCTATTATTTCTTATGGCTTTGTGCTATGCATATGGCTTTACCAAAGGTGATAAGTAATAATTAATAAAACAGATGTTTAAATAAAATGCCCCGATCCCCGGGGCATTTTATTAAGGGACACAATTCTTAATTATTGGTATTTTTTGTAAAATACTGATAACAATAAATGACAGCAAAAAGGCAACTATGGCTGTAATGGGAATAAATAATATTGGGTTACCGGAAGTGGCACTAAGGGAAAATCCAAAATCTTGGCTCTTAAGATGGTATAAAAATATTGTGTGTATTAAATAGATCCCCAAACTTGCTGAACTAAGCTTATGAATAATTTTTACACCAAGTCTATAATTAAAAACTTTCGAGTCTTGAAATACATATTTAAATACAATAAAAAACATCACAGATAACAAAATAATGTTTGGACTAAAATATCCATAAAAGTATTCATAAAATGTACCGCTTCGATTACTTAAAAAATAAGTGCTAAAAGCTGTAAATACATAACTTGAAATTATAAATATATTTGCTATAATGAATAATTTCTTCGAGATATTTAGATGCCTAATTATATGACCTAATACAAAATAGCCAATAAATCCTAAAATTGCCATAAAGTCTGTCTTGTTTATAATTCCAGTAAAATTTTCAAACAGTGGAACAGTTGATACTGCAAAAAACCATATTAATACAAAATAGTATTTAGTATGATTATTTGCATTCAGAATGAATATCCTTAATACAGGAATGAAAAAATATACACCGAGAAGAGCATAAATAAACCATAGGTGATAATAAACCGGTGAAATAATTATATTATAAAATGAGTGCAAAAATATATCATGACCCATTACTATCTTTTTCCAAATTAAAAAAATTATAGACCATATTACTAATGGTATTACTACTTTTTTTATTCTCTTTGAAATGAAAAATGAAAGTTTTTCTGATTTCTCAAGTATTAAATATCCTGATATCATAAAAAATAAAGGAACACACACTCTAGTGGCAGAATCGTAAATGTTGGCAGTCCACCAGTATGACATAGGTATTGTACCATATTGGTACAATAATGGAGCTGTAGTATGAAGTAACACAACTCCAAACATAGCTAATACTCTTAATAAATCAATCCATAATATTTGTTTTGTTCTAACCATGATTATTGAACGATTTTTGTGCGTCTTCGTTTATATTTTCCTACGGATGGAATCTTTACCCTTGTGTGATTTAAGTTTTTTATGTTTGATTGTTTTAGTCTGTTAAACAAATTCTTCAAAATAGACTAATTCCTAAGAGGAATGTACTTTATCAGTATTATGTATGTTAATAATAGCTGATATATTGTTTATTTGATTACTGTAAATTTTATTC
>CBDURO010000038.1:0-13941 GCA_965369995.1 uncultured bacterium | reverse complement strand
GGAACGAAATTCATCGTTCCTTACTTTCATAATTGGTGTAAATCTTAAAACTATTCTAAAACATAGATATTCTTTTTAGCGCAAATATCTTTAAGCTGTTGCGGCCAAATTGTTACTGTAACTTCTCCGAGATGGGCTGTTCTAAGCAAATACATATATGTACGTGCCTGACCAATTCCTCCACCAATGCTTAATGGTATTTCATCGTTAAGAATTGCTTGGTGATAGGGCAGTTTAAGATTCTCTTCCAATCCGGCTATTTCCATTTGTTTTACCAAAGTTTCTTTAGTAACTCTAATTCCCATGGATGTCAATTCATGGCGCCGTTTGGTAACAGGATTCCAAACAAGAATATCACCATTCAATCCATGCATTGGTTCACCTTTTTTAGATACCGTTGGGGTAATCCAATCATCATAATCGGCGGCGCGCATTTCATGCGGATATCCATCTTTTAGTACCCATCCGATACCGTAAATAAAGACTGCGGGATATTTTTGAATTATCTTTGTTTCGCGCTGTTTGCGTGGCAGATCAGGATACATTTCGAGTATTTCTTCAGCATGAATAAATGTCAATTCTTCCGGAATATCAGGATATTTATCATTATTTAATTCAGGGAATTCCTGTTTAACAAATTGTCTTGCTCCATAAATTACTTTCCAAATCTTTTTTACAACATCAGTCAAATAATCTAGATTCCTTTGGTCTTCTGTAATTACTTGTTCCCAATCCCATTGATCAACATAAGAACTGTGATCATGGTCTAAAAAATAATCTTTTCGAACTGCACGCATATCGGTGTTGATTCCCTCTCCGGGTTTACAGCCAAATTGTTTTAAGGCAGGACGCTTCCATTTAGTTGCCGCTTGTACTATTTGCGCTTCAATGCGTTTATCCAAACCAAGTCCGGCAGGAAATTCAATAGGGGTACGTGACCCATCACGGTCAAGCATATCGTTTACACCGCTATCCTTGCTCACAATCAGCGGTACTTGAACTAACTGCAGATTAAGTGCTTCAGCTAAACCTTTCTCTATATAATCCTTAATCATATAGAGTGCTTTCATTCGCTCCATTGGAGTTTGCAAGGGTGAATAATCGTTAGGTAAAATTTTTTCGACTTCTTCGTAAGTACTAATGCCGGGACCGGCCAAATCTGCAACTTTAGAATTGGTTTTCATCTTATTTCCTTAAATAATTATTTAGTTATTTAAAAATGGCTTAAAAAATACAAACTAGTCTTATATTGTTGAAACAAATAGATACAGGTTTAGAAAAAAATATATTATTTAAATAATTATCTTTCTCTTGCTAAACAATTATATAACACTCTACATTTAATGGTTATGAACAAAGCTTGTATGCTTCGCATCTTTATTGCAATCATTCTTATTTCAAATTTTTCATTCGGACAATTTGGCACTATAGACGTTTCTTTTGATGATCGCCTTTTACGCGATAGTGACCGCCAACAACTTTTACCATTAAAAGATGAAATTAAACGGTTTTTTCAGAATACTGAGTGGGATGAAGAGTATAATGATTTGGAGATATCGCTTCATATTCAAATTATTTTCGAAGGTACTTCATCAAAAGGGTCGGCACAAGTATATCTTTCACAAGCTTTATTCTCAAATGGTATTGATCAACGTTACTTTGATAAATCATTTCAGTTCACTTATAATGAAAGCGGTTCACTGTATTATGATGCAGTTTTGTTCGATCCTTTATCGAGTTTTTTAGCGTTTTACGCTAATATTATTCTTGCCGGAGAAGTAGATACATATGAACCAAAAGGTGGAAATCGGTTTTATGAAATCGCCCGGGCGATAGCGTTACGCGGAGCAGCATCGGATTATCAACGAGGATGGACAAAAAGAATACGAACTGAAAACCTCTTGAGTAGCAACCACGGATTACGCAAAGTCCGCTTGGCAACTTACTATGGCATAGAATTATTTGAATATGGCAAATTGGGGTCCGCCACCAAACAGTTTCATAATATGATTACCGGACTCGACGAAGTTCATAGTCAAACACCACGCGATCATTACACAATGCTGTTTATGAATGGACACGCTGAGAGATTGACAGAAATCCTTTCGATTTTACGATTAGATTCAATCCTTAACGATTTGATAGAATTAGATCCCGACAATAAAGAAATCTACGAGCGCGGTTTATCAGTAAGCTCTGAATAACGGTTTTTCCTTAAAATATAGTGTGCAAACACTATACTTCCGCTGAACATTTTTCTTAAGATAGTTTTATCTTTTGCCATCCGGACAGCTTTGACCTTAAGTCGCTTATTAAACAATTTTCTTGGATGAAACACTATCCAGGCGTGAGCTCTTACAATACCTTTTATATGTTTCCAATCTCCCTTTAATATAGCATAGATTATTGCAACTATATCTAAAGCCCACCTAATCGGCAATACATAAATAGCTAAAGGTAAAGAATAGTTTGTCAGTAACATTATAAGCGAATTACGATGATTTAAGTAATATTTTTTTTCAGTATACATTGGTAGAGAAACCGCATTTTTATGATAAACTACACTACTTGGTTCACTCCAAACATCAAAACCTGATAAATGAAATCTCCAACATAGATCGATTTCTTCCATGTGAGCAAAAAACAATTCATCAAACTTGCCGACTTTTTCAAACGCAGCTTTTCGGACTAAAAAAGCAGTCCCGGACGACCAAAATATTGCTTCTTTTAAATTATACTGATTTGTATCAATTTCCTGTTCTGTAAAAATCCGCCCTCGTGCAAACGGAAAAACAAGAATATCCATCATTCCACCAGCGCCTCCGGCATAATCAAATAAATTCTTCTGATAGTAATTCAGTAATTTCGGCTGAACAGATGCAATCTTTGGATTTTTTTCTAATAAACTAACAAGCGGTTCAATCCAATTTGGTTGGTGCACTGTATCGTTATTTAGGAATAATAAATACTCTCCTTTAGCAATTTCAGAACCGCGATTACAACCACCGGCATAACCCTCATTTCCTTCATTTTCAAAAAGAATAACTTTAGGAAAAATTTTCCTGATGTGATTAACACTATCATCTGTAGAGTTATTATCTACGACAATAATCTCAGAATTAGGATAGGTTGTCTTTTGAAGTGATTCAAGACATTCCGTAATTATATCAATACCATTCCAATGCGGGATTATTATTGAGACCAGTGGCTGCATTTTTTATATATCAGTTAATTAAAAATTGATCCTATACTATCTGAACTATTTGAAGTAATATTTTTTCGTACATCATTTAACATTTCTTTTGCATTAAAATCATTCGGATTCCGAACTAACCAATCATTTAAAACAGATTCTATAGGTTCCCACGATTCCAAAGAACGATAGGTAAGGACTAATGATGAAACGATCTCGCCATACAGTCGTTGCCATCTATCCCAAGATGATTGTGTTAATCCAGCTTTTTTAATTCCTTTCGTTCTAACAAGGGTTTCAACATCTAAATAACTGTCATACAATCCTTTAAAGATATCTACAGCACTATCAAAATCATTTAGTTCCTGTATGTAAGCTTGTCCAAATTTTAGTTTTTCTTCAACTGAAACATTTTTACGCTTATTTAAATCTTCTAAAATTGATCTAAAAATATCTTTTTCACCAATCCTGCTATACAGATGTCCAATTTGGAAATAGTGGTCATTTGTAGTTATCGGTATAGTTGCTTGTGGCAGATTTTTATCCATCTTTTGCAATACAGTAAGCACTTTCTGTCTCGCAGTTTCAATTTCCTCCGGTCTGTTAGAAGATTCGTTGAGCATTTCTTGGTATTCAAAATAATAAACAACCGCTAACTGCAAATAACCACTCCTATAATTTTGCATAAGCCTAATTATTTGATTACTATAGTAAACATCTTCATTTCCCAAATTTCTAAACATATACCCTGTTTGGAAATCCCTTGACCAACCTATTTTATTTGGATCTGCTTTGCTTTTAACAAATGAGGACGGAATAAACTCTTTTGACCAAGTAACATCACCAATATCAGTCATTAAATTGGCTACCATTTTTTCTTTATCAACTAAAGATATTTTATGACTATTTAAGCGGAAGGCTAACCCCTCCATACCTAAATAGTTATCTAAACCAATTCTATTTTCATTTCCAACTGTGACCGCAAAATAAATTGGATATCTCCATTTTGTATCATTAATAATTCTCAGTACCATCAAATCTTGAGTTTTAAGAGCTTGCCCTGCATAGGTTGGTTTAAGATTCCATTCAATGTAATTATCCGGATTTAAAGCATCATTGGCGACAGGAATCCTCACTTTTTGCTCTTGCCAAGCTTGCAAACCATAGGAAAGTTCCTCAATTTGTGCATCCGTTAAATTAATAAAACGCTCCCCGATTGGTCGTGAATCGCGCAATTGTTTAATATGCCATGGTGTATTTAACAAACTCAAATTTGCTACTGTAACATCTTTGCGGATACCCTCAACTTCTTGCAAATACCATAACGGATATGTATCATTATCCCCATTGGTGAATATAATAGCATTTGGTTCACATGTTTGCAGCATATTATACGCCATATCCCACGCAACATAATTACCACTACGGTTATGTTCATGATAATTCGCAAAAAGCATAACGGTCGGAATAAGCAGGATCTGTAAAATTATCGCAGCTCCTGCGAGACGCGTTGCTAACTCTTTTTCCTTTATATATTTGATAGTTTTTTCGGCAATTGCGGCGGATCCGATACCAATCCAGATCGAAAATGCCAGAAAACTACCAACATAGGAATAGTCTCGCTCACGCGGCTGCGGATTATCTTGATTCAGATACATAATAAGCGCTAAACCGGTAATAAAAAATAATGTTAAGATACTAAAAGCAGCTTTTTTATCACGTTGAAAGTGAAAATACATACCTCCAAGTCCAAGTAAAAAAGCGAGCGGTAAACCGAATTGCATCCATTTTACACCATCTTGAGTAATATTCGCACCAAATGCTGTAACACCTGAATCAATTGATGGGCCGCGTCCTACAAATTGCCATAAAAAATAGCGCCAATACATCTTTTTTACTTGATAGTTGACAAAAAACTGCCACTGTTTTCCCCTATTATAGAACCGATATGCCTGATTCTGTTTAGAGGAAAATTCCTGTCCATAATTCGGTCTGCCAACCGCTTCATATTTAGCAGGTAAACCATCATATTTTCGCGGAAGTTGATAAACTTTTCCGTATTGTTCGCGCTCCAAATAAGCTATTGCAGATTGAATCGTATTAGGTTCTCCAACATCAATAGACGGATTTTGATTGGAACGAATGAAAACCATTGTGTATGTTGAATAACCAATTACAATTAATACAAATGAAGTAAAAATAATCGAGAGTAGTTGTTTATGGCTAACTACAGACCAAATCATTGCTCCAACAAGTGCAATTACAACTGCTACAACGGCAAATATCCCTGCGCTACCTGCTAATTGTGGTAAACCTTTAATTATCAAATTATGTATAATAAAAAATGTAATCCCTGTTAATACAATTGTAATAATAAATGATTTCCATTCAAATTCTTGTTTACGGAAATAAATCACTAATGCAATAAATGGCAGTGCTAATAGGTTTAATAAATGTACACCAATCGCAAGTCCTACCATATACGCAATTATTAAAATATATCGCTCGTTGCCTTTTTCTTTTGCGCGTTCTGACCAATGCAAAATCAGCCATACAACAATTGCTGTAAAAAAAGTACTCATTGCATATACTTCCGCTTCTACTGCGTTAAACCAATGGCTATCAGTAAAGGCGAATGCCAAAGCGCCAACTAATGCTCCACCAAAAGCTACAATCACATCATTGATATCACCAATTGACTTTCTCCAATGAACTACCACTTTTACAATAATTAAATATAATAGCATATTAGCCAGAGCGCTGATTATTGGAGATATAAGATTAACGCGGAATGCGATATCGCTGCTAAGCGGTAACATTGAAAATATTCGTCCAATTATCAAAAATAACGGGCTGCCCGGTGGATGTGGAACGCCCAGTGAATAAGAAGTTGCGATGAATTCACCACAGTCCCAAAATGATACAGTTGGAGCCATGGTTGTGAAATAAATTATAAATGAAAATAAAAAAACAATTCCGGCGAGAATTCTATTCCAACGTAAATATTGCGCATCAATCACTATTTTTTATCCTTTGGTTTTGCAGTTGTTTTCTTAGTAGCTGGTTTTTTTACTTTTGGCTTTGGTTTCTCTTCTGCCTTTTTTTCAGCTTTGGTGGTATCTTCCGGTAAATCATCACCACGCTTTTTCTCTTCAATATAATTCATTTTTAATTCACTCAAAATATGACTTAAATACGAATCTTCTTGTTCAGATAAATTGCCATCCATACGTTTGTAAAGCATATCAAGCATATCAATATTCATTGACGCTGCAAATAGATTCCGTTCAATTTTATCGGACATTGGATTTTTGACTTTACCAAGCGATATCCAAACACTATGAACTAATGATGATATTAAATTGTCAAATAATTGCTCTTCTGTAAATTGACTTTCAAGCGGCATATAATTCTCCTCAAATATTTAAAACGATATTTCTTTTATTCAGTTCCGTTTATTCTAAGCATAAATTTAGGTGCGAAATATAATGTTTAATTTACTCTTTTCGATTAACTATTGAAGATTAAAAACATGAAACATGATGCATAAAACGTAATATGTAAACTGCTTGCTGCCAACTGCTACTGCTCCTTGATTCATTCTCTGTAGCTAACACTTCTTAAACACATACAAAATTGAACTTGCTCTTTTAACATTAAACCTACCTACCAAATATGAATACATTCCGATTAGCATAGCCTTAATTATATTTCGTTTCTCCTTAACCGATATTTCTGACAAAAGTGAAACATAAAATGGATCAAATGGCAATTGCTTACTTTCCATTAATTTAAATTTGAATTTTTCCATTAATTCTACAATAGCGCTAAAAGAAAAATGGTATAAATGCCGCGGTACATCATATGCCGTCCAATCTTGCTTAAAATATTCAGCATCGAAAGATTTATAGTTTGGTACGGCAATCATCACAACGCCATTGGCGTTTAGAGATATTGAAATTTTGTTCAAATATTGCTCTAATTCATGCAAGTGTTCCAATGAATGCCAAAGTGTGATTATATCATATTTCTGCTCACCTTCAATAAATTCGGCTTGATTCAATATAACTGAACAAGTATTATTTTCGGCAATTTTTCGAGCTATATCGTTTACTTCTACGCCATTTATTTCCCAACCGGATTGCTTCATAGTTTTTAAAAAATCTCCGGTACCACAACCAATATCTAATATTGAACCTGATTTTTTTTGAGAAAATTTTTCCACTTTTTTCTTTTTTAACCGCAAAGTGAAATACTGCACGATTCTATAGATTTTATTAATAATAGAATTGCCTTTACCGGTATGCGATATGTAGTCGTCTGATTCATAATAATTACCAATTTCATTTCTATCAGGTATCGGTGAGGTAAAACGCAGAGAACAATCATTGCACTCTATTATTTCAAATGATTCACCGGATACAAGGTAATCTGAAGCAATTAATACTTTTTCATATTTATTTGAACCACAAGCCGGACAATTTTGGATAACAATTTTTCCCATTTTATCCGATACTTATATTTTTTAATAAATATTGATAATGTTTTTGGAAGTGTTGCTTTATTTCAACATTATCCGATTTTTGTAGTGCTGGATCGTCTTTAATTATTGCAAATGCTGTGCTCCGGGCTTCCTTTAATATTTTTCCATCAGAAATTAGATTAGCAATTTTGAATTTAAAAAATCCACTTTGCTGTATTCCAAAAAACACTCCGGGACCACGCATTTTCAAATCTTCATCAGCTATTTTAAAACCGTCATTTGTACTTTCCATAATCCACAATCTATGATTTCCCAAATCAGTAAAATTACGCTGTACCAATATGCAATAGCTTTTGCGAGCACTGCGTCCTACTCGTCCCCGTAACTGATGTAATTGTGTTAAACCAAATCGCTCGGCGTGTTCAACTAACATAATTGTAGCGTTAGGAATATCAATCCCAACCTCTATTACAGTTGTTGATATTAGAATATTGATATTGTTGTTTGAAAAAGATTCCATGACCTTATCTTTTTCTCCTTTTTTCATTCTTCCGTGAATTAAACCAACATTATGTTTAGGAAATATTTTTTCACTTAATTCCTGATGTGCCTCTACGGCAGCAGCTAAATCAGATTTTTCAGATTCTTCCACTAACGGATAAACCACCATACATTGTTGTCCGCGATTAATCTCTTCTTTAATAAAATTATATACTTTTGATAAACGCGTTGGTTGTACAACTGTAGTAGTAACCGGTATTCTATTTCTCGGCATTTCATCGATTATAGAAAGATCCATATCACCATAATACGTAATCGATAAGGTGCGGGGAATGGGAGTTGCCGTCATCGCTAAAAAGTGTGGATTTTGTCCTTTTGATACCAAATCTCCTCTTTGCAGTACGCCAAAGCGATGTTGCTCGTCAACGATTACCAATCCTAACTTTTCGAATTCCACATCTTTTTGAATTAAAGCATGCGTTCCAACAATTATACTTATTTTACCGGTTTTCAAACCATCTAAAATCGATTTACGTTCTTTTGACTTAATATTACCAACTAATATGGCAGTCGAGATTTGTGCAATATCAGCGTATTTTTTGAAAACTTTATAATGTTGATGAGCTAAAATTTCTGTAGGCGCCATAATTGCAACTTGCACTTTATTACCGACGGCAATTGCTGAAGCTAAAATCGCAATAATAGTTTTGCCACAACCCACATCACCTTGCAGTAAGCGGTTCATCATTACCGGTTTTTTCATATCATCATGTATTTCTTTCAGAACTCGTTTCTGCGCAATAGTAAGCTCAAAAGCTAATTGATCATAAATCAATTTTGCATAAGGTCCGGTTTTATTTAATGGATTGGTTCCGATTCGATCTAAAGTATCCTTTTTTAGTGCAACACCTAATTGTAAAAAGAAATGTTCATCAAATTTTAATCGGTAGATTGCTTTTTTTAAATGAGCAACATCTTTAGCAAAATGGATTGCATTTAATGCATCTTTGCGATCAATTAGGGAATGGTCTTGCTTAAAGTCTTCAGCATAAAAGTCGGGGATATCATCAAGTTGATTTTGAATATTACGTATGAATTTGCGTAAACTGCGATGTGCTAATCCTGCACTCCGGAAATTTTGATTTAGTGGATATAGTGGTATAACCGAACCGGTACTCAGTGGCTCAGATTCCAAATCTAATTTGTCATATTCCGGATGGACTATTTGAAAACCATGGTAAAAATCTACTTTACCATGGATTGCGAGTCTGTCACCTACTTTAATGGATTTTTTTACATAACCTATTCCATTAAACCAAGTTAGTGTTAAAAAACCCGTGCCATCTTCAATTAGTGCTTGGAATAATTTTCCACGACGAATTGTCCTCATTCCACATGATTTAACACTTCCAACAATAGTTACAACTGATTCCCTTTTTAAATCTTTGCAATCGGTAATAGAAGTTCTATCTAAATGACGTCGAGGAAAATAATATAGCAGATCTTCAACCGTTTTAATGCCCGCTTGTGCGAGTGCTTCAGACCGAACCGGTCCCACACCTTTTATAAATTGAATTGGTGTTGTTAACTGAGTTGCGGCAAATGCCACGCTAACTTATTTCCACTCTTTCCGATAAGTATACGTAATTATCATTTCACTATTGGCGGGAACAGTAATCGGAAAGTAAATGGTAGATGCATCTTCTTTCATGTACATTGTAGATTCATCTCGGATTACCCATTCTCCGGAAATTTTCTCAATCACTTTTACGTTTGCATCTTGATCTTTCGTATTGGTTATTTTGATCTCAATTGATGCTTCTTCACTTTTACGCTGTCTATCATAGTTCAGTACTCTACGTTTTCCAACTACATCAAACGCCCTACCAGCGATTAATTTTGCACTGGCACCTTTAGGAACTTGTTTTAATCTGTCTTCACCTAAAAATTCAAACTGTCCGTTTTTCACAATCTGATACAATTCAATTGTGCCCTGCGGTAAAGGGAGATTTAAATTATTTTCTTCAGTATTATCAATTTTTATTTCAACTACTAATGGCTCTTCTCGTTGAGCTTGCTCATAATTTTCAAATAAGTAAGTTTTTTTATAGCTTATTTCCCGCGCATCGTATAGACGAACGGTAATGCTTTCATTAGCACGTAGTTCCAAATCATTTGGGATAGAATAAATATAATAGTCTCCAAGATTCTCCCGTTCAGGTGCCGCTCCGGCATAGCCCATATCAGCTTCCATTGCCATCATACTGCGAGCATTTTTCATTAGTGGTGCACTGGCATATTCATGGCGCACACGGTTTAAATTACCCTCTACCAACTGTAAAGAAAGTTTTGAAAATGTAATATCGCTATTATTCGTAACGAATGCCTCAGGAATTAGGATCGCTTTATTGGATTCATCTAACATTATCATACGATATTTTGCATTCCAATCAAATCCCCCGGACATATAAATTAGATTACCAGTAGTCGTACCTGATTTATTAGCAAAAATATCCCACGATAAAACCGGACGGAATTGAGGAACTTCGTCACCTTTTTTTACGGAAATAAAGTTTATATTATTTCTAAAAAATGATTGAATATGTGATTTTGTTTGAATAGTAATTTGTGATGGACTATATTCAAGTAAAGTACCTGATATAGATTTTTCACCAGATAATTTTAACTCAACCCTTTCTCCCAATTTTTTATGAAATAACTTGTTACTTGAAAATATATTTTGATTTAACCTTTGAGTATAAACTTCAACATTTTGCAGGTCCAAAAATGGAGAATCTGCGTACATGCCGTTGGTTAATCTATCATATTTGATAGTATTACTACCCGCATTAATATCCCAAGTTACTGGTTGCTTTATTAAACCAAATCCATCTTTATAAATTGTTAACGATGCATTTACTGACTGTCCCAAAATCTGAGATAATGTGAATAAGATAATTATTAATTTTTTCATTTCATCATCTCCAAATTAATTTTTACTTTTTCAAGTTCATTAAAAATTTCATCTGATTTTTCACGTTCTCTTTGCACTATTTTTTTTGGGGCGCGTGTCAAAAAATCTTGATTATTTAACTTGTTCCTAATATCACCAAGTATACTTTCTAATTCGGTTTTACGCTTTAATAAGCGCTTTTCTTCAAGGCGAAAATCAATTAATCCACCTAATGGAATATAGATTTCTAAATCTTTGACAACCGCGACTGCTGATTGTGAAGGTTTAACAGCATTTTTATCATAACTCACTACATTAATCCTACATAAATACTTAATTATAGTTTCGTACTTTTGCAGTATTTTTTCCTCTGAAACATTAGTTCGAACGATCATATCTGCCTTACTCGATGGAGGAACATTCATGCTGCTACGTATTGTTCTTACTGCAGAAATTAATTCTTTTAGCAAGTTCATTTTATTTTCAGTATTTCTATTGGCCCACTTTTTATCAACCTTCGGCCATTCAGATACAATTAAATCTTTATCATTATTATTCTTAAAATGATCCCATAATTCTTCGGTAATAAATGGAGCATAGGGATGCAGTAAAGCCAATATATTTTTCAATACATGAACAGATACGGTACGAGAAGCATTTGCTAATTTACTATCGTCACCGTTAAACCTAGTTTTTGCAATTTCGATGTACCAATCACAATAATCACTCCATACAAATTCATAAATCACCTTAGCCGCTTCATTAAAATGGAAACGGTCTAATTGCCGATTCACATCCTTAATAGCTTTTTGCAAACGACTTAATATCCATTTTTCAGGCAACTCAAGTTTTTCTTCACTTAATTTAATATCAAGATATTGCTCATCAGTTAAATTCATCATTACAAAACGTGAGGCATTCCATAATTTGTTCATAAAATTACGCCCAACTTCTAGACGCTCATTTGAAAATAAAACATCAAGCCCTTGTGGAGCCATTAACATTATTCCAAAACGAACTGCATCGGTTCCGTATTTGGAGAATAGATCAAACGGATCAGGAGAATTACCTAATGATTTACTTAATTTCAGTCCTTTATTATCTCGCAGGATACTGGTAAAGTAAACATCTTTAAATGGCGGTTCCCCCATAAATTCATATCCTGCAATTATCATTCTTGCCACCCAAAAGAAAATAATATCGGGACCTGTAACAAGCACTTCTGTAGGATAAAATCGTTCCAATTCCTTACTATCTTCCGGCCAAGTAAATACAGCAAACGGCCATAACCAAGAACTTGCCCAAGTGTCTAATACGTCCGGATCTTGTTTTATGTTATCGGAATTACATTTCGAGCACCGTTTTGGAGCTTCGACTTGAACCATAATTTCATTGCAATCTTGACAAGTATACACAGGTATACGATGTCCCCACCATAATTGGCGACTTAAACACCAATCCTTAACATTTTCCATCCAATGGTTATATGTTTTAACCCAATGTGCCGGATGGAATTTAATGGTGCCGTCATTCACAGCTTTTATGGCCGGCTTGGCTAATTCTTTCATTTTTAGGTACCATTGTTCCGACAAATAATGCTCAATTGGTACTTTTCCGCGTTCAGAGTAACCAACCTTATTTGTATAAGGTTCAATTTTTTCAATATAGCCTAATTTCTGCATATCGCGAATGACTTTTTCACGTGCGTCTTCGCGCGCTAAACCGCGATACTCTACCGGGACCTTATTATTTAAAGAAGCATCATCATTCATGATATTAATGAATTCAAGATCATGTTTTTTACCCATCTCAAAGTCATTTGGATCATGTGCCGGAGTAACTTTTACACAACCGGTGCCGAATTCAGGATCTACAAACTCATCAATGATTATCGGGATTTCCCGACCAACCAACGGCAATTTAACTTTTTTACCAATCATATGTTTAAACCGTTTATCATTCGGATTAACTGCAACAGCGGTATCACCCAACATCGTCTCGGGGCGTGTAGTTGCTACTGTTACAAATTTATCAGAATCCACAACCGGATATTTAAAATACCATAAACTCCCGTTCACCTCACGGTGTTTAACTTCTTCATCGCTTATGGCGGACTTTGAAGCGGGACACCAATTGACCAATCGGTATCCACGGTAAATCAATCCTTTTTCATATAAACGGACAAAAGATTCCAAGACTGCCTTATAATATTCTTCATCCATCGTGAAGCGTTCACGTTCCCAATCACAAGAGCAGCCCAATTTTTGCAACTGACTGATAATAATCCCGCCATACTTTTTCTTCCACTCCCAAGCGTGCTCTAAAAATTTCTCCTGCGTCAATTTATCTTTTTCAATACCCTGTTCAGCTAACATATTTACTACTTTTGTCTCGGTAGCAATAGAGGCATGATCGGTTCCCGGTACCCAAGAAACTTCTTTTCCTTCCATCCTTGCTTTACGTATAAGTATATCCTGGATTGTGTTGTTAAGGACATGTCCCATAGTAAGCATCCCGGTTACATTGGGCGGAGGAATCACAATTGAATAAGCCTCTTTATTGGAATTTTCATCAGCATGGAAGTAACCGTTGCTGATCCATTCCAAATATAAATGGTCTTCGATTTCATCGGGTTTATATACTTTATCTAATATTTTGAAGTTATTCATCATATATTTATTCATCATATATAGTGATAATTATTAAGTTTTAAAATAATGTGTAAATTACAATAACTAAATAAAAATGTATATGTTATAAAATCTTATATTTATCCAACACAACCACTGTTTCAATATGCGGTGTATGCGG
>CBDURO010000037.1:0-14021 GCA_965369995.1 uncultured bacterium | reverse complement strand
AATATTTCGCCATTTTGATAGCGCCAACGATATTGGCAATGGAGGAAATACCAAAGAGATCTAGCATATCAATGATTTCTGTAGAAATTCCATTTTCTGAAAGTAATTGATGCCCTTCAGCTTCATTGAATAATCTAAGGAGATTCATCACTCTTTCGTCGTCAATGGCTGCGACCATATCTGTATTTTTCATATTATGTATCCATGGTACGTGTTTATCACCAATGCCTTCTATGCGGTGGAAGCCGTAGCCATTATATAGCAGTGTGGGGCATTGTAGTGCTTCTCCGGCGCCGATCTTTAGCGTAGGATATTGTGTTTTAAGATAATCGCCCGAGCCAAGTGTTCCCGCTGAACCTTGTGTTAAAAATAGGGCGCGCAAATTATGATTGTCATCAAATTTTGATTGAAATATTTCCTGCATTGCCGGACCTGTTACTGCATAATGCCAAAGCGCATTTCCAATTTCATCAAATTGATTTAACACGACAATTTCATCGCCGCGCTCAGCTTTTAATTGTTTTACTTTGTCATAGATTTCTTTTACATTGCTTTCACCACCGGGCGTTCTGATGATCTCCGCACCGACTTTTTCCAACCAATCAAAACGTTCCTGTGACATTTCTTCCGGTAATACAGCGATAGAAGGACAACCTAAAAGATAACCATCGTATGCACCGCCGCGGCAATAATTTCCGGTAGAAGGCCACAAAGCTTTCTGAGTTGTAGGATCAAATCTTCCGGTTATCAATTTTTCAACTAACGGTCCAAACGTAGCGCCAACCTTATGTGCTCCGGTGGGGAAATATTTTCCGATCAATACTACGATCTTTGCTTTAACTCCGGTTAGTGATTTAGGTAATATCAAATGATTTACTTCACCAAAGCTACCACCACTTTTTACTGGTTCATTTTTCCATGTTATCCTAAATAAATTCAGCGGATTCAAATCCCATAAACCAATATTACTTAATTTGTTACGAATATTATCCGGTATTAATTCCGGATTACGCATTTGTGCATAAGTCGGAATAATCATGTTGTTTTCCCGGCAGCGTTGAATTGTGTTTTTTAAAATAGTTTCTGTTGATGTCATTTAAATTTCTCCGTGTTTCATCAATTGTTAATTATATTTATTGCGTAATTACCGTTCCGGTTTTACCGTGCAAAGCATCAATGGCGTGATCTAGAGAGGTTATGATTGCTTTTTTGCCTCCAGCCTTAATGAATCTGATACACGCTTCGATTTTAGGTGCCATGCTACCGGGAGGAAATTGACCATCTTTAAGATACTTTTCTACTTTACGTACAGTGATTTTGTGAATACTTTTCTGATTTGGTTTATTATAATTAAGGTAAACGTGTTCGACATCAGTGAGTACTAGAAATATATCGCCGTTAACGAGTTCTGCCAATTTTTGTCCTGCTTTGTCTTTATCGACTACTGCTTCTACTCCAACTAATTGACCATCAGGTTGCTTTACAACTGGAATTCCACCACCTCCAGATGTGATAACAATTACGTGCGCTTCTAAAAGCACTTTGATAATTTCATATTCTACTAAACCGATTGGTTCAGGTGATGGAACCACACGTCGCCAGCCCTTTTCCTTATTAAGTTTAACTTCCTTAACTAAGTAATCCTTTGTTTTTTGAAGTTCTAATGCTTCTTCTTTTGTGTAGAATGGACCGACCGGTTTTGTTGGATTATCGAAATCCGGATCATTCTTATCTACTAAAACTTGGGTTATCAGTGCAGCAATAGGTATTTCTCGGCCATCGCGTCGGAAAGCATTCTGTAACTGATTTTGAAATATATATCCGATTTCACCTTGTGTCATTGCATCCACAACATCTAATGGCATCGATGGAACCAATAATTTACTTTCTTCTTGTTGAATCAAAAGATTTCCGGCTTGTGGACCGTTTCCATGTGTAAGAATCAACTTGTATCCTAGCTTATTCATTTTTACCAACTGTTCGCATGTAAGCCCAATATTTTTGAATTGGTTGTCCGCTGTACCGATTTCATTCGGTTGCTTTATGGCATTTCCACCTAACGCAATTACGATTAATTTTCGTTTATCTTTCATTTAAGATTTTTGCTATTCATATTAACTCATCGTAAGTGCCATAACCGCCTTTTGAGCATGTAGTCGGTTTTCAGCTTGATCAAATACAACTGAGTTTGGTCCATCAAGAACTCCGTCAGTCACTTCAATATTGCGGTCAGCAGGTAATGGATGCATATATATCACATCCTCTTTAGCCATTGCCAAATGACGTTCATCAGCAACCCAGTTACTATATTTGTTAGTGATTTTTTTATCTTCAGTAGGGTCAGTTGTTGTTAGCATAGGTCCCCAACTTTTGGCATACCAGATGTCAGTATCTTTCACGCCTGCTTCAAAGTCATCCATGAGCTCAAAGCTGCCATGATGCTTTTTTGTGTTCTCCTTTGCCTGATCAATAAATTCAGATTTAAGTTTGAATTCCGGTGGATGTACTAGACGAACATTCATACCGTAACGGGTCATTAAGAGAATCAAACTATTTGGTACGCTTTGCGGTTTTGAATAGCTGGATGCATATGCCCAACTAACGGTAATAGTTTTTCCTCGAGGATCACCCTTTTTTTCAATGATCGTTTGTAAATCAGCAAGGATTTGATGAGGATGAAAATTATCACACTGCATATTCAATACGGGCGTACGGCTTGCTTCCGCAACCCACCTAATGTATTGATTGCCCTGTCCCCAATCAACTTGACGGATAGCAATTCCATCGTTATAACGACCTAATATATCACCAATTTCTTTAGCAGTATCCCCGTGAGATACCTGAGTAGTTTTACTATCAAGAAACATTGCATGTCCACCGAGTTGTGCCATTCCTGCTTCAAAAGATGCACGGGTACGAGTGCTTGAAAAGAAGAACAACATAGCTAAAACTTTATCTCTTAGGTAAGCATGTGGTTCACCAAGTGCCCGTTTTCGTTTCAAATCCATGGCAACATTCATGATTGTATCGATTTCTTCCCGAGTCCATTCTTGGGTCGTGATCATATCGCGACCGCGTAAATATGTTTGCATTATCTGATCTCCTATTCTTGTGTGCCAAGAACCAGGGCTAAGAGAGCCATACGCATAACAACGCCATTGAAAGCCTCCTGCCAGTATCGTGACCAACGAGTAATATCTACATCGGCCGGAATTTCATCCATACGTGGTAGTGAATGCAGTAGAATAGCATCAGATTTAGCTTTTTTGGATAAAAGTTCACGCGTGATCTTGTAATTTGCCGGGGTCAAATCAACATCGCCATCGCGTTCGTCGCGGGATTTGGTATAGTCGGGTTGTACAACCGGTTCTACAAGGATTACATCTGCATCACCAATGGCTTCTTCTACGTGTTCAGCTTCTTTAAAATTCAGATTATATTGTTTGATTTCTTTTTTGAATTCATCTGTTAATCTCATTTCAGGCGGTGAAACAAAAGTAATGGGGCAATCAAACTGTGTGAGTCCATGTGCCAGAGAGTGCATAGTCCTCATACGCATATCTCCGACTGCTAACCATTTTAATCCATCAAGCCGTCCTTTTTCACGATAGACTGTATAGAGATCCGTTAAAATTTGAGTCGGATGTTCTCCCCAACCATCACCACCGTTGATGATGGGAATAGAAGCCCATTTTGCTGCTTCATGCGGAACTCCCTGTTGGAAATGACGCATAACAATTACATCGCCGTAAAATTCCAACATCTTTACTGTGTCTTTGATCGTTTCCTGATAAAAGTCACCGGCGCGCGTCATTTTGGCATCGGCAAAGCCGGTAACATGTCCGCCAAGGCGATGCATAGCTGCTTCGTGCGCCAGACGTGTACGTGTGCTGGGTTGATAAAAAGCTGTTACGAGCGTTTTTTCTGCCAATAAATCCGTATTCTTACGATCCTCAGCAAAATGTTTTAGACGGTCTGCTACATCGAAGACTCTAAAAAACTCATTTCGTTCAAAATCCTTGAGGGAGAGTATATCTCGTCCTGTAAAACTTCTCATTAATGTTACTCCTTATATATATATTAAAAATTCTTATGATAAATATTTAGTACGTTCCTCTAAATATTTAGCATGTTTTTCCATAATATTTGCGATTGCTTTTGTGCATTCTGTATAATTTCCTTTTCAGATACATCTATAAATTTACGGTTTTTTATACGGTATTTCCCACGAACAATTACATCAATTGGATTACTAAGACCGAATAAAATATGTCCGGTAAAATTGTTTTCTGTAATAGCCGTTCGTGGATTGTAATCATAAATAGCTAAATCAGCCTGATTGCCTACTGAGAGATGTCCAATTTTGCGCCCAAAAGCTCGTGATGCAATAGTTGGATTGTTTTTGAACAATAACTCCAAATAGTCTATTGATGGTTCGCTGCCCTGTAAATGTGAGCTGCGAATTAAAGTACCCTGTTGTGCTTCTACAAGCATATTTGCACTCCTTCCGTCGGTACCAAGTCCGGCGTTTAGTTGCGAGATATACTCATCGGATAGCATACCTACACGGTTATTTGCATTGGAAGTCGGATTATGAATCAATGTCGCACCGGCGTTTTTCAACAATTCAATATCTTTATCTGATGAATGAATTCCGTGAATGATAAAGCTATGTTCATTAATCAAATTGATTTTATTTAATCGATCAATAACTGATGCGTAACCTTTGGATCTGGCATTTTTTTCATCTGCTTTATCCTCGGCAACGTGGATATGAATTCCACAATTTGATAAACCCTTAATATTAGAATATATTATTTGGAGTGATTCATCTGATAAGGTAAAAGAAGCGTGCAATCCAACTAACGGATGTACATATTGATTGTCTTTAAATTTATTGAATGAATTAATATTTTCTTGCAATCCTGTATTAAAATTTTCTTTACCATTTCGGTCAGTTATTTCAAATGCTATCGAAATATTTTGTCCAAATTTATCGGCAATATTAGATAATAATTCTAATGAACCGTCGGCAAAGTTCGGACTTGAGTGATGATCAAATACAGTTATTATGCCTGAACGCAAACATTCTAATAATCCTACTTCAAACGATGCGCTTGTGGAATCTTTGTCTAATGCTAAATCTAATTTCCACCAAATTTCTTGCAATATTTTAACAAAATTGGTTGGAATATTTTTTGGCGGTGGCATCCCCATTGCCAAAGCTGAATAGAGGTGCGTATGAGCATTGATCATTCCTGGTAAAACGGTTTTTCCGTTTAAATCGATTGTGGTATCAACTGTTATCTTTGGTGCCGAACCGACGCCAATTTTGATGATTGTCTCATCTTCGATTAGAATATACCCATTTTCGATATATTCAGTTTTGCCAAAGGGGTCAATTATGCGGACGTTAATTAATAGTTTATTCATAGATAAGATTTATTTAATTGACCTTAAATTTACGAGATTCCTGCCTATGCAGGAATGATAAAATTATTAGAAAAAGTAGTAAGACATTCCCGACCTGCCTATGACGAAGCGGCTACGCGCAGGCAGGTTTATTCGGGAATCCATTGTTAGTAATTTCCCAAAATCTCCAAAACTTTCTCCGGACTTATCGGAATCTCATTAACCGGTTTTCCTAATGCATTACTTACAGCGTTGGCAATTGCCGCAGCGGTAGGTATAATTGCCGGTTCTCCAATACCTTTTGCGCCCCAGGGACCAAGCGGTTCAGGATCTTCCACAATAATCGTTTCAACTTCGCTAATATCCAATGCGGTTGGGAGTAGATAAGTTGAAAGATTATCACTTAATACCTTACCATTATGTATTTTAAAATCTTCGGTTAAGGCATAACCAATGCCTTGTGCCACCCCACCTTCAACTTGCGCTTCAATTCCTGCCGGATTAATTGCTTTCCCTACGTCGTGTGCTGCCCATACTTTTTCCACTTTTACCAATCCGGTTAGTTTATCAATGCGTACTTTTGCGATATGCGTTGCGTAAGAATATGTAAAATATGCTTCGCCCTGACCGGTATTCACGTTGTAGTCTAATTTTGGTGTGTGCCACCAACCATCTTTGTGGATTGAGGAATTGGATAATCGAAAGCTAGGGTCAGTATTATATATAAATTCGATTAGATCACCGAAACTCACCTCTTTGCTATTCATGTTATTATTTACAATATCATTTTCGATAGTAATAGAATCGCGTATGCAGTTCAGCAAATCTGCAGCGGCGGAATACAATACAGGTAGGAGTTTTTTCGCTGCATTACGTATTGCATTTCCTGTCATTACAACATTACGGCTTGCGACTGATGGACCGCTATCGGGTACATTCCGTGTGTCAGTTGGTAGGACGGTAATGCGGGTCGGATCAATTCCAAGTGCTTCGGCTGTCATCTGTGCGACGACAGTAATGGCACCCTGTCCCATATCAATTAATCCATAGGCGACTGATACAGTTCCGTCACGGTTCAGTTGAATATTTGCTCCGGCACCATCCATATGCCACCCCGCTGCACCGAGACAATTTCCGTAATGACTTGCGCCAATACCGATGCCATAAAGATAGCGTTCATTTTTTTTCTCGATGTTTAGGTGGTGATTCCAACGCGCGGCTTTAGTAGCTTTTTCAATAGTTTCTCTTATTCCAACACTTGCTATCAATTTGTGACTGGTTAGTGTAGCATCCCCTGGGTGCAAGACGTTTTTCAAACGAAATTTAACCGGGTCCATTCCAATTTTCAACGCAATAATATCCATCATTCTTTCGTGACCAAAAGTTGCTTGCGGTGAACCAAATCCACGAAACGCTCCATTAGGTGGTAAATTTGTATAATATGAAGTTGACTTAACTTGAATATTTGGAATCACATAAGGTCCCATCGCTTGCATTGTAGAGCGATAGGAAACTACGGACGATAAAGTCGCATACGCTCCGGCACTTTCCTCCAAAATGATTTCCGCAGCTAAAAGTTTGCTATCATTAGAAACACCTACTTTATAATGCATTTGAAAAGGATGACGTTTACTTGAAAGTTGAGCATCATCACGACGATTGTAGATCATTTTCACGGGACGTTGTAATCGCATCGCTGCTACTGCGGCGCGCGCGGTTAATTCCGAAGGAATATCTTCCTTACCACCAAATGCACCACCGGTTGGAGATTGAATAACCACCACTTTATTGAGCGCAATTCCAAGTACAATCGCAACCGCCTTTTGGATGTAGTATGGGCATTGCAATGAACCGTGAATTTCAATTCCATCCGGTTTTGGGATAACGATACAGCCCTGTGGTTCAAGATAATAATGCTCCTGCACAGGCGTTTTAAAATCAGTCTCTACGATATGTACTGCTGCTGCGAATCCTTCGTCAACATCACCCTTTATGGATTGATGTTCACAAGCAATGTTGGCATTATGAATAAAATTATTTGTGGCTGATCTACTATTATTAATAGTAAAATATGGATTCAATTCCTCATATTCAATATTAACTTTTTCAGCGCATTGTTTGGATGCTGATTCGGTTTCCGCAACAGCGATTCCAATCGAATCGCCAATAAAACGTACAAATTTTTCTGCAAATAAAGGTTGATCTTTTAAAATGACACCTATTTGATTTTCACCTGGAACATCATCGGCGAAGAAGGCACCACAAAAGCCTGTTACTTTTTCAGTTTCTGAAATATCTATTGATTTTATTTTACCAAAGGGAATCTTTGAATAAATCGGGTGACCATAAACCATATTGTCAATATTAACATCGGTAATGAATTTGGTTTTTCCGGTGGTTTTATCAGGCGCATCAGGACGTTTGTAGGATTTTCCGATAATATTAGTGGATGACATAATGTATTTTACTTCAAATTGAGTAAATCTTTCAATGTTTACCATGGAGGTACTTACCACGGAGACACGAAGACACAGAGAAAAACTTTTTAGTTTAAAAGCTTAAACATAAGAAAACAGAAGAAACACAAAACAAAAAGAAATTTTAATAATTATATTCGTGCCTGAACCCCGATTCATCGGGGTTTCAGCACGCAAGCGTGGTTAAAGTTTTAACTCAAAGGTTTATATTGACAGTTTGTAACTTAGAATATGCAATTCTACCGATTAATATCAGATAAAATTGAACAAGCAAAGGGAAGTTGTATTGCGCTGCTAGGCGGTGGAGGAAAAACCGCTTTGTTGCATAAATTAGCTGATGAATTTGCAAAATATTATCCGTCAGTATTACAAACGTCATTAACAAAAACTGCTTTTCATTCTTCAGATAATCCATTGATATTAAATGAAATAGATATCGAAAAATTAGAATTATTAAAATTTGATAGAAATCCATTATTTATAATCGGTGAAAAAATAAGTAATGAAAAACTAAGAGGTATATCCGAAACCGATTTAGATAGGATTAGACATCAGTTCGATATTACGATTTTTGAATGTGACGGAGCGCGGAATAAACCACTTAAAGCGCATACGGAATACGATCCGCAAGTACCTGGATTTACATCTCACACTGTTATAATTGTTGGCTCAGATGTTGTTAACACCAAAATAAATAATGGCTATGTTCACCGCCCGGAACTTTTCTGTAAAATATGGGATGTAAAACTTGATTTTCAATTAGATATTGATTTCATTGTTGATGTATTAACTTCAAAAAAGGGTTATTTTTCAAAATTGAAACACGATGCAGAAATTTCCTATCTTGTGAATAAGTGGGATAATCATCAGAAAAATGCTGAGGATTTGGCGAAAGCTATCTATCAAAAAACCGGAAAACCGACCTATTACGGCAGCATTCGAAATAACGTATTGAAACAGGTGATAAAATAATGAAGATCAGTATGATAATCACCGCTGCTGGAATGTCCACAAGACAAGGGAAAAATAAGTTACTAATCCGTTCATGTAATGAGACAATAATTGAAAAAACTATCAATAATTTTTTAAACAATAATTTAGATATTTTTGTTATCGTTGGATATCAAAAGGAATTGATAGTATCAATTTTAACAGATCGTTTTAGAAATGATATCCAAATTGTTGAAAATAAAGACTATGAGACTGGTATCGCTTTATCGCTTAAGGCGGGAATTACAGCAGCGGGGGATAGTTATAATTATTATGGATTTTGCAATGGCGATAAACCATTTATTAAGGTAAAAACTATTGAAAGTCTATTGAAATATTTAAAGGATAATCAACCAAAGATCTTAGTTCCGATATACCAAGAACAAAGTGGTCATCCAACCTTTTTTTCAAAAGAATTTATTAAAGATTTTGGTTTAATTTCTGGTGATACTGGCGGGCGTGAAGTAATTAAGAAATATCCGGATGCAGCAACATACTTACCGATTAATGACGAAGGCATAATTTTAGATATGGATAAATATTTAAAGAATGAAAATGATGAACAAAACCTTGAAGGTTTCTAAAATCTTCAAGGTTTTAGAATATGAATAATTTTAATAAACATCTAGTTTTAGTTCGTGGCGCAGGCGAAATGGCAAGTGCTGTAGGAGTTGTTTTGCATCGTGTTGGATTTCCTGTAGTTTTAACCGAATTACCGATTCCGTTTGCAATACGACGAACTGTTTGTTTTAGTGATGCAATGCTAAATGGATCTGCAGAAGTTGAAGGAATACAAGCAATTAAAACGGATTATAACAATTATCTTGATATTATAAGGAATAGAAAAATTCCGGTTTTAACCGATTCAATTGAAATAATCAAAAATATTAAACCGAAATTTTTAATTGACGCTCGTTTGCTGAAAATATCTGTAAGTGACCGAAGATCATTGTCACAGTTTACAGTTGGATTGGGTCCCGGATTTACGGTTGGAAAGAATTGCGACGCTGTAATTGAAACTATGCGCGGGCATAATCTTGGAAGAGTGATTTGGCAAGGCAGTGCATCGCCAAATACCGGTGTACCGGGTAAGATTGGCGGTGAAAGTGCCAAACGTGTTATTCGATCTAAGGGTGCTGGTAAAATTAGTTGGTTAGTAGATTTTGGTGAAATTGTGAAACAAAATCAAGTTTTAGGAAATCTTGGAGAAATTGAAATAAAATCTCATATTAACGGAATAGTTCGCGGATTAATTTCACCTAAAGTAAATACGACTAAAGGAATGAAAATCGCGGATGTTGATCCGCGTGGAATGGAAGTAGATTATACTACAATTTCCGATAAAGCACGCTGTGTTGGTCGGGGTGTTTTAGAAGCGATCATGGTTCACTTAAAACAATTTCAACTGACGGAGCTTGAGCGCAGTCAGTAATAATTATGGAAATACGTACATTAGAAAAAATCATTAATTTTGACATTTCAAGGAAAACTGCGCTTTGTACACAAGTTGAGTGGCGTGGTTCCGTGCCGCGCAAAGATTATCCGATGATGTTAGTTGATGAAAGGGGAGAAATAATCGGGACTATAGGTGGTGGCGCATTGGAACATTCCGTTATAAATTTAGCTCAGGACATTATCAAAACCGGTAAACCGGTATTAAAAAAGTTTGATCTGACCAATCAAGATATTACCAAATCCGGTAGTATTTGTGGAGGTAATACAACAATATTAATTGAGCCATACTCTAAAAAAATTCAAAATATAATTAAGTCAATCCTTTCAGATAAAGTAATTAATTACAATATCTTAATTACAAAAATATCATCAAAAAATGAAATATTAGTTGAGCGGATAAAAATCACAAAAGATTACCATTTGACTTTTCCCAAGAAAATAGTCAGCGCGATTGATGAGGTTATAGAACAAAAAAAATCCAAATCTATCAATTATAATGATGAAATATTTTTGATCCAAAATATCGGGAATCGTCCGATTTTGCATATTTTCGGGGCAGGTCATGTAGGAAAAGCTGTGGCGGATTTAGCTCATTTTATTGAACTTGAAACTGTAATTTATGACGAACGTCAAGATGTAGCGAATACCGCACGCTTTCCATTTGCTTTGCAAATTAATAATAATGATATATCTGAAATAATTAAGAATACAAATATCGCCCCAGCTGATTACGTTCTGGTTGCAACACGCGGACATCAGAATGATTTTGAAATAATGCGTTGGCTGTTAAACCTCAAAATTGATTATCTCAGTTTAATGAGCAGCAAAAAGAAATGGCAATTACTATCAGAAGCTCTCATTAGTAATGGGTTTACGAAAAAAAATATTAATACAGTTCATTCACCAGTGGGACTTGATATTGGCAGTGAAACAGTGCCGGAAATTGCTGTTAGTATTATTGCAGAAATTGTAAATCATTCTCGTAGCGGAGCTAAATCAGAAATCGCTCTTTCGAAAAAATATTCAGTTATGACGAGTTAATCACCTGAATTTGATATGCCATAAACTTGAAGCGGTGTTAAGTGCTCAGGAAATCTGTTTATTAACTCTTTGCGCACAGTGTAACAGTAATGACATTCATCAATAAACTTATCTTTAAATTTGACATCATAAATTTGCGCTAATTTATAAGGTCCGCCTGTGCTGAGTGGTCCGCATATTGGATGTTTTGTAGCGTCATATTCTTTTATAATTTGGGAAAGCGGCTTTTTCCACATATTTCCAATGCTAATGCCCTGACAGACTTGAACATTTCCGAAACTATCTATATGCACGCGTGTCGGTGTTACAAGCTCCTCGTGCGTGCATTCTATAAAATTTTCTACTGTTTTAGTCGGCAAACTGTTAACGAGTTTTTCTACGGCACGACCTTTAAATAATGCTCCACCTCCCATAACCGGAGCGCCCTTGTCATCTGAAGGTGGTTGGACGGATGGTTTTTCGATACAAATTGAATTTGCTGAAAAACCAAGTTCCTGTGCAGCATCAGTTGCAATTTTTGCCGGATTTTCCTCTGTATCGTCATGGTGAAAGGAATCATCGCTTAGGCTTAAATTGTCTATACCACTATCAATAATTGGTTTTAACCAAAGTTTCGCGTCATCAATCGTGGTAGCCCAATAATTATTAGTAACAATCCCGGTTTTAAAATCCATCGCTTTAGCGAGCTGTAATCCTTTCAACATTATTGGGTAATAAAGAAAAGGTTCACCACCTTCAAAGTAAATCCATTCCACAGTTTTTATATTTTTTGCATCGTTCAGTACTTTTTGTATTTGATCTAAAGTGAAAGTTCCCTCGGCATTAGGACTACAATAAAGAAAGCAATGGTCGCATTCGTAATTACAGGTGTAAGTAAGGAGAAAATGTATTTGTTCAAGCATATTTATTTCAATTCAAGTTGGTTGAATTCAATAATGGAATTTACAAAATATTTAAATTATTTACACGATTGGACAATCAAATATTTTGTAACGAATTACCGCAATTTGCATCTAAGCAACGATTGGTGTAACCTCCCGAAAAACAGGCAATAATGATATACATTACCGATAGAATTAGTATCTCCGAAACTGAGATACAAGAGGATTTTGTACGGGCATCCGGTCCGGGAGGGCAGAATGTAAATAAAGTTGCCACAGCGGTACAGTTGCGTTTTGACGTAGTTAATTCTCCATCTTTACCGGAAGATGTGAAACTACGACTGATAAAGATAGCCGGAAAGAAAATGACGGATAACGGAGTTTTAATTATTGATTCACGACGGTACAGAATGCAGAACCGCAACAGAGCAGAAGCGTTAAATAGGTTAGTGGGGCTGATAAAAAAGGCATTGGAAAAACCAAAAAGACGCATAAAAACAAAACCGACGAAAGCGGCTAAGGAAAGGCGATTGCAAAGTAAAAAACATCGCAGTACGGTAAAAATATTACGAAAAAGTGTGGATATTGATGATTAAGGTAAATCATTTATGGAACTTTTTGAAATATTGTGCATCAATAAAGTAATTGGACTAAATATTTGATAATTAGTACTTTTAAGTCTGTGATAATTTTATAATCAGACGATTACGTTCAAATTTTAATAGTTTTACGGAGGAAAGAGTTTGGTAAAAAAAGCAAAACCAATAAAAATAACTTCAGGATCAAATCGTAGTATCAGTTTGTATCTCTCTGAAATTGGGAGATATGAGCCATTACCGCCGGAACGCGAAGTGGAATTGGCAATTCGCATTCAAAAAGACGACGATTTGGCGATGAAAGAATTAATTGAATCAAATTTACGATTTGTTGTTTCCGTGGCAAAAAAATATCAGGGTAATGGCTTATCCTTAGCTGATTTGATCAACGAGGGGAATCTTGGTTTAATTAAAGCCGCAAAGCGATTTGACCATTCGCGCGGATTTAAATTTATTTCTTATGCTGTTTGGTGGATTCGTCAGTCAATATTGCAAGCACTTGCCGAGCAAGCTCGATTGATCCGCTTACCATTAAATCGTGTTGGAACGATCACAAAGATCACGCGTGTTGCAGAAAAACTTGAAGCGGAAATTGAACGCCAACCGAAAGCGAACGAAATTAGTCACCAATTGGAGATGACTCCGGATGAGGTTGTCAACGCAATGCAATATTCACGTCGTCACAGCTCATTAGATACACCGTTTCAAGATGGTGAGGATAATTCCTTAATGGATGTCCTTGAAAATCAGCATGATATTACCCCGGATGAAGAGTTAATGCGCGAATCAATGAAAGAAGATGTTATGGGCTCATTGACTAAATTGGCTGAAAGAGAACGTGCTGTAATTGAGATGTATTACGGAATTAACCGTGAAAGTGCTTTAACACTCAATGAAATTGGCGAAGAATTCAGTTTAACGCGTGAGCGTGTAAGGCAGATCAAAGCTAAGGCAATTCAACGCTTAGGACATAAATCACGCAGTAAAATATTGAGGAAATATTTAGGTTAAATTTTAAATATTCCCCTCTTGAGAGGGGTCTCCGATTTATCGGAGGGGGTGTATGAATAATATAGAAAAACGTCCCGTAAATGCGGGACGTTTTTTATTATATTGTCATTCTGGGCGTAAATGCCAAAAATGGTTGTTATTTTAGCGTTTACATAGAT
>CBDURO010000036.1:0-14783 GCA_965369995.1 uncultured bacterium | reverse complement strand
TTCTATACTGTTAAAACCCCCGCCAGACTCACCAATTCGTGCATTTATTTCATCTGGCGTATATTGTATCTCAAGTTTATTAAGACTTATTACTAGTTCATGAATATATTTTTCCCCTGCTATATCAGGTTGTTTGGGTAACTTTTGAATTAGTGCGCCAAAATGAAACTTACACCAGTTAATTAAACCCTTGTCGTCAATTAACCTGGCACATAGTTCAATCTTTCGCAATGCTGTTGATAGTTCACCAAGTTTATTACTCTGCAAAATCGCTAGCGCTTCTTGTGCAAGTGTATCACATTTGGAATGAATGTTTTTGTCCATATGCAATTAATCTACAATAGTTTAATTAATTATAATTAAACTTAAACCAATATTTTAACATAAAACAATCTTACAATAATTAATCACTTTCATAGTGAATTTAACTTAAAAGAAGTTTTACTTAGTTATAGACCAAGGCACTTCTTATTCCCACCACTCTCCAACAAAGTATATCTTCGAGTCATCGTATGAATATACTCCATATGAGCAGAGGGATTCAGCGGGCCAGTTTGCAGGGGTGATGTTCGACAAATCCGAGCCATCCGCTCCAGATAAGTGTTATACATTCTAAATAAAAGTAAAATATAAAGGTTCTTTACTTCTGTAAAAGTACTTTTTTTGATTCAGAAAAATTTTCAAAATTCAATTTAATGAAATATGTTCCACTCGCCGCTCTATTAGCAGACCATTTAATACTATGTTCTCCTTCCTGTAAGTGTCCATTAATAAGCGTCGATATTTCTTCACCAAGTACATTATACACTTCTAATTTTACTAAACCCGCATTTGGCAAAGTAAAACGGATAGTAGTTTCTATATTAAATGGATTCGGATAAGCAGGATAGAGTCTGAAAGTATTTGGATAACTTGTTATTTCTTCCACACTTAATAATTCCGTGACATAAGTGCTGTACACACCGTTGCCATGTGTCCCGACAACTACAAAACCATCCGACTGTCGTACATCAATCATATCAACGACAACGTTTCCAATAGTTGAAGTACCCTCCTGAACCCAAATTGTGTTCATACTATCTAGCTTGGTAGTGGAAAACAACCCCGCACTGGTACCAGCAAAATAGATAGGCTTCTCATCAACATAGAGAATCGAGATCCAACGGATAGATGGGCCGCTGCCTGAGCCATCCGGATTTTCTTCGAGATTTCCACTAATAGGTATCCAGTTGTCTCCACCATCTTCAGAAGCATATATGCTGATTACACCGTAATTAGGAAATACTACGATGACTTTGTTTGCATCTCTTGGATCAACTGCAATACAGTGAATTTGCGGACAATCTGGATAGAATGGGAAATTCTCACCTGTTATCTCAACTGGTGTTGGCTGACCCTCATGAGGATTATCAATGTAAAACACTCTTTCGTCATAATAGAACCCACTAGTCCAGCTACCGGCATAGTACAACCGTCTAGGCTCTGCTTTGGACATGCCAAGAGCATGAATATAATAATCTTTTACATTTTCTAATTTACTCCAATTCATATCAGTGGGCACTAGAGGAAATACATATGGAATCTGGGTCAGATCTGAGTTACGCCATAATTCTGTTTGTGATGGTACATACATAATCTTTTGATCGTTTGGATCAAGCATAAAAATAGTAAGCCATAAACCCATACGGCCTGAGGCAGGTGTAATTTCCGTCATCTGGTGTTCTCCGTTTGGAAACGAATGACGATAGAGATTAAATGTCGCTGCTTGTGCTGTATAGTAGTATTCACATCCATCGGCAATGACTATAAATCCACCATCTCCCCACACCAATTCTTCCCAATTATCTTGTGGATTTGAGGAAGTTGTAAACATGCATCCATTGTCCTGCATTCCCCCGGAAATCGTTTCACTACCTTGTGTCCCATGATCAATGGCCACAGTGTAAAATTGAGTGGTCAAATAACCATTATTCAGTGATTCCCACGTGATATGATATTCACCCGATGAGGGATCGAGTTCGGATTCTGCCAGGTTGTCGGTCGTTTTAAATAATCCTCCGTCATTACCCACAATCATAGCTTTTGGATCCGAAGGGTAGAATGCAATAGAGTGCTGATCAACATGAAAATCACTATATGCTCCAATAACCTCAAAAGATTGGCCGCCATCAGTGCTGCGATAGAGTCCGATGGTTCCAAGAAAAATTGTATTTGCATCATCCGGTTTTATGTGTATGATAAGCATGTTCCCGCCATAAGTGGTCATTTCAGCATTATGTGGTAAACCTCCTGTCAGATCTGTCCAACCAACACTCTCTTCGTATTTTCTTAATTGTTGTTCCAAATCGGCAACTTCGGTGAAGAAATAAACGACATTCTCATCGGAAGGTGCAATACCGATCACTGTTCTCGTGGTCGTGTCGGGCCAATCCGGTGGTGAAATATTCTCCCAGACGTCTCCATTAACAGATTGGTAAATGCCATTATCAGGACCTTGACCTCCAATTGTAGCATAACAGGTACCACCGCTGGTGATGGCAATTTCTGTATTTGGATATGTATTTATGGGATCATTTTCTCCAAAGTCAAGTACATGATCCCAGGACTCTCCTTCATCTGTGCTTTTAAACAGACCCGCAGAGGTTGCTGCATAGACGCTGCTGTCACCAAAAGTTTCGATATTCCAGATAAAATCGAATGGATCCGTTTCGTCTACTGTTCCGGAAACTGTTGATGGCAATTGTGTCCATGTATTCCCGCTATCAACAGATTTGAATATGCCGTCTCCCCTGTAAAACGCATCTGTTCCACCGAGCCCGGAGGCGCTCCCTCCTCTTATTGCACCTTCTCCGGTTCCATAATACCAGATATACTCCTTTTCGGACGCTTTATTTTGAGTAATGCACGAAACGCTATGAAGCTGATCCGGTGCAGTGGTTTTGGTCCAGGAGCTGCCGCCATCAATCGATTTCCACATGCCGCTTGAGACGCATCCGGCCAGTATAACGTTTTCGTTAAGTATATCCAACGCAAGCGCTTTCGTTCTGCCGCCAATATTATACGGTCCCCTTGCTGTCCATTCATTGACAACTGGGATATTCCGTTCATCTAATTGTTGTTTTAACTTTTTGACGAAAGCAATTTCTTTTGAACCAATATTTTTGGGTATTATCTTAGTTATGGGATTATGGAGTCGCTGCCATTCAAATCGAGCGCGAGCGTGTTGGTTCTCTTCAGTCCCTTCTGAAGCTTCAAACTGAACTATATTTATTCTTTGAGATATGGGAAGAGTTGATTTTAAGAAATAAATTGTTATTGCTACGCAACTGATTAAGATAATTCCCAATGTAATGAACCATTTTAAATATTTCATAATATTCCTTATCTCCCAATTAATGTTAGTAAGGATAACTATTATATATACTATAGTAACACTCTATAAATTTAATTTTAAATTTTGAAACATAACAATTAAATTAATATTAACAAATTCAGTTGTGATTATTATGAAAAATATATTTTATTTAGCATTGGACCACAGCACTTCTTATTCCCACCATTCGCCCACAAAGTAGATCTTTGAGTCATCATATGAAAAGACCCCATGTGAGCAGATAAACTCAGCAGGCCAGTTCGCAGGGGTGATGTTTGATAAATCCGAGCCATCGGGGTTCATTGTGTACATATCGTAGATACCCCCTTCGCCCTTGGCAGCTACCGTAAAGAGAAGCCGATCACCCGCATGTGACCACCACTCCGCCATGAACTGCTGCCAGCCAGTATTGGTTATGGCTGTTTCTCCGGTACCATTGGTGTTTATCGTGTAAAAGTCATAGTTCCCACTTGTAGATTGATCATCAACCATCCTGTCGAAACAGATTGTAGTTCCAGAAGGATTTAGGAGGGGATCATAGTCTCCGAATGGAAGGTTGGCATTTCCTTGCTGACCGGCATGTTTATAATCAGTCACTTGTCTCGCATTGGTACCATTGTCGTCCATGATCCAAATCTGGCTTTCCCTAGTGAATACAATCTTTGAGCCTACCCAGGAACAGTCTGCGTCGTGATATCCTGAATCTAGAGTTCTAACGGGTTTGTGCCGTTGGAATCCATCACGAAGATATCTAGCGTATTGTCCGGATAATCCGGCCACGAGAGAAAGAGTATCTTGGTGCCATCGGGAGACCATGATGGGTATGCATCCAACCCTGTGTTGTCTGTAATCCGTCGATACCCTGTTCCGTCAGTGTTAATAAGGCAGATCTCACTGTCATGAAAAATATCGTCCCCGAAGTCTTCCTGAAAGATGAGTTTTGTTCCTGTATGATTTTCGTGAACCCTCCCGAGTGAATTATCCGAACTGTATATTAGCTCAACAACCCCAGTGACTACATCCATATAATAAATGCCGTATCTTTTATCATGCTCTGGTACTGTATCGGAAGTATTGGAGTTATCTAACGAACAACCGGAGAAAAGGAAAACAGTAGCAAACAGAACCATTAGTTTATTACAAATTTTGAATCTTAGTTTATTAAAGCATGTATGAAATCGATAGAATATTCGTTCTACCATTTAGCTGCCTATCACATATATTTTTACAAAATTAACACTCCATAAATTTAATCTTAATTTTTAAAACATAATAATTATACTAATGTTAATAAATTCTAATGTGACTATTATTAAAAATCCGTTTTATTTAGTATTGGATCAAGGTACATCCTCATCTAAATTATTTTTATTTGATGATAAACAGAATATAATTTTTTCTGATCGGGAAAGGCATCATCTTCATCGTCCGCAAGAACATCAGGTAGAAAGCAATCCGATAGACATCCTCAATGCTTGCACTAAGTTGATTTCATCGGCAATTAGTTATGCTAAAAGTAAAAATGGAGACATTGTTAGTATGGGAATGGCGGTACAGCGTTCAACATTTTTATTTTGGGATAAGCAAAATTTAAAACATTACACGCAAGCAATTAGCTGGCAAGATAGCCGTGCTCAGGAAGAATCCGAAGCTTTTACCAAACAGGGTAATAAAATTCAAGAGATTACCGGAGTTCCGCTTAACGCACATTTTGGAGCTCCCAAATACATCCACTTTACAAAACACGATAGCGTCTTAAAACATAAGGCAGAAAATAACAAGCTGTGGTTTGGTCCATTAAGCGCTTATCT
Source organism: uncultured bacterium (assembly GCA_965369995.1). Taxonomy (GTDB): domain Bacteria; phylum Fidelibacterota; class Marinisomatia; order Marinisomatales; family JAHJCW01; genus JAHJCW01. Next base: position 9,599 of record CBDURO010000036.1, on the reverse strand, counting down.
AATACATTCATTTACCGGAACACCTGCTGTGGATGAATCAATCGCCGGGCGCTCACTGCTTATGAATCTTGATGAAATAGTTTGGGACAACGAATTGTGTTCGCTTTTCGGTATTCCGATAGCTTGTCTGCCGTCGCTCAAACCTACCGTTCACAATTTTGGTTTAGTAAAAATCGACGATATACAAATTCCACTGAATTGCGTGATCGGGGACCAACAGGCAGCTTTGCTCGGGCAGGGTGGGAACACATCTGGAACGCTTGCAATGAATTTTGGCACATCCGGTTCAGTTCAATATAACTCCGGCACTGAGCCAAATCGAGTGTCGGGATTATTGAGTAATGTGTTATACTCTACAGCATCAACACGCAATTATTTGTTAGAAGGGACAATCAGCGCAAGCAGTTCGCTATTTTATTGGCTTGAGGGCGAATTAAACATTCCGCACAATAAAATGTGCTGGGATAAACGTTGCGAAAAAACTATGACTAATGGTGTTTTAATTCCAGGATTTGTCGGAATCGCGGCACCATATTGGATTGATGGATTCAAGACCATTTATCATAAGTTAGATGGCGCTTCGCACGATGAGATCATCAGAGCGGGAATGGAAATAATTGGATTTTTAGTACATGATATTTACAAATCAATTGCAGATAAAACTAAACTAAAACCGAATTTAATAACTGTAAGCGGCGGCGGGGCGCGTGACCCACTACTGCAATTCATTGCTGATCTTCTACAAATAAAAATTTGTCATACTACTTTAAAAGACCGAACTGCTCTAGGTGTTTATAAATTGCTGAGATTGTCGGATAATAAATTTATTGCGAATGAATCAGTTGAATGTGATAAAATATTTACACCAAAAATGGATAACACAATTCGTGAGGAAAAATTAAAGAATTGGCAGATAGCGCTTAAAAATATTTTATTATTGTAGAGACAGGGAATGCCCTATCCCAAGACATTCTATCAAATTGATAGGCAGGATTAGAACCTGCCCCTACCAAATAATTTCTTTTCTGTATTTGTTATTGAAAAAATATATCTGTATAAATCCGTAACATCAGTGTAATCCGTGTTCTATTCAATTAGATTACTATCACAGGATCATCCAAACTTTCTACAATCAAATCCGCGCCGGCTTTTACGATGTCGTCATACCATTCTTGTCGCCGACAAACGATTATCGATTTACATCCATTAACTTTTGCGGCAATCGCATCTTTAGGAGTGTCACCAACTAACACTATTTCATCAAATTCATATGTTTTGGCTAATACTTCCTTTGCACGATTTCGCGCTACAATCGGTAAATCATTACGTGTTTCACATTCATCGCCAAAAGCGCCAAATGAAAAGTGCTTCATCAAATCAAAACGTCCTAATTTAATTTGCGCGCCGCGTTTTACATTTCCTGTAAGTAATGCTACGGCTAAGCCATTTCCTTTAACTTTATGGACGAGATGCAAAGCATCTTCATACACAAATGCCTCATTCGATTCAAAATAGGTATTTTCAAATATTGTCAAATAATCATTAATAATATCAGTAATGACTTCAGTTACATCGCCATCTGTTCCACATTTTTCCAAGGCATTTCTAACTATTAACCTATCGGTAAGTCCGGCAACGTCTTTGATCTGTAAATTTGGTGGGACACCGGTAAAATTTTCAATTGCTTGGTTGATCGCTTTGCGAGCAGAAGGTCCCGGTGAAATTAGTGTACCGTCAATATCAAATAGATATAACATTAATCAACTATCCCCTTTGAACGTAAAGAGTCAATTACTGCTTTGGTTAATGTTACGGCACCTGTTTTATTAAGATGTGTGGCGTTATAAAACAAATCATCAGTAAATATGCTCGGTTGTTTGGTGTAAAAATCAATTGCCCAAACATTTTTATATTGTGCCGCTAATTCAATCAACAACATGCTATGTTCTAATTCTAATCGGTGCATATAATTATCACCGGCAAAAATACGCCAAAATGGGTCTATTGGCGCCTGAATTAACACCATCTTAGCACCGGTTTTTGAAAATTGTTCTATAGATTTTTCAAATACCGTTTTTCTTATTCCGTCATTATTTGGATTTATATACCAAAGATGGCTCGTCGTTTTGGGATCTAAGCTTTTTGGGGTAAATTTTCCAATATCTAATTTCTTATCAATTGGCAAATAGCCACTGTTTTTGACTCGGACATCCTCTTGCGGTAATAATACTCCTCGTTTATCATTAATAAGATCATCCAAAATTAAACCCATCCTGTGATACCAGTTTTCTATATAATCATATTTAAATAATAAAACCTGCTTTACAAAACCGATCTCAGTCATCGAAGGTTGAGACATAAACCAATTTATATAGGCACCATCATTAGTTTGCATGCTACTAAGGATCATAATAAATATTTTACTGCTGTCAGTAAATTCATATTTTTTATCTGCGTATAGCAATGATATCACATCTCCAACGTCTTTAGCAATATTTACGGTTTCTAAATTAAGCTCTGACTTAAATAGTGAAGGAATTAGCTGCCTTTCTGCTCGCGAATCTCCGGCAATGATTAATTCAACCGTATTTCCTTCAGGAAGAAAAGTATTTATCTTTGCTTCAAGATCGGCATCCATTATATATTTTGTGAGGCTTGGTATCGCCATAAATACAAATACCGGAAAACAAAAAAGGAAGGTTTTTATAAAAAATTTTATCATAGCTAAATATTAAAATTGGAAATAAATAAATTCACTTGGTTTCATATATCCGAAAACTAAAATACTAATCACCAAACCATAATACACTGCCCATCTAATCCAAATCGGTTTAGCATTTAACCTAGCTCGAACCGTTTGCTTTCTCTGCATAAGATGGTGAATTCCTAAAATTATTATTGCAATCATACCAATCAACATTTCTGATGGTGGCAATTCAAATCCGTAATTAAAAATACCCGGAGTTATACCAATTCCTCTTATTCTGCTTAGTACATCACCCAACCCCGTAAATAGATGTGAAATAATAAATATAGCATCGGAAAGATTATTTGCTCTAAAGAAAATCCAACCAAACAGGACTATATGAAAAATAAACAGAACTCTCAACGTCTTCTGAAGGCCTGGCGCTTTATCCAACATAAATAATTGAGTTAGTTTAGGACGAATGTTGCGTGTCCAGTAAGAGAATAAATAATATGAACCGTGTAATCCGCCCCAAATTATAAAGGTCCAATTTGCGCCATGCCATAAACCGCTGATTAAAAATACTATTATGATATTGTAATACCATCGCCAACGAGTTGTATGGCTACCCCCAAGTGAAATATATAAATAATCTCTGAACCATGTTGATAGTGATATATGCCATCTTTGCCAAAACTCCCTAATAGATTTTGCAAAATAGGGACGGCGGAAATTTTGCATCAAATTTATACCAAAAACTTGTGCGGCGCCAATGGCAATATCGGAATAACCGGAAAAATCACAATAGATCTGAAATGCAAAAAGATATGTTCCAATCAATAGAGGTAAACCCGCTGCATCAGATGGATTATTATAAACTTGATTAACGATAACCGCAACCCTGTCGGCAATTACAATCTTCTTAAAAAATCCCCATAGCATTAATTTCAAACCATCAGTTACTCGATCATAATCAAAATTGTACTTTTGTACTAATTGAGGCAATAAACGAGTTGATCTCTCAATGGGACCTGCTACTAATTGCGGGAAAAATGCTACATAAAGGGCAAATATACCTAAGTGTTTCTCAGGCTCCCGCTTCTTGCGATATACATCAATTGTATAACTCAAAGTTTGAAATGTATAAAAAGATATTCCAACGGGAAGCAATACTTTAAATGCACGTACATTATAAAATATATTAAAATGATCAAATACTGTACGTAGAGAATCGTTGAAAAAATTGAAATACTTAAATCCAAACAGCAGTCCCAAATTAACAAGCAAGCTTAGAATTAAATACAATTTTCGTTTGGATTTGACAGTTTGCTTTGACATCTGAATCGCAGCAAAATAATCGACCAATGTTGAGACTAAAATGAGTATTAAATACTCAGCTTTCCAGCACATATAGAAATAGTAACTGGCGACTAAAAGCAACATCCACCGAAAACGGTGTGGCAGTAGAAAGTAAAAGAATACTACAAGGGGAAAGAATACAATGAATTGGATGGAATTAAAAAGCATAATTAACTATTTTTTTTATGTTCAACTATTGAATCATCTTCACAAAGTACTACGACCCTGTTTCTTATATCATCTCTTAATTCTTCAACTGACATCTTTTTATAATAGGTTCGGTAAACCGGTTGACCGAATTTAACCGTAATGTACCCAGGATAAATACGCCAGTCATCTTTATTTTTTGCTCTAAAAGCGTCAATTAAACCAATTGGGATAATAGTAACTCCCGTATTTAAAGATAGATGGAAAAGTCCCTTTTTGAATTCACCCATCTTGCCTGTAAGAGTTCTTGTTCCTTCAGGAGCAATTAAAAATGACGTTCCTTTTCGTATTTCATCTTCGGCTAATGTTAAACTATGTATTGCCTTTGTCAAATCAGTACGTACTATAGGAATTGCACCTAAACGCTTGATTAACCTACCCCAAATAGGCCATGAAAATTGATAATCGGCACCGACTGCTGAAACAAATTCTTTTATTATACCAACAATCAAAAATTGGTCTAATAAAGATTGATGATTAAATAGATATAAATATGGTCCATTTTTCGGATCAGGTATTTTACCTTCCATTTTGATTATTTGTCCCGCACCTAATAGCACAAAACGAGAAAGTAATCTTGCTAAGGGGTGTAAGCGCTTAGGCGATATAAATAGCGCTGCAAATAAATATATTCCCACAGAAATTATAAATGTTGTTAAAGCAATTGGCCAGATAATAAGCGCAATTATTGAACTGCTTAAATTTTTAAGAAATCTTATCACCAATAATTTCAAGAACTAACTTATTTTAGCTCCATTGAGAATATTTTTCTGTGGTTCAAGAACGACGACCGCTCGGTCTTTATTATTAACTCCTAGCACTAATACTTCCGAAGCAATTCCTGCAATTTTTTTCGGAGATAGATTTACAACAGCTACGATCTGTTTTCCCACCAAATCGTTTGGTTGGTATAAATCAGTTATTTGAGCACTCGATTTTTTAATTCCTAATTTACCAAAGTCAATTTCAAGTAGATAGGCTGGCTTTTGGGCCTTTTTTACTGATTCTGCCTTAAGGATGGTTCCTATTCGTAAATCAAGTTTGCCAAAATCTTTAATATTGATCATAATTAATCTAACACTACTTTGTCTTTAAATTCAGGAACAAAAGTATTCCAACCTGTTTTTTCACGTAAATATTTACTGAAATGCTCGGCAGCCTCTTCTTCGCCATGCGTAATAAATACTCGTCGCGGAGCTTTTTTTATATTTGTTACCCAGTCGAATAATTCATCTTTTCCGGCATGAGCAGAAAACCCTTCAATTCTTTTTACTTTCATTTTCAGCGGAAATTTCTTTCCGAATAATCGTATTTCTTCAGCGCCATCTAATATAATTCTTCCCAAAGTTCCTACTGCTTGGTAACCAACAAAGAGTAACGTGCTCGCCGGATTGGTGATATTATTCGCAATATGATGTTTTACTCTGCCACCGGTACACATTCCTGATCCTGCTAAGATAATTGCAGTCCCACGAATGTTATTGACTGCTTTTGATTCCTGAACAGTATTTACAAGTTTTAAATTACGAAATGAAAATGGTGAGTGATGGTCTTCTAACAAAACTGTCATTTCTTCATCAAAAAGTTCAGGATGGTCACGAAATACTTTTGTAACTCTATTTGCCATAGGACTATCAACAAATACCACTAGCGGAGAAATTCTTTTTTCCATTAGTAATAAATTTAATTCATACAATAATTCTTGCGAACGCTCTATGGCAAAACTCGGAATAATTATATTTCCTCCGGCTTGATGAGTATTATTAATAACTTCCTCTAAATTGTCATCAATGTCGTCAATCTCTTGGTGGTAGCGGTTCCCATAAGTAGATTCCATAATTACATAATCTGCTTCTTCGAAAACCGTCGGATCGCGCAAGATAACCTTGTTAGGACGTCCAATATCACCGGAAAATACAATGCTTCTTTTTTCATCACCATCTTTTACAATAATCTTGATCATCGCTGAACCAAGAATATGTCCTGCATCGTAAAAAGTTGCTTCAATATTATTGGCAACTTCTAATTTTTCCTGATACTTCACTTTACGTAATAATTTAATTGTCTCTTTTGCATCATCAATAGTATAAAGCGGAATGTGTGGATACGGTCCTTCTCTGCCTTCTCTTTTATGTCGTTTTTTCTTGTATATAGCATCTTCAAATTGAATTTTTGCTGAATCCATTAACACAATTTCAGCAATCTCTGCCGTGGCAGGAGTACAAAAAATATCTCCATTAAAACCATCTTTAACCAACTTTGGCAAAAATCCGCAATGGTCAACATGGGCATGAGTTAATAAAACAGTGTCGATAGTTGAAGGATTTACAGGAAAGGGTTCCCAGTTCCGACCACGATAATCTCTTTCTTGATACATACCACAGTCTATTAGGATTCTTGTGTTGTTCGTTTCCAGTAAATAACGTGAACCGGTAACATTTTTTGCTGCGCCAAAAAAAGATAATTTAATGTTCATTAAAATTCCTGATTTTATGTACTGTAATTATTAAAAATAAAAGACCTGATAGATTAAAATATGTGTTGATAAATTAGATGTTTGTATGAAATGAAACAACTTTGTTAAAATATTATTTATTTTGGCAGAGAATATAGTAGCTGACAGTGATCGGAATAAATTTTATAAAGTTTATTCCTTTTTTTCTTATTGATTATTGCTTGCCCGATTACGTAGTAATGATCCATTTCATAAGGACCGAAGGTGTACCATTGCCCGGGGAGCAGATTTTCATCAGAAGAATATTTCATAATTTTATCAGATCCGTTTAAACCAGTGGTAGGTCCCCACATCGAATTAGTATTGACCACTCCATCGTTCTCGAACCAAGTTGAATCGGTTTTTGTTCCGTCGGCAAAATATGTTATTTCCTGGCCAATCTTTTTGACATTCGATAGTAATGACACGAAAACTTTCTTCCCGGGGACATAAAATCCTGTTTGTGGATCACGATATGAAGAGCTTGTCCCAAAGGAAAAATAATAAACACGCGGATTTGCTTTTACATAAGTATTCATTTCTCGTGCCCCATCAATGCTTAAATCCCAATTGCTTATGTTTTTGGATTTCCACGCCGCATGGTTTTCCATGCGATTATAATAATCCTGCCAGCTTTCACCCTCTTTTTGCTCCAAATCCCAATGCTGTAGATCAAAATCATAGAAATCAGACCCTATTACAGCCGCTAAACCAATGAAATTTTGAAAGAAAGGTATGGTTTTCATTCTTATATCAAAATAAGTAGTACCGTTATGTGGTGATGAAATAGTTGTGATAGACTTTATCCAGCCCGAAAGTGATTGTCTTAATAATTCACTTTCTTCATATTGGGTATTTAAGGGATCAACAAAAAATGAATTCTCAAGCAGATAATCCAACATTCGGATTGTTTGTCCGCCCATGCTATGACCAATTAAATGCACGGGATGCTCGGAGTTCCAATCGGGGTAAAGCCCGGTAAATATTTTACCGACAGGTTTTTGTATTACACCAAATTTATCAGCATGATTTTTGCCGTAATCTACTTGACCACCTTTCAATTGATAATATATTTCTACCGCACGTTCCCAATTGGAAGATACCGGACCAACGGAAACAGTAATAACCGTGAAACCTTTTTCCTCAAGATACTCTTCAATATCCCAAAATCCGCCCCAATATTTGTATCCAACCATTTCTTCCGGTCCCCAACCAAGAAAACCGTGCACTAAGACAATTGGATAATTATTTTGGGCAAATAAGGATGATATACATAAGATTAGTAGCGGAAGACATTTTTTAATTAGTTTCATATCGACGTAAATTTAAAAAGAAATAAGTATAATTATTTATTCAATAAAGTGTTTCTAAATCATTTATAATTTTTAAAATAATATGAAAAAATCGTCACTATGGGAAAACGCATTAGAACGGTTAAAAACCGGTAATACTAAATTTATTAACGACAATCTGAATAATGATTTACAAGATTCATCGCGCAGGAAAGAGGTAGTTGATGGTCAAAAACCATTTGCGGCTGTATTAACCTGTTCCGATAGCCGCGTTGTACCGGAATTAATATTTGATACCGGAATCGGTGAACTTTTTGTTATTTGTGTAGCAGGGAATGTTGCCAATCCATCATCAATTGCAAGTATTGAATATGCAGTTGCTCATTTAAATGTCAAATTGATTATTGTTTTAGGTCATCAAAATTGCGGAGCGGTTATAGCAGCATTAGCAGGTAACAATAACGGGAAAAATTTGGATCATTTACTGAATTTCATTCAACCGGCAATAGCTGATTCAGACAGTAAAGATGTTGATAGTGTTTCACATATACATGCCAAGCTGACAGCCAATAAATTGATCATAGAGTCCAGCATTATCGCAAATGCGATAGATAACGACGCGCTCAAAATCATCCCTGCTTATTATAATCTTGAAACAGGTCAAGTAGATTTCTTTGAATAATTACGATGTTATTGTTGTCGGTGCTGGTGTAGCCGGATTAATTGCTACCGGACGTGCAGCAGAGTTGGGTGCAAATGTTTTGGTTATAGAAAAAATGCGCCGCCCTGGTATAAAATTATTACTTTCCGGCAAAGGTCGCTGCAACATAACCAACTCAGATGATATAGATGAATTTATGAAAAACGTCCATCCCAATGGGCGTTTTCTAAAACATGCATTTTACAATTTTTTCTCAAAAGATATCATTGATCTACTACATAATTATGGCGTTGAAACTGTCATTGAAAGAGGCGGAAGAATTTTTCCCGCTAGTAATAAATCTGCTGATATTCTAAATGCCTTATTATCAAATGTAAAAAAATATGGTGCTAAGTTCCGTTATAATTGTAAAGTAAGTAATCTTTTAATTAATCAAGATGCTGTTACCAGCGTAGAAATCATTGAAAATGGACAAAAAAAGCAATTACCCACAAAAAAAGTAATTATCTGTACCGAAGGGAAATCTTATCCGGCAACTGGTTCAACAGGAGATGGATATTTTCTTGCAAAAGCTGTGGGACATACTATTGAACAGTTCTTTCCGGCTTTAGTACCGATTGTCACAAAAGGAAATCTTGCCGGGCAATTACAAGGACTTTCCCTAAAAAATGTCAACGCTACTGTTTGGATGAATGGGAAAAAACACACTAAAGCATTTGGTGAAATGCTCTTTACACATTTTGGTTTATCCGGGCCAATTATTTTAACCTTAAGCAGATTTATTGTTAAAGAACTTATAAATAATAATAAAATTGATATTTCAATTGATTTAAAACCCGCACTTGATTTTTCAAAACTTGATAGGCGCCTATTACGTGATTTAAACAAATACGGTAAAAA
>CBDURO010000035.1:0-15376 GCA_965369995.1 uncultured bacterium | reverse complement strand
TCGTATCCTAAAAGTAAATATAATTTAGGAGAACTTATTATGCGTTACCTATTATCCCTGCTATTGGTTTTTACTTTTGGTTTTGCGCAAAAAACCGTCGTCATTAAAAAACAATTTGACGACGAAAAAAAGATTGAAGTAAAAGTCAAAGTATTAGACGATAAAGTTTTTTATACGATTACCGAAGACGGCAAAACCGAAGAATACGAAGCCGATTTAGATGATGAAGATGCAATGGCAAAAATCCATGAGAAGTTAGCGGAACATGACTGCGAAGCCCTTGTAATGCACAAGAAAGAATGCGATCACGATGCAAAGGTTTGGCATATGAAAGATGACGACAAAATTAAAAAAATTAAGATCATCAAAAAACATAAAATGATGGATGAACCGTTTTTCAGTGATGAAAAAGCCGGATTCCTTGGTGTTCAAATTCAAGATTTATCCGAACAGTTAAGTGATTATTTTAAAGTAAAAAACGGTAATGGAGTACTTGTATCCGAAGTGGCCGAAAATAGTCCTGCCGAAAAAGCCGGATTTAAAGCTGGTGATATCATCACAAAAGTTGATGATAAAGATATCGAAAATGCAGGCGATTTAACAACGACCATCCGCGGTTATGAACCGGAAACTAAAGTGTCAATTTCAGTTATCAGAAATGGAAAGAAAAAGAAACTCAAAGCCACTCTTGGTGAAGCAGAACAGGATTTTTTCTATAAATTCGGAAACTTAGAAAATTTTAAATATCCCGGAGATAAGCATAAAATGTTATTAAAGATGCATCCTGAAGGTTTAGAAGACTTTGAATTTCATGGATTCCCATTTGATCAAGAAAAATTGAAGGAACAGATGGAAGAAATGCGCAAAGAGCTTGATACAATGAAAGAGGAATTGAAAGAACTGAAAGAAGTAAAGTAATAATAATTTATTCATTTCATATTTTTCTTAAAACCCCTGCAAAAACAGGGGTTTTTTATATTATAAATATAATAATTCAGAGCTTTTATGTCGATAAACAATAAATAACTTTACTAAATTTCAATCCATTTTATGACACGCAATATTTTCTTTTTATCAATTATTATCACGAGTATGATCCTTGGGCAGGATTATGTTTGGCCTACCCGTACCGGCAAGCAGCTTACCTCCAATTTTGGTGAATTCCGTGATAATCATTTTCATATGGGTATTGATATCCGCACCAACGGTAGTATCGGTCACCCAATGTATGCCGTGAACGATGGATACATTTATCGCATTGCAACAAATTTTAACGGCTACGGCAAAGCACTACACCTAAAAACAAATGATGGTAATATTGCTGTTTATGGACACTTAACCAGTTTTTCCAACCAATTGGAAACCCGTTTATTTGAACTGCAAAATAATAATCAGTCTTATTTTGTAAATAAATATTTTGCTCGGGATGAATACCCGATTAAGCGTGGTGAGATAATAGGTTACTCTGGTAATTCCGGTGGTTCAATGGGTCCTCATTTACATTTTGAATTGCGTAATGAAAAAGATCAACCATTAAATCCAATGACTTATGGATTTCCACTGGTTGATAATGTTCCACCAACATTTTTGGATTTATCAATAATCTCGCTTGATGCGGGAACACAAATTGATAACTCTCCTTTGCCTCAGAATTATACTCCCTTACGTTCATCTCCAAACGTATATATTTTAAAAGACACAATCTCGGTTAATGGAATATTTGGAATTACAACGCGAGTGATAGATAAAATTCAAAACGCATCTTATTCCTACCAAATCGAAAAATTAGAATTATTGGTGGATTCTATTTCTGTTTTTTCCGTTCAATATAATCTGCTTGATTTTAACGAGGGGGAAAACATTCCAACTGTGTATGGCCAACCGGTTAATCATACGAAACATGACGATTTTCAAAAACTGTATCGATTGGAACTTTATCCAAAGCTAACCATCCACCCGGATGATAAAACCGGAATAATCAATTTGTCCGAAGGAATTCACAAAGTAGAAATAATTGCGTTGGATGCTGCACAAAACAAATCAATGTTAACTCTTTATGTAAGATCATATAAAACATTACAAAAAGCTAAATACAAAACACTTCTTAATTTAAATGATTATCCAAAGATCAATGGGAAATCTAATGTTTTCAATCCTGAATTAATTCAGTTGGAAAAAGGTACAATTTTTCAAGTTCAGACTGATAGAAATAGTTCGGACATAATCTTAGCATATATTCAAAAACCTGATGTTCTCTTCACTTTTCCATTAATCAAAATTGAACCATATAAATACGTTAGTGAAATGATAAATTCATATTTATTTAAAGATAGTGAATCCTGTGGTTTTTTATTTTATTCGGATACAATACAAAAATATAAATTTGATTTTACGCCTATGTTTATTTCACCTTTTTCTGACAATATAATCTTTTTGGAGGATAGCCTTTGTTCAGCTGAAATAAACAACGCAATTTATGATACAACATTAATGTGGATTACTAACCAAACTTTACCGCCACTTAACTATTCGGAAAATCGTAAATCTAATGTTTATGAGTTACACCCGTATGGGATTCCATTTAAAAATGACGTTTCTATTTCATTAGTTATTAATAATGATGCGGAATTGGAGCATTGTGCTATTTATACTTTTAATAAGAAAAAATTGAAATGGGATTTTGAAAAGAGCAGCATTGATACAATAAATAATTTGATTACTGCAAAACTTAGCGAACCTAAAAATTTTACTGTTTTCGAAGATACAAAACCACCCGATTTCTTATATACATATCCTAAAAATCGACAAATTTATCCAAAAGGTACGGTAAAGAAACTCATTATAACTTTAAACGATGATATATCTGGAATAAATTCATCAGAGGAAAATTTAGAGGTATACTTAGACGGAAAGAGGATTTGGGTCGCATACCAACCAATCAAAAAAGAAATATCTTATTTTCTCAGAAATTCATTATCAATAGGTGAACATAATCTGTTAATAAATATTCAGGATCGTTCTGGCAATTCAGCATCAAAAACAATTAAATTTTTCATTGAATAATGTTCTTCCCATATAAAGATGACAACCCGCGCATTGTAGTACCTTTTGTAACGTATGCAATTATTGCATTTAATTTGGTTGTATTCTTCTATCAAATGGGGCTTAATTTTGCCGCAGGGCAAGAATTCACACTATCTTTCGGATTAATTCCTGCCACCTTCACAGATTTACCGCGCGGCGATATTACCATCGCATATGCGCAATATTTAAGTGAAGCTACAAACAGCCGCATATTTTTAGACGCCACACCCAATAGTCCGTACCTAACTGTTTTTACATCAATGTTTATGCACGGTGGAATAGCACATATATTTGGAAATATGTTATTCCTATGGATATTTGGCGACAACGTAGAGGGAGCTCTTGGGCACGTGAAATTTGCTGTCTTTTATATATTATGCGGAATCGGGGCAGCCGTCGGACAAATCTTTATCGATGTAAATTCAATGGTTCCCATGATTGGAGCAAGCGGTGCAATTGCCGGTGTTTTGGCAGCATATATGTTAAGATATCCGCGAGCGCGCATTCATACCTTTGTGTTTTTAATAGTAATTTTTACTACTATTAAGATTCCGGCATATATTGTAATTGGTATTTGGTTTGCAACACAAGTGTTGTCTGGTATTGGTACTTTAGGTGTTGACACAAGCGGCGGAGTGGCTTGGTTTGCTCATATTGGCGGTTTTATAACCGGCGTTTTATTGGAACGATTTTTTAAATATGTACGACTTGAAAAATATTAGGAAATTATTATGGAAAAATTAATCAAAGAGGCACGTTTAGCTCAGAAAAATTCTTATGCTCCGTATTCAAAATACAAAGTTGGTGCAGCAATTCTTACTGAGGATGATACAATAATTTCCGGTTGTAACGTTGAATCAAGTAGTTACGGGCTTACTTGCTGCGCTGAACGTGTTGCCATTTATAGTGCGATTACCAAAGGACACAATAAATTTAAAGCATTAGCTATATTCACGGAGAATGGTGGATTTCCCTGCGGTGCGTGTCGACAGGTCATTTGGGATCTATGTGGTGATATCCAAATTTATATCGCAAGTGAAACAGGCATAATTAATACAACGTCAAGTAAAAAATTACTGCCTAATGCATTTAATGGTAGTATGTTAAAATGAAAACTAAATCAATATTAATCGGCATCGCCGGTGGAACCGGTTCAGGGAAAACATCTATCTCTAAAGAATTAATGAAGGAATATGGCAAAGGCGAAGTAGCAGTTATCCAACAAGATTCATATTATAAAGATTTATCACATATGAAACTCGAAGAACGTCAACTTCAAAACTTTGACCATCCCGATGCAATTGATATAAAATTATTCCATGAACAAATCACTGACTTGCTAAATGGTAACACTGTCGATGTACCAATTTACGATTTTACTACTCACGCTCGATCAATAGAAAATATTACTGTTTATCCACATCATGTAATTGTATTGGAAGGTATTTTAGCGTTACATTTTTTATCTTTACGGAAACTAATGAACATAAAAATTTATGTTGAAACTCCTGCTGATATTAGATTTATACGTCGCTTAAGCCGTGATATTAAGGAACGCGGACGCACAACGCAATCAGTGATTGATCAATATTTATCTACAGTCAGACCAATGCACGACCAATTTGTAGAACCATCCAAATACTATGCCGATGTTATTATACCGGAAGGCGGAGAAAACAAGGTAGCAATCGATCTTATTCGCACAAAAATTAATTCAATATTATCAAGGAAATAATCTAAAATGACTTGGACACCACGAGATGCCGGTTGGATCGAAGTAATTTGCGGCAGTATGTTTAGCGGTAAAACCGAAGAACTTATTCGTCGTGTTCGCCGCGCTCAAATCGCTAAAATGAATACCATAATTTTCAAACCACGCGTGGACGACCGCTACAGCCCGGAACATATTGTATCACATAATCAAATGAAATTGAATTCGCAAATTGTGGAAACAGCCGATGAAATACTCACCAAATCGCAAAAAGCGGAAGTCGTTGCTATCGACGAAGCACAGTTTTTTAATGATGATATCGTCGAAATTTGTAAAATATTGGCGAAACAGAAAAAACGCGTTATTGTTGCCGGGCTGGATACAGATTATAAAGGAGAACCCTTTGGACCAATGCCTCACTTAATGTGTGAAGCCGATTATGTGGATAAGCTACGAGCTATTTGCGTTGTTTGTGGTAATCCTGCTACCTATACACAACGAACCAGTAAAGATAGCCAGCGCGTTGTTATCGGTGAAACCGATATTTACGAAGCACGTTGTCGCAATTGCTACGAACCGCCGAAAGATTTATAAAACAAAGGTCAGCTATCAGAGATTATAAAACAAAAGTGTTAGCGTGTTCAAGTATTAAAGAAAATGTTGAATTTTAAATGTTACTTTTTAAATATTTTTCTCAGTGTCTTGGTGCCTCAGTGGTAAGTAATTTTGGTTTTAAAGTTTTTATAATCAGTACAATCTGTAAAATCTGTGGTTAAAATAAAGAGGTTAAAATGGAAAGATTTATCGGAATTATAGGTATATTGGTTTTGCTTGGCATCGCTTTTGCAATGTCTAATAACCGACGGCGGCTTAATTGGCGTTTGATATTTTGGGGACTATCACTGCAATTATTGTTTGCACTATTTATCCTGAAAACACCAATTGGACAACCCTTCTTTGGCGCTGTAGATTTAGTAATAAAAAAATTGCTTAGTTTTTCTGACGCCGGCAGTGATTTTCTTTTTAAATCATTTGGCACCGGTGTAGTGGAAGCACCATTAATGAACTTTGCCTTTCGCGTGCTTCCTACTATCATCTTTTTCTCTTCACTTATGGCCATATTGTATTATCTTGGCATTATGCAAGTCATAGTCAAGTTTATTGCTAAAATAATGGAGAAAACCCTAAAAACAAGTGGTGCTGAAACACTTAGCGTTTCAGCTAATATATTTGTAGGGCAAACCGAAGCTCCCCTTATGATACGCCCTTTTGTTAAGGGATTAACTCAATCGGAAATAATGGCGATTATGGTTGGTGGGTTCGCCACGGTCGCAGGTGGCGTAATGGCAATTTATGTTAAAATTCTTTCCGATGTCCCCGGTATTGCCGGTCATCTTATGGCTGCATCAATAATGAGCGCACCAGCAGCTTTGGTAGTAGCGAAAATCATTTATCCTGAAACCGAAATTGCTGCTACCGCCGATGACGATACCGTACATGTAGAAAAAATTGATGATAATGCTATGGAGGCGTTGGCGCGTGGAGCAACATCCGGATTGCAATTAGCAGGTAATGTTGCAGCTATGCTTATCGCATTTGTTGCGCTAATAGCGATGGTAAATGCTTTGCTCGGTTTTGTAGGCGTTACTTTACAGGAAGTCCTTGGACTCATATTTAAACCATTAGCATGGACAATGGGCATCCCTTGGGAAGAAGCCGGGATCATGGGGACGCTCATGGGGGAAAAATTAGTTCTCACGGAACTTATTGCTTACGCTGACTTAAGCGAATTAAGAAATACAGGTGGTATTTCTGACCGAACTGCAATAATTGCTAGCTACGCTTTATGCGGATTTGCAAATTTCGCTTCTATCGGAATTCAAATTGGCGGACTTGGTGGTATTGCTCCCAGCCGCCGGAAAGATTTTGCGAAATTAGCGTTAAAAGCAATGTTTGGAGGTGCAATTGCATCATGGCTAACTGCTACAATCGCTGGTATTTTAATTTAATTAAAAGGAAAAAGAAAATGCGTATAATCCTCATGGGACCTCCCGGAGTGGGAAAAGGAACTCAAGCAAAAAATATCGTAGATAAATTTGGGATCATTCACCTATCTACAGGAGATATTCTCCGGGCAGAGGTTGGTGACAACACCGAACTTGGTAAAAAAGCAAAAGAATTTATGGCTGCCGGGCAACTTGTTCCTGATGAGCTATTATTAAATATGATGGAAAACCGCCTACAACAAAAGGATTGTAAAAAAGGTTATTTATTGGACGGGTTCCCTCGCACTATACCACAAGCCGAGGGTTTGGAATCAATATTTAATAAAATTTGTCATAAAATAGATTACGTTATCAGTTTAACGGCTGACGAAACAGAGTTAGTAAACCGCCTAGTATTACGCGGAAAAGAATCCGGGCGTAGTGATGATACAGAAGAAGTAATTAAAGAACGACAGCAAGTATATTGGGAACTCACTTCACCGCTATTGGAATTTTATCGTGAGCGTAATTTATTATTTGAGGTAGATGGCTTAGGAACCATTTCTGAAATCACTAATAGAATCTCAAACATTTTGGAGTAAACATGTTAAAAGTTGGACTAACCGGCGGCATTGGCAGTGGTAAAAGTACAGCAAGCTCTATCCTTGCTAAACTCGGTTCTTACATATTTGATGCTGATGCTGAAGCAAAAAAAATCCTAAATAATAATAAAGAGGTCCAAAAAAATATCATTGAGGAATTCGGAAGCGACGTGCTGGACCATGATCGATTAATTGATAAGAAAAAACTTGCAAAAGTTGCCTTTCAAGATGAAGATCATCAAATAATTCTGAACTCAATAATTCATCCGTTTATATTTAAAGAACTCGATAAACAATTCACAAAAATATCTAATCAAAACAAGTACGCCAGTTTTATAGTTGATGGCGCTTTGATTTTTGAGTCGAGTATGGATCAACATTTAGATTTAGTCCTGCTTATTGCTTCATCATTAAAATTCCGAATAGAACGCGCCTTAAATAGAGGCACATTATCCAGAGAAGACATACTTAGGAGAAGTGAGTTACAATGGACAGATGAAGATAAAGCAGAAATGGCTGATTATACAATATATAACAATGGTACCGAAAAAGAACTTGAAGAGAAAATAAAAGAATTCCACGAAGAACACATTTATAGATAGTTTTATCGACCTATTTAGATTGAATGTAGAAGGTTAAAAGAGTTAATTTTTGTATCTATTAATGAATAAATATTAGGTGATTTATGGCAAAACTACATGGTCATATAAAGATTGAAATCGAGAACTGCAAAGGTTGTGAGTTATGCGTTAGTGAATGTCCTCAAGATTCCCTCAAAATGTCAAAAAATATTAATAAAAATGGTTATCATTATGCTGTACTAAAAAATGATACTTGTACCGGCTGTATAAATTGTGCATTAGTGTGCCCTGAGGCAATCATTACTGTGTATAGAGAATCAAAAACATCAAAAGAAAAGATTGCAACAATTGCAGGCGTAAAAGACAATATTTCAATTTCGGTAAATTAGGATTATTATGGGTAAAAAACTATTAATGAAAGGTAACGAAGCCCTTGCAGAAGCCGCAATTAGGGCAGGTGTAAAAGGATATTTTGGATACCCAATCACTCCACAATCAGAACTATTAGAATATATGGCTACAAATCTTGATTCTCGCGGTGGTGTATTTGTGCAAGCGGAGAGTGAATTAGCTGCGATAAATATGGTTTATGGAGCATCCGGAACTGGTAAAAGGGTAATGACAAGTACAAGCAGTCCCGGGTTCAGTTTAATGCAAGAAGGGATTTCTTATATGGCTTGTGCTGAGCTACCATGCTTACTTGTAAATGTTGTGCGCGGCGGTCCCGGTCTAGGAACGATACAACCTTCACAAGGCGATTATTTCCAAGCGGTAAAAGGTGGCGGTCATGGTGATTACAAATTAATTGTTCTTGCTCCCAACAGTGTTCAGGAAATGGCGGATTTTGTTTATCTAGGATTTGATCTGACTGATAAATATCGTAATCCTGTACTTATCCTTACTGATGGTGCTCTGGGTCAAATGATGGAATCAGTTGAATTTCCTGAATACAACGTAGAGGAACATCTTGTTGACCATTCCAACTGGACAACAGTTGGTAGAGAAAATGGACGGAAACAACATTATATTACTTCTCTTCATCTCCAATCAGAAAAAATGGAAGAGATAAATATCCATTTACAGAATAAGTATAAAAAAATTCAAAAGAATGAAACTCGGTTTGAAAAGATTCAAACCGAAGATGCTGATATACTTATTGTTGCTTTTGGTTTATCATCACGATCTTCACAAAAAGCGCTTGAATTAGCACGTGAACAAGGACTGAAAGTTGGGATGCTTCGCCCAATAACTTTATTTCCATTTCCATCTGATGAACTGAATCGGTTGGCTGATAATATTAAAGGAATTTTAGTGGTTGAAATGAACGCAGGACAAATGGTAGAAGATGTTCGTCTATCAGTAAACAGAAATATACCAATAGAATTTTACGGGCGTATGGGAGGTATGATTCCTCAACCTGATGAAATTGTTCAAAAAATTAAAGATTTATCCAAACAAGTAAAAATTTAGTAGGATATTTATGGAAACAACTAGAGAAGGCATTGTTTGCAACAATCTTGATCAAATGGATGTCGTATTTGATAGAACTGAAGTTCTTCACGATACACCAACTAGCTACTGCCCTGGCTGTAGTCATTCAGTAGTTCATCGTTTAATAATGGAAGTAGTGGAAGAGTTAGGAATACTAGATAAAACTATAGGTGTTGCGCCTGTTGGATGTTCTGTTTTTGCCTACCATTTTATGAATGTTGATATGCAGCAAGCTGCGCACGGTCGCGCTACTGCTGTAGCCACCGGTATTAAGCGGGTTTTACCCGATAAAATTGTTTTTTCTTATCAGGGAGACGGTGACCTTGCTGCAATTGGCACTGCCGAAACTATCCATACAATTAATCGTGGTGAAAATATTGTAATGATTTTTATAAACAACGGAATCTACGGAATGACCGGCGGGCAAATGGCGCCGACTACACTCGAGGGCGATGTAACATCCACTACACCGCTTGGACGCGATGTTCACAGTCAAGGTCATCCCATTAAAATTACTGAAATGATCGCCATTATGGACGGCGCTTACTACGTAACTCGTCAAGCCGTTAACTCAGCCAAAACAGTACGTAAATGTAAGAAAGCAATTAAACAAGCATTTCAATATCAAATTGATGGAAAAGGCGGCACAAGTTATGTCGAGGTAGTAAGCAATTGTCCTTCCGGTTGGAAGATGACACCAATTGAGGCAAATAAAAAGATAGATGATGAGGTGTTAAAATATTATCCATTAGGTGATTTGAAAACCCCGCCTAAAGGAGCTTAAGATGAACGAAGAATTAATCGTCGCCGGATTTGGCGGACAAGGTGTTTTATCAATGGGAATGACTTTAGCATACGCCGGTATGGTCGAGGACAAACATGTCGCTTGGATTCCAAGCTATGGTCCGGAGATGCGTGGAGGAACCGCTAATTGCACTGTTATTGTCTCCGATACAAATGTGAGTTCACCGATTATCAGTAACTATGATACGGTAATTGTGCTAAATCAACCATCTTTGGAAAAATTTGAACCAAAAGTAAAACCCGGTGGTATACTAATTTATGAATCAAACAATATTTTAAATCCACCAACACGAAAAGATATTGATATTTATGCAATTCCGGCTGCTATAGAAGCAGCTAAGCTTGGTAATAAAAAGACAATGAATATGATCATTCTTGGTGCTTTTTTAGCAAAAAGACCGCTTGTATCGGTTAAATCAATTATGGAAGGTTTGTCAAAAGTTTTGCCGGAACGCAATCATCATTTATTACCTGTAAATGAAAAAGCACTCAAATACGGCATGAAATTAATTAAATAATTTTATTATTTTGTTTTAATAAGCACAGTTATTTTTAACAGCTTTATTTAAAATTTGAAGCATCAAAATTAACAGGAGGTGTGTCTTCTTTATTTTAGCTATTAATTCCGGGGCTACAACTACTGAAATCGGTTATTTCAGTAATGACCGGGACTTATGGCATAAACAAATAAACCATCCGCACGATTCTTTACCTTTTTGGATACCAGATCAATTTCAAATTCGGTTCGATTCCTTAAATCATTTCTTTAGCAAAATAACTAAATTAGACGCTATTGCTGCTCGTGGCGGATCGTTAAAACCACTTTCGGGAGGAGCTTACCATATTAATGAAAAAATGCTTTCAGCTTACCGAACCGGTAGGTATGCCAATCATGCTTCCAATTTAGCGGCTCTTATCGCAGATAAATTATCACATCAATTTGATGTTCCAGCATTTATTGTGGATCCGGTAACGACCGATGAGTTTACTGATGTGGCAAGAGTATCCGGCGTTCCAGGGATTGAACGTAAAAGTAGAAGCCATGCATTAAACATCAAATATTGTGCTCGTAAAGCTGCCTTAGATTTAGGCATCAACTTTATCGATTCAAAATTTATTATTGCTCATCTCGGTAGTGGATTTTCTATTGCAGCAGTGGAGGGAGGAAAAATTATTGACGTAAATGATGCTTTACTAGGAATGGGACCATTTTCGATACAACGCGCCGGTAGTTTACCTCTTTCCGGTATTTTAGATGAAATATTTTCTAATGGAAAAACTAGAGAAGAAACGGAACGATTATTCTCTCAAGAAAGCGGATTGAAAGCGTATCTTGGAACAAATCAATTTCAAGAAATTGAACAAAGAATTAAAGACGGTGATAAAAAAGCATCATTGATTGTCAGTGCGATGATCTATCAAATCACAAAGGAAATTGGGGGATTGCATGCAGCGTTTTCAGGTAAAACATCTGCTTTAATATTAACAGGTGGATTAGCCAACTCTAATTATTTGATTGAAAAATTGAACAAATATTTGGGTTTTATTCAGCCGTATCTCGTCTATCCCGGTTCCTTCGAGTTAGAAGCATTAGCAAGCGGCGTATTGAGAGTTTTAAATAACAAAGAAATTGCAAAAGAATATTAATGATTACATCCTATAAAGAAATATATGACTTAGTTTCCAGACAAAAATCGTTGCGATTAGCTGTGGTAAATCCTCAGCAAAAATATATTTTGCATGCACTAGAACAAGCTGAAGCTAAGAATTGGATAAAACCTTTACGCTTTATAAATGAAAATGTTGAAGAGGCTTTAAGCGATTCTATAATTGCCGTACAAAACGGTGATGCCGATCTTTTGATGAAAGGCAATATTGATACTGCAACTTTATTAAAAGCTATTATGAATAAACGAAATGGATTGCTGTCAAATAAATATCTTTCTCATATTGCTGTGTTAGAATCGCCTAATTACAAGCGACTTATATTAACTACCGACGGTGGCGTAAACACTACATTATCTGAAAAACTTTTGGACTCAATTATTGAAAATGCATTGCAGGTAACTCATGCTTTAAAAAATCCTAAACCGAATATTGCCATGTTAGCGTTAATAGAAAAAGTGTCGGTAAAATTACCGGAAACAGTTTTAGCGTATAATACCGCAGAACATTATAAAAATGACTCACGTTTCACCATAGAGGGACCAATAGCGCTGGATGTTGCATTATCGGCAACGGCGGCACAAGCAAAAAAGATAAATTCAAAAATTGCCGGTAAAACCGATATATTTATCGGACCGAATATTACAGCCACCAATTTTATTAGTAAAATGTTACTTAGTATTGGCAACTCAAAAGGGGGTGGTGTAATTATTGGCGCAAAAATTCCGATTATATTACTTTCACGCTCCGATAATATGGAAACAAAACTGAATTCCATAGCCCTAGGGTTATCAATTTATCACAATCAATTTAAATGAGATGATCATGAACAAATCGAAATTTCCACTTGATGAGACTGTACTAAATAATATTATTAAAGACCATGAAGTAGATCTAAACGAAATTGGCATCCGTGAATTAAAGCGCCTTGTAGATAATTTAGCCGAACAATACCATGTTGAATTCTTACATTTTGAATTTGGCGTTCCCGGTATACCGGCTGATAGAATGGGTCCGGAAGAAGAAATCCGCGTACTTACCCAAGATATGAAATTGCCATCAACCTACCCACCATTTGATGGTATCCCACGGCTAAAAAAAGCGACTGCAGGATTTGTAAAAGCATTCCTAAATATTGATGTTAAACCTCAGAATTGCATTCCAACTGTTGGGGCTATGCACGGCGGTTTTATATCTCAAGCTATTGCGGGTCGCAGATTTAAAAAGACTAACACTATTTTATTTCTTGACCCCGGGTTTCCGGTAAATAAACTTCAAACAAAGTTTCTAGGGTTAAAATGCGATTCTATTGATTTATATAATTGTCGCGGTACTCAACTAGCAAAAAAACTTGAAAAGAAACTATCAACCGGAAAAATCGGTGCAGTATTATGGTCTAGTCCGAATAATCCTACTTGGTTATGTTTAAAGAATGAAGAATTGAAAAGCATTGGCAAATTGTTAACTAAATACGATGTTATAGGAATAGAAGATTCAGCATATTTTGGTATGGATTTTCGTTTTGATTATGGCGTACCGGGAGAACCGCCATATTCACCTACCGTAGCAAATTATACAGATAACTATATTATTATCATATCAAGTTCAAAAATGTTTAGTTATGCCGGACAAAGAATAGCTGTATCGGTGGTTTCACCTAAATTATCTAAAAAGAAATATGATAATCTGAAAATATATTATGATACAAAATCTTTTGGTCACGCTTTTGTACATGGCGGAATTTATCCGACTACCGCGGGTGTTCCACAATCACCCCAACATGCTTTATCGGCACTATTTGAGGCTACTTGTAAAGGAGAATATGATTATCTTAGCAGAGTACGTACTTATGGCGAGCGTGCCAAAAAAGCAAAAGAAATATTCTTATCGAATGGCTTTGAACTTTTGTATGATAAAGATATGGAGGAACCAATCGCCAACGGATTTTATTTCACTATCAAACGAAAAAACATGACTGGCGGTGAATTGTTACACACTATGTTACTATTTGGGCTGTCCGGAATCCCGATGCGACCAACCGGCACCAAACGCGAAGGAGTGCGAATATGTATTTCTCTCGTCCCAGAGGAACAATATGGAGAACTTGAAAAGCGTGTAAAATCGTTAGATGAGTATTTAAATAAATAGTAGAGACGTAAAATTTTACGTCTCCAATACAAACTTTGTGAAAGTTTCCGTTTACACTAAAGCTACTTATATCAATCGAAACTTCAGCGTAGATTTACAATGAACAAGTAAACTTCCGGAAAGTTAATTGTTATATTAAGGCTATCACCTTAAATAATACTTGTATACTTCAGGGCATAGCCTTATATTTGATACAATATTTTCAGGTTATAGCCTTATGAATAAACAAAAATTAATATTAGAACAATTAGATAAAAAAATTATCAAATTCAACGAATTGACAGATATCGCCATTCCACCTAATGGGTGGATTTACTCAATTCGGACTGCTATTCGTATGTCATTAAGACAGCTTGCCGAACGTTTAAATATTACAACTCAAAGTGTAAAAGAAATTGAAGGTCGTGAACAGTCCGGATCTGTTTCCATCAAGGTTTTGCGACAAGCTGGTGAAGCGCTTAATATGAAATTAGTTTACGGTTTTATCCCACAAAGCGGAACACTAGAGAAAATGATTGAAGATAGGGCCAAAGAACTTGCTAAAGAGATTGTTTTGCGAACTTCTAATACTATGCAGCTCGAAGATCAAGAAAACACAGAAGAACGAATTGAAAAAGCAATTCAAGAAAAAACAGAAGAAATAATACAGAAGATGCCAAGGTACTTATGGAATTAGAATTACAATATTTTGAAGGTCAAACACCAATCGACGAAGACGAAAAAGAAGGTTTGCTTATAAAAACAATTTCCACTCGTGGCGAATTAGATGAATTTGAACAACAAAATATCGAAGATGCCGTTGAGTGGACACTTACCAGACAATTTAAAGTAGAAAATATTTTGCAAGAATCATTTATTCTTGATGTTCATAAGCGAATGTTTGGTAACGTATGGAAATGGGCGGGTAGTTACAGAACAAGTAATAAAAATTTAGGTGTTGATAAATATCAAATACCTTTCGAATTGATGAATTTACTAGATGATTGTAAATATTGGATTGAACATAATACTTATGAATCTGATGAATTGGCAATTAGATTCAAACATCGTTTAGTTTCCATTCATCCGTTCGCCAATGGTAATGGCAGACATTCAAGGTTATGTGCTGATATCCTCATCAACCACGGATTAGAAAGACCAATCTTTACGTGGGGCAGAGCTAATCTTACAAAAAAAGGGGAAGCACGGAAAAAATATTTACAAGCACTTCACCAAGCAGATCGGGGGAATTATCTTCCGTTAATAAAATTTTCGGTCTAATAGAAAAAAGCGGGTCGGTGAATTAGTAGTTAAGATTTTGATATT
>CBDURO010000034.1:0-15873 GCA_965369995.1 uncultured bacterium | reverse complement strand
AAGATTTAGGAATTAACGGTTACCAAATTCAATGGGATGGTAAAGATGAAAACGGCATGTGGGTTGGTAGCGGAGTATATCTCTTAGCGGTTTACACCGCAGATGGATCACGTAAATTTGGTAAAGTAGCAGTTATTAGAAATTAAATTACTTTCTACCTCTTATCCTTTGATATCCGGTTTCAACATATTCGGGCATTAAGCCAAATTCCTGTTCAAATTCTTCGGCAATTTCACGAATCATTACTTTGCGCGTTTTGTAACTCAAAAAGGCACTTTTCATTGCGGTGATTGTCATTCTGCGAAAATCATTTAGGTAAAATCCAAATAATTCGTGAGCTAAAGCAAATTCCTTGGTTAATGTAGTATCAGAAATAAGACGGTTATCAGTATTTAATGATATACGAATTCCATTATCGTAATAGAATTTTGCAGGGTGATACTTCAAGGAACGTACGGTACGAGTATGCCAATTTGATGTAAGACAAATTTCCAACGGAATACGGTGGTCATTCACATAATTCATTAGGTCTTTATCTTCTTTTAAGCGTGTACCGTGACCAATACGGTGCGCATTACAATAGTGAATCGCTTGATGTATCGAAGCCGGACCGAAGGCTTCTCCCGCGTGAATAGTGGCATTAATGTTATTATTTTGAATTAAATAAAACGCTTCCCGATGGTCTTTAGCCGGGAAATTTTCTTCTGTTCCTGCAAGATCAAATCCTACAACTCCTTTATTTTTATACTGAACGGTCAAATCAGCTAATTTTAATGATACCTCAGGTGATATATTTCTAATACCGCAAATGATGATTCCCGATTTTACACCAAACTCCTTTTCTCCTTGCTTTAAACCTGCATTAACCGCGTCAATAGATTCAGCAGGTGTCATATCTTTTTTGGTATGTAAAATTGGAGAATAACGGATTTCTATGTACCTAACATTCTCTTTGGAGATGTCCTCAATCAATTCAAAGGCGATACGCTTCAGACTTTCCGGAGTTTGCATAACACTTAAAGTTATATTGAATCTGTCAATATATTCTTCAAGAGTAACGCGATTATCACCAATAGTTAGAGCTTTTCGTAATTCATCAAAATCAAATGATGGCAGTTTGACCTTATCTTTTTGAGCGAGGTCTAAAATTGTTTCAATTCGCAAACAACCATCAAGATGGCAATGCAACTCAACTTTTGGTAAACGTTTTAATAATTCGATATTTATTGCCATTTTTACATTTTCTATTTACTATTAAATATTGACGATTGAATATTTAAGATAAATAATTTGTTTATTCAACATTTCACTAACCTACCATTCAACCATTCCACTAATTACTGCTTACGACTTACTAAAATTAGATACAACCAATACATCACACCAATGAATAATAATGTACCCAACCAAGTTGCCGGACCAAATGTTGGCCACCAGTCTTTGTTTGAAGTAATGAATATCGGTACAGCGACTAAAATTCCCATAAGTGCCTCACCGGTGATCAAGCCCGACGCTAACAGTAAACCGTTTCTGCGGGTAACTTCGGTTGCACCGTTTTTATTACCAAAATGTGAAATCATTCCGCCAAGGAAGATTGGTACGGTTAATTCAATTGGTAAATAAATACCTACTGCTACTGCTAATATCGGAACCCGAAAATCCGAACCGATGCGTTCTTGTCGAAGATCTAATAAAATTATCAGAACACCAATTATTCCACCCAATGTGACCATTGTCCACGGCAAATTACCCTGAAAAACGCCTTCCGCTACCGATTTCATCAATGTTGCCTGAGGAGCCGAAAGAGTCGGAGAACCAATCGTGTAAGCGGTATGTAAAATATCAAGAACGAGTCCCAATACAATTGCGGCACTTATGGTTCCAACAACTTGCATAACTTGCTGTTTCCAGGGAGTAGCGCCTAAAATATGTCCGGTTTTTAAATCTTGTAGATTATCTCCACCAATTGCTGCTGCACAGCAAACAACCGCACCAATTAAAATCGCTGCTGCGGCACCAGTAGTGGCCTCTTCAACTGAGTCGGGTCTTAATAATGCTAATAATAATAGAGAGGAGAATAAAATTGTTGCGATGGTAACACCGGAAATTGGATTATTGGACGAGCCAACCACGCCTGCCATATAAGCTGCAACCGCAGAAAATAAAAAGCCAAAGATCATCATTACAATTGATAATAGAACTGCCATCCAAATTGATTCAAGTATTCCGATGTATAAGAAAAATACCGGTACCATTAGTATTAATAACCCATAGCCAACATATTTAATAGGCGTATCCTGTTCTTCACGTGCCAAACTTTTTCCTTCGTTGGCGTGTTTTACGGCGTCGAGGCTTGCTTTTATTCCGGCAACTAATGGTTTAGCTAACTTAATTAACGACCATATCCCCCCAATAACCATTGCGCCAATCCCCAAAAATCTGATTTGTGTATTCCAGATATTTTCCGCCGCTTCAAAATAATTACCTTCATAACCGTAAATTGCTGAATAAATAGGAATTGCAATCGCCCAAGAGATTAATCCACCACCAACAACGAGAATACCAATATTTCGTCCTACAATGTATCCAACTGCAATCAAGGCGGGAGAAAGGTTAGTACCTAAGCCAAAAATTGCACCTTTACCAATCGGCAATTTAATTGCTCCTGCAATTGCAGCGGACCATAATTGATATCCCTGTTGTGCTACTTTCATTAATCCGCCCGCAAGTGCGGCGAGACCAATCAATTTCATACTTCCTTTAGCCGATTCGGCGGCTTCACCCTCTTGGTTTCTGTCGCCTGCTCTCAAAACTGCCGCAGTTGCGATGCCTTCCGGATAGGTTAGTTTAGCTTCGACTATTAAGGCGCGACGTAAAGGAATAGTAAAAAGTACACCAATCAATCCGCCGATACTCGCTATTTTGGCTACTTCAAAATAGTTGAATTCCGTCCAGTAACCCATTAAAACAAGTGCAGGAATAGTAAATATGACACCCGCTGCAAGCGATTCGCCTGCAGATGCTGCGGTTTGAACAATATTATTTTCGAGTATATTGGAACGACGGAATAAGCGAAGGACTCCCATCGAAATTACGGCTGCCGGAATTGACGCAGAGACCGTCATACCGGCGAATAAACCAAGATAAGCATTTGCACCTGCTAATATCATTGATAATACAACACCAAGAAGAATTGCTTTGATCGTGATTTCCGGAAGTGGCTTTTTAGACATTGGTTTTCATTTAATTAATTATCGTTAAAAATAGAGAAAAAATAACATTATCAGCAATTATAAAACGATTGGATAAGTAGTATTAAATAAATAATAGAATAAACCTGCTGATGCGGGTTTATTCTTTTGTAATTTCTATACGCAATTGGGGTGCTGTTTTGAATTAAGTCAATACGGCTGAGAAAATACCCTTAGAACCTGATATGGATAATACCAGCGAAGGGAGGCAAAAATGTTGAACAAAGTGAAATCTCGTCTGTCCCGAATATCTCGGGCATTCTTATTAGGAAAAAAACATATAATCATAATTCTGACTTTTATAGGTTTATTTTCCACAGTAGTATTTTGTGAATCTTTTGTAATTAACGGTCACATTTATGATAGCGTGACCAATAAACCGATAAATGGTGCTAATATTATTATCGGTAATATCGGTACAACTACCGATGAATTTGGTGGATTCAGTATTAACGTAATTGATCAATCAAAAATAAGAATCATAATGATTGGTTATGAATCGGAGACTATTGATTTTACTACAGAAACATTCGATATATATCTTATTCCGAAAGCTTTAAAAGGTATTCCTGTGGAAGTTGCGGTTACAAGAATTATACCGGGTGTTACACCGGTGGCACATTCGAACTTATCTGCCAGGGAAGTGGCAGCGCATTATTCTGTTGAGGATGTTCCGATGATATTGAGTACCGAACCCGGTATTCATGCTTATAGTGAATCCGGTAATGGAACAGGATATTCTTATGTTTCCATACGAGGGTTTGACCAAAGTCGGATAGCGGTAATGCTTGACAATGTTCCGCTAAACGATAATGAAAGTCACCAAGTTTATTGGGTTGATCATGGTGATATTTTAAGCGATGCGTCCGATGTTGAAATACAAAGGGGAATAGGTAATAGTTTATACGGAGCAGCTGCTTTTGGTGGCTCAATTAATATTCAAACTAAGATTGCAAGTCCTTATGAAAAACTAACTGTAGGTGGACTGATGGGATCGTTTGGTACATATAAGGGACGTATTCAATATTCCTCCGGTGACAGATTTGGAAAACGATGGAGTTTAACGTCACGCTTGTCATCTATAAAATCAAACGGATACAGAGATTATTCAAAATCTAACCAAACAGCGTTTAGCTTGGGTGTAGAACATCGTTCAAAAAATATGACTAATCGATTTAGAGCGTTGTTAGGAAAAGAAATAAGTCAACTACAGTGGGATGGAATAAGTAAAGATATGTTATCTGATCGTAATCTGCGTAAAGGTAAAATGGATTGGACAGTACCTTTTATTGATGACTTTTTACAACAAATATATTCGTTGAATACTCGTTACAATTTTAGTCCACATATTACATTTCGAAATGTAGCTTATTTAGTGATGGGTTCGGGGTTTTATGAAGTGGAAAAATTCGGCAAAGATTATTACTCATATAATTTAGATATTAGGAATGAGCTGACCGATGAGCAAGAATTAGCTATGGAAACTGATTTTCTAAGGAGAAAATGGATTCAAAATAAATATTACGGTGTTGTTCCAACAATAACTATCAATTATAATAATTTAAGAACTGATATTGGTTTTGAATCGCGTATATACACAGGGAAACATTTTGGTGAAGTGTTAAATGTTTATGATCCCGTACTTCGTGCAAAATTACCTGAAAAATATAGATATTATGAATATCTCGGTAATAAAAATTCATTCACGGCATTTGGTCATGTTGTTTATTCGCTACCAGTTGGATTGCATATAATAGGTGATTTACAAATGCAGAAACATGATTGGTCATTAGATCAAAAAGCAATAGGTCATGCCCAAGGACATAATTTAAAGGCAAATTGGTCATTTTTAAATCCTAGATTTGGTTTCAGTTATGATATTTCTGATAATATTTCGGTTTTCGGAAATTACGGTACAGCTGAAAAAG
The DNA here is from genome assembly GCA_965369995.1 of uncultured bacterium. Lineage (GTDB taxonomy): Bacteria > Fidelibacterota > Marinisomatia > Marinisomatales > JAHJCW01 > JAHJCW01. Next base: position 10,694 of record CBDURO010000034.1, on the reverse strand, counting down.
AACCATCAGATGATCAAATAATTGAAGCTGATGATGTATCGGCAGAACCTAAAGAAACTGCTTCAGAAAAGATTATTGATGAGGAAGCAGGAATCAATCTGCTCTATAGAAATAAATATCTGAAAATCAATTTGTATCGAATTGATTATCTTAATGAAATATTATCAGATATTTACGATTTTGCTGAAGGTGAATTTGATGTGGAATCAGCCGATAAAACTAGACATGAAGGAGTTGAAATTGAAGGCGGTTGGGAAATCAATAATTCATTAGCAATCAGATTTAATGGTTCATGGAGTTTTAATCGTTTTAAAGACGGTGATTTTGTTGGAAAGGTATTAACAAATGTCCCTGATAAATTAGCAAATGTTACAATTGATTATTCACCTAAAAATCTATTTGGTTTAATGCTATATGGAAAATATGTAGGGAAACAATATATTGATTATGTTAATACAGAAAATTTAGCTATTGATCCCTATCTGATTTTTAACCTAAGCAGTTGGTTGCAAATTGATCAAATACGTGTTACCGCGAGAGTAAATAACCTGTTTGACACATTATATGCAACTTATGGTTATGATTATTATGATGGTTATTATTGGCCCGGTGCTACACGTAATATTAGCTTATCGGTTGATATTCAATTATAAGGATTTTAATAGAAACTTATTGTTACTAATTTAGTGTCATGACCAATAGTTCCCATGGAAAGCAAAATCGTTTAATCTCATTAGATTTTTTCCGTGGTCTCACAATTGCTGGAATGATATTAGTCAATAATCCGGGTAGTTGGAAATATATTTACACTCCTTTCAAACATGCAGAATGGCATGGTTGGACATACACCGATACGATTTTTCCGTTCTTCTTATTTATCGTTGGAGTATCCATCACATTTGCTTTATCAAAGAGAGCAGATATAGCAGAATCGAAAACATTATTATATAAAAAAATAATTTTCAGAACATTTATGATTTTTGGAATCGGATTATTTTTAAATACATTTCCATTTTTTCACTTGTCATCAATCCGAATAATGGGGGTTTTGCAGCGGATTGCACTGTGTTATTTCTTCGCGTCAATAATCTTTATAAATACAAACAAACGAGTTCAGTTTATATGGGCTACAGTATTACTTTTGGTTTATTGGGCATTTATGGCATTATTTCTGGTTCCCGATGTTGGCACCGGTAGTTATATTAAGAATGAAAATTTCGCTGCCTATATTGATCGCTTTGTATTAAGTGGACATATGTGGAGTCAGTCTAAAACTTGGGATCCTGAGGGGCTTTTTAGCACTTTGCCCGCTGTTGCGACAACCTTGTTTGGAGCGCTAACCGGGCATTTACTCAAATCGGATAGATCCGATATAGCGAAAGTGAAAATGATGCTGTTGTGTGGCGCAATTGCAGTAGCGATTGGATATGTTTGGAGTTTGTGGTTGCCAATTAATAAAAGCTTATGGACAAGTTCCTACTCGGTATTAATGGCAGGATTGGCATTGATTGTATTAGCTATATGCTATTTTATAATTGACGTTAAAGGATACAAGAGAATAGCGCAACCATTTGTTGTTTTTGGTATAAACGCTATTGCAATGTTTGTTTTATCGATATTTATCGCAAAATTTCTATACATCATTAAGATTATCACTAATGATGGAACTGTTTCCTTACAAAGTTTTATATATACAAATTTCTTTCAATCTTTATTTGGTAATTATCTCGGATCATTCTTGTTTGCAATAATATTTATATTAATTCTATATATAGTCGCATTGGTTTTGTATAAAAATAAGATATTTATTAAAGTATAATTATCCTTTTAGATATCATGCTAAAAAATCATTTGACTTAGTAAATGATAATCGTATATTTACGATATACGATAGGATAAATAATGGCATTTTCAAAAGCAAATGAATTTAATAGCGAATTAAACGAACTTGCGCAATTCGCAAAAGCAATCGCCCATCCGGCGCGGATACAAATATTGCAACATTTAGCAACAAAAGACACATGTTTTTGTGGAGATATTGTGAAAGAATTACCATTGTCACAATCAACCGTGTCGCAACATCTAAAAGCTTTAAAAGAAGCAGGATTGATAAAAGGTGAGGTAGAAGCTCCCTCAATATGTTACTGTGTAAATACAGATAAAATGGAAAAAATATATAAGCAGTTGAAAGCATTATTTTCAAAAGTTTGTAATTGTTAATTAATTAAGAAATAAAAATGGAAAATAGTAAAAATATTAAAGAAATCGTTAAAGAAAAATATGGTACAATAGCTAAGGAATCTAATAAAGAAAAGGGATGTGGTTGTTGCGGTGATTCGAAAAAGATTATTGATTACACAATATTTTCTGACGATTATAGCAAATTGGATGGTTATTCGAAAGAAGCTGACCTTGGGTTAGGATGTGGTTTGCCAACAGAATTTGCAGATCTTAAAAAAGGTAATATTGTGGTTGATTTGGGTGCTGGAGCCGGTAACGATGTATTTGTAGCACGATCAATAGTAAGTGATGGGGGAAAAGTTATAGGCATCGATATGACTGAAGAAATGATTGAGCTAGCCAATCAAAATAAAAAGAAACTTGGATACACAAATGTAGATTTTCGTTTAGGAGAAATTGAAGATTTACCAGTTGATAAAGATTCAACTGATGTTGTAATTAGTAATTGTGTCTTAAATCTTGTACCTAATAAAGAAAAAGCATTTTCTGAAATTCATCGAATTTTGAAAAAAGATGGACATTTCTGTGTGTCCGATATTGTATTAGTTGGAAATCTACCGGAAGGACTAAAAAAATCTGCAGAAATGTATGCAGGATGTGTTACTGGTGCATTGCAACAGGATGATTACATTGGAATTATTCATGATACCGGTTTTAAAAATGTTGAGATAAAACAGACAAAAACTATTACAATTCCGGATGAAATTTTAATTAAATATTTAACAGAAGAGCAGTTATCAATTTACAATAAAAGTGGAATTGGAATATTTAGTATAACGGTGGTAGGGAAGAAGTAGAAATTATTTAATATTAATCCCCGATTAAATCTAAAGTTAATTCTGTAGCCTTAAATACAAACTTATCACACAATTCATAACACTTATTTATATTATATTTTTCTTGTCCTTCATCGGTTCTTAAATCGCACCCGGTTAATGTGTAGCATTGGGTTGAGCAAAATTGTTTATCAAATGATGCTACTAATTTTTGCACTTTTAAATTATTTTCCTCTCGGGGATCAGAAATACGATTTCTACCACTAATCATATTTATTGCAAGTATACCGCCTGAAATTGCTCCACAAACTCCATTAGTATTCGACATTCCACCACAGAAACCGGTAGCAATTTTAGGAATTAGATCAGATTTTATTCCTTTACTTTCAGCCACGGAAAGTAGAACACTTTCTGCTCAACAATAACCGGAATTGAACAGTTCGACGCTTCTTTGTGATACTTTATTCTTCATCGAATATTATAAGTTATTACTTTGGTAATATTTATTATAAAAAAATGCCTCCTTCAATAAAGAAGAGGCATTTTTTAAAAAAGGTAAATGAACTATTTCTTTAAATAGAAGTTTACTAATAGTTGAATCATACTTGGCTTTATATCCTCTTTTTCATATTCACCATTAGAGGTAACATCCCAGTCATCCGGTTCTTTGTCAAAGCTGTTTAAGCCCTGTGAATATCGCAATTCCAAATCAATATTGTTAGTAACGCCATACGCAGCGCCAAATATTATACCATAATTCAATGCTTGGACTTCATCCTTCTCAATATCTTCTTCTTCATCGAAGGAGAATTCTTCATAAGACATTTCAACTTTGTATTTACCACTAAGGAAGAAATCAAAATACGGTCCTGCAAATATTCCAACTGGTCCTAAGTTGAATACTGCAAGAATGGGAACATTTAACCAGTTCATTTTCATAGACAATTTTGCTTCCGCTCCTCCTTTAGAATGTTCATATTTTGCACCATTTTGTGTGTAAAGCACTTCCGGTCTTATAGTGAGAGTATTGCCTAAGGGTAATGTTAGAAATCCACCTGCTGAAAATGCTGTAACGTATTTTTCGTCATATCCTTCTTCTGTTATTTCTTTTACACCATCTCCGGTGAATTTTGCCATATTTACACCACCTTTAACACCAAATGTAATACCAGTATCCCCAATCATTTGTGCTGGCAAAGTACCAATAAACAAAAAGGAAAGAATTATCATTAATATTACTATTTTCTTCATTATTTACTCCTTGATTGTAGTTACCTATTTATTATGTTCTTTTATAAGTTAACTAGAATATAATTAAATGACTAATACATTGTTATTTTAATTAGGTTTAATAATTCTATCTGCTGTCGACATTATTTCCACGGTTCCATCCATCGTCCCAATTTCACCGATTAGCAATTTGTTTTTCAGCCCAAAGTATTCTAAACAGGTTACGCAAGTAGCGATTTTTGCTCCTTTGGCTTCCAGCTTTTGTAAACTGTCAATAACTTTGCTTCCTTCCGTTGTAAGGTATATACCTGAATTCACACATCCGACGACATCAATTTTAGTATTGGATTCAGACAATTTCTTTAAAAATGTCATGAGCAATTCTCGTCCTAATTGAGGGTCTCCTTCGCCCATTTTATCAGAATTAAGATATAAAAATGTCATTTTACATTCCTTTCTTTATTTCCACTTTTCAAATTTAACAATTTTCTCTAACGGTAACCGATCTTTTATCTTTCGTCCGGGATTTTTTGGGTATCCTAAAGTGAGTAATTCTACAACCCTGATATGCTTGGGAATATTCAGTATTCTTTTCACTTCATCTTCGTAAAAAGCGCCAATCCAACAAGTTCCCAGTCCTTCTTCCACGGCGCAGAGGGTGATATGATCTATCGCAATTGCGACATCAATCGGATAACTAGGTTGCCCGCAGGTCATGATGTGTCCATCGGGTTTCGCACAGCAGATAATAATAACAGGCGCTTCAGCGACGAAACGTTGGCGGCAAGCGGCATCGGCTATTTGCAGACGATTTTCGGTATCAGTTACAATGATAAAGCGCCATTCCTGTCGGTTTGATGCAGAAGGAGATAAACGCGCCGCTTCAAGAAGTTTGCGAATTAGTTCATCGGGAACCGGATCTGATTTATAACTTCTGACGCTCTTGCGTAATGTGATGAGTTCGTAAATATTTTTTTGATTCATATCACCCCTTGTGGTTTTTTTAATTAACTCAAGCTAAATGGTGGATATTCGTCTGTCGTCAAAATTATGGCATATGCTTCAACTCGTAATGACCACCGCATAACTCCAACAATATAGTCATGTATACCTTTGGGATGTGTACCGGTAAAAAGTATCGCAAACCATGCGAGAATTACAGCAATTATTGCCCCAATCCATAAAAAGCACAACACGATTACATGTGGGATTGCCAAAAACCATTTTACTAGTGGCATCCAACTTACTAAATCCTTTTTTACGTTAGGGTAGGGGATGTTGATATGAACTGTCTGCTCTTCATCAGTCGAGGGATATTCATCACGAAGCAGAAATAAATAGGTACAAACCCGCATACTAAATTTTGTTAATTCAACATTAAAATTATACCACCATTTGGGATATTTTTGACGAAATAGTATCATCAACAGTGTTGGTATAAATATTAATCCAATTCCATAAGTTCTTTCACTAACATATTCACCATATTCAGGACCAACAGTATTATCAAGTAATAGTCCAAGAATTATTAATATTGGTATAACAAGAATTAAACGGAAAAAAGCAGTCAATCGATCTGATTTGTCCGAATAATCGATATCAAGGGTTACGGGATATTTATCATTTTGTGGCATTTCAACCTCCTTTTTGTTTATTCAAATTTATATAATTTACACTTTTATTAATCATTTTGTTTGTAAAAATATTTATTGAATCAATCACTTGTTGAGGATTTTTATTGTATAAATTTATGATATTTTTATCGAAATTGTAGTATTCGTCGAAAATCTCTTGTTGTAAACATTGTTTTTTATTTTTTATAGCAGGTATTAAATCATAATAATTCTTGTCAATATTCTCCGTATAGTTTGCATAATCCCAAAATTTATGAGTACAGGTTGCACTTTTAATATCATCATATTTATTAAAATGGTTTAACAGCGCAGATGAATAATTACCAATTGAATAATTATCAGGAATTTTTGTTATTCCACTATACCAAGGTATAAATACTTGCGTACATGGTCTATGGGGAGCTAACCATAAAACTGATCCAATTTCAGTCGGTAACCAATTCCGTAATTGTGCAACCATTCCGTATTGAGTATCTTTTCTGCATATTGGAATAATATCATAATCATGCGGGGAAGCTATTTTTTTATCTTCTAATTCCGTATTCTCATAATGATTTTGTAATACTCCCATCAAATCTTGGATACTTACTTTTTCTTCTGGCTTAAAAGAGAATGGGAATTCATCAGATATTTCATATTGTATAGGTGAAAGAATATTTAGGGCGCTCCATTCCCGTGCTATATTCCTTATAGAATTAATTGAACTCGGTTTACCATAAGCTAGTCTAAAATTGAATTCTTTCCCTGATGCAGGGTCATACCAATTTCTATCTATAGCGTAATCAATTATATCTGTTGAACCCAAAAAATTTAGTGTATCAATTAAATCAACATCTTGAATTGTATAATAATTTGGAATTATTGATATATGATCGTCAGGAATCTTTTGGGCTACCCAATGTTTCCCATTTACAATAGATATCATCCATGCTTCATTTGGATCGGCGATACAGTATGTTCTGCCGGAACTGGCATAGCCAATGCTATCAATAATTGCCCCGGCAATTTTTACGGCATCCTTAGCCGATTTTGCTCTTTCAGCCATTATCCTACGAAGGAAATATCCAATGCCACCGTTTATCAAGTCGGGCTTATCTTCCTTTGATCGACAAGCATCTGAAGCGATTGTGACGCCCCATTCATTCATATATGAATCGGAAAAAGTCTGTCCGGGCATTTCAAGCCATAAGAAACTAAAAGTCTCATTAACTTGAGGTAATTCTCCGCCATTTATTAAGGAAATATCTTCTCCTTTTTGATGAATTAATCTCGGCACTTTATACCAATTTACAAGATTGATTCCACTATCATCTTCATTGTGGGCGAATAATACCGAGCTGTCTATTGTGGCATTTTTGCCAACTAAAATTGAAAAACAATTGTATTGATTATAATTATCTTGTGGAAAAATGAAATGAAAAATAAATGAAAATATAAGTAGTGATAATTTGAAATATTTATTTATCATTTTAACTTAAGATTTATTTCTTTACAATATCAGATAACTCATCAAAAACATCAGGAACATAGAAAATTGTTTTTTTATATTTATCATCAACAGATTCAAGGAATTTGATAACATAAGCACCGGTATATTTTGTACTGCTCGTAGCTGTTTGTAAATCAGGGCTAACCGTAGTTCTAGTACCTCCCGACATTGATGTGCTTGTTTGGAAAGAAGCGCCTCTTGTAGGACGAACACTATGTTCATCAAAATGTCTTTCCTCACTAACTATTGCAAAATATTCATAGCCCATTTTTTGTGTTAATTCAGCACAACGATATAATAAATAATTTTGAATCTTTTCCGGTTTTGAATGTTGATTTCCTTCAAATTCAACTCGATAAAGATTATCCAGTATTCTCTCTTCAGAATAACCGCCTAACATGCTTTTTGGTTGGTAGGGAGTGGAGCAATTGGTAAGGAAAATAAGTAGGGTAATTAAATAAATCAATTTTATATGTTTAATGACTATCACCTTTTAGATAATTGACAATTTACTATTGACTATTGATTATTTACAACTGGTGAGAAGTGGTTGGTCCATCTGCGCCAAGGCTACGACGGATAAATAGAGAGGTTGTGAAATGTTAAATTTTCAATCTTAAATCTTAATTCTTAAATCAATATCAATTTAATGAAAAATTATTTAATTAATCACTTTTTCTTAACCTCTGATGAAGATCCTAATAATATTGCTGCACCTTTTGTGCTCTCACTACTTTCAAGTATTATCTTTATTATCATTGTCAAAGGCACGGAAAGCAGCATTCCGATTGGTCCCAATACCCAACCCCAAAATATTAATGACACAAATACGACTAAAGTTGAAAGTCCTAATCCTTTCCCAAAAATTTTAACTTCAAGGATTGAACCGAAAATCGTGTTTACTGCTAAAAAGCCTAAGGCAGTGAGTATTGCTTTACCGGCACCAAATTGAATTAAAGCCAAAATTATCGGTGGAACCGATGCTAACAGCGAACCAATATTTGGTACAAAATTCAGTAGGAAAGCAAGTAATCCCCACAAAATAGGAAAATCTATACCAAGAATCAAAAGCCATAGAAAAATTGTAAAACCGGTACCGATGCTGATCAATGTTTTTATTCCGAGATATTTATTCACATTTTTGATTACATCAGTATATTGGGAAAGTGGCGAATCGGGCTTTCCTATCGCATTGCGAATTTTCCCGGGCAGGGAGGATGCTTCAAGCAGCATAAATATTACCAGAAGTACAATTAGGAATGAGTTTGTTAATATACTTCCGATGCTGGCAATCATAGTCGAGACAACCTTTATCGCTATTGCGGGATCAAGGTACTGCTCAATTATTTCATCTGGAGTTTCTATTGGTAATGTTTTAATCCATTCTTCAGCTTGTTTAGATAAAACCGTAAGTCGTTCTTGATAAAATGGTAGTTTATTGGAAAAATCGCTTAAAGCACCAGTAAGCATGGCTACTAAAATCCAACCTAAAATTGTAATTGCCAACACAACTATTATTACTGAAAGGAATTGAGGTACTTTTTTACTTTGCAGCCACAAGAGTGGTGGAATACAGATTATAGCTATAAAAGCTGCGAGTAGAAACGGAACAATTAACGGTGCGGCGGCACGCATACCTGCTACAATAATTACAAAACTCGCTAAACCGATTAAAACTTTGAGTGCAACAGATGTTTTTGGTGATGACTTCATCATCTAATTTTAGTAGCAGAATGATGAAAATTACAATTTGAATTTTGAATGCTGGATTATTACCACAGAGACACAGAGACACGGAGAAATGTTAAATCTTAAATCTTTAATCATGGTCACAGCGATGTTCTCTTATTACTTCAATTCCTTCAGAATTATAGTGGATTTTGTTTCGTTGTTGTAAAAATAATAATATTTCATCTAAGGAATAAATTTGATTTGTACAGTTTGTAAACTGTACTTGTCCATATTTTTTCTCAAATTCCGTTTTTAATGTGTCAAGTGATGATTCACCGGGATATTCATGTATAAAATCCATGAGTGCGTGAGCATGTATAACTTTATTCATTTTCTACTGATTTCCATCCAAATTGTTCAAGATTAATTCGATTTTTGGCGTCAAATATAATTCCTTCACTTTTTAATAACGAATACTGAATTTTAAATCCGTCACTTTGTTCAGGAAAACTAATTTTACCTTTACTATTTATCACACGGAACCACGGAATATCAGTGCCTTCTTTCAATGTTGCTAATGCGAAACCTACTAAGCGTGGATTTTGCGTTCCCGCAATAGTTGCGATTTGCCCATAAGTGGCAACCTTACCTTTAGGAATTAACTGAACAATATCTAAAATCTTGTGAAATAATTGTCCTTGTAATGTATTAATAGCCATTTATTTCCTTAACTTGAGATTGTAGTTTTCCTTGGTCGCGATTTTATCTAAAATAGAGTGTAACACCTTTGATTTTTCTTTGATATTCATCCCCTGCGATTCTTTTTGTGCTTGATATAAAGCAATTCGTAGTTCATTGATCATCATCACGGTTGCAGTAGTGCAATAGTATCGTTTTGAACGTCCTTCGTTGAAATTATCCAGCATAGATTGTAGAATAGTTTCTTTAATTTTTTGTGTATTTTCAAATACTACTAATCCATATTTATCGATAAAAGAGATGTTTTCTTCAAGTTTTTGGTAACAGACAAATGTATCATGTTTTTGGCTAAATTCACGATGATTAGTCCATTTTTCACAAGTATCTTTTTCATCACATAAACCACAGTATTCAAGATTTTTCTTCTTTATTGCGCAGGTAATAAACGGACATCCTGCAGACATACGAATTACTGATTTACATCCACCACAGCGGCTAATTCCTACAGTATGAAAATTGGGGCATAATCTACAAGAAAGTCCACAAATGCCAATCTCTGGAAATTTTATAGCCATTAATATATTTCTCTATGTCCTCCGTGGCTCAATAACTAATCCACAAAATAATTTATGATTTCGATAGTAGCTTTTTCGATTATAACCGGTTCTTTGGGAGCATGAAACGCAATTTTATTATCATCTCCAACATATTGTTCAACAATTTCAACATTGCCTATTTTTTCCAATATGTCGTAACCTTCCATAAGCTGACCAAAAACGGTATATTTGCCATCAAGGTGAGGTCTTGGTACAAGACAAATGTAAAATTCCGTACTGCCGCTATTTGGATCTTCACTGCGAGCGAGCCCTACAGTTCCGGTTACATGTGGGTATTTGTTGAACTCAGCTTGAACGGTGGGAATATCATTTTCACCACCATCACCGGTTTGAATCA
>CBDURO010000033.1:0-17911 GCA_965369995.1 uncultured bacterium | reverse complement strand
CCCAATATTTAAGAAAGTGTGCCAAGCCCATTGCACCTTCAATTGTATAAAAATCGAATATATTTTTGTACCATCCTTTTTCTGTTAATCCCTCTGTTTCGTCAGGATTAATCTTGCAACCTGTCGCAATTATTAAGTAATCATAGTTTAACACTTTTTGATTTTTTAAGATGACTTTACTTTTATTCGGTTCAATTTTGTCAATTGAATCGAATAAAACTTCAACACCGGAAGGGAAAAAGTCTCGTTTGGGTTTTATCACATCTTTTTTATTATAAATACCAAATGGTATAAAAAGAAATCCCGGTTGATAGTAATGTGTTTCGTATTGGTCAACTATGGTGATATGCCACTCATCTTTATCCAATACTGGTTCTAATTTATTAAGAATCATTGTTCCGGCGGTCCCGGCACCCAAAATGACTAATTTTTTCATATATATTTTCTACCTTTTAATTTTTTTTGTTAACGTTGCTTCTTTGTTTAATTTCTTAAAAATTGATTTTAAATCGCTACACTCTTCCGGCAACCGATAAACTTCACAAACGCGACAATCTATGTTTTGACAAGAAGGTCCTTTGACCGATACTTGCCAACAAGGTTGAGTTGAAGATGTATAAGCATCACATTGTTCGCAATCGGATTCAGTACAGGGCTTTATGAGCCAACATGGTACAGCTGCAAAAAGTGCTTTGATACCAGCAATGTTAAGACCGTATTCATCTAAGTATTTTCGAATACATAGTATTCTTTGGATATCTACTTTAGAATACAATCTGCGATTAGTTGGGGTTTTGTAAGGCAAAATCAGACCTAAATCAACATATTGCCTCAGTGCATAGACTGAAGTACTCGTTAATTCTGCAGCTACCCTCAATGGATATAATGGTGCAGTTGGATTCTCTGTGGAATTACTTTTCATTTTAGCTATTCTGTAATCATCGTTGCTGATATTCTGCTGTATTCACTACAGAAATTAAAAACAATAATTCCCGCATACAAGACAAAAGGGTCTTTAATTTATATTTTATTAGTATTTTTTCTATAAAGTAAAATATAGAAATTCTACTATGTCAGAAGTGATATTATCAGTAAAAAACCTTTCAAAATCTTTTGGTAAGCGAAAAGCGGTAGATGGTTTATCATTTGATATTAAAATCGGTGAAATATTTGGATTTCTCGGTCCGAATGGGGCGGGGAAATCAACTGCTATTAGGGCAATGTTATCTCTCATAAAACCTGATAGCGGTGATATTGAAATATTTACTAAATCAGTTCGAAAATACCATAATTTAGCATTACAGGGAGTTGGTGCATTAGTTGAACGCCCTGATTTTTATGAGTATTTATCAGCTTATAAGAATCTTTCAATATTAGCGACAATGGATAAAGTACCAAAAAATAGAATTGTGGAAGTATTAGAAATTGTTGGATTAGCTGATCGTGGAGAAGATAAAGTAAAAGCATATTCTCAAGGAATGAAACAGCGCTTAGGTATCGCGCAAGCGTTATTAAGTAATCCTAGATTATTAATTTTGGACGAGCCTACAAATGGGCTTGATCCGCGTGGTATGAAAGAGGTGCGAAGTTTAATACGAAAATTAGCGCAAGAGGGTATCACCATACTATTATCATCTCATTTATTGCACGAAGTAGAACAAGTCTGCACAACTATGGCAATAATTAATTTAGGAAAGTTAATAAAGATTGGGAGTGTGCATGATTTACTTAATGAATCTGATACGTATATAACTGAGATAAAAGCAGAACCTGTAGAAAAAGCTAGGAAAATATTAAAAGATTCAAAATTCATTTTATTTGTTGAAGAAAGTAATGGGGTTTTCAAAGTAAAAATTGCAAATAAAGATTTAAGTCAATTAACCCGCGACTTAGTAAAAGCTGATATTGATATTTCAGCTATTATTCCGCGAACTTCTTTAGAAGATTATTTTTTATCACTTACCGGAGATATTATTTAAGATGTTAATTAAGCTGATCGGTATAGAGATAATTAAAATCTTCGGTAAAAAACGTAGTTTACTCGGTTTCTTGGCTTTGGCGGTGCTAATGCCGCTAATTATTTGGGGATTTTCTAAAGGAGCTACAGGAATTGAGCGAGATATTGTGCGGCAATTAGAAAGTTCATTTATTATTGTTGGTTCAGTATTCAACGGATTTTTGGTTACTTATATAACTATGAATTTTTTATGGGTACACATCCCGTTTTTGATAATGTTGGTTGCCGGCGATGTTGTAGCAGGAGAGGGCGCTGCGGGTACATTTAGAATTACACTTATAAGAAGAATATCTAGGTTTCAGATTTTAATCGCAAAATTAATTGCGACATATTTCTACACGATCTTGCTCATAACATTTTTTGCTTTGATGAGTCTCGGCTTAGGTTCTTTATTGCTCGGGGTCGGTGATTTAGTAGTATTTGATGAAGGAATATTAATACTATCGCAGGAAATGGTTTGGATACGATTTGCGCTTGCTTTTGTATTCGCAACTTTTGTCATGTTAGTAGTAACAACATTATGTTTTATGTTCTCATCAATGGTCAATAATGGTATTGGTCCAATCATTGGTGCCATGGCAATAATAATAATAGGATTGGCGATAGCAAATATTCCGATCGATATATTTGAGAAAATAAGTCCTTATATTTTCACATCATATTTTGATATTTGGCAAAAGGCATTTTTTGATCCAATCCCGTGGAAAGATATTGGAAATGACGCTATTATATTAACAATTTATATGTTAGGATTTATAATTATTAGTACTGTACAATTTACTAGAAAGGATATTTCAACTTAATGAAACTTTTCGCAACTCATTTAATAATTTTAATATTATTTAGTAATCTTGTTGCTCAGGATAAGGATAAACTCTCAACTAGTATATTCCCCACGGCTGATTCTGTTTTGGATAGTCTGGAGCAAAATTACAATCGCATTGAAGATTATTATGTTCGTATCGAAATATCGATTAAAACACCAATATTAAGAATGCCAAGAAAACGTGTCGATTTTTGGTTTAAACAACCTAATTTAACAAAAGTGGAGACAAAAGGATTTGCCGCAATTCCTAAATCAGGAATAATATCCTCACCAATTGATCTATTTGATAATCTTACTAATGTTTCGGTAATAGGTGCTGAATATTATAATGGTAAACAAGTTTGGATACTGCATGGTAATTTAAAACCGGATTCACTAATGTTTGGTAAAATGGGTAATATTGACAAGAAGTTAGATTTGTCGATGAAATTTTGGGTTGATCGAAATATCTGGACATTGATAAAATCTGAAACATGGATGGATACCGTAAAAGTTGTGGAAATACAATCAGAATATAAATCATTTGAAGATGGTATTAATTTACCAAAAGAAACAGTTATCAAATTTAAATACACAAGCGGATTACCATCCGGTATGGAAAGAACTTTTGGTGCAAGACATCAGTTTGGCGGTATGCAAGACGATTCATCAGAAAAAGATTTATCAGGGATGATTACACTAAAATTTTCTGATTATAAAGTCAACAAAGGTATTGAGGACACTTTTTTCGAAGAAGAGGAAACTGAATAATTAAAGAACCGATTTGATGTTATTTATTTGAAATTTAGCTTGAGTGTAACCTTCATGAATTGACCGCTCAGCTTGGTCAAAATCAAACATCTTTAAATCCCCTAAGCGCGGTTGAATTAATATATCCGGTGGGTCCATTGCTAAATTGATTCTGGAAATTTGTTCTTGCATAATACCGAGTGAAGTTCCCATTACATCAAGAATATTCGGTGATTTTATGGAACTGGAAAACCAACGATTGATTTGTGATTTAACAGCACTCCCCGCTGACTTATACTGTGCTGCAATGCGCATCATCAATTCGTTTCTTTTCTTACTTGGCATTTTCGCTTTAGTTGATTGTTTTGTTGGTTTGTAATCATGACTGACAAGATCAGAGTTCAGGTCAACGGCTATAACAAAATCAGCGCCCATATTACGGACAGCGCTTACAGGTATGGGATCAACTAATCCGCCATCCACTAACCATCTATCACCACGTTTCACAGGAGTAAAAACCCCCGGCACTGAAACACTCGCCCGTATTCCCTCAATTATATTTCCTGAATCTATTATTACTTTCTTCCCGGTTTTTAGATCGGTGGCGATCATCTTCACCGGTATTTTAAAATCATCAAATGTTTTTGCATCGGTATGGATGGAAAATAATTCATGAACTTTTTTACCATCCATAAATCCTGATTTTGGGAACACAACATCAAAATACGAGATGACTTTTTTCCAATCCATTTGGAGAGCAAATTCTTTTAGACTAGCTAAATCGCCGGTGGCGTAAACAGCTCCAACAAAAGCACCGATACTTGTACCTGCTACGCAATGGATCGGAATTCCTGCTTCTTCAATGGCTTCTATTGCTCCAATATGTGCCCACCCACGAGCAGAACCGCTGCCTAAAACCAAACCTATTTTTTTGTGCTTAAACATTAGCGTAAAATTAGCGAAATTTCGCCCCATATTAAATATACTATGGAACAAATTAGAAAAAATATAGCACTAAAGACAATCGGCTGTAAATTAAATTTTGCAGAAACATCAACTATTGCGCGTGATTTTGAAAGTATGGGATTTATGGTTGTGGATTTTGGTGAGTTTGCTGATGTCTATATAATAAACACCTGTACTGTTACCGCCAACGCCGACAAGGATTGCCGGAAAGCTGTTCACCAAGCCGTACGTAAAAACCCTAAAGCTTTCGTTGCCATGGTTGGTTGCTTTTCGCAACTAAAACCGGAAGAAGCGAACTCTATTCCCGGAGTTAGCGCAGTATTGGGCAATGATGAGAAATTTAACGTATTTGAACATTATCAAGCATTTATAAATAATACCAATGAATTTGAATATCACAGTCATACAGATGGACTGAATGATTTTCACGCATCGCACTCTGCCAGCGAACGAACGAGAACATTTCTTAAAGTACAAGATGGATGTGATTATGAATGTACATATTGTACGATTCCCTTAGCTCGCGGAAAAAGCCGAAGTGCTAATATCGTAAATACGATGCAACAAGCGCAAGAAGTTTCTAAAACGAATACAAAAGAAATTGTGTTAACTGGTGTAAATACCGGTGATTTTGGAAGATATACAAATGAATCATTTTTTGATTTAATTAAGGAATTGGACAAATTAGAGGACATTAATCGCATTAGAATTTCATCAATTGAACCTAATCTATTAACCAGTGCAATGATTGATTTCATAGCAGAATCAAGATTATTTGTACCACATTTCCATATTCCACTACAATCTGGTTCAAATAAAGTATTAAAAGATATGCGTCGTCGGTATCGGCGTGAATTATTTGCTGAAAGAGTTGAAGATATTAAAACTATCATGCCGGATTGCTGCATCGGAGTCGATGTGATAGTCGGGTTTCCAACCGAAACAGAAAATGATTTTCAACAAACATATAATTTTATAAACAGCTTAGATATTTCATATTTACATGTTTTTTCATATTCTCCGCGTGATAATACTAAAGCTTTAGATTTTAAAAATATTGTTACCCACGCTCAACGTAAAGAGCGAAGTAGAACTTTACATGAATTATCAGATTCAAAACAAAACGCTTTTTATAATAAATTTATCGGGCAAGAAAGAAATGTATTATTTGAATCTATTCACGGTAAATACATCCATGGGCACACTGATAATTATATTAAAGTTATGGTGAGAGGAAATGCTGATATGGTGAATAAAATTATACCTGTAAAATTAATGGAAAATGAAACTGAATATATGATTGGCGAAGTACCTGATTAAACAAAAATGATTCAATTAGAAAACATATCAAAAGAATATCCTGACGAGGTTTTATTTAGCAATGTATCATTGTTGGTCAAGAAAAGTATGCGCATTGGTCTGGTAGGTCCAAACGGATCCGGCAAGACAACTCTTTTACGTTTAATGCTTGGTATGGAATCTCCGGATAAAGGCACCATTCAGAAAACTAAGGGTCTTTTGATAGGTTATTTACCGCAAGATATTATTATTGGCACAAAGCAGTCAATACTTGATGAAGTGCTAGATTCTTTTCCTGAAATAAGAGATATTGAAAATAGAATGGAAATTGTTTCATCGGAAATAGCAAGCAATCCAAACGATATAAAAAAACTAAAGATACTTGGTGATTTGCAACAGCGATTTGATGGCATTGGTGGCTGGTCTATTGATAAGAAAGCTAAGGAAATCTTGGGTGGCCTTGGGTTTGCGGAAGATCAATTCCAAAGGAGTCTGGATACATTCAGCGGTGGCTACCGGATGCGTGTCGCTTTAGCGGGAATTTTATTAAACAATCCCGATGTATTATTTTTCGATGAACCAACCAATCATCTTGATTTAGATGCAACGATATGGTTAGAAAGCTTTCTTGCTGCTTGGAAAGGCAGCTTAGTAATGATTAGCCATGATAGAGAATTCTTAAATAAATCCGTGAATCATATTATTGAAATTGATCAAGCCAAAGTAATATTATATAAAGGTAATTACTTAAGTTATCGTGAGCAAAAACAAATTCGGATAGAGCAACAGCAAGCAGCGTATTCTAATCAGCAGGATATGATAGCTCAAACCAAACGTTTTATTGAGAGATTCCGTTATAAAAATACCAAGTCAAGACAAGTACAAAGCAAGATCAAGCAATTAGAAAAGTTAGATTTAATTGAAGAGCCAACTCAAAATAAAAAACGTATAAATATTCAAATATCTCAACCGGCCCGGAGTCCATTAAAAGTTGTTAGTTTAAAAGGTGTAAGTAAAAATTATGGCAATATTTCTGTGTACAATAATCTCAATCTTGAAATAGAAAGAGGACAGACGATTGGCTTGGTTGGTCATAACGGTGCAGGAAAATCAACTTTATTAAAAATGCTTGCCGCCGTTGAGCCGATTTCCTCTGGTGTGTTACGATATGGAAAGGATGTTACTACTGCTTATTTTGCTCAACATCAGCTGGAGATACTTAATCCGGATTTGACAGTATTTGAATCACTTCAAAGTGTTTCAAGCGGTAAAAATGAAACAGAAATCAGAAGTTATTTAGGCAGTTTTTTATTCTCAGGTGATTCAGTTGACAAGCTTGTTAAGGTACTTTCCGGAGGTGAAAAATCTAGACTAGCTTTAGCTAAAATACTAATCCAACCGGCCAATTTATTACTATTGGATGAACCTACAAACCATCTTGATATGATTTCGCGTGATGTGGTTGAAGCGGCATTAAAGAATTACACTGGAACAATTGTTTGTATTTCTCATGACCGACATTTTTTAAATGAAATAACTAATACTACCTATGAAATTGGTAATGGCGAAGTTGTAACATATGCCGGAAACTATGATTATTATATCTGGAAAAAAGAATCCAGGGTTGATAAGAATAGTGATGCTGAAAGGATTAAGAAACCTGCAACTAAAAATAAATCTAACTATAAAGAGCAAAAAAGGATTGCCAATAGAACTAGAGTATTAAAACGAAAGCTTGAAGAGACAGAAGAATTTTTAGAAAACATTAAAATTGAATTACTCAATCCTGAAATTGCGAGCGATTACGAAAAGATCCAAAAATTGATCAAGAAAGAGAAAAGAGTTGAAGAATCCTATTTCGTTTTATTAGAGGAATTGGAAGAACTGCAAGCGCTTTAAGATATAAATAAAGATTAAATTATCTATTCAAGTTTGTAATTAAATAATAATGATGATGATAAACATTAGATCAATTATGATAACTGTATTATTCATATCTCAAATATGTTTTCCACAGGAACCTAAAAGTATTCATCAAATTGAATGGGAAAACCACAAAAATGACGCTAAAGTTCTACGCAAACAGGAATCCGTTAAAGATATTATTTCATTGAACAAAACAGCGTATGAACGGAAAGCATTATCACATTATGTATTCGGATATCTTCCATATTGGGAATACAATAATAATGCGCAGGATTATTTTCAATTTGATTTATTAACACATATTGCACTATTCGATTTCTCAGTTAATTCCGCTACAGGGGCGATTGGCAATCCACCGAATTGGCCTTGGACTGCCTTAATTGATACTGCTCACGCAAATGGTGTTAAGGTAATAATGTGTGTAGTGGAATTTGACAATGATAATATCCATACAATAATTACCAACCAAACTGTTAAAAATAATTTCTTTGAGAAAGTAAAAGGTAAAATTGAAACCTACAAACTAGATGGGATAAATATCGATTTTGAAGGATTACACTTCAATGATCGGGCAAATAATATCAATGTTTTTATGGAAGAATTGACTGATTATGTGCATTCAAATTTTATTGATGAATATATAGAAGTTTCATTTGCAGCACCTGCGGTTAATTGGGGCGCGTGGAATTTACCAGGACTTACCGCAGCATGCGACTATCTATTTATTATGGGTTATGATTTTTGGGGGAGTTGGAGTTCCACAGCTGGACCCACATCTCCTTTGGAGGGAGCAAATTATAATATCACAAGAACATTAACTGATGTAAACAGTGGTTACGGTACTGTAGTTAACAATACGCCTGAAAAATTAATATTGGGTGTACCTTACTATGGAAATAAATGGCGTACGGTAAACCAAAGTGAAGGATCAAATGCATTAGAACATATTGGTTCAAAAACATATGCTGCCGCAAAGCAAGAATTGGGTTCTCGTGATTTATTGTGGTCGACGAATTATAAAACACCTTGGTTTACATTTGAAGAAGATAATAACTACTATCAAACTTGGTTTGATAATGATTCCAGCTTAGGATTAAAATATGATTTAGCTAAATCTAAAAACCTAAAAGGTGTTGGTATGTGGGCTTTGGGTTATGATGACCATCATACAGAATTGTGGGATTTGCTCAAGGATAGATTCTTTCACAACCCAGATGATTTAGATACTTCTGATGGTACAAGTAAACCGGAGAAATTCAAACTGTATCAAAATTATCCGAATCCATTTAATCCGAGTACTACAATTGAATATGAAATTGTAGAAGCTGATAATATTCAATTAAATGTATATGATATTTTAGGAGGAAAAGTTGCTGTTTTGGTAGATAAAATTCAACCACCGGGTGAATATTCGGTTAAATTTAACGTAGGGATAGATTCCAAATCTGTCCTATCCAATGGCGTGTATTTTTACCAATTAAGCGTTAGTAATAATGTTGAAACGAAAAAAATGTTGTTCATTAAATAATTTTAAGGAAAAGATATGTTGAGTGCAACAGCTTGTCCCGACAATTCGGGAAAATCCCGCTTTGCGGGGAAAAAAATAATTTACTTTTTAACAATACTTGCTTTGTTTACTTCGTGCAAAGAGAAAGAAGTAAAAACCCAAGTACGACAGCAAAAAGTACCGGAAGAGCAAATTGATAAAGTATTAAAAACAGATTCTATTAGCATAAATGATTTTGGAGAGCACAAATCAATTCATCAAACTGAATGGGAAGAGCATCGTAAAGAAGCTGATACTTTAACAATTAATGTAAATCCGCATTAATTACAGACAAAATTGTCATTTTGATCCCGATTTATTGGGAAAAGAATCAATTTTTAATAATTCTCAATCGGTGGACATGCACACACCAAATTTCTGTCACCATAAGCATTATCAACACGTCCGACAGATGGCCAAAACTTGTTTTCCTTGAGCCATTCAGCCGGGTAAGCAGCTTGCTTACGTGAATAAGGGTGAGTCCAATTGTCGGAAGCAATTTCTTGTGCAGTATGCGGAGCGTTTTTAAGAACATTATCTGTTTTGTCTGCTTTGCCACTTTCCACATCTAAAATTTCTTGCTTGATTGAAATTAGCGCATCACAAAATCTATCTAATTCCGCTTTAGATTCACTTTCAGTCGGTTCAATCATCAACGTTCCGGGAACCGGGAATGACATCGTAGGAGCGTGGAAACCGTAGTCCATTAAACGTTTGGCAACATCTTCTTCGGTAATCCCTGATGTCTTGCGGAAAGGACGCAAGTCAATTATAAACTCATGTCCAACTCGTCCTTTCACACCGCGATAAAGTACCGGGAAATGTTTTTCCAATTGTTTCGCCATGTAGTTGGCGTTTAGTATCGCAACTTGCGATGCGTTGGTAAGCCCACCACCATTCATTAGGGCAATGTAAGCCCATGATATTGGCAGAATGTTAGCACTACCCCACGGCGCAGCCGATACCGCTGTTATGCCTTTTTTACCATCAACATTAACAATGCTGTGTTTTGGTAGAAAATCAGCGAGATGCTTAGCGGCGCAAATCGGACCCATTCCGGGACCGCCGCCACCATGTGGAATGGCAAATGTTTTATGCAGGTTGATATGAATCACATCGGTGCCGAAATCAGCAGGGTAGCAAAGCCCAACCATTGCATTCAGATTAGCACCATCCATATAAACTTGTCCACCATTTTTGTGGATGATATCACACATTTCACCGATTGCCTCTTCAAAGACACCGTGAGTTGAGGGATATGTAACCATAAAGGCCGCTAAGTTCTTACTGTTTTGTTCGGCTTTGGTGCGTAAGTCTGAAACGTCAATGTTCCCTTGTTCATCACATTTGACGATGATAACCTGCATTCCTGCCATTACAGCACTAGCCGGATTCGTTCCGTGGGCTGAAGCGGGAATTAAACAAATATTACGCTCTGATTCATTTTTGCTTTGGTGATAAGCCCGAATTACCATTAAACCGGTGTATTCTCCTTGCGCCCCTGAATTTGGCTGCATAGAAACAGTCGGCAGTCCAGTTATTTCTTTTAAATAATCCCCTAATTCTTTAATTATTTGTTGATATCCCTGCGCTTGATCAATTGGTGAAAAAGGATGTAACTCCGTAAACTCAGATAAAGTTATTGGCATCATTTCAGATGCAGCATTCAGTTTCATGGTGCAGGAACCGAGCGGAATCATACTGGTATTTAAAGATAAATCTTTCATCTCCAAACGATGCAAATAGCGCATCATTTCAGTCTCAGAATGATACAAATTAAATGTGGGATGTGTTAAATATTCCGATTTCCTTTTTAATTTTCCATTGTATCCTTTCTTAATGTTTTTATCATTAGTGAAATTCGTGTCATTTGTGGCTAAAGTTTTCAAAATGTCATCAATATCTTTTTCCGTTGTCAATTCATCTATACTAATTCCAATATCACCATTTTCGTAGTATCGGAAATTGATTTGTTTTTTTTCGGATAACTTCCGTATCTCTTTAGCGGGTTTTCCGCTTAATGATATTCTTAAAGTATCAAAATATGATTTTGTTAAAACTTTATGACCGAGGTTACTAATTCCATCTGCTAAAAATTTTGTTTTATAATTAATTGATTCAGCAATTTGTTTTAAACGATCAGGTCCATGATAAACTGCATACATTCCTGCCATTATTGCCAACAACACTTGAGCGGTACAAATATTTGATGTTGCTTTCTCACGGCGGATATGCTGTTCACGAGTTTGCAACGCCATACGATATGCTTTATTACCGTGCTTATCAACTGTTACACCAATAACACGACCGGGAATTTTGCGAGTGAATTTTTCCGTAGCTGCTAAATAAGCGGCGTGCGGTCCTCCATAACCCATGGGTACACCAAATCGCTGTGTATTACCAATTGCGACATCTGCGTTAAATTCACCGGGAGGAGTTAATAATAATAAGCTCATAATATCAGCAGCTACGGCAACATAAGCTCCTGAGTTATGGGCAGATTTACAGAATTCACTATAATCGAATATTTCACCATCAGTTGCTGGATATTGAACGAGGGCTCCAAACACATTATCATTAAATTGAAAGGATTGATGATCGCCAAAGACCAATTCAATTCCAAATGGAGCGGAGCGGGTTTTAAGTACGTCAATTGTCTGTAGATGGCAAAGTTCCGAAACAAAAAATACATTACGCTTAGTATCTTTTACTTCGCGGAAGAACATCGCCATCGTCTCGGCGGCGGCGGTTGCCTCATCTAATAATGACGCATTTGCAAGTGGCAAACCGGTTAGATCAGATATCATTGTTTGGAAAACAAGCAGAGCTTCTAGTCTGCCCTGAGATATTTCAGCTTGATAGGGTGTATATTGCGTATACCAGCCCGGATTTTCTAAAATATTGCGCTGAATCATAGCCAGAACTTTGGTGCCGTAATATCCCTGTCCGATGAATGTACGAAACACTTTATTTTTAGCGGCAATTTTTTTAGATAATTGTGCCAGATTATATTCACTAACAACATTGCCAATAGCAAGCGGTTGCTTACTTAATATTGATTTAGGAATTGTCTCCTTTATTAAAGCTTCTAGCGAGTCTAAATCAATGACCTTTAGCATTTCGCTAATTTCTTTTGGTGATGGACCTATATGGCGTGGAATAAATGAATTGATTGGTTTTGTCATAAAAATATCTTTTTAATTTGGTTGAATTATAATTTTGCTCTGTAAAATTAAGGTTGAATTTAGAACCTCTTTTTTGTTTGCGAAAACAAGATTAAAAGCTTTAATGTAACATATAAAACAATAAATGAAATTGGAGATTTTATAATGTATCGTATCTTATTATTTATTTTATCGATCAGTTTTTCTCAAAATGTAATTTATAATGACTTCTTTACTGATAACACATTACGATTTGATTATTTTCATAGCGGCGTAGCCGAAACCGAACACGTCAGTCTTGACGAACTCCGCTTAGAGGGCGCGTGGCCCGGTAGTAAAACCAACCTAATTGATGATATGCATTTAGGGCTGTACCGCTTTGAAGTAAGCGATATAGAGTCAGAAAAAATAATCTACGCTTATGCTTTTGCCAGCATTTTTGGTGAATGGCAGACTACCGGAGAAGCCGCCGATGATGTGTGGCGTACTTTTCACGAATCACAGCGTTTTCCGGAACCGAAGCACTCGTTCCGATTAGTTCTGAAAAAACGTAATTCGGATGGCACTTACAACACGATATACGATGCTGAACACGATCCGGCAAGCCGTTTTGTGAATCGCTCATTGATTGTGAATAATAACAAAGTATGGAAAATATTTAATAATGGTTCAGCGGAAAAGAAAGTTGACATTTTAATTCTTGGCGATGGCTATCGTAAAGAAGATGTTAAGCAATTTAGAAAAGATGCCAAGCATTTAGTTGGTGTTATGTTTGATACGGAACCGTTTAAATCCCGCAAATCGGATTTTAATGTTTGGGCGATTGATGTTTTTTCAGATGAAGAGGGTATCAGCAATCCGCGCCAAAATGTATGGAAAAAATCCGCTTTGGATTTACGATTTAATGTGTTTGATTCTGATAGATATGTTTTAACGTTTGCCAATAAAAACTTACGTGAGATCACTGCGCAAGCGCCTTACGATGCAATTATGATGATATTCAACGATCCCAAATATGGTGGTGGTGGCATCTATAATTTATATTCCACTGTTTCGTCATTATCAAGTCAAGCAGACTTCGTATTTGTTCACGAGTTTGGACATTCATTTGCTAGTTTAGCGGACGAATATTATACATCAAACGTTGCTTACCAAGTATCATTGCCGGAATTTGAGCCGAACCGACCAAATGTTACCGCGTTATTTGATCCTGACAATTTGAAGTGGAAACATTTAGTAGACGATGAGACGCCAATTCCAACTCCTTGGGGACAAGCTGCGTATGATTTGATTGCAGTAGTTTATCAGCAAAAGCGCCGACAAATGATAGCTAATGGTGTAAGTACTGACAAAATGGAAACGCTTTTTGAAGAATTAAAGCAATCAACGATTCCGATGTTAAAATCACAAAAATATTATGGAAAAGTCGGCGCTTTTGAAGGCGGCGGCTATCTTGCGAAGGGACTCTATCGACCAGAAGTGGATTGCATTATGTTCTCTCGTAATAGAGATGAATTTTGCAAAGTATGCTCGGAAGCAATCGAAAATATGATTGATTGGTATATAAAATAAACTATTTTAGTTATTTAACTTTGCTAATGCTGTCTTTCGAATAAAAGCAAAATTCATATCATTTAATGAATTAAAATGTGCTACTGATTCATATATCTGACGAGCTTTATCACCGTCACCTAACTCTTCGTAAGCTGTTCCGATTAGATATAATATAATTGGATTTTGCTGATTCGCCTGCTTGAATTCATATATAGCATTATAATAGTCGTCTTCTAGTAAATAAATATATCCAGAAAGTTCATGAGCATTTCTGATTTCATTAGGATTCATTGTTTTTTGAACGGATGATTTATATTTTTCTGTATATTTCTTTAAAATATCAACATTTTTATTATAGAATGCAACCCTACCGGCATTTACAAATAATTGTCGTCGTATATAATATTTTAGATCTTGGGAGATATTTGATTTTTCAAAATATTCCATGGATTTCTCAAAATATTTCAAAGCATCGTCAGGTTTTTCATACATCAAGTGTACATTGCCTAAGTTTATTAAATCTTGCCCTAATGCTAAATTATCGTCTATGCTGCCTGAAATTGAGATATTTTCCTTTAGTTCCCTAATTGCTCTATCAAAATTGCAAATATCTACATTAGCAACAGCTTTAGCATAATGCATACGTTTTAGATCACCAGGATTGGTTGAAATTGTTTCAATATGTTCTAACTCTTTGCATGCCTCTTCATGTCGATCTAATAATGTTAGGTTCGATGCAATCCCAATTATAGAAACAATAAAGTTAGGTTTAATCTCCAATGCTTTTCTATAATATTCGATGGAGGATTCAAATTTGCCCATTTTTAATAATAGTTCTGCGTACGAATCATAAGGATTTGGGTCATCTTTGATGAGGTCTATGTATTTTTTAAAGTAGATTTCAGCTTGTTGAAAATCTCCAAGTCGCCGATATGAATATCCGAGCATATTATAAGGTTGTGAAAAATTCGGATTGATATCAAGTGCTATTTCGTAATATGTAATTGCCTTTTTATATTTTTGCAAATTGAACAGAAAATGTGCATATATATTGTGACCTCGTTCATCATTGGGGTATTGATCAATTATTTCTAAATAATAATTATTTTGTTTTTCTTGTTCTTTATTTGCACCAGCTTCAGCTGCCAGTATTAATAATTTTTCACCTTCTGAAATATTATTTATTAAGGATTTAGCTTTTGTCAGATACTTGTAAAAAAGTTTTGGAGTTGTTTGCACTTGAGCCATCTGTAGATACGCCATTGCAAATTCATTATCTTCAGCGAGAGCTTTTAAATAAAAATATGCTGCTTCTTGTCCGCGCAACTTTTCTGTTAATAATAGTCCCTCATTGTAATATTCGAGAGCTATTTCAGATTTTGTAGTGACAGGAATTTTTGAGGATGTTTTGTTATTACAATTGAGTAAAGTAAATGAAATTGCCACTATTAATAAAGTGGTAATAAAAGACAAACTCTTATTTTCGAAAAAAGTAATTATATTTTTCATATTGTTCGGACACTAATTTATTCATGATATTAGACTAATATAAATAATAAAGGTTGTCTAATAAAAAGTTTTCTAAAATAAAGTAAATGACCATATAAAAATTAAAAGCATAGTATTAATCAAAGATTAATTTACGAGGAGAGTTTCATTAGTACTACCAATTTGTTATCATTGATTTATCTCTATGATACTAAATGAGCAATGGTAATATTCATATTGTAATTAGTATATTGTTAGTATAAATAATGTTGTTGAGGGTTTTTTGAGCTATCAATTTCTACCAATAAGCTGGATATTAATAGTTACTACGCTTATAAGTATTTTGGTTGCACTGTTTGCGTGGCAAAAGCGCAGTACGCTTGTTGCAAAATATTTGGTTCTTCTGGCATGCGGGGTAGCTGTGTAGGCTTTTTCGTATATTTTTGAAACAGCCCCAACGGATGTATCGCATGTATTACTATGGGCACAAATATCCTATTTAGGTGTAACAACCGTACCGCTGTTATATTTCTTGCTTGCATTGGCATATGGTCGACATTATAGATATTTAGTTCCACGCAACATAATTTTGCCGCCAATTGTACCCTTATTTACTTTATTAATGGTTGCCACTCATAATTGGCATCATTTATGGTATACGAGTATTTCAATCGATCCAAATAGTAACATGCCTATTTATGGTTATAGTATTTGGTTCTGGTTATATGCTATGTATAGTTATTTATTATTAGTTATTGGTGTAATTTTACTTCTTAGAACCATTCTAAGTGTCTCATCAATTTACAAATCACAAATTATAATAATAATTATTGGAGCAGTTTTACCATTCACTGGGAATATAATCTACGTGTTTAAAATTAATCCTATACCCGTCAATATCCTGTCAGGAAAATTACGGATCAAATTATTGATTATTGATTCAATATGGCTATTGATAATCATGCTTTCTCTCATTTCTAAACGCTCGTAATCAATGGTACTTTTTACCGCATTAATCGCTTGATTTTTTGCCAGTTTTAGCTGGATTATTTCTGTGCGCATTTTTCACCTTTTTTACTCATTTTTTACTCATTTCAAAATTTCTGATTTTGACCAAATTGAAAGTGCCTCTCAGTCGACAAAACACCAAAAAATGGCAATGCCAATAAGTGACCCTTTCTGGGAGCACTAAACACCCCCCTTTATCCGGCCCAATTTGATCCCCAATTTGACCCCTAATTTGATCCCATTTACCAGGTCAAAATCAGTATTACTTTTACATTGTTAGTTGTTGGTTGATGCTCCGTTTCTAGCGCTGGTGTTAGCCTGCGCTTTTTCATGATTTTTTTGGTCCATGGTAAAATATTTTAGTACGATTGGTAATATCAAATGTGCCGTACATCCATTTATACTTAGCAATATATACTTGTTTGAAAGCTATGAGAAATTCAGGATAGCATCTGGCCAATCGCTGATATTTTATCCAATCGAACATTCTTTGCTCTTGAAGAGTAACTATCATACCTGCTTAATGACAGGTACTTGGTTTATCGCGCTCATTTGGAAAATAAAAAGGATTGCCTATATATTCACGTGCTTGGATTTGTTGTCAAATCCGGTTATTTCGGTATGTTCACCATACATAAAAAATGACCAAATTGAGGGTCTACATTGTAGACTCGGTAAGCTAAAAACAACCCGGAGGGGTTGTTTTTCTATATTACTTATTAAGTAATATTAGTACTTTTTTAATGATGTTGATTATTTGTTTTATCATCAGTATTTAATCTCCTTTCTGTTATTTTTCCAAGTTCTATCATGATCTCATGATAACAGTCGCCATCCTCTTGATTATCTAGATCCCAAGCATAGGTTACACTAGGATTAGCTTCAGGTGGAAACTGTGGATAGGTAGAACCATTTAGTATTATTGTTTTGATCTCTTCAACTAGCTCTGTTATAGGTACTTTTCTTCTAATAGTCATATGTCCTCTGTCTTCTGCAATATCATCATAGTCAATACCCACAACAAAATCCCTTGCCTTAGAATGGCAGGTCATCGTTGGTTGATCCGTCTAGGATCTCAAGTAGTTTATCCATCCTGACCTTTATTTCCTGCAGGTCTTCATCCGTCCAGGGTTTTCCATTCTGTCCAATAGAGATAGTTGCTATCTTTAACGCTACCTGCCGGTGAATATCGGCTGTACGGTTATCCAGGTACTTCAGAACTGTCTGTTGTGGTTTGCGCTGTGCGTTACCATTAGTAGGTGAAACATGCCATTCTAATTGACCATTTTCATCCTGATTCCTGCGGATGACTAACCTAGCTCCTTTACCATACTTCTTCAGCTCCTGATGCAGTGCATCTTCAGCAAATATCCCTTGCTCAACACCTT
>CBDURO010000032.1:0-18772 GCA_965369995.1 uncultured bacterium | reverse complement strand
GTATTTTTCTATGTAAAAACGGTAAAATAGCAACTAAAAATGAACATTACGCCCAGAATGACAGAGAATTAATACTTATTATAGCCGATTACTTCTGATCTCTCTTTTCTAATCTTTTTTCTTAAAACATAATCATCAGGTGCATAGCCTAATGTAATTAATAAGCCTAAAGTTTTTTTCTTGGGAATATTTAATAGATCCTTGATCCTTTTTTGATCAAACCATCCAATCATACAAGTGCCAAGACCTAATTCAGCGGCTTGCAGGCAAAAATGTTCAGCGGAAATTCCAATATCAATCAGTGGAAATTCTCTGCGTTTGATCTCACCACCAATTTGGGTAATTATTTTTGGTTTCTCTATAACAATAACAATTATTACCGGAGCCTGTACCGCAAATTTATTGAATTTAACTACTTTGTCAAAAGTGGCCTCAGCAACCTTGTTTTTTAATTCTTCTTCATCAACAACGATATATTTCCATGGTTGTGAATTACTAGCCGAAGGAGCTAGCCTGGCTGCTTCAAGACATTTTTCAATCTTTTCTTTTTCTACAGCTTTGTCAGAATATCTTCTGACACTTTGCCTTATTTTTATTAATTTAGCGAAGTCCATTTTTTAATTTATTCGTAGCCAAATTTACACTAAATATCCTGAAATCTGATTCAAACTTTATTAAGTATTTCTCAATAGGAAGGTTGCATTCCTAAAGCATTAAATTTTATTGTTATGGATTCTTCACTGCGTTCAGAATGACAGAGTTTTCTATTAATTAAACAAAAAAACTTCCTCTATAGATTTATTAAATACTTTTGATACATCGTATGCAAGTTTGAGTGAAGGATTATATTTACCTTTTTCAAGAAACACAATTGTTTCTCGCCGTACCTTAACAAGTGTTGCCAATTCTAACTGAGTGATATTGTGTCTTGCTCTCAGTTCTTTAATCCTATTCTTAATTTTTAACTCCTTTAAAATTAAAATATATAAAATATAATATAAACATTGCAGCCATTCCAATAATTCCATAACCCATTAATATGCTACCAACTAAGTTTGTTCTGCTTTGAATGAATATTAATACAAGCCATATAAATAATGACAAATAATACGAATATGAAGCAGACTTATTTACAATTTTAATAGACATTTCATCGTCTACTGGCAATCCTTGTTTTTCCGACCTATACCTTTTAATACTCAAAATGATACCTATTAGAAAGAGTATTGAAATGACTCCAACAAAAATATATTCTGTTAGTTTATGGTTACCATCAATCATTCCTGTTTGGAATATTCCAATACCGGCAAGAATTACTACATAAGTTATTATAAAAACTGGAAGAAATATTTTCTTCATAAAACCTCCGATAGTTATTTAATTCTAACTATATGTTAGATATATATAACATTTTATGCAAGAACTTTATATAATAGTGGATACCCCCGATTTATCGGGGCTGGTATGACAACAATTTTGATACAAATTGGTGTGGCTGTTATTGCGATGAATATTTGATTGCGTTTTTTCGTAGGGTCAGGTCGCGACCTGACTAAAAATAATGAACAACGTAAAAAACGGACAAGTCGAGACTTGTCCCTACAAATTATTTGTCATTCTTTGTATAATCGGGAATCCATAAATTAAAGTATGAATTTTAAGCCAATTGGTATTGTTCACTCGCCTTTTAAAGAAGCGCGCGGAACGCCAATTCAACCCAAAGCCGCCAAAGGAATTGGAGGCACTGTTGAAGTATTTCGAGAATTTACCGATGGATTAGCCGACCTTGACGGGTTTTCCCATATAATATTGATCTGCCATTTTCACCTCGCTCAAAACCCAAAATTAAAAGTGATTCCGTATATGGATGACCAAGAGCGTGGCGTATTTGCCACCCGCGCTCCAAGCCGTCCTAACCCGATTGGCATCTCGGTAGTCCGATTGAACCGCATAGAAAATAATATACTCCACATTCAAGATGTTGATATTGTGGACGGCACTCCCCTATTGGACATCAAACCATACGTGCCGGAATTTGATTCCAAGGAAGATATTAAAATCGGTTGGCTAGAAAAAAGAGTACATAAGCTTTCAACTTCTAAAGATGATGGCAGATTTAGAAAAAATAATTAAAATGAATAATCAAATTGTAGGGACAGATTCTCCGTCTGCGCCACAGCTATTTATCTATCCTAGCTTTAGCGTAGATAGACGACGGACAGGCAAATCTGTCCGCACAAACCAATCTGTCATTAAAAGGACAGGTTTCAAATCAAATACAATACGGACAGGTTATAAACCTGTCCCTACACAGAAATTTCATGGTATACCCGAAATCATTCGTCAATTTAAAACGTTTTCTGCAAGGCGTATTAACAAAATCCAAAATTCACCAGGACAACAGGTATGGCAGCGATCTTACTATGATCATATAATTCGGAAAGAAAAATCTTTGGATAATATCAGGTTATACATTCGGGAAAATCCGCCGTCTTGGGAAACGGATAGAAATAACCCGGAAAATTTGAAAAATTAATTACAAAGGGAAAAAATAAAAGGATTTGAAATGAAAAAAAATAAAACAAAAAGGCATGAAGATAGAGTCGATTTAGTCGGTGAACATGCTTTTGGAGATCTCGGACAAATAATATTTTTAATAATCTTTTTAATAATATGGATCAGTGATTCTTTCTTTCTCAAATACTCAACTTACTCGCAAAATACAATGCCGAATATGGTTAGAATGATTATTGGTTTCCCAATACTCATTATATCAGGTATTTTTGCAAAATATGGACTCGGAATAATTTTTGGTGAGGTACGCAAAAAACCCGAAATAATAGAAAAAGGTGTATTCAAAATTGTGCGGCATCCGATTTATTTAGGTTCCATTTTACTATATCTTGGATTGACAATTTTAACGTGTTCGATTGCATCAGCATTTGTTTGGATTATCATAGTTATATTTTATTATTATATATCGAGATATGAAGAAAAATTGCTTTTAAAGGAATTTGGCGCAGATTATAAAAGTTATATGGAAAGAGTTCCCATGCTGATACCTTTTAAATTTTAAATAATGGATTCTTTTTACCCATCGTAACACAAGTGAAGATAGGCACTGCGTTCAGAATGACAGCCTTTTTTTATACCTGATTTAGTCGGTAATACATAAATTGTAGTATGAAAAAAGTGAAAAATAGGAAACTCTATCTTAGCTTTATTTTGACTTCGCATGGAATTATTTTCACTGTCATTATGAAAGGTGTAATATTCAATACCGTAGGGATTGCTCTATTTGTACTGGGTGGAATATATTTTATACTAGGTGTGCGGGATAAAAAGTTGTTGGACTGATTACATTTTATTTTGTCATATTTCATTATAATTAAGTAGTAAATAGGAGGAAAACATCATGAAGGATCCATTCCCTCAAATAGTGACAACCCTTCCAGAAGCCGATATTACATTTAACGGCGTTAAAGGATGGATTTCGCAAAATGTTGATCACCAAATAGTTTTCTTAGAAATAGAAGCCATAGGAAAGGTTGCTGAGCATTCCCATTGCGCGCAATGGGGAATTGTTGTAAAAGGTAAGATGGATCTTACAATTGGCGGAGATACAAAAACTTACGCCAAAGGCGACTCATACTATATTCGTGATGGAGTTGTGCATTCGGCTGTTTTTAAAACAAAAACATGGGCGATCGACTTTTTTGCTGATAACAAAAGGTACCTACCAAAGGAAACTAAAAAGTGAAAAAGATATATTTACACGCATTATGGTTTTGGTTTGTATTACTTCTCCTTGCAATAATAAATGGTATTATCAGAGATGCGACCTATAAACCGCTTCTAGAGCCGCTAATTGGTCATTGGGCACATCAACTAAGTAGTATAACAGGGATTTTACTGTTTTTCTGTGCAATTTATCTTTTCGTAAAATATATCAAAATGGATTACACAAAACGTAATTTATTGAAAATCGGTATTATGTGGATAGTTATGACCATAATATTTGAATTTGCTTTTGGATATTATGTTCGCGGTTCCTCATGGAGTGAAATGCTAGGAGCATATTACTTTTGGCAAGGTGAGTTATGGATATTCGTATTAATATCAGTTGTGATAATTCCTCAAATTTGTTTTAAAATGTTAAAAAACAGAAGATAATTGGAAAATTTATTGAGATGTCTGGAATTATATAAAAGAGTAAACAAATGGATTTGAAATTAAATAATAAATCTGTAGTAGTTTTAGCTTCCGGTTCAGGAATCGGCAAAGGAGTTGCGCTTGAATTTGCAAAAGAAAATGCAAAAGTAATGATGGTTGGGCGAACCGAAGGAAAATTACAGAAAGCACAGAATGATATTTTTAAGACTACCGGCAATAATCCCTCATATTTTGTAGCTGATATCACACATGATGAGCAAATCCGGGCTGCAATAGAAAAAGCACGAGAGTTAAATGGATATATCTATGCTTTGTTTAATAATACCGGTGGTCCTCCTCCCGGTAATTTTGAAAATTTCCTGGACGATGACTGGTACAGTGCCTTTAACTTAACACTACTGAGTTATATTAGAGCGATAAGATATGTACTACCTGATATGAAAATGAATGGCGGAAGGATAGTAAATAATACCTCTTCATCAATTAAACAAGCTATCGATAACCTATTATTATCAAATGTTTTCCGTACCGGTATTGTCGGTTTAACAAAATCGTTAGCAAAAGAATTTGGGAAGTATAATATATTAGTCAATGTGGTAGGTGCCGGAAAAATCAGCACTAAGCGAGTTGATCAAATTGATTCAATAAAAGCTAATAAAGCAAATATTCCTTTAAAAGAGTATCAAGATAATAATGCCAAATCAATTCCGCTAAAACGATACGGTGACCCGCAAGAATTAGGCAAATTAGTTACATTCCTCTGTTCAGAAGCAAACACCTACATAACCGGACAAAATATCCTGGTCGAAGGTGGAATGGTATCTGCATATTGATAAAACAATAAATATAGGAAGCACATATGGAAGTAATCCATTTTCAAGATGCTGAAAAATATGAACCTGAAGAAAATTGGTTAAGATCTAACCTTTGTAATAAACCTGAAATTTCAATTGAACATTTTATAAAACCACCCAAACACTCATCACCTACTCATAGTCACCCTAATTCACAAATATTATTTGTCTTGCAAGGTGAAATCATTATTAAAACTGATGATGATGAACAGAAACTAAAAATTGGAGATACTGTTCATATCCCGGGTGGAGAAATCCATACAGTAATAAATCCTTTAAATGAAGTTTCTATTGGTTTAGATATTTTTATTCCGGGCAGATCCTTTGATTTTTGGCTGAATCGAAATAAATCTTGATCACTTGTACATAGAAAACCCCATCATTGATGGGGTTTTTTATATTTATAACAGTTTCTAAACCATTTTATTAATAAGTTTTAACTTAGTTAAAAACATGATTATCATTATATAACAGATTATGACAATAGAAAAATTTATTCGCGGTATTCCCAAAGCTGAGTTACACGTTCACATTGAAGGCACATTTGAACCGGAATTGATGTTCGAAATAGCACAACGTAATAATATCAAATTTCAATATAAATCTGTAGATGAGCTCAAGAAAGCATACGATTTTAATAATTTACAGGAATTTCTTGATACATACTACGCTGGCGCTAGTGTATTAATCCATGAGCAAGATTTTTATGATATGACTTGGGCATATATGGAGAAATTAAACTCGCAAAATGTAATCCATGCTGAAATATTTTTCGATCCGCAAACTCATACAGATCGGGGCATTCAATTCTCAACAGTGATAAACGGTATTCATAAAGCTTTGATTAATGCGGAAAAGGAATTTGAAATGTCAACCAAACTCATCATGTGTTTTTTACGTCATTTAGATGAGGATCAAGCTTTCCATACACTTGGTCAATCACTCGAATTTAAAGATTGGATTGTAGGCGTTGGACTAGATTCATCAGAAGTAGGTCATCCTCCGTCTAAATTCCAACTCGTTTTCAAAAAAGCTCAAGATTTAGGATACATAACGGTAGCCCACGCCGGTGAAGAAGGACCACCACAATATGTCTGGGAAGCATTGAATTTGCTAAATGTTACACGAATTGATCATGGAAACCGTGCTTTGGAAGACGATACTTTAGTACAATTACTTGCGCAAAAACAAATTCCTTTAACAGTATGTCCTTTATCAAATTTAAAATTAAGAGTTGTTGATAAATTAGAAAATCATCCTCTTAAAAAGATGATGAATAACGGATTATTAGTTACGATCAACTCTGATGATCCTTCATATTTTGGAGGACAATTGAACGATAACTATTTGAAATTGGCTAAAGCTTTACGTTTAACGACAAATGATATATACCAATTAGCCAAAAACTCGTTTACAGCAAGTTTCCTGTCTGATTCTGAAAAATTAAGCTATATAAAAAAAGTAGATGAATACAAATAGTAAACATAACTCCGATACCTTTATAAATTGGAAAAGATATAACAAAAACGGTCAAATCGAGTTAACAGACTTTTCAAGTAAAGACAATTTTATTATTAAAGGAAATAATTTATCTACACTTAAGTCACTTGTTCAAATCTTTAAAGGAAAAATTAAATTAATTTGTATAGACCCGCCATATAATACTGGCGGTAATAAGTTTAATTATAACGATAATTTCGGACATAGCGCTTGGCTAACTTTTATGGAAGATCGCTTGGTAGTAGCACACGAATTACTGACGGATGATGGAATAATTTATATTCATTGCGATGATCGTGAAAATGCCTATTTAAAGGTACTATGTGATGAAATATTTGGTCGAGAACACTTTATTACAAATCTAATATGGCGGAAAAAAGCCGGAGGCGCGAACGATAGCCACGATATCGCCGTTGAACATGAATACATTCTAGCTTATCGTAAAAATAAAAATGGTATTTACAAAATTCCACTTGATGCCAAAACAATAGCATCTTACAGACTTGAAGATGAAAAGTTAAATACTCATGGCAAGTATAAAATCAAGGATTTGAATGATTCAAGTTTAAGCGACAGTTCGGGGTTACATTTTGATATTAAATGTCCGGATGGAACTGTGCTGAAGGCAAATGAGCATCAATGGAAGTGTAATAAGAAAACCTTTAATGAGCGGTTAAATGACAACCGTATTATCTTTAAAAAAGTTAAAAATAGATGGAAAGTATATTATAAAATATATTTAAACGAACAACGTGGCAAATTAAATTACGATAAAGATGGAAAGTTAATTTTGCGCGGTAGAAATTTATCTTCAATTTTATATAATGTCGCTCTCAATAAGGATGGAACTACTGATATAAAAAACCTATTTGATGGTGAAAAACCATTTAGTTATCCCAAACCGGTTAAACTGCTAAAAACACTAATACAATCTGCTTCAAAACCGGGTGATATAGTTTTAGATTTTTTTGCCGGTTCAGGTACAACTGCGCAGGCAGTTTTGGAATTAGCACAATCCGGTAAACAGCGTCAATTCATCTTAATTGAACAAATGGATTATATCAATGATGTGACTGTACCGAGAATCGTAAGATCACTGGATTTATATAATTCCAAGGATTCTTTTATATATTGTGAATTGCAGCAAGATGAAAAATCCAAAGTTTCATCAGAATCAAAAACATTTACTACAAAACTTTACGCGTTTTAGAAGTGAAATACCAAGATATTCTTAAGATTGTTTTAACAAAGGAAGAAATCATCACAGCTATTGCTAGCTAAGGCAAAGGAGCAAAATTTCATTGACAATTTGCGAGATAGACACATCAACGTCCAATTTGACAGTAAGCTGCGTGGTTACATCGGAGAAATTGCTTTAAAAAATGGTTCATTGAAAATGGCATCGATATAACTACGACAAACTATTTCGAAGAAGATTTTGGAATGGATGTAGATTTTGAATACAAAGGATTAGATTTGGAACTGAAGACTTCACTAATCCCTGATGCTGATAAAACACTACAAAATGTATTCAATAAACGTGATATAAAATTAATTCGACGGACTCGCAAAATTGAAGATTTGAAAAGTGATATTCATATACAAATCTATTACGATCAGCGAACAAATAAGAAGGATCAGTGGCTGCAAGAACAAGATATCGATGTAAATTCAAATGAATTAGAATATTTATATGATGCATTTTTAGCAAAATCATATATAACAAAAACATATCTCGTTGGATGGATTGACAAAGACACTTTAATAGAGAGAATCAATAAATTAAAAGGTTATGAAAAATCGTGGAGACATGCTCGCCGTCGTTTTTGGGTATGCAAATTAAAGGAATGCTCTCCGCCTCTTTCTCTAATAAAATATTTAAACAAAAAATAGCATCGTAGGGACAGATTCCAAATCTATCATTGTATCTAAACAAAGTAGGGACAGGATTAGATCCTGTCCCTACAATAAATATTATTAAGAGGTTTTATTAAATTTCTTGAAGTTCTTTTTCTTTCTCTTCTTGATGCTTATTTAATTTTTCTATATACTCATCAGTTATTTCCTGGATTTCTGCTTCAGCATCATGAATTAAATCTTCTGAGATATTTTGCTCATCCCCTACTTGCTTTATCTGATGAATTGCATCACGACGTACATTTCTGATTGATACTCGACCATTTTCAATTAATTCATGAACATACTTAATAAGTTCACCTCTACGTTCTTCAGAAAGTGGTGGAATTGGTACATTTACAACACTACCATTATTATTTGGTGTTAAACCAAGATTATTCTCCATTATAGCTTTTTCGATTAATGGAATTAATGTTTTTTCGTATGGTTGAATTACTATTAATCTTGCTTGAGGTACTGATATATTTGAAATTTGGTTTAGAGGTGTTATGACACCATAATAATCAATAGAAATGGAACTGAATATATCAGGGTTGGCTCGCCCGGTTCTCACTTTCGCTAATTCCATATCAACATGTGAAATTGCCTGAGCCATGCGGTGTTTGGTATCAATTTGAATATCTTTTAACATTTTTACTCCGACACTAAGGTACCAATATTACTACCCAATATTATTTGTTTCAAGTCCCCAGTATTATTGATATTAAATACTTTAATCGGTAACAAATTTTCCCTGCAAAGAGTTATTGCAGTCATATCCATAACTCTTAAATTATCTTCTAATACTTTCTTGTAAGATACTTTATCATATTTTTTCGCTTCCCGATGTTTTACCGGATCCATGTCATATATACCATCAACTTTGGTTCCTTTTAACATAATTTCCGCACTTAATTCAGTAGCTCTTAAAGCTGCCGCTGTATCTGTACTAAAATATGGATTCCCTGTTCCGCCGGCTATGATAACAATCCGTCTTTTTTCAAGATGCCTTATCGCTCTGCGACGGATATACGGTTCAGAAATCTTATTGACTGAAATAGCCGATAACGTTCGAGTATCACACCCAATTTTTTCTAAAGCATCTTGCATTGCGATGGAGTTCATTATAGTTGCTAACATTCCCAAGTAATCACCGGTTACACGATCCATGCCACGGTCGGCTGCGTTAATACCGCGGAAGATATTACCGGCACCGATTACAACTCCGATGCTTACTCCAAGATCATGAATTGATTTGATTTCTTGTGCTAAGATTGAAGCGCGATTTGGATCTATACCAAAACCCTGTTTACCGGCGAGAACTTCCCCGCTTAATTTTAGCAGGACCCGCTTGTAAACAGGGCTAGACATATAAATAATAAATTTTAATCTATTTCACCAACCGCAAAACGTGAGTAGCGGTTGAGAGTAATATTCTCGCCTAAAGTGGCAATAGTTTCGGTTACTAAATCTTTGATTTTCTTATCAGAATCTTTTATGTAAACTTGTTCCATAAGACAGTTTTCTTGAAAATATTTGTTTAATTTTCCATCAACAATTTTCTCAACAACATTGTCAGGTTTTCCGGTTACCTTTGCTTGCTCTATGTAAATATCCTTTTCACGAGTTATAATTGATTCTGGAATGTCTTCACGAATTAGGGCAATTGGATTTGTTGCAGCTATTTGCATTGCAATATTTCTTGCTAAAGCAACAAATCCATCAGTTCTCGCTACAAAATCTGTTTCACAACCTATGTCGAGTAAGACCCCTAATCTTCCTCCATGATGAATATATGAATAGATCAATCCTTCTTTTACGGATCTTGAGCTTTTCTTTGCTGCTTTGGCAACACCGGATTTTCTCAAGTTATCAATTGCTTTTTCAATATCACCATTTGCTTCAACTAAAGCTTTTTTACAGTCCATCATGCCAGCACCGGTTTTCTCACGTAATTCTTTTACTCTTTTGGCGTCAATATTCATTTCTTTTCAGATTCCTTCATGGTGGGTTTTACCGGAGTCTTTTTTACTGTAGTCTTTTTGGTGACCTTGGCAGTAGCCGTCTTTTTGCTAGTTGTCTTAGTTTTTGCAGCCACTTTTGTTGCAGGTTTCTTTACTGAAGCTTTCGGTTTAACTTTTGTAGTTAACTTTTTCTCTGCCTTTTTTTCCGCCTTAGGCTTTTCAATTGTTTTTACTTTTTCCGGTTTTTCATCAGCTTGAGCTGCTTTATCGACTTTTTTATCGCTCTCAGATATTTTAACTACTTTTACTTCTACATCATCCACAGTTGTATCTTTACCCACTTCTTCAGATTTTACGATAATAGTTTCATCTTTCTTAATTACTTCAGATATATCTTCTTCCTTTGTAGCATTCTCATCCCTTGCTTCCAAAATGGCATCTACAATGGCAGCTATTATAATTTGGATCGCCCTGACAGAATCATCATTAGCTGGAATTGGGTAAGTTACAATCCGTGGGTCACAATTTGTGTCGACCATTGCAATTACTGGGATTTCTAACTTAATCGCTTCTAAGAGCGCAGTTATTTCTCTATCAACATCAACAATTACAACTGCATTCGGCAAACGTTTCATATCTTTAATACCACGATGCTGATCTGACAACTTAAGTCTTTCACGGTTTAACATCTGAATTTCTTTTTTTGTCAGATTTTCATAAATACTGGAACCTTCTTTCTCAAGTACTTTTAATCTTTTGATACTTTTTTTTATCGTTGAGAAATTTGTGAGAGTTCCGCCTAACCATCGTTCTACGATATAAAACATACCACATCTATCAGCTTCTTGCTGTACAATATCTTTTGCCTGTTTTTTCGTTCCTACGAAGAGTATTTCTCCGTTCTTTTCAACAATTTTTTTAACAAAGTCAATTGCTGTATTCAGGTGTTTGACTGTTTCTTCAAGATTGATGATATGCACACCATTTCGTTCCATTAAAATGTATGGTTCGTAATTAGGATGCCATTTACGTGTTACATGACCAAAGTGTGCTCCGCTACCTAGTAAATCTTTAAAACTAACTTGTTCTGCCATATTATCTCTTTGAATATTGGAACCGCTTACGTGCGCCAGGTTGTCCATATTTCTTACGTTCAACTTTACGAGCATCGCGAGTTAAAAATCCTGCCTGCCGCAATGGTACACGAAAATCTTCATTAATTTGTAATAATGCACGAGCGATTCCTAAACGGATAGCTCCTGCTTGACCTGTTAATCCGCCCCCCTTTACATTAGCCTTAATATCATAACCATCTGCATCACCTACTACTTCTAAAGGTTGACGAACAATAGTTGCTAAAGTCGGGCGACCAAGATAATCTTTAAATGGTCTATTATTTATTAGAATATTACCTTTACCGGAACTTAGATAGACACGCGCTATTGATCTTTTACGTCTACCCGTTCCTTGAAAAACTGCTTGTGTCATTTAATATCCACTACTTTAGGTTGTTGAGCATCGTGAGGATGATCGGCTCCCGCGTAAACTCTAAGATGACCTAAAATTTGTCGTCCTAAACGATTGTGCGGCAACATTCCTTTCACTGCATTTGTAATAATTCTTTCCGGGTAGGTGGTTTTCATGTGTTTAAATGATGTCATTTTTGCTCCACCGGGATAACCAGAATGTCTAAAATATTCCTTCTGTTCCTCTTTTGCACCGGAAACTCTAATTTTTTCCGCATTTATAACGACTACACAATCACCCATATCCATATGAGGAGTAAAATGCGGTTTATGTTTTCCGCGCAACAATTGCGCGATGCGACTGGCAAATCGACCGAGGGTTTGACCCTCGGCATCAGCTATCCACCAATCATGCTGAATTTCAGATTTTTTAATTGTTGTTGTTTTCATAATTTTTGTTTCGATAAAAGCCAAGAAAACTATACTTTTTTATATAAGATAGTCAATGAAATTATTAGAGTTTTTTAAGGAGAATAATATCAATTTATAAATAAAAATTTATTTCAAATTTTTGCTAATGATCCCTTAACAATTGTGTATTTAATTTTACCAAATAATTCCTCACCAATGAATGGAGAATTAATTGATCTTGAATAGATATCATCCTTTTTGAAAATCCAACTTGCTTTCGGATCAATTACAGTGATTTCAGCTACTGTGCCTTTAGCAAAGAGATCTTGCTCAAATCCCATAATTTTACGTGGTTTAATAGTTAATAAATCAATTAGTGCTTCAATTTTCATTCCACTCTCTTGAACAAGGACTTTGTTGACAGCTCCAAAACAACTCTCTAGTTCTATCATTCCGAATGGAGCCAAATCAAACGGTGCTTCTTTTTCTTCGATAGTGTGTGGAGCATGGTCGGTAGCAATACAATCTATCACACCATCTTTCAGAGCATTAATCAATGCTTTTCTATCATTTTCGGTTCTAATAGGTGGTGCTACTTTAAGATTAGTATTATACGTAATAAGAGCTTCATCATTGAAATATAAATGATGTGGTGTAACCTCGGCAGTCACTTTTTGGAATACCGATTTATACTCCATGATTGCCTCAACACTTTTCTTTGTACTCACGTGCGGAATATGGAGAGTTGAATTGGTAG
Organism: uncultured bacterium; assembly: GCA_965369995.1. Classification (GTDB taxonomy): domain Bacteria; phylum Fidelibacterota; class Marinisomatia; order Marinisomatales; family JAHJCW01; genus JAHJCW01. The sequence goes on along the minus strand of CBDURO010000032.1, from coordinate 5,751 downwards.
ATTGAGCTATTTGCAAATCGCGTTGTACCATTGTTGACTCAGCAACATCGGGATTGCCAGACAACCCCAATTTCGTCGAAATTACGCTCTCATTCATTACGCCTTCGTTTCTGAGTTGTACATCTTCAGCGTGATTAATGATCGGGACATTAATCATTCCAGCGTACTCCAAAGCTAAACGCATAACATAAGCGTTTTGCAGCGGGATACCATCATCGCTAAAAGCGACTGCACCTTCGGATTTCATAGCGCCCATTTCCGCAAGTTCTTTTCCATGCTGACCTTTGGTTATTGCGCCTATTGGATGGATAAAAATTGGTGTTTCGTTAGCTTTTTCAACTATGAATCGAATTGATTCGGGATCATCAATAGGTGGATTGGTATTTGGCATAACACAAACTCTTGTAAAACCACCTGCCAAGGCAGCTTTTGCACCGGTTTGCAAAGTTTCTTTGTCTTCCCTGCCCGGCTCCCTAAAATGGGCATGAATATCACAAAATCCATGAGTAATAATCAGATTTGTACAATCAATAATTTCTGCTCCACTGGGAGCTTTAATATCCCCTACTCCATTAATTTTTCCATTTGTAATAAGGACATTTCCATTAATAATTTTTTGTTTAAATGGATCATAAACAGTTCCATTTTTTAGAAATACATTTTTATTTAATTTATTTATTTTCATATACCTACCTACATTAAACTGCTTCTTGTTTTCCACCTAACAATAAATATAAAATCGCCATTCTACTTGCAACGCCGTTTAAAACTTGGTCCAAAATAATCGCTTGCGAACTATCGGCAACATTACTATCAATTTCAATTCCCCTATTCATCGGACCAGGATGCATAATCACTAATTTTTTATCATGACGTTCGAGCCGTTCATGAGTTATTCCAAACAAACTTCGATATTCTCTTGTAGATGGAAAAAGCCCGACTCCCATCCTTTCCATTTGAATTCGTAAAACATTAATTGCATCTGCCCAATCCATAACTTCATCAATATTATAAGAAACGTTAACACCTAATTTTTCAATATCTTTTGGGATGAGAGTTGCCGGACCACAAAGTGTTACTTCTGCGCCTAAACTTGTCAATCCATGAATATTACTTAGCGCAACACGACTATGTAAAATATCTCCAATAATACCAATTTTTAATCCACTAATTTTTCCGAAATGCTCCTTTAAGCTCATAATATCTAAGATAGCTTGAGTTGGATGCTCGTGCGTTCCATCACCGGCATTTATTACGACTGCATCAACAAATTTAGTTAAATGTAGTGGTGCACCGGGATAGGGATGGCGCATTACAATTGCATCAATTTTCATAGCTTCAATATTTTGAACCGTATCTTTAAAACTTTCACCTTTTTTTACGCTACTTGATGAAGCGGAAAAATTAACTGTATCAGCACTTAACCGTTTTTGAGCTAATTCAAAACTGATACGAGTTCTGGTTGAATCTTCATAAAATAAATTGACAATAGTTTTACCCTGTAAAGAAGGTACTTTTTTAATTGGTCGCTCCAAAACTTCACGGAATCCGAAAGCAGTTTCAATAATGGTTTCTATATCTTCAGCAGGATATCCTTCTAATCCAAGTAAATGTTTTTCTTTTATCATGCTGTAACTCCGTCAGAATAAATCAGCTGAACTGCATCTTTACCATCAATCTCTTTGAGGAGAACTTTGACATGTTCACCTTCGTGGGTCGGAATATTCTTACCGACAAAATCAGCGCGTATTGGCATTTCGCGATGACCGCGATCAACAAGAACTGCTAATTGTATTTTCTCTGGTCTCCCAAATGATAACAACACTTCTATCGCAGCGCGGATTGTCCTTCCTGTAAATAACACATCATCAACCAAAATAACAGTTTTATCATCAAGCGAAAAATCAATATCAGTATTTTTCACCTGCGGAACGACCAATCGCTCACGGAAGTCATCGCGGTGAAAAGTAATGTCAACTAATCCAATTGGGATATCTTCATTGGTTTGCTCAAAAATTGACTTCCTTAAGCGCTTTGCGAGCGGTTCACCGCGCGTAATTATACCAATCAATGCGAGCTCTTGCGAACCATCATTTCGTTCGAGAATTTCGTGCGCAATACGAGTGATTGACCTCCCGACCGAAGTTGCATCCATAAGTTGTTTTACTACCGGAGCAGCCATATTTCCTCCTAATTTTTTAGAAAAAAACCTCCGGGCAGAATGATTTACATTTTTGCAAATCCTTCTGAACGAAGGTTCAGTTCTCTGCCCTTCCCGTCTCACAGGACCGGATTAAAGGGTATTTATGCGGGTGAAGTTAACACCAGTAACTATAGTTAGGAATTATTTTAATTAAAGAATGAAAAAATTAATGAATTAAAATTATGAAATATTCAAAATTCAACATATAAAATTCAAAATTTCTGATTTCTGATTTCTGATTTCATATTTCTTATGATTATTTCTGCAATTTTTCCAACATTATGCTCTTCTGTTAAATCAATTTCTAAATCAACCAGTTCATTCTTAAACCAGGTAAGCTGTTTTTTTACATATTGACGAGTTCTTATATTTATTTCGTCTATCATTTCTTGATAGCTCAACTCACCTTTTAAATATGAAATAACCTGCCTGTATCCTATTGAATCTAATGGATGAACAGTATTGGCATCATATTTTGTAAGAAGTGTTTCCACTTCTTTGATCAAGCCGTTTGCCAACATCTGCTCAGTCCGTTTACAAATTCGCTCAAATAACAAATCTCTTTCCATTGTTAGCAAAACAGAAAATAAATTTAATTTTGATTGATTTTCTTTTTTCTGTTTTGCAAAATGCTCGGATGGAGTTTTACCAGTAAGTTCATAAATCTCCAATGCACGTACTAACCTTTTTTTATTATTGATATGAACTATCTTTGCATATTCCGGATCTATATCATTTAAGTGATCAAATAAATATTGTGGATTATTTTCATATTCCTTTTCCAATTTTTCACGAATTGTAGAATCAGAAATGCTATCTTCAAATATACCTTCATGTAAAGCACGGTAATATAATCCTGCACCTCCGCAAATAATTGGTTCATGGTTTCTCTGCCGAATATCAACAATAACTGCATTGACCAATTTTGCATATTCTCCGGCAGTTACTACTTTGTCCGGTGATCGAATTCCAATTAAATGGTGGCGTACATTCCGCATTTCAGTAATTATTGGTTGCGCTGTTCCAATTTCCATACCAAAATAGATTTGGCGTGAATCCAAACCAATTACTTCGCCATTTATTTGCTTGGCTAGCTCAATCGCTATTGCGGTTTTACCAATTGTTGTAGGACCGACTATTGTTACTATTTTAGAATTATCTTTCATTTTCAGATTTTAATAACCCCCTGAATCCCCCTTTTGAAAAGGGGGACTAACAAATTTCCAGTGAACCAAGAAGTCTCCTTTATCAAAGGGAGATTTAGTTTATCCATCGTAACTTTAGTGAAGATGGAAGGGATGTTAGTTACGATGGCGGTTTTACCGATTGCCGTAGGACCAATTATTGTCAGAATCTTTTGTTTCATTGATATAAATTACTGATTCTAAATGACTATTATTAATCGGAATATTAGGTTAATTATTACCAACATATATTTTTTAAATTCTTATAATATTAACGATTAATTTGGAATCGCTATGAATCAACAAAATGATCTTAAACTAATTGAGAATCTAACATCAGAATTATACAATGCTATATGCTTTGAAGTTGGCAGTCATCCACCGGTGGAAAGATTAAAAGAATTATTTATACCAACTGTTAATATGATCAGGAATGATGACGCTTCACCGGTAGTGATGACAGTTGATGACTTTATAAAATCGTATACCGGAAAAATAGAGGATGGTACGATCCAATCATTTTACGAAGGTGAATTAAATCATATAACTGAAATATTTGGTACGATTGCACATCGCTTTAGCACTTACGAAACAAAATTTGACTTAGATAATCCTGAACCTTTTTCCATTGGTATAAATAGTATTCAATATATCAGAGTCGGGAAAAATTGGAAAATATCCAGTATAGTTTGGAACAATCAAAACAATACTAATAAAATACCCGATAAGTATCTATCCAATAGTTAACATATTCATATAACTAACATATCATAACAACGACTTTGATGTATCTCTGCCATAGTCGTAATTTTATATGTTCTCATAATAATTTATTTAAATAGGGAGTTCAGCATGAATTTAGTCGAACGCATTAAAAACATCTTGTTAAGTCCTGCCACCGAATGGGAAACCATTAAAAAAGAAGATCATATGATCTCTGACCTATTCACTCAATACGCATTAAAATTAGCCGCAATTCCAGCGATTTCCGGATTAATCGGATTTACGTTATTCGGATATTCTTATGGATTCGGTTCATACCGACCCGGATTTGGTGCTAATCTAAAATGGGCAATTAGTATGTATGTGATGTCTATAATTGGAGTTTACATTTTGGCACTCATAATCGACGTTTTGGCGCCAACATTTGGTTCAAAAAAACATCTTCCAACATCGATGAAAGTTGTGGTATTTGCTTACACAGCCGCATGGGTTGGAGGTATCTTTAGTCTAATTCCTGCCTTGTCAATTCTCGGAGCAATCGCTAGTATTTATTCTTTAGTGTTACTTTATAAAGGATTACAAATTGTAAAGGAAGTTCCTCAAAACAAAATGGTAGGGTATTTTGTAGCAGTTATTATCGCATCACTTATTGTTTATGGGATAACCGGAGCTATCATTACTAGAATAGCTTTTGGCGGTCGCCCGATGATGCCGATGTAGGTTTTTTTACATTTTCAAACTAATATTAAGCAGTATGTGTAACTATTAAATGTATTAATAGTGTTCAATCTATAAAAATTAATGGATATTGGAATAACCAAAATGAGAAATTAGCAATTCCTGATAAATATTTTATATAAGTATATCAATATGTACAAAACACTAATGGTTAAAGTATATTTTGATTATTAATCCAAGAAACCGTAATTAATATTGGCATGTAATAATTTAATTAAAAGGAATTAAAAATTATGGATATATATAAAATATTAGCATACATTATTATTATTACAGTAGGAACTATTGTTTATAAGTTGGTGACCAAAGATATTAATTTGAATTGGTCAAAAATTATTGGTATTTGGATTGTCGGTTTTATCCTGATATTCTTGGGTGCTTCAAATAATAGTATTATTATTGTTTATCTGGGAATTATTTTGGCGGGATTGGGGACTGTAATAGGTTTTGGTAAAATGTTTAGTAGCTAAAAAACATTATGGACCCGCAAATCTTAAGTACTATAGGACTAATTTTCAGTATCATTGGGGTATTGATGGTGTTCATCTGGGGACCTCCCCAACCGACTCTCACTTCAGGCAAATCTTTTGGGCTTGAAAATGGAACACCAATCGACAACAGTGGGAAAACCGTCGCCGATAATAATCGGGAGGTTGAAAAAAGACGGAAGACTTATACCTGCATGTCACGCATTGGTCTTATTTTGATTATGATCGGCTTTGGACTACAACTTTGGGCCGTCTGGCTACCAGCTAAACCAATCAAGAAGGCTGATTTGGCGAACCCAACGCAGATTTCAGTGGAGCTCAGTCGTTATTATTTACATTCCCCCCTTCTAAATCTTTTCTAATCATCTTTTCATAAACTTAGTTCTATTAGCTAAATTCATTTACTATTGTAAGG
>CBDURO010000031.1:0-18867 GCA_965369995.1 uncultured bacterium | reverse complement strand
AATCATCTTTTCATAAACTTAGTTCTATTAGCTAAATTCATTTACTATTGTAAGGTGGATAAAATGCTCTTAAGATATTTAATTTTTGCTTTTATCTTAATTCTTTTTTCTTTTATTACTTTTCGTGTAATTGTGAGAAATGATTATTCAAAAAGAGGAAGATTGACATTTGTTTCTTATTCTTTAGAAGTACTAATTTTTGCTTTACACGCAAATTTCATGTATCTATTTCTTCCGGTTAAGTGGCCCAATATACCGTCTATTCCTGAAAACATGATACTTCGAACTATATCGATAGTTTTTATTATTATTGGTTTTTTAATCGTTGCGGTCGCCATGTCAGGTTTGGGATATGGACGCACTATGGGGCAAGATAAAAAATTACTAAATACAAAAGGATTGTATAAATATTCCAGGAATCCTCAACTAATCGGTTACGGAATGATTCTGATTGCATTTGTTGCGTTATATTTGTCGTGGTTTTCCATAGGTTGGTTCATATTATATGTTGTCATTTCTTACTTTATGATAAAAACAGAGGAAGAATTTCTTACCAATAATTATAGTGCAGAATATCAAAAATATTGTAATGATGTACCAAAAATAATTAAACTATTTTAAAATCATCTTTTCACAAAATTAATTCTCCTACCTAAATTCATTCACTATTTTAAGGAATAATCATGGCTCTAATACTAACCCGCCAAGATGTTATGAAAGTCTTAACTATGAAAGACTGCATCAATGTTGTTGAACAAGCATTTTTAGAATCCAATAAAGGCACAGCCGTACTTCCCTTGCGGACTGCAATAACACCACCGGATGGACTTTCACTTTATATGCCGGCATATTTAAAAAAGATGGGTGCTTTAGCGTGTAAAGTTGTAACAGTTTATAAAGATAATCCTAAAAAGCAAAATTTGCCGGTTACAATCGGTAAGGTTTTACTGCAAAATCCCGAAAGCGGTGAAGTTATTTGCATTATGGATGGCGGTTATCTAACTACCGTACGAACCGGAGCAGCGAGCGGCGTTGCTACAAAATATCTCGCTCACGATGATAAAAATCAAGTAGCAGGTATTTTTGGTGCAGGAGTACAAGCCCAAATGCAGCTCGTAGCAATGTGCGAAGTCCGTGAAATATCCAAAGCAATTGTATATGATATTTCTGATGAAGTGGTAAAAAGATTTATCGATAAATTGAACAAAAAGTTAGATATTGATATTGTTCAAGCCGCAAATGCCGACGAAGTTTTGCAAGCTGATATAATCTGCACTGCAACTTCCTCGCCTACTCCAATTTTTGATGGGACTAAAGTAAAAACGGGAATACACATAAATGGTATTGGCAGCCATACACCAAATGCAAGAGAACTTGATACAGCAATTATTAAACGTTCCAAATTTATCGGAGATTCAAAAGAAGCGTGTTTAAAGGAAGCAGGTGATTTTATCATTCCTTTAAATGATGGAGATATTGATGAATCACATTTTTATGCGGATTTAGGAAAAATCATTGCCGGAGATAAACCCGGACGAGAATTTAAAAATGAAATTACAATTTTTAAATCAAACGGATTGGCAATACAAGATGCTGCAACAGCAAAACTCGTTTACGATAAAGCTATCGAAGCAGGAATTGGTCAAAATATAGATTTGTAAAAAATTAATCATATTAGGAATTCAAAAATGAGCATTATGATAGACGGAAGTGGGTTAACTATTGAAAAATTAGTTCGAATTGCCAGACATAAAGAGAAAATTAAACTCCCCAAGACGGCAATTGATCGAATAATAAAATGCCGTAACATGCTTGAGAAAAAAATTCAAGCGAAAGAAATTATGTACGGAGTCAATACCGGCATTGGTGAATTTTCCGAGATGGTGTTAGATAATGATCAGATTGCAGATTTTCAAAAATATCTCGTATATAATCATGCTGCGGGAATTGGTGGTCCGGCACCTTTAGAATTTGTTCGCGGAGCGATGGCGGGTAGGATAAATGTTCATGCGCACGGTAACTCCGGATGTCGTCTTGAGATCACGCAGACGCTCGTAGAAATGCTTAACAAGGATGTTGTTCCATTTGTATGTCAAAAGGGTTCGGTAGGCGCTAGCGGGGATTTAGCCCCGATGTCGCAAATTGCACTTGTGTTACTTGGTGAAGGACAAGCATACTATAAAGGCGAATTACTGGATGGAAAAATTGCAATGGATAACGCCGGTATTCCAATACCGGGATTGCAGGCAAGGGACGGTTTAGCAATTATTAACGGAGCTAATCTACTCACGGCTATGAGTGCAATTACACTTTACGATGCTAATAGATGGTTAAAACAGGCGGAAATTGCCGCATCAATGACGTTAGAAGCGTTAAAAGCAAACATGCGTCCATATACATCACTATTGCACGAAGCGCGAGGATTTAAGGGCGCGGTTAGAAGCGCCGAGGCGATTCGAAAATGCGTGGAAGGCGGCGATCTCATTGAAGGAAAAATAAAATGTAAAGTGCAAGATGCCTATTCTATGCGATCTACACCACAAGTGGTTGGATCTGCACATGACGCAATCGCATATGCGAAAAGCCAAGTAGAAATTGAATTGAATGGTGTTGGGGATAACCCCGTTTTCTTCCCGGACAAAAATCTCCAAATTTCAGGGGCAAATTTTCAAGGAACTCCCATCAGTTTACCAATGGATATGATCAGCGCTGCAGTAACGATGGTTAGTGTAATGTCTGAGCGTAGAATGAACCGCCTAAATAATCCCGCGTTGAGCGTCGGTTTACCAGCATTTTTAACAAAAGGAGCCGGTATGTTTTCCGGCTTGATGTTAAGCCAATACACCGCTGACATGCAAATTGTGGAGCAAAGAATTTTATCAGCTCCTGCCTCTGTACAATCCATACCGGCCGCAGCTGATCAAGAGGATTTCGTTTCTATGGGCATGAACACTGCTATAAAAAATATTCAGATTATGGATAATGCATATGGAATCCTAGGAATCGAATTTATGGCAGCTGCGCAAGCACTCGACTTCCGCGATTATAAATTTGGTAAGGGCGTTACAAAAGCTAAAGAAATAATACGGAAATATGTGGATTTTCTTGATATTGATCGACCGCTTTATCCCGATCATACAGCTATGAAGGAACTAGTAAAATCCTGCGAAATATTGGCGGAAGTTGAGAACTCGGTTGGAAGTTTGGAATGAAATTTTAATTAGTGAATACGTTATTCAAAATTTAAAAAATTGAGTAAATATTATGACCGATAGTATTACCAAAACCAAATGGCTGACAATTCCAAATTTTTTTAGCTATCTCCGAATCGCTTCGGTTCCATTTCTGTTTTATATTGCTTATAAAGGATATCCAAATTTATTTTTAGTAGTACTTGCATTAGCTCTATCAACCGATGCTATAGACGGCTATTTTGCGCGAAAATTAAACCAAATAACTACACTTGGAACAACTTTAGATAGCGTCGCTGACATGGCAATGTATATGACGATTCCTCCCTGTGCATGGTTACTATGGCCAGAATTGATCATGCAAGATATTGCATATATTATAATTGTAATATTAGCTTTTGTTATTCCTATGATCGCAGCATTTATTAAGTTTAGACGTATGCCAAGCTATCATACGTGGTTAGCCAAAATCGCAACCATATTATTGAGTTTAACTGTATTAATTTGGTTTGCAACCGAAATAGTTTGGCCGTTTCAGATTTCAGTGTTTATTCAAATACTCGTTATGATTGAATATCTTGCTATTACTATTCACCTTAAGAAATGGCGCGGTAATATTCCCACCTATTGGCACGTTACCGGTAAATTCCCAATGAATAATAAGTGAAATTAACTTTTCAATCCATATATTGCGGTATCTACAATAATGAATAATATACTAAAATCAATAATAATATTTTTGATGCTTTTAATTACTCTGTGCAGTTTTATCTATTACTTTAATCCAGTTCTATTTAAAACATTAGTCAAAGAAGATGGCTTAATAGAAAACATTACAGCATTTATGCTTTTGCTAAGTTCTATGTTCTTATTTATTAGGTTAATAAAGGTAGGTCGTTCAAAAAACACAAAGTGGATTATTTTTAACATTTTTTTGATTGCAGGTTTGTTTTTTGGATTTGGTGAAGAAATATCTTGGGGACAAAGGATTTTTTCAATTGAATCTAATAATTTTTTTTCCAGATATAATTTACAAGGAGAAATAAATTTACATAATCTTAAACTGTTTGGATTAAAAATTAACATAGTAGTATTTACATACGGAATAGGATTAATTTTTGCATTTTATATTTTTCTTGCTACATTTCTATTCAAAAAAAATAACTTTTTTAATAATATAGTAAATAAATTTGGTGTTCCACTACCAAGATTCCAACATTCTATATACTTTGTAATAGCAACTGTAATAATTACGATTGTCCCTCATTCAAGAACATGGGAACTGTGGGAATGTTTTAACGCACTTTTGCTGTTTTTGATACTTATTCAACCTTTTAATGTTAATGAAAAACTTCTACCCCCAATAAAATGAAAAGTAATTGCTATTTAGCACTTTTTAAATTGGGTTCTAACTTATCAAGAAGTGTAAAGATTACTAAAAATACCGTTTACTAATCATTCAATTATTTCCGATATACTGAATTATGGAAATGATAATAATAGTATTTTACCGACAGTTGATATAAAATTGAAGTATCCTAATAAACACATAAAATTTGATGAGCTCACAGATGCGTAATATGAAACTTTTAAGTATTTATTATATCATAACCATTAAAAACTTTGCTAATTATTTCATTGGAAACCTATGATGAAAAGATTGTTATCAATTAATTTACTATTTGCTGTATTATTTTGATCATCAGGAGATACAATTGAATAAAATAAATTGGTTTTCTAAACTTACCTATAAGCAAACACTGATTTTTTCAGGAATATTCACCATAATCCTTTTCCTAATTTTAAAATATTTTGGAAATCCATTAATAACAGAAACCGCTCCCGGTGGCATCATATCTTTTGAATTAGCCAAGGAAATTGATAGATCTATTTCTATAATATCTTCATGGGACTTAAATGCAAGGATCAATGCCGGTTTAAGTTTGGGAATTGACTTTCTATTTTTAGTAGTATATGCAATTTTCTTTGCTACCGCATGTTATTTGATTGCACAAAAATATGTCAATAAAAATAATTGGATGTATAAAACCGGATTATTGTTAGCCAAATTACAATTTATTGCAGCGTTATTTGATGCTATTGAAAATATTGCATTAATAAAATTATCACTTGGTCCAAATAGCAGTTTATTTCCATCGATTGCATATTATTTTGCATCAATTAAATTTACCATTATTGTCATTGGAATTATTTATATAATTATAGGATTATTGACTTTACCATTTCAAAAAAGAGTCGCCATTAAATAACATGGAAAACGAATATAAATCCGCAAAATATTACGATAAATTCTTACATCTATTTGTTTGGCGAATAAGAAAAAAAATTCTCCAAATTGTAAAAAAGAATCAATACAAAAATATATTGGATGTTTGTTGTGGTACTGGCAATCAATTAAAAATACTAAAAAAACACGGCATAGACGGGATCGGAATTGATTTATCAAAAGCAATGTTAGAAGTAGCGGAATCAGGTAAAATTAAAACAAATTGCTATGAGCAAGATGCTGAAAATATTAATTTTAACGATGGATCATTCGATATGACGATGACCACATTTGCATTACATGAGAAATCTCATTCCTCTGCTAAAAAAATACTAAACGAAATGATTCGACTGACAATGAAAAATGGTCATTTGATTATTGTAGATTTTTCAATTGATAGAAATACATTTTTCTTAGCACGGAAAGGTATCAGCTTTATTGAATCGCACGCTGGTGATGATCACTATAAACATTATAAAGAGTACATTGCTTCTAATGGATTAGATGCTTTATTAGAAGGTTCACCCTTGAAAGAAGTTGAAAAACATTATTTTGCTTTCAATGGTGTAGTTCTTAAAGTATTACAAAAAACTAAATAATTTATTTCACTAAAAATAGCTTTAAATTTCTCACAAAATAACTTAGGATTTTATTTATGAAAAATACACTGCAAGCATTCACACACGGATTATTATTAGCATTGGGTCTCGCCATTTTAGGATATTTTATATCGAGCGGTATTGTCAAAATTAAGGAATTAGACCGCACCGTTACCGTAAAAGGACTTGCAGAAAGAGAAGTTCCCGCAAACATTGCGATTTGGCCCATCAGTTTTAATCTTGCTGAAAATAATTTGAATACGCTCTATTCGTCTATCCAAAATAACACAACAGAAGTAATTAATTTCCTTAAGGATAATGGCTTCAAAAATGAAGAAATATCAACGTCTCCGCCGGCAATAGTTGATCGGCAAGCCGAAGGATATTATGATGCTAGTCGCTATAAATATCGGTATACCACCAATATTGTTATAACAGTGTATACTAAAAACGTAAATAATGTGCGTGAAACGATGGATAAGTTAGTTGATTTGGGGAAAAAAGGTATCATGATTGCAGCACAGAATTACGACAGCAGGACCGAATACATATTTACCGGATTGAATAATATAAAGCCGGAAATGGTTGAAGAAGCCACCATATTAGCCCGCGAAGTAGCTGAAAAATTTGCCAAGGATTCCAACAGTAAGCTTAGGAAAATTAAAAAAGCCTGGCAAGGCCAATTTTCAATTCAAAATAGAGATACCAATACACCATATATTAAAAAAGTTCGAGTTGTATCAACTTTAGAATATTATTTATCTGATTAATAGACTCCTGACTAAATTTTCATTTATTTCTATAAAATATCTATTTATTTTGTATTAAATTTAATTTTATTAATAAATGAAAGTAAGAGATAAAGCACCATATTTAATCCTGCTATTCTTCGTATTAATTGCACTATTGATACGAAGTAAATTACTATTTTTTAATTTACCGATAAGTGGGAACGTTGATGAAAGGCAAGGATTAAGATTATTGTTCCTCTTTCAAAATAACACTTTAAATCCTCTATTTTTTCGCTATCCAACTCTTTATTATTATGCAACTTACTTCTTTATTAAAATATTTGGTGATATTTCAAGTACCCTATTCCTTGGCAGATTATTAAATCTTATTATTGGTGTCAGTATAGCGTTTGTAATTTATCATTTATCAAACAATATTTTTAAAAGTAAACAAGTTGGGTTACTTGCTGCTTTATTTACTTTAAGTAGTCCTATCATAGTCGATAATAGCAGCTATATAATAACCGATCCACTTTTAACTCTATTTTCATTGTTATCATTATTATACATGTTAAAATATTTCCAATCAAGCCTTCCGATAAGTTTTTTGTTTTTAATGATACTATTCACAGGATTAGCAATAGCAACAAAATACACGGCTATCTTGATCATATTTGTCTATCTGATTGTGGAGTTCTATAAAAATCCCGGACCAATTAAAAATATGAATGATAATATGATAATTAAAATATTTAATACGACAATCAATCCAACAATATTTTCAATTATTGTACTTTTTTTAGGAATAATTCTGTTAACTCTCTCATTAAATTTTCCGGAATATTATCTACAATTATTAATTAGTGAGGGTGGTAACATTAATGCCGAGCTGAACCAGACTGATTTAGACTTTATACTTTCAGTTAAAAATAAATTACTTTTTTTTGGAATTTTTCTGATAATTTTTTCACTCGTTACTTTCTTGGTTAAAAAAATTAGAGACAGATTCACTATGCTCAGACCATATCTTGCAATCTTCTTTATACTATTTATATTTCTCATATGCAATCCTTACATATTTGGATCTTGGAATTTATTTTTATACGATTTTGGGGCGGAAATAAAAGCAAATCAATTTGCCGGACAAGGAATACAATTTTTGAATTATTTAAATTTCTACATTGAAAAGGAAAGCATAATACTTTTAGTATTTTTTATTGTTGGCTTTTTTACCGCAATTAAAGAAAAAAAGATTATTTTAATCTTATCGTTGTACTTAATTATCCAATATTTAATAATTGGTTCTGCAACACGCGGTTATCCACGATATTTAACACCTCTTTTACCGATTATCTTCTCATTTTCAGCATATGGCATCTATTCTTTAAGTATATATTTAGGTAAAAAAATAAAACTTAGTCAAATTATCATTATTCCGATACTTTTCTTTGCTATCATTGAAAACTACTATAATGTCACACCCATTCTCTATAGGGAATATCATTACGACGATATTTATGATTCGTATCAATATATCATAAACAGTAGTCCCGGTACTATTTATTATTCGGGATATATGCCCGACGTAGAATTGGAGATATATGGATTATCTACAATTCAAATTGCTGAAAGAAACCTTAATATTAAATATCTTTCGGAAGTTATGAAATACAACGATATATTAGTTGTCGATAGAGTAAGTTATAACTTATTGTCAGACAATGACCTAAATTTTCTATTTCTTGAAAAATCATTTGACGCCGAATATGGACAATATATATTTAAATATAAAAAATAAATAATTAAATCATTATGGAAAAATCAACTCGGTTTAACTTATTACTTGGTAGTATAAATTCAGATCTATCAGTAAATACTGATTTCAATTATATCATAGGAGAAGAAAAATGTTAAGAGAATCGAAATCCCGCCTGTCCCGAAGAAATCGGGGATTTTTTTCGGGGAAAAATATCTTAAAAGTATCTATTGTACTAATGGTAATTCTGATGATCAGCTGTGGAAAATCTGATCAAAAAAGAGTAGATAATTTTTTAGACGATTATGAGCAAGTAGTAGAGAAATGGGAAGCTTCAATAGCAGACGGTGAATTCACAGAAGAAGACTCTTACGAAATGAACGAAATAATAGAAGAAATGGAAGATGAAGCGAAAGAACTACAAAATGTGACAAAATGGAATAGGAAACAGCAGGAAAGATACGCAAAACTAACCGAACGCATTATGGACGCTATTTTTAAATCAATGAAGATTCCCGGAGGGTTCTCATTTTAAACAGATTATCCGCAATATTATTGTGATTAACGGGTGTTGGCGTTAATTTTAGTCAATTTTGGCAATAGCTGCAGCTCGCTGTCAGTGATTTATTTTAAATTCAAAATAGGAGATAGCATGTATAAGAAAAGAAATATATTATGGATTCTCGGTTTTGTTGTTCTTTTCCTGATTAATGCTGCAGTTGAACTTATTCTTTTACCTCTTTGGGGTTTGGATAATACAGAGAAAAATGATATTTACTTTAAAATTTTGTGGATTGTTGTTGTGATTTGGCTACTGTTTGGAAGAAAATTCTTGAAATTCGTGGAAAGAAATCCTATTAGAAAGTAAATTCCTCTACACAAAAGAAAAAAAACCACAAACAACAATGTACATATGATAATACTACCTAAACGGTCGTACTACGCATATACTAACCGTTACCGCTCAAATCTTCTGTCTAATTCTTCTAATGATAACTGAATGATAATTGGTCTTCCGTGCGGACAATAGTAAGGATGTTTTGTACCAAAAAGTCGGTCTACCAACTCTCGCATCTCTTCGGCAGATAGTTTATCGCCGGCTTTAACTGCTGCATGACAAGCAAAAGATGCGGCGATATTTTCTTGCAATGAACTATATTTTTTATGCGACGATTCAAAATTATCAATAATATCCCTTATAACTTCTTTTTCCCTGCCCCATGTCATTTCCGAAGGAATCGATTCAATAAGCACCGTATCCTTTCCGGATTGTTTCATTCTAAATCCAATTTTTTCGAGATAAGGAAGTATCTCCAATAAAATTGAATATTCATCGGGTGCGAACTGCATTTCTTCAGGAAATAATAAAGTCTGTGAAGCCATTGGATTTTGATTGAAAGCAGCGATCGCTTCTTCAAATAATATTCGCTCATGCGCTACATGTTGATCTATAATAACTAATCCGCTACTAATCTGCGCTAAAATAAATTTTGAATGTATTTGCCAAAAATTATCGGTATCGATAACTTTTTTGTTTACCTGTGCGTTCGCTAATTGCGAAACATAAGTTTTAGCCCGTTCCAATCCTTGCGAACCAATAGATTGTTCTCGATTTTGGTGCTGCGCTCTAAAATTTAAAATATCCTGATTTGGATTATACGGAGAATTGCTGCTATTACTAATATGAAAACTATTTCCATAAGATGGTTTTTCGAAGTCAGGAATAGTCTCCAGTAGAGAACTCAACGCCTCGCTTACACTAGATTTTAAAACATGGTGGATACGCCACTCATCTTTAAATCGCACCTGTAATTTCATTGGATGAACATTTACGTCGACCTGATCAGTTGGTACTTCAAGATTTAATACAAAAAACGGATATTCTCCCCTATTTACTAAAGATTGATAGGCACCGTAAATCGCTGAATTTAAAAGTCTATCCTGTATGAACCGATGATTGAGAATCAAATATTGCTCACCGGGTCGCGATCGTACCAAATTTAGATTTCCAGTGAATCCGGTTATTCTATAATCACCTTTTTCAAATTTAACGAGTAATAGATTTTTACCATAAGTCGGATCAAATGTAGCTGAAATGCGTTCGCTTAATAATTCAGGTTGAAAGCTAAATATTGATTTACCGTCGGATTTGAGCGTAAAGCCAATCAGTGGAAAAGCTAAGGCAAATCTGCGTACCATTTGGATGATATGTCGCATTTCTACTCTTTGCGATTTCAAAAATTTTCTACGAGCCGGTGTATTGTAAAATAAATTCCGAACAGTAATTTGAGTACCAATTATTCCCGGCGCCGGGCTGATCTTTGACGAAACACCATCAATATATTTTATTTTTCCACCTTCTTTATCATTTATCGCTGATTCGATTTCAACTTCCGCTACCGAAGCAATACTTGCTAACGCCTCACCTCTAAATCCAAGGGTTTGTATTTTAAAAAGGTCATCAACTGTTGCTATTTTACTTGTGCTGTAACGTTCACATGCTTTAGGCAATTCTTCAATGGGAATTCCATGACCGTTATCTGTTATCTGTATAGTTTGCTGACCAACATTTTCAACAACGATATCAATTTTTGTAGCGCCTGCATCTATACTATTTTCTAACAATTCTTTGATAACAGATGCAGGTCTTTCCACAACCTCACCCGCAGAAATTTTATTCCGCAAATCCTCCGATAAAGTGTGGATTTTAGGTTGCATTATTTACCAATTATTTCCCTTGTTTTTGCAAATATATTTTTATGATATTGCTCTGAATTATTCAGCAATTTCTCTACTTTATTTTTCATATCATTGACAAACTTTTGATCTGAGCCTACTCCATCCAAATTTATTAACACATTCAAACAGGCACCACATACAGCAGTGAAAGCGGCTTCACCAGCTACTCCAACATCACTTACGGAATTTGGATTCCCTTCATTCACCATTAGTTCCGCCAACTCAAATATTTGAAATGATGTTTCTGCAACTTCTAAGGGAATTTCGGTAGCATACTTATTTGCATTTAGCACTAATTTTTCTTTTTCTTTGATTTCCTTAGGAGTTGTTGCAGAAATGCGATTAGCAGCCATTACCTTATTAAATGCATTAGTATCTTCATCTATTAAAAAAGATAATCGATCTTTAATATTTTGTGCTTTTTCACCGACGCTTTCCATCATTTCACGTTTTTCTATATACACTTTTTTCTCATGTGACAAAGCTGCTACCATTGATGTCAAAGCAGCTCCAAGACTACCTACAAGTGCTGCAACACTGCCGCCTCCCGGTGCCGGACTATTTGATGATAATTCATCTGTAAACCCTTTTACAGATAAGTCTATTAATTTACTTTTTTTACTCTTAACCGCATAATCGATAATTTTTTCTTCAGAAATAAATGGAGTTACATCGTTTAATCCTAAGGATTGGACGGCAGATTCAATCAACATTTCCACCGTAACTCCTACTGTACGACCTTGCTTTTTTAGATAATGCTTACCTGCCATCAAAATTGCTTCTAACGGGATGAGCCCCACTAACTCGCTACCGGTAACTCGCACACCACGTTCGTTAGCTAATTCACAAGCTTTATCAAATACATCATGAATTGTTGATTTTTTAAATTTGGTAAAATTAATTGAAATTTGAGCCCTTTTAAATGTATCAACATACCAGCCAATTGCTTTTACATCTTTGAAAAATCCCGGTTTCTTTACCGCTTTACCGATTAACTTATTCTCAGAATATCCATAAGATTTCCAAATTTTATTTATATCACAAGAGTGTTTTTCCGTGCAATGTTTTTTTAATATTCCTATTGTTTTAAAATCCTCTTCACAATAACTACATGGATAGCTATCTTCGGTATAGCGTAATATTTTACCATCCAAAAGATTTTTTGATAGCGGGTTCGGGACACGAGCTGACCGCCCTTTTTCACGCAGTTCAAATGCAATATCATCAGCAAGGCGTTTGTCTTGGGTATTCAAATTTATATTATATGCTATTAAAAATTCACGTCCGCCCATAACTGTAGCTCCTGCCCGTGAATGGAATTTGACTGGACCAAAGTCAGGTTTCCAATGGGGATCTTTTAATTTATCAGATAGTCCCTCATATTCTCCTTTTCTTATTTTAGCTAAATTGACTCTATCAGGTTTTTGAGCAGAATATTCATAAAGATAGACAGGTATACCAAGTTCTTCACCCACACGTTTACCAACTTTTTTGGACAACTCAACACAGTCATCCATTGTTACTCCGCTAACAGGAACAAACGGACAGACATCGGTTGCACCCATTCGCGGGTGAGTACCTTTTTGGTGTCGCATATCAATTACTTGACTAGCAGTTTTAATTGCTTGAAATGCTGCCTCAGCTACAGCTTCCGGAGCTCCAACGATGGTAACAACGGTACGATTAGTATCTTGTCCGGGGTCTACATCAAGAAGCGTTACTCCTTCAATTTTTGTAATTGAATCAGTAATATGATTGATTTTATTTAAATCACGTCCTTCACTAAAATTAGGAACACATTCAATTAATTTCTGCATTTGTTTACCTTAATTAACTACACGTTGTAAATACATTATGAATACTATTATGGCGATTAACATTACAATTAACCACAAAAACGATCGCCGTGGTTGATGGCGTGGAATTATTCTCCGAAAATATGGCTTTCTTTCCATTAATAAATACCAAATGTAAATAATTTTAGGAAAATTGTCATAATTGGAGAAATTATTACCGAAAATATATTAAATCTCGTAAACATACTTAAAAGGATTAGCCCCATCAGAATTCGCGGACCGTAATATTCAAATTTGGCTAATTCATTTTGATATTTATATGATATAAGACCCCCCAGTATACGTGAACCATCAAGTGGCGGAATTGGGATAAAATTGAATATCGCCAAAACAAGATTTATTTGCAGACTCATTATTAGAACCATTGTTAAAGGTGATTGACCACTTATAAGTCCCAATCTAAGTAAGATGCTGAGCAATATTCCGCTAATTAACGCCACAATTAAATTTGATATGGGTCCTGCAAGAGCAATCCACATCATATCCCGTTTGGGATTGGCTAAATAACGCGGATCAACCGGCACCGGTTTTGCCCAACCAAATCCCATTAAATAAAGTGCCAACGAACCAAATATATCGAGATGAGCCATTGGATTTAATGTAAGTCTGCCAGCGTTTTTTGCGGTTGGATCTCCATATCTATACGCCATCCAACCATGTGAAAACTCATGGAATGAAAGAGCAAATATTATTACCGGAATTAGTATTACTTGTACAGCTGGATCTAATGCATAAATTCCCATTTTACCACCTTGGATGAAATGTTCTATGAACTTCTTTTAAATATTCTTTATCTAAATGCGTATAAATTTGTGTAGTAGATATATCTGTATGACCGAGCATTTCCTGCACAGCTCGCAAATCTGCACCACCTTCTAGGAGATGAGTGGCAAAAGAATGTCTTAAAGTATGTGGACTGATATCTTTTTTAATATCGGTAAAGCTAACCCACTTTTTTATTATCAGCCATACCATCATTCGGGTTAATGGTCTACCATTTCTGCTTAAAAATATTCTTCCATGATTTCTATTTTTCCTCGCAATAGATGGTCGAACATGTTTAAAATATTCATCAAGACATTTAATTGCTCGAGGACCTAACGGCACTAATCTTTGTTTGTTCCCCTTACCAGTAACACGCAACATCTCAGCATCTAGCAATAAATCTATCAATTTTAAATCACAAAGTTCAGATACGCGCAATCCTCCCGAATATAATATTTCCAACACAGCCAAATCCCTTATACCCAAATCATTTGATACATCAACAGAATTTAATATAGTTTCGATTTCCTGTGGTGATAGAACAATAGGTAATTTCCGTGGAGCTTTTGGAGTATCTAATAACAATACCGGGTTAGATTGTATTATCTCTTCACCTGCTAAATAATTATGAAATGAACGAATTGAAGAAAATGCGCGGTTGATACTTGTTACGGATAAATGAACATCATTTAGAATTCGAATATATTTCCGAATATGTTTCTGTTTAATTTTATTTAGGTCAGTGATACCTTCATCTGTTTCAAGAAAGTTTAAATAGTTTTTTAAATCTCTTTCGTAGGCTTCGATGGTGTTAGGAGAAAGATTTTTTTCAATCCGCAAAAAAGTAATGTAATCTTTGAGAAGTTTATTCAAAATAAATTAGTAAATATAAAAATTTTAAAGGGAATTTATTTCCGATGGATTGCTTCGGAAAAATCCTTCATAACCGATAAATTTTCTGATTTCTCAGTAACAGTCCCGGTTACAATAAAACTTGCACCGGCCTTCACCCTCTCTTCAGCGTCTTTCGGAGTTTTTATACCGCCACCCACAATTATTGGAATTTCAATTTGACTATTAACTGCTTCTATAGTTTCTACTGATACAGGAATTTTTGCTCCGCTTCCAGCTTCCAAATAAACAATTTTCATTCCTAAATACTGAGCTGCTAAAGCATGAGCAACTGTTATGTCCGGTCGATCCATCGGAATAGGTTTTGTACTGCTCATGAATTCAACAGTCGTAGTAGTTCCGCCGTCTAAAAGTAAATATCCCATCGGAATTGTTTCTATTCCGATATCTTTTACAATTGGAGCAGCGATTGCCTGTTCTCCAATTAAATAATGCGGGTTTCTACCCGATAAAATTGACATAAAAAACATTGCGTCATAATAACCATTTAACTGCGTTACACCTCCGGGAAAGAAAATTACCGGCATTTCAGCATTCTTCTTGATCTGTGCGACTCGATCATGATTTTTTGAATCCATCATTAAACTACCACCTACCAATAAGGCATCAACTTCCGATTTATTCGCAGCTTGGACTAAATCTTCAATATTAGAATGATTTTTTTGATCAGGATCAATTAATACAAAATATCCCGCCCCTTTATTTTTTACGACATCAAGTAAATAATTATAGATTTTCGTTTTCATGACATTGATTAATCGATTATGGCTTGATAATCCTCAGCACTTAACAGTTTATCTTTTTCACTTAGATCGGCAATTTCAATTTTTACAAACCATCCTTTGCCATAGCAGTCTTCGTTAACAAATTCAGGTGAATCTTCAATTTCATCATTTATTTCTACTACTTTGCCTGTGACAGGAGATATAAGGTCAGTAACCGTTTTAACAGCTTCGATTGTACCAAACGCTTCGTTTTTTTCTATTTCTCTACCGATTTCCAGTAATTCTACAAATATAATATCTCCAAGTTCACCCTGAGCAAAATCAGTTATACCTATTGTCACAATATTATTATCAAACTTTGCCCACTCGTGATCATTTGTGTACATCAAATCTTTTGGAACGTTCATTAATATTTCTCCATTAATAATTAATTATATTTATCTGTTTTAAAATCAAAAGTTTCTAAAAAACTTGTGTCATATTCACCTGAAATAAATCGTTCGTCATCTAAAATTTGCCGATGATATGGAATTGTTGTTTTAGGTCCTTCAATAACACACTCCGACAATGCTTGGCGCATCCGCGTTATTGCCCTTTCTCGTGTTGAAGCGTGAACGATTAATTTCCCGATCATCGAATCATAATAGGGAGGAATATTATATCCTGCATAAGCATGTGTATCAATGC
The DNA here is from genome assembly GCA_965369995.1 of uncultured bacterium. Taxonomy (GTDB): domain Bacteria; phylum Fidelibacterota; class Marinisomatia; order Marinisomatales; family JAHJCW01; genus JAHJCW01. Next base: position 2,619 of record CBDURO010000031.1, on the reverse strand, counting down.
GAACACCTTTTCCCCCTGGCATATGAAAACTTGTAATTGGCATTGGTGACGGTGAAAAATTATTTGCGGGGTCTTCGGCATTAATTCGGCACTCAATTGAATGACCGTTTAATTCAATTCGTTTTAAGTGGTCAGGAACTGTTTCACCGGCATGCATTTTGATTTGTTGTTTTATTAAATCTACACCTGTTACCATTTCTGTAATTGGATGCTCAACTTGAATTCTAGTGTTCATCTCCATGAAATAGAAATCTTTATTTTTATCTAATAAAAATTCTACTGTTCCCACTCCAACATAACCAACTGATTTTACTGCCGCCACCGCAATTCGTCCTAATTTTTTACGCAACCTTTTATCAACCGCTGCAGATGGCGATTCCTCTATCAACTTTTGGTGACGTCTTTGTACAGAGCATTCGCGTTCACCTAAATGAACAGCGTTTCCATGGCTATCAGCCAATATTTGCAATTCAATGTGACGAGGATTTTCGATAAATTTTTCTACATAAATATCGCCATTTCCAAATGCCGCCTGTGCTTCGGCTTGAGCGGTTTTGAATGCATTTTCAGCTTCATCGATGCTTTTAACAAAACGCATTCCTTTTCCTCCACCTCCTGCTGACGCTTTGAACATTACTGGAAATCCAATCTTCGAAGCAACTTCTTTAGCTTCATGAGGATTGGCAATTATGTCATTACTGCCTGGTATAACCGGAATATTAGCAGCTTCCATAGTAGATTTGGCTTTAGATTTATTGCCCATCGCATTGATAATTTCTGCCGACGGTCCGATAAATGTAAAATTGTTTTGTGAACAAACATGTGAAAAATTGGCGTCTTCCGCTAAAAATCCATAACCTGGATGAATAGCATCTGCATTTGTTATCTCACCGGCGGCAATTATGCGCGGAATATTTAAATAGCTTTCACTACTCGGTCCGGGGCCTATGCAGACTGCTTCATCGGCAAATTTGACGTGTAAAGAATATTCATCTGCAGTTGAATAAACCGCAACAACTTTAATCCCTAATTCATGACAGGCGCGAATTATTCGTAAAGCAATCTCACCACGATTAGCGATTAGAATCTTCTTGAACATTTTGTATTCGTTATTCTATCTCAAACAGAGGTTGGTTGTACTCCACAGGTTTACCACTATCAACAAAAATTGATTTTATTACACCGTCTGTTTCGGCTTCGATCTCATTCATAATTTTCATCGCTTCAATTATACAAAGTGTATCACCTTTAGATACTTTATCACCAATTTTCACATAGCTTGGACTTTCAGGAGAAGAAGCGATATAAAAAGTTCCCGGCATTGGAGATAATATCTTTTCATGATTATTGGATTCAATAATCGGTTTGGTATTTACGGTTTTGGATAGTTTTACTTCGCTATCCTCTCCCTCATAATCAGCGCTTTTTGCGACGGTACCTCCCGCTATTATTGTCGGACTTTTAACGACTCGATATTTCCGTCCCCAAAAAGAGGCTTCTATTTCATTAACATCGCTGTTTTCTAATAAATATATTATTTCTTTAAGTTTATCTTGCCACATAAATGACCTCAATACAATTAAGACTTTGCTCTTTCGACATACTCACCGGTTCGAGTATCTATTCTTAAAATATCATTAGTATCAATAAAAAGTGGAACTTGAAGCTTATAGCCTGTTTCTACTGTAGCTGGCTTTGTTGCTCCGGTAGCGGTGTTCCCTTTAAATCCCGGCTCGGTTTCAGTTACCTTTAAATTTACGTGAAACGGAATGCGAACATCCAATACTTCAGAACCGTCAAAAAGTAATTCTACATTCATACCGGCTATCATAAAGTTCTTTGATTCCGATACAACAGTTTCACTCACTGTAATTTGTTCATAAGTATCGTTATCCATAAAGTAAAAAGAATCTCCATCATCATATAAATATTGCATTTTTTTCGCCTCTATGCGAATATATACCATACGTGCTCCGGCGTTAAAAGTATGATCAATAATTTTACCTGTACGCAATTCTTTCAGTTTAGTACGAACAAAAGCTCCACCTTTACCGGGCTTCACATGTTGAAACTCGATCACTTTCATCCGTTTGTCTTTATGTAGTATTACAACGCCGTTTTTAATATCTGCAGTTGTCGCCATATATAATCCTTATTTTAGAACGTAAAATTTACAATAATGTATTCAGAGTTCAAATTTTTGATTAATATTATATATCTAGCGCATTGACTCATAAAAAAGGTAACCGTAGTGATTTTTCAAAATAGTCGTTGCCTCATAAAGAATGTAACCATAAAAAGGGAGCATGAATATGAGCAAACAATCAAGAGAAGACTACTATGATACACTTAAGAAGCGTTATAGAAGTTCAAATAAAAAGGACAAATCTCAATTATTAGATGAATTTTGTGAAGTGTGTGGATATAATCGTAAGTATGCAATTCGTAAATTAAACACCGGAAAAAGAAACCATCGTAGAAGGCGACTGGGGCGACCAAAACAGTATAAAGATCCGATTCTATTGGATGTATTGTTTGATTTGTGGGAGAAACAAAATCTGCCCTGCAGTAAACGATTAAAAGCCGCTATGCCGTTATGGTTACCATTCTATGAAAAAC
>CBDURO010000030.1:0-19166 GCA_965369995.1 uncultured bacterium | reverse complement strand
ATTACATAAATCAGGAATTGTGCCAGACAAATTTTCAGTATCATATACCATGCCAACATCCCTGTATAATACCAAACTCCATCCCGTTAAATTTGTACCAGCAGGACCTGCTATTTCTATCCCCTCGCCGGTATCGGTACCATCGTTGTCATAATGAATTTCATTTATAAATATTGGTGTTTGGGATAGTAAAAATGCTGATGAAATGATAAATACTACGCCAAGGGTAATTTTTTTAAACATATTTGTCTCCAACAATAACTACAGTGATAATTTAATAAATTATTTTTTATTCTCTCTTGGAATCACTTTAAATACTTTTTCACCCGTTTTTGCCATTCGGTATTTTTCACGGGCTAGGCGTTCAATATAATCCAAATCGGTTTGTAATCGTTTTTTTTCATTCCCAAGCAGTAATATTTCCGTTTTTAGTTCTTCAATGCGTTTTTGCGTTACCTTCCTTTGCGATTTAATTTTATATAGTTGATATAATCCATGATCTCCAAATAAAAATACAATCATTAAAAACGAAATGATAAATAAAATTATTCCGCGAAAGAATTTGCGCTGTGTATCGGCAAAAAGTTTCTTTCTTCGCGATTGTCTATCTATTCGTCTTTTATTCAATTACGACCTAATATTTCTTTATCAGGAAATTGTGCCTTGTCACCGAGCATTTCTTCGATCCGTAATAACTGATTATATTTACAGATGCGGTCAGTTCTGGATGCGGAACCGGTTTTAATTTGTCCCATTCCCATTGCCACCGCAAAATCTGCAATGATCGTATCCTCGGTTTCGCCCGAGCGATGTGAGATTACAGCGCTATAATTGTTTTCACGGGCAAGATTAACTGCTTGAATTGTTTCCGTTATTGTTCCGATCTGATTTAATTTAATCAAAATTGAATTCATCGATTTTTCATCAATTGCACGTTGAAGACGAGTTATGTTTGTCACTGTCAGATCATCCCCGACTATTTGTATTTGATCACCCAACTTTTCGTTCATGATTTTCCAACCCTCCCAATCATCTTCTGCCAGTCCGTCCTCAATAGAAATTATAGGATATTTATCAACTAACCTTGCATAGTAATCTACCATTTCTTCGGATGAGAGTGTTCGGTTTTCCGATTCAAGACGGTATTTGCCATCGATAAAAAATTCACTAGAGGCGGGATCAAGTGCGAAAAAGATATCCTTTCCGGCAGTATAATTAGTTCTGGAAATAGCTTCCATTATAACTTCGAGAGCTTCTTCGTTTGAACTCAAGTTAGGTGCGAAACCGCCTTCATCGCCGACGGCTGTATTAAGCCCTTTTTCCTTTAGTACTATTTTTAATTGATGAAAAGTTTCCGTTCCCATTCTTAAAGCTTCGGAAAAGGATTTAGCGCCGATTGGGAAAACCATGAATTCTTGAATGTCGACATTATTATCGGCGTGGCTGCCTCCGTTGATAATATTCATCATAGGAGCTGGTAATAAATTGGATTCAGTCGTTCCGAGATGTTGATACAGTGGAATTTGAAGATGGTTAGCAGCAGCTCTTGCAGTAGCCATAGATACTCCTAAAATCGCATTTGCGCCTAAATTTGATTTATTTGGTGTTCCATCTGCTTTGATCATGGCTTCATCAATCACTGATTGTTGTAATGCATCAAGACCGATCACAGTTGAAGCGAGAACCGAATTCACGTTATTTACGGCATTTAACACACCCTTACCCAAAAACCGACTTTTATCGCCATCGCGCAATTCAACTGCCTCGTGCTCCCCGGTTGATGCGCCCGACGGAACAGCGGCACGTCCAAAACTACCATCTTTTAAAATTACATCAACTTCAACTGTTGGATTTCCGCGTGAGTCAAATATTTCCCTTGCTCTCACCTTAGATATTGCTGTATTATTCACATATACTCCTGTAAAATCTCATATAAAAATTTTGAAATAAACCCCTATATTTAGCTAACATTAAACATATTATTACGTTATTTGTAATTAATATAGGAAATAATTTATGATAGAAATTAAGAAATTTAATGTAGAACAATCAGACCTTTGGGAAAAAATTGTAAATAAAGCAAACAATGGAACTCTTTTTCATACGCGGAAATTCTTAAGCTATCATCCACCGGGGCGATTTATTGACCATAGTTTAGTTTTTAATAAAAATAATCAACCCTATGTACTGTTTCCTGCTGCTGAAAAGGAAATTGAGAGTAAACGTTTTTTAGTATCACATCCGGGTACTTCCTATGGATCATTTATTGTACCGGAAGACATCTCATTTGCAGATTCGTATGATATTGTTGAATCATTGATCAAATATGTAAAAACACAAAAATTCAATGGAATAAGATTAACTCCTCCACCTACAATATATAACCGGAGATTATCGAATTATATTGATTTTTCACTTTTACAACACGGATTCCGATATTTGAAAAGAGAAATTTCAAGTATATTATTTCTTGAGGATACTATTGAACAAAATCTTGATAAATTCAAACCGTCGCATCGGCGGGCGGTTCGTAAAGCAATTAAAGAAGGCGTTGAAGTAAGAGAATCAGACAAATTTGATGAATTCTATAATATCTTGCAAAATAATTTAAAAATTCGGCATAACGTTACCCCAACTCACACTTTAAACGAGTTATTGATATTAAAGAAATTATTTCCTGATAAAATAAAATTGTTTGGTGCATTTTTAGGAGATAAAATGGTAGCAGGAGTAGTGAATTTTATTTGTACAAAAGATGTAGTGTTAGCGTTTTATATCTCTCATGACGAAGAATATCAAGAAACCCGAGCACTGAATGTATTATTCTATTCCATATTTGAGTGGGCTATTAAAAATGAATTTAAAGTATTCGATTTCGGAATTTTTACTGTAGATGAGGAGCCGAATTTTGGTCTTGCCCGCTTTAAAGAAAATTTTGGCGCAAGCGGCATGTTCCGTGAAACATTCGAAATAATTCTTTAAAATAGAATACCAAAAACTTACAATTTGCAATAATGTCTATTAGAACACTTGGAAAACAATCGCTGATTTACGGTATTGGCACAATCCTGACGCGGGTAGTAACTTTTTTACTCCTACCTTTGTACACTAATGTTTTTACAACTGAGGAGTATGGAATTGTATCATTAGCGTATGCGTTTACCGGCTTTGTAATGATTGCATATCGTTACGGAATGGATTCGGCGTTAATGAAATATTATATAGACGCTGAAGGCAAAAATAAAAAGACTTATTTCACAACAATATTTAGCATTCAGACATTTACGAGTCTGGTTTTTTCCTTATTTTTGTTTTTAACCGCCGGCTTCTTTGCGCCGATTTTCCTGGGTGGAGAATACAAGCAACTAATGCAATTGGTTACGATTATTTTATTTTTAGATGCACTTTGGATGTTACCAATGTTGATTTTACGTGCTGACGAAAAACCACGCCAGTATATATCATATAGCTTATTAAACGTTATCTTAACCATGGTTTTTAATATTTATTTAGTGGTGTTTCTGAAAATGGGTATAATCGGCGTTCTAATTGGTAATATTATTGCTTCCGGAGGGCTGTTGTTAGTAACACTGCCAATAATTGTTAAAAATTTTAATGTTAAGTTAATTTCTCGTTCGGTATTGCAAGAAGTATTGAAATTTGGATTACCATTTTTCCCGGCAGGAATATTTACTATGATAATGGAATTGTCAGATCGTTATCTATTGGAATGGCTTGCTGGCACATCAACCGTTGGTTTGTATTCAGCAGGGAATAAATTGGGAATGTTCGGACTACTATTAGTGATGGGATTTAATATGGGTTGGACACCCTATTTCCTAAAGAAAGGAAAAGATGACGATGCACCGCAGATATTTGCTAGGGTTTCAACATATTTTTTAGGACTTATTGGAGGTTTAATTGTCTTAATATCTCTCTGGATTGATCAATTAGTACGGCTTAGAATAGGTAATGCTACCTTCTTTGGTGAAGAATTTTGGACATCAACGCAGGTGGTGCCAATAATCCTACTAGGATACTATTTCTTTGGACTGTATGTGTTACAGTTGCCTGGTGTTTTTATGACAAAACAGACAAAATGGGTCCCGTTTTTCCGCGGAACTGGTGCCGTTCTTGCAGTACTGGTAAATATTATATTGATTCCGGTTTTTGGTATAATCGGCGCCGCTACAGCGAAGGCGATTGCATTCTTTGGAATGTCGGTAGCGATACTGATGTTTAATAAAAAACATTATCCAATTCCATACTTATGGCGAGGAATTTTATTTCCTATTATATTCTTACTTATTATAATTACTACACCAATGGGATTAGGCGTTAAAATATTTGTTTCAATTTTGTATCCAGTTTTGTGGCTTGCATTAATTGCCAACCACACTGAGCGGAAACAATTAATGGGGTTGTTTAAATGATTGCTATAGTTGCCTGTGGTCATCATCCGGATGATGAAAGGATTTACGAACGTGAGATAAAAACGTTATTAAAAGCTGGATACAAAATAACGTATTTCACGCGTTGGAAGGGAGATAATTATTTATCAGAAGAAAATTTGTGGCATCGAAATTATTCTCAAAAAGATCTTTCAATTAGAGAATATACACAAGGGATTTTAAAGGATTTAAAAGTACTTAAACCTTCTGTTATTCATATTCATGAATTTGAATTGTTGCCTTTAGCAAAAAAAGTAAAAAAATTATACAATACTAAAATAATTTATGATGTACATGAAGCAAATATTGAATTATGGGACGCTTTTTCATCTAAACCGGTTGGGATAAAACAAGTAATTAATAAGTCGTTAAATCAATATGAAAAAGGTTACTTAAAAAGTGTTGATTATGTATTCACAACAACGCCTGAGTTAGTTAACCGATATGAGCAACGGGGAGTAAATTCTGTTTTTATACCGAATTATCCTATTGTTTTTCCAAGACGAAGTAAAAAGTCAGTTATCCCCACGATTATTTACCACGGCCAAATATCATTGGAAAGAGGCTTAGAAGATTTAATCAATGCAATACCGCCATTAATGAAAAAAGAACTGTCATTCAAAGTGGAAATATATGGTTCAGAAAGAATTCCTGGTACGGTAAATAAACTTAATAAATATATTAACGATTTGAATTTAAATGATGTTGTCAAAATACATGATCAGATACCGCATGGTGAAATGCTTAAAGTGTTATCGAAAGCACATATTGCAGTAATACCGTTCCGGGATTACCCGATGTTCCAAATCGCTATTCCGGTAAAAATGTTTGAAGCTATGTGGGTACGCTGCGCAATTATCGCAAGCGATTTAGATTCAATAAGAGAATATGGAGAAGGATTTATAGAACTTTATCCACCGGGAGATGTTGAAGCGTTAAGTCGGTCAATTGAAAGATTATTGCTTAATAATGAAGAGCGAGAACGGATGGGCAATGATGGTTCCAAGTTGATAAAGGGAAAATACAATTGGAAGAATGTTGAGCCAATTTTATTAGATGTTTATAGTAAGGTTGTAAGTTGAAAATTTTATATATTGCACCGGAGAACGTTGTGGGAAATCTAAATTTGTGGAAAAAACTCCATGAAGATCGTGGTAACGAATGTAGATATATCACATATTTCCCATCGCAATTTGGATTTCCTGATGATATTTGTCTAAACTTACCATTTGTTGCACCAAAACCGGTATTTTTAAAAATACGTAACACCATTTATAAAAAACTAGGTGGTCCTCAAAAAACTGTTGAATTAAAAGGTTATCCACCAGAATGGAAGAATAACAATATTGCAGTTAAATTGTTCTTTATGGTTCGCGACAAATTATGGCGGTTTTGGATAGAACCGACTATTAAAGAATATGGATTATTAGATTTCGATATTTATCACCTAGAAACGGGGTTAGAGTTTTACCGCAATGGATCTTTTATAAAACAAATATCAGAGATAGGTAAACCGATATTTAATATTTTCCATGGCGTTGAATTACGGCACAGAGGAGTTCTACCACAGATTGATAAATATGTTACGCTAAATTTAACAAGTGAGTTAGATTTAATTCCAAAACATCCAAATATAAAATATTTGTATCTACCGTATGATGTAGAATCTGTTGTACCCAATTATGATCTACATAAACCATTAACTCTTTGCCATGCAACACGAAATCGATATTTTAAAGGATCTGATATAATTATTGACGTATGTAGAAAGCTTGAAAAGGCATACAATATTAAGTTTATTCTTATTGAGAATCTACCTCATAATGAAACTATTAAATTAAAAGAGAAAGCAGATATATATATAGATCAAATAAATAATGTAGCTCCGGGATATGGTATGAATTCTATTGAGACAATGTCCATGGGAACAGTCTGTTGTACAAACATGGATGATCAATATCAAAAATATATGCCGGCCCATCCCTTTGTCCATATTACGCCAGAGACTCTTTGGTCAGAATTAAAAAAATTAATTGAAGCACCAAATGATATTATAAAAAAGAGTAAAAATGCTAGAAAATGGGTTGTTAAATATCATAGCTTAAATGCAGTCGGCAATCAATTATATAGATATTATCGAGAGTGTGGTATAGAAAATGTATAGAATGATTAAGCTCTATGAATAATAAGCCATATATTTCTATTATAGTACCAGTGTTTAATGGTGGTAACCCTTTTCATGACTGTGTTTCATCTTTACTTAAGATTGATTTTCCAAACAATAAATTACAAGTAATTTTGATTGATGACGGTTCTACCGATAATACCGCTCAATGGCTAAATGAACAAAAGTTACCATTAAATTTTAGAATCATAACACATGATGAGAATACGGGTCGAGCATCTGCACGAAATTCAGGATTAAAATTCGTCCAAGGCGATATTATAATTTTTCTTGATGCTGATATGGTAGTGAAACCGGATTTTGTTGAGCAGCATGTTATGGCGATATCAAAATCAGAGGTAGTAGCAGTTTCAGGGCTTTTAATTTCTGATCCGGGGCAGCAAAAAACAAATCTTCAATATTATCTTTTTGAATATAGAAAAAGGGGCGCAAAACAGTTTGGAGAAAACAATCCAATACCGTTTAATTATTTAATTACAGGCAATATGTCTGTAAAACGTAAGGCAGTTAAAGAATGCGGTTTGTTTGACGAAAAATATATTGGTTATGGCGGTGAAGACACTGATTATGCAATTCGTTTATGGGAGTTATATCCTAATGGATTACGTTTTTCCTCAAAGGCCACTAGTATCCATTATCATAACGAAACAATAGATGATTTGCTGATAAAAATGAAAAAATATGGAAGCACAAATTATCTGAGATTGTTAAAAAGACATCCCAAACATGTTAACGCCTTAGCTGGTAATTGGATTTATTCATTAAAAGGATATTTGGTCTTTAATACAGTAGTGAAGTGGGTTGTAGCATCAGTATTTTTTATTATTCCCCTTTCGTACTTTGTGAGGTATTTTATTGCTTGTAGCCTTATTATGGGTGCTCGTAATCCGGCAGAAGGCATTCCTAAATTCGATAAGTAACATGAAAATGCGGCAGTTGAATAATTCATACAAATTTATTTTGATTTATTTTCTTGTTCTCATTCCAATTGGTTTATTATTTGGTGCTTTTGAATCATATCCTACCTCAACAGCCAATTTGGCATTTGGCAGGATCAATATGAATTGTAAAGGAAATATTATAGATATAATTAATGAACCGAGTAGTATAATCCATTTTAATATAAAAGGCGGAGAAGTCATCTGGAATAGACCATTTCAAATTAATGAATTGCAGCAAACTGCGGCTATTAAAATTTTGTACCAAACGAACTCGGGGTTTGAGTTGGGATTTCGTTTAAGAGCACAGTGGAAAGATTTCGATTTTAGCGGAACTCCTGAAATATTTGGTGCGTTAGCACTTGAGATATTGTTATAGTATCATGGTTGCCTTGGATTAAAACTATATGATAACTTTTAAGTTATGAAAATATTACGTTTTTCATTTTTTATCATATTTTTCTTTTCGTTAAGTATTACTGCTTCACCAATAAAAGTTGTAAACCAAGTAGAAAATACCGAAGATCAGCTTAAAGTTTTGAATAATACCTCGGTAGTGTATTGTTCGGTTAAGGATTTGGCGAGAGTATTATCAACAACGATTTATGAAAATACTGAAAGAGAAAAAATAGTACTATATCTTGGCGAGCATCGTGTAAAAATTTCTGCTGGTACAAGTTTTATAGTAATTGATGATGTTATATATCAAATTCCGGTACCTGCTATAATTGTTGAAGGAGATATTTATTTACCGACTAATGCTCTATTCAAAATATTACACAAAACCGTTTTACCGAGCGTTTCCTACATTGTAAAAGATAATCAGTTAGTTATAATTCCTACTGGATATAATATACAATCTGTAAAAGTTGAAGAAAAAGCGAATGGTACAATAATACGTATTAAGACACTGAAAAAATTCAAGAAGAAAGAAATAAGTGCCTTTTTACATAAGAATGGTTGGTTTTATCTAACAATTCAAGGTGGTGCGGCTGACTCAACAAATATTTTAAAAGCTGATACGCGTGGAATAGTAAAGAAAATATCGATGGATCAACTTGAAGGAGGAGTACAATTAGCATTTTTCCTTAGATCGGAGATAGAAAGACATGAATTTTATCAGAATAAAAAAACTAGAGAAATTGTAATAACGCTTTGGGCACCATTGTCGAAAAGTGTAGCTAGGATCAAGGAAGTAAAAAGGCAGTGGGAAATTGACACAATTGTATTAGATGCCGGACATGGGGGAAAAGATCCGGGAACAATTGGCAAATATGGGACTAAAGAAAAAACAATTGTACTGGATATCGTTAAGCGGATAGGTAGATTACTTACAAAAAGCACAAACGTGAATGTGATTTATACACGCGACGAAGATGTATTTATTCCGCTCTGGCAAAGAACAAAAATGGCCAATGAGAAGAATGGCAAAATTTTTATCAGCGTACATGCTAACGGAAATCGTAATCGGAATGCGCATGGATTTGAAACATACTTATTACGCCCGGGAAAAACACAAGACGCCATTGATGTTGCGGCACGAGAAAATGCTGCTATAAAATATGAAGAATCTCGCAATGGAAAATACAAAGAATTAACATATGAGGGGCAAATCCTGGCTACAATGGCTCAAAGTATGTTTATGAAAGAGAGTGAAAGTTTAGCCGCCCAAATTCAACATGAACTTGAAAAGGAAATTAAATCACAAAGCCGAGGTGTGAAACAAGCCGGATTTTATGTTTTAGTTGGAGCCAGTATGCCTAACGTTTTATTAGAAGTTGGTTTTTTAACTAATCCGGATGAGGAAAAAAAATTACGAACTGCAAAATATAGACAAAAAATCGCTGAAGCAGTTTATAGAGCAATTATCGAATTCAAGAAAAGCAGAGAATATGTTATGGCGGAGGGTTAAATGAATACTCAAAATCCTATTGGTGTGTTTGATTCAGGATTAGGCGGACTTACTGTTGTAAATGCGATACGAAATGTATTGCCAAATGAATCAATTGTATATTTCGGGGATACAGCGCGTGTGCCGTATGGAAATAAAAGCCCGGAGCTTATCAAAGAATATAGCCTGCAAATAACAGATTTTCTATTAGAACGCGGTAGCAAGATTATTGTTGTAGCATGTAATACGGCAACTGCATTGGCACTCGATACTCTGCGGGATAAGTTAGATATTCCAATAATTGGTGTTGTAAAGCCCGGAGTTGATTCTGCATTAAAACTGACTCAGAATAATCGTATTGGCGTAATTGGAACAATTTCAACAATTAGTTCCGGTGTTTATGAAACTGAGCTCAAAATCAATAATCCTTCCGTTAAAGTTACTTCGACACCTTGTCCATTATTTGTACCGCTTGCTGAGGAGGGTTGGCTCAATGAACCAGCCACAAAGCTAATTGCTAAAAAATATCTTGAATCCATCAAAAAAGCAAACATTGATACTCTAATATTAGGATGCACACACTACCCATTGTTAACAGGTGTAATACAAGAGGTCGTATCCTCTAAAATAAAATTAGTTGATTCCGCACAAGCGATGGCTTACGAAACAAAAGAATTACTAATGAACTATGGATTGCCTAATAATCAAAATAATAAAGGTACTTTAAAGCTATTCGTATCAGATCTTCCTGCGCGGTTCGAAATAGTAGCAAGTCGGTTTTTAGGTGAAAAAATATCAAATGTCGAAAAAATTCAACTCGGCCGAGTTTAATCAATTATTAAAAGATTTATATGCTTTACAGCGACTTGGAATTAAAGTCGGTTTAGAGCATACACAAAGATTGTTGAAAGTCTGCGGTAATCCTCAAGATAATTTTATGTCAATCCATATTGCCGGAACGAATGGTAAAGGTTCCACATCTGCAATGATTGCTGCAATACTGATTGAAGCCGGCTATAAAGTTGGTTTGTACACATCACCGCATTTATTAAGATTCAACGAGCGTATAAGAGTAAATGGTGTACCAATTTTAGATGAAAGAATAGTTGAATTTATATCGCAATATAATTCTGCGATTGAGGAAATTGAATCAACCTTTTTTGAGGCAACTACGGCAATGGCGTTTAATTATTTCAATAAGGAAAAGGTAGATATAGCAGTTGTTGAAACTGGTTTAGGCGGACGATTAGATTCAACTAATATTCTAAAACCGAAGATTACGATTATTTCTTCAATTACTGCAGACCATACTGAAATATTGGGGAATGATTTAAAAACCATTGCATTTGAAAAAGGTGGTATTATCAAAAAAAATGTGCCGTTAATTCTATCATCACAGAGTAAAGAAGTAAAAAATGTGCTACTTGAAATAGCTGATAGAAAAAATTCGGAAGTTACTTATTGTAATCAAAATGATATAAAAAACATAAGTATTAGTGAAACGGGGACAACATTTAGTTGGAAAGGAATAGATTACGAAACTTGCCTGATTGGGGAACATCAAGCTAGAAATGCAGTGTTGGCGATAGAAGCATCAAGAATGTTCAGCATTAAAAACTACTCTGATGTAATTATTAATGGATTAAAAAGAGTGAAATGGCCGGCTAGAATACAAAAGATGCATAAAACCCTTCCAATATTCTACGATGTTGCACATAATCCACATGGTATCCAAGTTACCTTAGATTCATTATTTGCGATATATCACAAAAAACAAATAGGACTGATAGCTTTAAAAGCGGATAAAGAACTTGAACAAATTGTTCCGAAGTTAAAGTGTAGATTTAAAGATTTAATAGTAACAAGCAAACCGGATTCGGGACTTATGGATGCTAAAGATTTGTATAATTCTTTAATTAAATTTGGAATTAAAGCAACATTAGAACCAGATATAATAAAAGCAATAAGAATAATTAATAATGTAGTAACTCAATCAAATCCCGGTATAATTTTTGGCAGTCATTACATTGGCGAGACAATTTATAAGGAATACGGTTTTTCCTTTGACAATGGCATCATTTAATGTAATTTAACGTTACCGAAAAGACGTACTCGTCACACGATTTTATTTATAGATTTTTAATCAATTGAAAAACCAAAGGATAATTTATAATGGATGTCAATGAACTTCAAGCCCTGAAGATTAAAGACTTAACGAATTTAGCAAAGGATATAAAAATTGAAAACATTTCCCGACTAAATAAACAGGAACTAATAGTAAAAATCTTACAAGCCGAAGCAAAGAAGGATGATACACTTTATTCTAGTGGCACCTTAGAAGTGTTACCTGATGGTTATGGGTTTTTACGCAGTCCCGATTCTAATTATTTGCCGGGTCCCAATGATATTTATGTTAGCCCATCACAAATAAAACGATTTGGTCTTAAAACAGGGCATGAGGTGGCTGGCCAAATAAGACCTCCCAAGTCAAAAGAACGATTCTATGCATTATTAAAGGTCGATCTGGTAAATGACCGACCACCGGAAGACGTTAGAAATGTAATGTTGTTTGACAACCTTACACCGTTGCATCCCAATGAAAAATTCAATCTGGAGGTTGATCAAAAGAATTTATCAATGCGAATTATGGATTTAATGTGTCCGATTGGAAAAGGTCAGAGAGGGATGATTGTAGCTCAGCCAAAAACCGGAAAAACAATATTGTTACAACAATTAGCAAACTCAATAAGAAAAAATCATCCTAAGACAAAAATGATAATACTGCTAATTGATGAACGACCGGAAGAAGTAACAGATATGAAACGTAGTGTTAACGCTGAAGTATTAAGTTCTACTTTCGATGAAGCACCGGAGAGACATGTCGCAGTAGCGGATATGGCTTTGCAAAAAGCCCGCAGAATGGCTGAATATGGTGAAGATGTTGTAATTTTATTGGATAGCCTTACGCGTTTGGCAAGAGCACATAATGCGGTAATTCCACATAGTGGAAAAATTTTATCAGGTGGTGTAGATTCCAACGCGCTAAAAAAACCTAAGCAATTTTTTGGTGCTGCCCGTAATACTGAAGAAGGGGGAACATTAACGATTATCGCCACAGCGCTTGTTGATACAGGTAGTAGAATGGATGATGTAATCTTTGAAGAATTTAAAGGTACGGGTAATATGGAATTAGTTTTAGATCGCAGGTTGAGCGACCGAAGACTTTATCCATCCTTCGATATTGTTAGGTCAGGAACAAGAAAAGAAGAACTTTTATTATCCAAAAAGGTTTTAGGTCGCATCTGGATTCTGCGTAAATTGTTGAACGAGATGAAAATAGTTGAAGCGATGGAATTCATGCGCGACAGGATGTTGAGAACAAAAACCAATGATGAATTTATGGATACAATGAGTCGATAATATTGCAATTATTGATTTAAGTTTAATTTATTTTTACTCTATATTAAAGTCAAAAGGATTACAATCTGTGAAAACAATTGTAGCTCGATTAATAACTGATAAACCGGTAAAAAAGACTGCCTACCAAGTAAAAGGTGTTTTTATGAAGCAATACCCTAATAGCCCTGTAATACCAATGTTGGATGGTCGTTATCGCGACGAGTTTTTATATCCACGAGTACAAGTTAAAATACTGAATGAACAGATTTATATAGTTGGTATCAAAGAAGGCACAGATCCAGTACTATCAATTACTAAAGATTTTGAATTGTTAAATTTCGGGAATATTACTTTCAACATTTTAGATATAGATATAGAAGAAAGTATCAATCAATTTAAACATGTCGATCAATTACTCAGATATAGATTTGTATCGCCCTGGATTGCGCTGAGTAAAAATACACAAAACCGTTATAAATTTTTAAAAAATAAAGACAGAATAGTATTTTTAAATCGTTTACTAGGTCAAAATATTGTGTTTTTAGCGCGAGAAATGGGTGTTGATCTAAATGATAAAGTGTATACTAAGTTAAAACTCAATTCTATATTTCCAAAACCGGTTTACGAAAATAATTGGGGTTCCTTCTCAGGTGAATTCCAAACTAATTTTGTATTACCAAATTATATTGGCCTGGGCAATGGAATTACCCGTGGTTATGGTGCAATCCATGGTTTATATAATCCGCAAGATTTTAAGTTTGATGAAGATATTCTCAACCCGGAGGTAATAGATAATAAACCTACAAATATTATCGAAGATGATGATACTTTACAGAGCGTAAAAGTTAAAAATGTACCAAAACCCCGTAGCAAATCGAAGAGTGCTGTTAACAAGGGAAAATGTAAAGTTAAAAAGGTATTATCAGAAGAGTATGAGATTGAGGAAAAACCGAAAAAAAAAATAAAAACTAAACCGAAAAGAAAACCTCAAGAGAAAAAGGAAACTCCCAAAACTCCATTAGACAATAATTTCAACACAGTAGATTATCATAAAAAACAGCACACAGTGTGAATTATATCGGTCGGAAAATTTATTTTAATTAGATAAGATTATTTTAGTCTTTTTGGCCCAGCGTCAATAACAGGTTGAGAACATTTATTCGCAAACAGCTTAAAATTCTGATTAAAGCGAGCTGCTAAAGAATCATATTTTTTCCAATAATCCTTGCTGTCTCCCCATGAATTTGACGGTTCTAAAATATCCTCAGGAACGTCTGGACAGGATAATGGGACTTCGAATCCAAATAATTTATCTTTACGAAACTTAACCTTATCAAGTTTGCCGTCCAGAGCTGCATTGAGTAGATTTCTGGTATGGTGAATGCTAATACGCTTACCAACGCCAAAGCGACCACCAACCCATCCGGTATTTACCAACCAGCACTGGGCATGGTGTTTATGCATACGCTCTTTAAGCATCGCGGCATATACGGAGGGGTGTCGCACCATGAAGGGTGCGCCAAAACAGGCACTAAAAGTGATTTTGGGCTCAATTCCCAAACCTATCTCTGTACCGGCTACCTTTGAAGTGTATCCGCTTATGAAGTGGTATTGAGCTTGCTCGGGACTTAGACGCGCAATTGGCGGCATCACACCAGAAGCATCACAGGTTAAGAATATTATATTCTTCGGATGAGAGTTAACCATACCTTCCGGCACTGTATTGGGAATGTAGTGCAATGGATATGAAATTCTAGTGTTTTCAGTATAGACATCATCATCTAGGTCGATCTTTCGATTTACTTCATCAAATACAACATTTTCTAATACCGAACCAAATTTTTTGGTACATGCGTAAATTTCCGGTTCATATTCTGCCGATAACCGAATAACTTTTGCGTAGCAACCACCTTCAAAGTTAAAAATGCCATCTGCAGACCATCCATGTTCATCATCTCCGATAAGAAAACGATTAGGATCAGCTGAAAGGGTAGTTTTACCGGTTCCGCTTAGTCCGAAAAAGAGGGCAGCATCATTCTTTTTCCCTACATTTGCAGAACAATGCATCGGCAAAACGTCGCGAAAAGTGAGTAAAAAATTCAAGACGGTAAAAACTGATTTTTTAATTTCACCACCATAAAGTGAATTAGCAATAATAGCGACCCTCTCTGCAAAATTTAACACAATAGTTGTACTACTATTTGTACCATCAATTTTTGGATCTACTTTAAATCCGGGAAGTGTTATTATTGTAAATTCAGGTATAAAGTGTTTCAATTCATCTTGATTGGTGGTCGTGATAAGCATATTACGAGCAAATAAACTTTGCCAGGCATGTTCAGTGATTATTCGTACAGGTAATCGATAATTTGGGTCATTGCCGGCATAGCAATCTTGGACGAATAGATCATCTCCTTGTACATAAGATTGAGCGCGCGTTAGTATTGTGTTAAATTTTTCAGGGCTTATTGGACGATTATAATCGCCCCACCAAATATCATCAATTGTTGTATCTTCTTGTACGACAAATTTATCATTGGCCGCACGAGCTGAGTGTTTACCTGTATTTACTGAAACAGGACCTTGATTTACAATACTACCTTCACTTCTAAAAATTATCTCTTCATATAAAGCTGGTGTTGAAAGGTTCCAATAGACAGTATCAAGATGTTTTAAGCCGTGATTAGTAAGTCCATAACTTGATGCTAAAGTACGTGCCTGATTAGCAGCGGGCGATTTGATTTTTAAATATTTACTCATTACCAGTCCCTCACTAATTTACGTTCACCAATGTATAATTCATTAGGAGCATCAGGATCGAGTACCCACTGAATTCTTTCAATTCCTTCTCTTATATCATTTACTCCCCCACAATAACTCAATCGTAAATATCCATCGAGGCCAAAGGCCAAGCCGGGGACTGTTATGACTTGTACTTTATCAAGGAGCAATTCTGATAGTTCAACGGAGTTGGGATTATAATGGCTAAAATCTACGAAGCAATAAAATGTGCCATCAGGCTTTGTTACTTTTAGTCCATCAAATGAATTCAGATTGTCAATCATAATATTTCTTCGGTTTTCTAATGCTTCTCGAAGATTTTCAACTGAAGATTGAACACCATTTATTGCTCCTATAGCCGCTTTTTGCGATATCGTCGGCGGTCCCGAAGTTTGATGACTTTGAATATTTGTCATTACTTCTATTAGATTTTTATTACCAATTGCCCAACCAATTCTGAACCCAGTCATGGCATATTGTTTTGATACTCCATTGATTAAAATGAACTTGGAGTTATCACCAAATTCCTTTATATAGTCGAAACAATTGCTTGGTTTGCGGTTATCAAAGACTAAACGATTATAAATGTCATCCATTATTAGATATAAATCTCGTTTTTTGCAAAAATCAATGATATCAGAAACAAATTCTTCAGAATAAGCAGCTCCGGTCGGATTGTTGGGACTGTTAATTATAACTGCTTTTGTGTAAGAACCTACATTCTCTTCAATATCCGATAGTCTTGGATAAAAAGTTCCATCTTCGGGTAGTACTGGAATCGGTACGCCCTGACAAAGTTTTACCATATCAGGATAGCTGACCCAATAAGGAGCAGGGAAAATCACTTCTTCGTGGGGATTTAGAATAGCTTGCAAGGCTACCATGATTGATTGTTTAGCACCGTTAGATGCAATGATTTGTCGAGGCTCGATTAAGCGATTGTAGTGTTCTTCCGTATAACGAATAATTGCTTTTTTCATCGCTACAGTACCATCCGGAGGAGAATATCTAATTTCTCCCGAATCTAACAATCCGGTAGTTGCTAAAATAGCATCAAAAGGAGCTTTGCTTTTAGGTTCTCCACCACCTAAATGAATAACCGGATCGCCTTTCTGGCGCAAAATTGTGGCTTTTTCATTTAGTTTTAATGTAGCGGAAGGAGTAAGACTTCTTGCGATTTGACTAATACTCATAATTTTTTATTCTTATTATAATAAACTTAGATACTGTTATTAATAAAGTTTGAAACTAACTAAGTAAAAATTACAGTAATCTTAAAAATTAAACCATAATTATTCAAATTTGAATAAAATATTTTTGTGTAATGTGATACTAATATTCATCATACAACTAATAAAATATTACAAGGAATATTATTTATATTTTATTAAACTCTGCCCCCGTAAATAGAAGAATTTTATATAATTAATTTTTGTATGTAGATTAGAACAGGAGAATCGGATGAAAGAAAAAATACATCCTGAATACAAACTTGGGACCGTGCGTTGTGCATGCGGTAATACATTTAAGGTTTATAGTGCTATTGGCGATCAACGGATTGATATTTGTAACGTTTGTCATCCGTTCTTTTCCGGTAAGCAAAAATTAGTTGATACAGCCGGTAGAATTGAAAAATTTGAGAGAAAATACGGAAAACGCCAAGCTAAGTAGCAAAATATTGAAAAGGACTTCTGTTTTCATTCGAAAGATAGAAGTCCTTTTTGTATCTTTGAGTATTGTTAGTGATT
This sequence comes from uncultured bacterium, assembly GCA_965369995.1. Classification (GTDB taxonomy): domain Bacteria; phylum Fidelibacterota; class Marinisomatia; order Marinisomatales; family JAHJCW01; genus JAHJCW01. Next base: position 1,773 of record CBDURO010000030.1, on the reverse strand, counting down.
ATATTGATAAAGATTAAGCGGAAGATATGTTTCTAAAAAAAATTATAATTAATACATTAATGAAACCGTCGATTTTGGTTGGTGGACAAGCTGTGATAGAAGGTGTGATGATGCGCGTTCCGGGAGCATATGCAACCGCTGTCCGCGATGCGGATGGGAAAATCCACATTGATAGGCATGATTTCACCTCAAAGGCAGAAAAAAGCAAGACATGGAAAAAACCGGTACTGCGTGGAATGATATCGCTTTTTGAAGCGTTAAAAATGGGGATGCGAACATTACAATGGTCAGCCGAAATAGCCACGCCGGAAAAAGATAAAAAGAAAGAACCAGGTAAATTGGCAGGATTTTTTACTACTTCTACTGCAATACTTTTAGCACTTGCACTTTTTATGGCAGCACCATATTGGATAACAACAAAATTGTTTTTAGTTAGTAAGGATGCATTTTTGTTCAATCTAATAGCTGGTTTTTTTCGGATCACCTTTTTCATATTGTACTTAGTTTTAATATCATTTATGAAAGACGTTAAAAGACTTTTTCAATATCACGGAGCCGAACACCGCGTTGTATATAATTTTGAATCAGGTAAGGCAGTTACAGTAAAAAATGCTCAATCTTTTCCAACTCAACACCCGCGTTGTGGAACAAGTTTTTTATTTATTGTAATGATTTCAGCTATACTTATTTTCTCGATAATCGACACTGTTTTTATAGGTTTTTTTGGTAGTCTTACCGTTATTTCAAGAATCCTATTACATTTGCTGATGATGCCCTTAGTAGCCGGTATTGGCTATGAAGTATTAAAAATTAGCGCCCGCAATGGCGATAATATAATCTTCCGTATGCTAAGAGCACCGGGATTATGGTTACAACATATCACCACCAAAGAACCGGAAGATGAAATGGTAGAAGTGGCGATTGAGTCATTAAAATCAGCATTCGGTGACAGATATAAAGATGTCATCGGTAAAAAATATGTAGCAGAAGCAATCGGATGATAAAAAAACTACAGCAACTAATTGACCGTTTCGAAGCGCTTGAAAAATCATTGACAGATCCTGAAATCCTTGCTGATAATTCAAAAGTCATCGAAATTTCTAAAGAACGCAGCTCAATCGAAGATATAGTAAATCAGGCGAGGGTGTATGTTGCTCTTAATAAGCAGATTGAAGAATATCAAGATATACTGAGTAGCGATGATGAAGAGTTGAAAGAAATTGCCAAAGACGATTTGCCAAATACTGAATTAGAACTTCAGAAATGTGAGGAAAAGTTAAAAGTTTTGCTCATACCAAAAGACCCGAATGACAACAAAAATATTATTGTTGAAATACGAGCCGGTACCGGAGGGGATGAAGCGGCTCTGTTCGTTTCAGATCTATTTAGAATGTATTCACGTTTTGCCGAACGATCCAATTGGCAATATCATGTTATGGATGCTAATGGAACAGGCATTGGTGGATTTAAGGAAATCGTATTTTCTATAGCGGGTAAAGGTGCTTATGGTAAAATGAAGTATGAGAGTGGAGTTCACCGAGTACAACGTGTACCAAAAACAGAAGCAAGTGGCAGAGTTCACACATCAGCTGCTACTGTTGCAATTTTACCGGAAGCTGAAGAAGCTGACATTGAAGTACGCAATGAAGACCTCAAGATTGATACTTATCGCGCAAGTGGAGCCGGAGGTCAACATGTAAATAAAACTGAATCCGCTGTTCGTATAACTCATCTTCCAACTGGTTTAGTAGTTACCTGCCAGGATGAAAGCTC
>CBDURO010000029.1:0-19910 GCA_965369995.1 uncultured bacterium | reverse complement strand
TTAGCTAGGCATTTAGGTGTTAGTAGGACTTGGGTTACAAAGGTGTTGAATTGAAGGTATGATATTACCAACAAAGTAATAAAAATTAATCAGATAGGTTCTTAGTATATTCCGCTATAAATTACATGTATAGGTTATGGAAATGTGGTACGGTTTTGCCTTGTATTTTTTACTCCTCCCTTAGACAATACTATCCAAATTTACTACTTTAAGTACCAATTCCAATTTCACCATTGTAATTAACGATGTGAAATAAAACCACTATTTAGGTTATAAATACTGAATTGAATGATTCTAGCAAATAGAATTACGGTTAAGTATCGCTTAATATAACCGTTGACGAGTTAAATAAGTATAGAAAATCAATTAACATTTTCGATAAAAAAGAAAATTAATCGTGCCAATATTTACAACGGCACTTTAGAAAGATAAAGTCACGCACATGGGAAATAAAGCATTAGTATATAGTGAAAACGAATTTGGAAAACTTGATGGTAAGGTTGCAAACGGACTTGCTCGACATTCAGAAAAATATAAGATCCTTGGTTTAATAGATAGTACAAAAGCGGGCTTAGACGCAGGAGAATATCTTGATGGAATAAAAAATGGAATACCTGTATTTGAAAGTGTCGATAAGGCGATAGAGAACCTGGGGTTGGTACCTGATTATTTTATCTATGGTATTGCACCCCTTGCTTCATTTCTTGATAAGAAGCAGAGAGAAATAATTTTTTCTGCAATGGAAAAAGGGATGAATATTATAAATGGTCTACCAGAGTTTTTCACCGAAGATAAAGAATTTATGCAAAAGGCAAATGAATATGCTGTAAATATCTTTGATATAAGAAAAGCACCCCCAAGAAAGGAATTACATAATTTCTCAGGAAGAATCAATGATGTTAAAACTCCAGTAATAACTGTACTAGGAACAGATTGCGCGGTTGGTAAAAGAACAACAGCTGTAAATCTTGTTAAGTCATTGAAAAAAGAAGGTTTGAACGTATCATTTATAGCAACGGGACAGACCGGACTTCTGCAAGGCGCGAAGTACGGTATTGCAGTTGATGTTTTGACATCTGGCTTTGCTACTGGGGAAGTGGAAAATGCAATTGTCTGTGCCAACGAAAATGACAAACCAGACATTATAATTGTTGAGGGGCAAGGCGCGCTTAGTCATCCTGCGTTTACATCGTCAAGTGCAATTATAAGGGGAGCAATGCCGAATGCAATCATCATTCAACACCCTCCAAAACGAAAGAATCGGTGCGATTATCCAAAGATACTCATGCCAACACTTGAGAGCGAGATCAATTTATTAGAAATATTTTCTAAATCTAAGGTAATCGCAATTACTATCAATCATGAAGACATGACAGATCTCGAAGTGGATAAGGCAATATTGGAATATGAATACAATTTTGAACTACCGTCAACCGATGTCTTGTGGCATGGTTGTGATAAACTTGTTAAAAAGTTATTCGAAGTATTTCCAAAATTGAAAAAACCTACATTTAAAATAATTCCAATTCCTGAAAATCCTATAATTAAAGTATTTCCGATAAAACAATAGCAAGCATTTCTGACATGTTAACCCCAAGAATAGAGATCAACCTTGGAAAAATTGCCCATAATGCAAAAAGATTGAAAGAACTTTATGCTTCAAAAGGTATTGATGTAATTGGAGTTACAAAAGTAGTTTGCGGAGATACTAAGATTGCGAATACTTTAGTGAAAAGCGGAATAAACATTCTTGCCGATTCAAGAATTGTTAATATCGAGAAAATGTGTGAAGCAGGCATACAAGCTCAATTTCTCTTACTAAGAACTATTTATAGTCAAGCGAACGATGTTGTGCTGTATGCTGGAATTAGTCTTAATTCGGAACTTTCTGTAATTAAAGAGCTTTCAAAATATGCAGTAAAACAAGATACTAAACATAAAATTATATTAATGGTGGAGTTGGGAGATTTAAGAGAAGGAATAATGCCGTCTGATTTGGATAATGCCATTAAAGAAGTAATAAGGTTGAAAGGGATTGAGTTAGTAGGTATCGGAACAAATTTAGCTTGTTTCGGGGGAATAAAACCTGATGAAAAAAAAATGGAACTTTTGTCCTCAATTGCAAAAAATATTGAAGATAAGTTCAAATTAAAATTAGAGTATGTTTCAGGAGGAAATTCTGCCAATTATAATTGGTTCATGTCAACGAAGGATGTGGGTGAAGTCAATAATATAAGACTTGGTGAATCCATATTTTTGGGATGTGAAACTCTTGATAGAAAACCAATACCAAATTTGTTTACGGATGCCTTTACTTTAATTGCAGAAGTTATTGAATCAAAAACAAAGCCTTCTTTACCCTATGGAAATGTTTATCAGGATGCTTTTGGAAATACACCAAAATTTATTGACCGTGGTTTAACAAAAAGAATTTTACTCGGAGTTGGTTTACAAGATGTTTTAGTTTCAGGTCTAACTCCTATGTTGGATATTGATATTTTAGGAGCAAGTAGTGACCATCTCGTCGTTGATGTGAAGAAGTTAGAATTAAAAGTAGGAAATGAGTTGGAGTTTGATTTGAATTACGGAGCATTACTCTCAGCAATGACCTCTCCATATATAATTAAAAAATATAAATAACCTATGACTCCAAAAGAATATTGTGAATTAGTTGAACGATTAGACCGTTTTCAAAAGCAACTTATCCGAACTATTATCATTAATGATGACAATTCCCCGTTAATTAGTCTAAAAGAATCTGGATTTAATTTAATGTTTGAGCCATCTGTTAAAAAAGATTATAAATATCTGGTCAGAAAAGCTGTCTTTGATAAAATAGGTCAAATAAGTAAAATTTTAGATAAGAAAGATAAAATACTGATTATTCGTTCTGTATGGAGATCATTTGCACATCAAAAACTTTTACGGGACAGAAGGGTTAAAATTATAAAAAAAGATCATCCTAATAAATCATTAGAAGAAATAAGTAATATAGTTTCTTATTTTATTGCTCCGGAAGAAGAATCAATGCATTCAACCGGTGGGGCTGTAGATGCCTTAATATATGATTTAAAAAAAGATGCCGTAATGGATTTTGGGAATAATGACGGATTACATTTAGAACTAAATAAAACATGTTATCCCTTTCATCCCGATATTACATCGCAAGTAAGAAAGAACAGAGAATTACTTATAAGTCTCTTTGATAAAGAAGATTTTGTAGTTGATCCAAAAGAATACTGGCACTTTGATTATGGAAATGTAATTTGGGCATTAGAGAAAAGAAAGAAACACGCAATATATGGTATTATTGCAAGCTAAATAATGGATATGTTAATTGAGTATAAATAATATAATATCAATATGTTATAACTAGCTCCGGAGGAGGGACTCGAACCCCCGACCTGGTGGTTAACAGCCACTCGCTCTACCAACTGAGCTACTCCGGAAATTGTTTTATTTTTGTTCAAAAAGCGCGCAGAATTTATTCACAAAATTTGTTCTGTCAAACCTACAATTCTTTTTCTGCTTCTAAAATCTTATCCTTAGCAAATATTCCAACTTTTCTTTGTTCATCGTTGATATATGCAATGCCATTTTCATCATGAGGTTCACCATAAACTGAATGGATTGATTTCAGTCCACCCAACCATTTGCGTTTATCAGAAAGATATACTAAATCTCCCGGATTAGCTGCCATGGTTTGCATATCATTTTTTGAGAAACTAATTTCATCTGCCTCGTTTTCAATAACTTTATAATGAACTAAAACTTTTTCACCTTCGGCATCATTTGGTTCCCCACCTTTAAAGAATCTACGTGCATCCTGAATACTAGACGCAACAAGACCTTTAGTGTGAGTTTCTACATCATATCCAACAACATAATAATTTACAACTAACGGTAGTAAAAGTATTGAAATAATAATTAATACTAAAATTGAATTCATGGTGCCAAAACCAATAAAGAATGAAACAATTACGACGGTGTAAATAATCGATAAAATCGATGTCAACATAGCCATTATCATATTAGTATTCGGTAATCTTCGTACCCATTTTACAAATTTATGTTGCATTCCGGTTGTCCAAACTGTAAGCATACCTACACCTGCACATACTAATATATTATACAAAGCTCTAATATAGGTATATGGATGGTCGGGATTTAAAGTTATTCCATGATCAAATGGTGCAATTAACACCCCCGGATAGTGTGCACCAAGCACCATCAACGCAACACCTCCTAAAAATGTTGTAATTACAGCAGCAGGTGTAAATCGTTTCCAAAAAACACCGAAGAATATCGCCACAACCAATGGCGGAGTAAGGGTAGAATGAAAATACCCGTGAGCTTCGTAAACAGTTGGAAATCTATTAAATGGAATTACAGCTAATACACCTAGAACGGTTATCCCGACTGAAGCAATTCTAGCAACACCGAGTTCACGACGCTCAGTAGCTTTTTTACTAGTAACTTTTTTACTGAGAAATCCTTTGATCGGACGATAAACATCATTGACAAAAATTGCTGATGTCGCGTTGATTAATGTATCAACGGTGCTCATAAGTGCTGCTGTAAGAGCTGCCATCACAAACCCAAAAATACCCGGACTTGTAACAATGTTCGCTACGACGACAAATATTTGATCAAGAGATGCAGCAGGACTTATTACATCAGGACTTACAATACTTATGGCTTTGCCAATCCAACCTGCATTTCCAACTACAATTGCTGAAATCGGCAATATAAATAGAATATTAATTGCCGCTGCTTTACGTCCCTCATTTACGCTTTTACAGGCCATGAAACGCATTAATAATCCTTGATTCATAAACAAGAATCCAATGGAACCCGCTATACCATCTTGCCAAAATATACCTGCAAAATTAAAATCAGGAGGACGATTAAAATCAGCTAATGGCATTCGCCATGAAACCGGTAGTAAATCCCAAAATGCTTGGAACCCTCCTAAATATCCAATTCCAAAAGCAAATAACAGCAATCCGGCAAATAGTAATATAAATCCTTGTAAAAGGTCAGTAAAAATAACAGCAGTCTGTCCACCAAATGTAATATATATACCGGTTATAATAGCAATAACTGTTATTACTCCCATCAAATTGACGGGTATATGAGCTCCAAGCAATACAAATGATTCCGGTAATAATGGAACCATCGCTTTCCCAAGCGTCAAAAAGCCAATTCCGATATAGCCGATCATGTAAGTTAGCAATAGGAGTGTCGCTATAAAACGCGATGAGGGACTAAATCGTTTTTCGAAATATTCCGGAATTGAACGAACTTTGGAGTAAACAACAATTGGCAGCCAACCAAAAAGGAAAAATGGTACAAAGAACCAATCATTAATGTAGGTCATTGTGGATGATAAACCATGCTCAAATCCTTTTGCGGAATATTTCACAAAGCTATGACTACCTACTCCCGTAGCAACAATGGACATTGTTATCAACCACCATGAAAACCGCCGTCCGCCGAAAAAGAAATCAGATGTAGAGCGAGTATATCTTCCAAAATAACTTCCAAAAAGCATTACAAAAGCGAAATAAACCGCCATGACTATCCAATCGGTTGGAGAACCGATACTATGAAACGTTTGTACTCCGGTTTGTTCCATTATGACCTCGCTCTTTTACCAAGTCTAAAATAGCCAAATCCCAACGATAAAACCATAAATGCAACCCAAATTATAGCGCTTACCTTGAGACTAAGCACTTCCATGGCAGCTAAATTCCATACTGCATGCATAACCATAAACCAGATAAAACCAAATATTAATATTAAAAACCAATTCTTGTGCCCCGGTCGTTTTAAATCTAAGGAGCCACTTTTTATTGTAATTAATAAACCGCTACCAAATAATAAGCCACCAACTCCATATAAATATATATAAGGTAACCAAGCATGTGAAAAAGGCATCTTAATCTCCAATTAGTTTTATTTTTTCAAAATGTGGTTTTAACTCGTCATAAGTTTCAAGTAAACCTTCCACCATTACTTTTGTGTGTCCAATTACTGGCATGAAATTTGTGTCGCCTAACCACCTTGGTACAACATGAAAATGAATATGATCTTTTATACCTGCCCCACCAATAGCACCGATATTCGCACCAAAATTGAAGCCATCCGCATTCATCGTCTTTTTAATAATTCGCATGGATTCATTAGCTAAATACATCATTTCATTAGATACTTGTAATGATAATTCTAATGTTGTATCTACATGTACGTATGGTGCAATTAGCAAATGGGCATTATTGTATGGATATAAATTCATTAATACAAAGGAATCTGCACCTCTAAACAATACAAGATTATCCCGATCTTGGTCACTCTTACTTTTTTTACAGAATACACAACCGTCCTCTTTAGTGCTCAGGATATATTCCATCCGCCAAGGCGACCACAATCTTTGTTGATCAGTCAATTTTAACTGTTTGCTTCTTCTCTAGATTTTTGGTAAGCAGCTATTACTTTCTTTTGAATGTCTCCCGGCATTCTTTCATAATGACTAAATTCCTCGGTATGCAATCCACGTCCGCCGGATAATGAACGAATAGTCGTAGCATAATTATGTAATTCTCCTTGAGGAATTTGAGCTTTAATAATTTGGAAACCACCATCAGAATCCATACCCATTATTTTACCACGTCGCCCTGAAACATCTCCCATAACATCACCCATAAATTCTTCCGGTATTTTAACTTCAACATTAATAATGGGTTCAAGTAAGCATGGTTTAGCTTTTTCAAATGCTTCACGGAACGCCCATTTCCCGGCAGTTTGGAATGCTATATCTTTAGAATCTACCGGATGCTGTTTCCCATCATAAAAATCAACTTTGACGTCTACCACATGGTATCCGGCAATTACTCCTTCTATACATACCGCCTGTACACCTTTTTCCACAGACGGAACAAAAACACGATCTACATTTTGTCCCTTTAATGTATCAGTAAATTCAACACCCTCACCCCGTTTTTTAGGTTCTATACGCATCCATACTTCGGCAAATTGACCTGCGCCACCGGATTGCTTTTTGTGACGATATTTCGATTCGCCTTTACCTAGTATCGTTTCACGATATGGAATTTTGGGTTCAATCATTTCAACTTCTACGTCAAAACGCTCTTTCAAACGCTCTACCGCTGCCTTAAGATGTAATTCGCCTTGCCCAGATATGATAGTTTGGCGAATTTCACTATCCACGCGATATACAAAAGTTGGATCCTCTTCATGTAGTGAAGCCAATCCCATTGATATTTTTTCCTCATCGCCTTTTGATTTAAGCATAATTGCGGCATGGATATTTGGGTTTGGATAATCAGTCTCCGGTAATATAACCTTAAATTTTGCACTGCAAAGAGTATCGCCGGTATGAGTGTGTTTCAACTTAACTACTGCTCCAATATCTCCAGCATTTATATGTTGCACGCTTGTACGATTTTTACCATTCAACACAAATAACTGCCCCATACGCTCACTCGACGCTTGAGAAGAATTGTACAGATCTTGACCTGTAGTTACATTTCCTGAATAAACCCTAAAAAATGAAAGATCACCCACGTGTGCTTCGCTGATTGTCTTAAAAACTTGTACAACAGGTTCAGGATTGTCGAGCTTTACTTTAATGTCTTCCTTCTTATTAATATCTTTAGCCATTACACTCGCTCTGTCAACTGGTGAGGAACCATATTTACTTATAAAATCTAATAATCGGTTAATACCGATGTTATTTGTTGCTGATGTGCAAAATAAAGGAATAAATGATTGATTCTGGAAAGCAGTATGAATTCCTTCTCTCATTTCATCTTCGGTTAGACTGCCTTGCTCAAAGTATTTTTCTAACAATGTATCATCAGATTCAGCTATATATTCAATAAATTCTTCATGTAATTGTTTTACGCGGTCTTCCCATTCTTCGTCGGCTTTAGCTTCAGTAAAACTGCCGCTACCATCTGTTTTATAAGTTATTATTTCACTTCTAACTACGTCAACAATTTGATTAAAACCAGGACCGGCATTGACGGGTAATTGTAACGGAAACACATTATTACCAAATCGTTCGCGAGTCTTTTTAAGGATTTCATCAAATTTTGTATGCTCTCTGTCCATACCATTGATTACTAACATCTTTGGAATATTCTTTTTTGTGGCATTTGACCACATCTGCTCTGTACCAACTTCTATTCCCTGAGCAGCATGAATAACAACCATTGCCATATCAACAACCGCTAAAGCACCAAGCGCTTCGCCAACAAAATCGAGGTATCCTGGAGTATCAATAAAATTAATTTTCTTTTCATTCCATTCGATATGCAGTGTTGTGGCATGTATGGATATTTGGCGGCTATGTTCATCAGGATGATAATCGGAAACCGTTGATCCGTTTTCAATCGAACCAATTCGATTTACAATTCCTCCGTTGGCTAACATAGCCTCTGATAAAATGGTCTTACCGCATGCTCCATGCCCAACTATAGCTAAATTTTTAATATCACCTGATTTATACTCTTTCATTTTTTCCTCTACTAAATTATATGTTAGTAATTATATCTTAATATTCAAATTATCTTCAATATACGAACGTACTGCCGGAATCAAATAATGATCCGATAAACCATAATTTGCTAATCCTTCTACTATTATCTTTGACTGATATTCAATTGGTTTTATTTTATTGATTACAATCACTTTATCCTCACGCACACGACAACCGCCACCATTAAAATCACCCTTTCCTTTAACAATGCGAATTCCCATCCGCTCGGCTAATTCCAATAAATATTCAAATATTTTGTCTGTATTCAAAAAAATTATAACAATTCTTTACGGTTTTGTTTTTTAATATAGTTTACCAAATCTTTCACATTTTCTACCTGATCTTTTGGAATAACTAACGTAGCATCATCCGTATTTACAACAACAATATTATCTAAACCGACAATCGCAGTAAGTCTATTATCGGATTGAATAAAATTATTTTTTCCGTTTAAAACGATACCATCACCCTTGATTGCATTACCTTCGTCAGTCTTATGCATATAATCATAAACGGTGTTCCAAGAGCCTAAATCGCTCCATTCAAATTTAGCTTTTATTAAATAAACATCTTTAGCTTTTTCCATGATGCCGTAATCAATTGATTCCGGTTTGATTTCTTCCCATACCTCCTTAAAATCTTTTCCGGCAGCAATTAATTTATCAATTTGCTTAAGTTGATGAAATAAATCGGGCATGTGCTTCTGTAAATTTTTAAAAAATGTATCTACAGTCCAAATAAACATACCTGAGTTCCATAAAAAATCACCGCTTTTAATAAATTTTTCAGCTAATGATAAATGCGGTTTTTCCGCAAATACTTTTACATTATAAGCGTCCAAATGATCGACATCGCTATCGAGATCATACTGGATATAACCATATCCGGTAGATGGAAAAGTCGGTTTTAGACCGATTGTAACTAAAGCATTTCTCTTACAAGCTATGTATTTTGCTGTGGTGATTGCTTTAGCAAACCGTTTGTGACCAACAATTAGGTGATCAGCCGGGAAAATACCCATTACGGCATTTTTTTGCAATTTGGCCATTTTAAGCGCCGATAACCCAATGCAGGGAGCAGTGTTTTTACCACTTGGTTCAATAATGATATTTTCATGTTTAATCCCGGTCACTTCTTCCTTAATTACATCTGCTAAATCTTGTCTTGTTGCAATGAAAATATCCTGAACAGTATTTATTTTTTTTAGACGGTCGACTGTCATTTGCAACATACTGGTTTCGCCTACGATATTGAGTAACTGCTTTGGGCGATTATTTCTGCTGTATGGCCAAAATCGAGTACCGCTTCCCCCAGCCATTATTACGCAATACATTATTTTACCTCCGGTAATTTAATTGGAGCAATTTCTGTTTCCCAATTTGTCCGCACTTCGAATGTATCCGGATAAAAGTAGAACCACTCACATGGTATATTTGGAAATGCATTTCCAAAACTGTATTTCATATCATTGTCACTATCTTTAAAAAAATAAAGTGAATAATTACCTTCCGGTATTGTTTTAAACTCAAATTGAGACTTTAAATTTACAAAAGACGTGTGTGACAAAGATGGATTTTTCGTAGAAAACAGTTCAACCGCTAAATTTAAATGTACGGCTTCACTTATTTTACCGGTAACCATACCATGTCCTATACTTTTAGTTGTACGTAAATTGATTGTTAATGTAGAATCTTTAAGTCCCCTGCCACCTTCAGCTAAAATACCTTTCCGATTGATTTTCAATTTGTATTTTTCGTTTTCTTCCCATTGTAATATTGGAATCAATTGAAATTGCATAGGATTTATTTGTTTAATATTTACATTAACTTGTATAGAATCATTTTTGAATAATTTTGGTAAAAGTAATAAGTCTTCAGATAATTGTACCGGTTTGGTAAATATAATATCTAATTCTTCTATTATTAAAGTATTTGGAAAAATTTGAAAGTTTGATGCCGGTTCTAGAATTTGTAAATAACTTGTATCCGGTTCTTGCGGAATTTGAATTACAACTTCCGATGAATCCATCAGTAATTCATCATTAAATTTTAGTGAAACTATATTTACTTTTAATGAATTCAATATTAATGAATCATTTACTTGTACAATTAAATTTTTCTGATCCATTGGATCTTGATAATACCGGAGTAAATCTGAGATTGTATTATCATCGGATTCCAATTGTAAATTTATTGTTATACCTTCCGGTAAATCATTATTGAAAACCAATCTTCCCCAATTAAATGCTGACCATTCCCCCCGTAGTAATTTCAACTTTGCTGGTTTTTTCCAAAGTCGCATATTGACATTTGATAATGTATCATTTTCAGCAAGATTTAATTTTTTTTGCCAGTGTAAACCGTACCCTGTATGGCTTGTATTAAGCGGTAGGCCTGAACCAGATTTCTCAACTGCTAAAACTTGGTAATCGCCCGGTGCCAAATAACTAAATGAGTAAAGTCCATCGTCATTAACATCGGTAATATAATCCGGTTGAGTTGCAAATAATGAATCGATTACTGCATTATTAATTTTCCATAGATGAACGGATTTATCTCCGAATCCATAGACCTTTCCTTCTATAGCTCCGTTGCTTATTTTGTCTCCTGTAGTATATGCTAATTGTACTGTTCTAGCTAGTGAGATCCCATGCTCATCTTTAATATTGCGATTTAGATAAATAATATAAGTCTTCTCGCTATCCAATGAATCGGGAAACGTTAGAATAACTTCATCGCCTTTAAATTTAGATTCTAAAGGTTTTGCCAGACGTGGAAATACCTTAATATTATTTTTAAAACTTTTTTCATCCATATATTCAGAAAATCTAACTGATATTTTATTAGAGGTTAAACTAGTAGTGCCGCTTGGTGGATTTACTTCAATTATGTCAGGTGGAGTTTCATCTACAGGTCCCCCTGGAGGTGCTTTAATAGACGCACAAGAATAGAGGAATATTAGTAATAAATAGAATGATTGTTTTTTTATATTCATTCGATAGGTTAAATCTATTAGTATCAATTTAGATTAAAGTTTACCAATTCTCTTAATGTTAAAAACTCCATACCATTCTGTTGAACATAATTACAAATCTCATCAAGGGTATTATATGATGTAACATATTTTGATGTATCATTATCAGCAATCTTATGACCATATAATATTAGTGCAATATTTTCTTTATCTGCGTATTCAAGTAAATTAATAATATAATCAATATCAAAATGGGAATAATGATTGTCAATTCCTAAGCCACAAACTAGCAATTCTTTTTCTCCCCTTATTAAATAATGAGATTTACTTTTTGCTGAAATTTTATCATAGGTAGTTCCCCTTAGTACAGAGAAATAATCAAATAACGCTAAATCTAATTCAACACTCCTAACACCACCTGGATAAACAAATGAAGTGATATTTAAACCGTCTATTTTCATTTCATTTAGCGATGGTAATATTTCATTTTTTATATACTCTTCAATTGAGTTGTTCGACAAATAAGATAAAGCATTATAATGGTGAGTTCCATGCGATGCTATTTCATGTCCATTATTTTGTAACGTCATCAATTTTAGTTTTTCATTTTCAGTCAACGTGCCATACGCAGTAACACAAAATGTTGCTTTCCAATCATAAATTGAAAAAATACTATCAGCTGTAAACCAATCGTTAATATATTTATCATCAAACGTTAATACTATTGCACCGGGTCCTTTTGATTCAGTATTACAAAAATTACTAATAAAATTACAGTTGATTAATGTTAGTAACAGAAATATCAAGCAAGGTTTAACAATTATAATTCTAGAGAATTTCATTGGTTTTCATGCGTTTCTAACGTTTACGGCTTTGTCCCCCTTAATTCCAAATTCGGTATCAAATAAAACTTGTTGTCCTTCACGTAAACCGCGCTGTTGTAATTGAGGACGCAATCCGCTCACATGTACAAAATAATCTCTGTCATCTTCACCGATGATAAAACCAAAACCTTTTGTACGATCATATTCTTTCACAATACCTTTGATCATAAAAACACCTTATTTTATCGACAGCGCTAATTTACCAACAACCCGTCCCGTTTCGCTGTAGCGATGTGCTTCGCGAACATCCTCCAACGGATATATTTTATCAATTAGCGGTTTCACTTTACCATTTTCTATCATTTCGGTAATCAGTTGCAAATCTTGTGGATTGGACTTGACGTTGATCATGCTGGCTTTTTTGGAGCTAAATAATCCCGTAATAGAATTTAAAATTACACCTACCGCCGGAAGCGTTGTAACATATTTACCCTTTTTCTTCAAAATCGGTTTGATCTTACCATATGATTGATTTGCAACAGCGTCAAAAAATAAGTCATATTTGTCTTTTTTATCTGTAACATTTTCTTTGGTGTAATCGATAACAAAATCAGCGCCTAATTCCTTCGCTAATGCGACATTCTTGGTACTGCAAACACCCGTTACATCAGCACCTAAGGCTTTTGCAATTTGAACACCAAAATGACCTACGCCACCTGAACATCCATTAATTAATACTTTTGAACCTTTGGTCAACTCACCACGGTTTACTAATGCTTGATAAGCGGTTAATGCTGCTAACGGAACAGTGGCAGCTTCATTACAATTTAAATTTTTCGGTTTTTGCGCCAAATCTTCAGGTTTTGCAACAACGTATTCTGCATAAGCATTGCCCTTAAAACCACTGATCTTACCATATACTTCATCCCCAACTTCAAATCCTGTTACTTCTTCACCTACTTCAACAACTTTACCGGCAATATCTCCACCTAATCCCTTCGGGAATTTGTTCCCGGTAAGTATTTTCAAACCACCCATTCTAATTTTCCAATCCACTGGATTCACCGATGAAGCGTGCACCTGTACTAATATTTCAGTTTCATTGATTTTTGGCTTTTCTAATTCACCAACTTCCAAAACATCCGGTGAACCATATTTATTATAAAATACCGCTTTCATTGTTTTACCCATTATTAATCATATTAAAACTAAGTATACATGAAAAATCATCAAATATAAAATAAGATGCATAATTAATATTACTTCATCATTTTATTAGGATATTTGATAATATCTTGGCGTTTCTTTATGTATTTATTTTATTTATCAGTATATTATATTGTTATTTAATCTATTTACATTATAAAAATATGAATATTGATAATATTGACAAAAAAATATTAGAAACCTTGCAAGAAGATGGTAGAATTAGAAATTCTGATCTTGCAAAAATAATTAATATATCACCACCACCAACTTCTGAGAGAGTAAAAAAGCTTGAAAATAACGGATATATTAAGAAATACGTTGCTTTGGTTGATCCGGTTAAAGTTGGTATAACTTGCTTTACTTATGTAGAGGTTACCTTGGTTCGCCATGGTAAGGATGCAATTGAGCGTTTTATGAGCTCAATTGTTGAATTGAATGAAGTTTTAGAATGCCATCATATTACCGGTGGTGCTGATTTCCTACTAAAAATTGCCACAAAAGATATTCCGGCTTATGAACAATTTATAATTCACACCCTAACTGCTTTACCTGACGTTCAGCATTTAAAAACTCTTGTGGTATTATCAACTTTAAAACAAGAAACAAAAATTCCGATTGGAGAAATACCAAATGATAAATCTTGAAAATAAATACATTCCAAAAGATATTAATTATTGGATCAAAGAGGGTCAGAAAATGGTTGCTGAGCATCAAAAACGTATCGATCGCACAAAAAATTGGAAATTCGATACAATTGCAACACACGGAGTATACGACCTTAGCGAAGCATTAAATAAGAACAACGGTTCAATTATGGAACCAATTTATATGAGCCCCGCCCAAGCCTATCATGACAGCGGAGAAATGGAAGCTGGATTATCATATCAAATGCCTACTTGGTGCTACACACGAATTGCGAATCCTTCCAATTTCTACCTTGAAGCTACTACCGCCTTATTAGAAAGTTATGGTACAGGATTAGAAGCTTCATCGCTCGCCACAGCAAGCGGAATGAGCGCTATTCGTACCGCAACAGATCCATTTCTTATAAAAGACGATTCTCTTCCGCCGCCAAATTTTGTCGCTTCAGCGAAGGTTTATGGTGGGGCATTCCAACAATTTTGGGTGCGCCGTTGGCTAGAGCAGGGCGTGGAAGTTCGTTGGGTTAAAAATCCGACTAATTTAAGCGAATGGAAAGAAAAAGTTGATGCAGGAACAAGATTCCTATATGGAGAATTTCCGTCTAATCCATCTGTTGATATATTTGATATTCAAACAGTGGCAGATTTAGCGCATGAAAATAATATTCCATTAATCGTCGATGCTACTTGCGCCTCTCCGGCATTAACACGACCATTAGAATTTGGCACAGATATAGTTGTTCAATCAGCTTCAAAAGTTTTAGCATCAAGCGGTATGACAATATTAGGATTGTTAACATCTAAGAAAAATATCATAAGCAAAGTCGGTTCCGATGAAATGAAAGCCGATTTTGCGACTTGGGCAAAGCTATGGCCTTATCGCGACAATGGTCCTGCTATTAATCCTATGGCTTGCATTTTAACATTAAATGATATGCGTAGCTTACGGATGAAAATTGCACAAATGAGTCGCAGTACACAAATCATCGCCGAGTATCTTGAAAATCATCCGTTAATTGACAGAGTACATTACCCCGGACTGCAAAGCTATGCTTCACATGACTTAGCAAAGAAATATATGAAATTGGTCGATAGCAACAAAAATCTTTACGGATATATGCTATCAGTAGAAATAAAAGAGAATAGAGAGGGAACAACCGAGAATACACGGAAATTTTATGATGGATTGGAAATGATTTGGCGAGCTACTGATTTGGGTCGTGTTAAAACTGTTGCTACATTAAATGCTATTTCTACTCATCAACAGCAAGGAGAAGAAGGCCGCGCTTTAGCAAGTATTAAACCAAATGCTGTAAGGATTTCAGCCGGTATTGAAGATCCCGATGATATAATTTCGGATATTGAAAAAGGATTTGCAAACATCAAATAGCATCAAGGATTAGATATGAAAACTAGAATTGCTTTAATCGGATTTGGGACAGTTGGTCAAGGATTGTGCGAGATATTACTTTCAAAAAAGAAATATCTCAAATCAAAATACAATTTTGAAGGGAAAATTATAGCTATTAGCGATGTATTAAAAGGAGCAGTTTATTGCAAAGATGGATTGGATATTCAACAGTGTTTATCTTTAGTTAGCTCCGGGAAAAATCTTGAAGAATACAAATGTGAAGATAGTAATTGTGATTGCGAAAAAGGTTGGGATTCAATCCGAACTATCAAGGAAACAAATGCTGATATAATTTGTGAGTTAGCATATACAGATGTAAAGACCGGAGAACCGGCAATCACGCATTGCAAAACTGCTTTTGCAAATAAGAAGCACGTTGTAACAAGCAATAAAGGTCCTGCAGCACTTCAATATTCTGAAATGCAAAAACTTGCTGAAAAAAATAATGTAAAATTTATGATCGAAGGAACTGTAATGTCCGGCACACCTGTCCT
Source organism: uncultured bacterium (assembly GCA_965369995.1). Taxonomy (GTDB): domain Bacteria; phylum Fidelibacterota; class Marinisomatia; order Marinisomatales; family JAHJCW01; genus JAHJCW01. Next base: position 3,795 of record CBDURO010000029.1, on the reverse strand, counting down.
TAATTTAGCTGACGGACCGCTTGCCGGATGTGAAATAACAGCAATCAAAGGAATTTTAAACGGAACGACTAATTACATGCTGTCTGAAATGGAAAAGGGAATGACTTTTGACGCCGTACTGAAAAAAGCCCAAGATTTAGGATATGCCGAAGCAGATCCAACCGGAGATGTTGAAGGGTTTGATGCAATGGCAAAGGTAATCATTTTAGCGAATGTATTGATGAACGCAGGAATTAGCGCGACCGATGTTCAAAGAGAAGGTATCACACAAATAACACCACAAATGATCGAAGATGCGAAAGAAGAAAATTCACGATGGAAATTGATAGGAACAATTGAAAAACAAGAGGACGGTGTTAAAGCATCGGTCAAACCGGAAAAACTTCCTCTAACTCATCCGCTTGCTAATATCATGGGTGCCACAAACGCCTTAACATTCACCACCGATTTACTTGGTGATGTTACCATCATTGGTGCCGGTGCGGGCAAAATTGAAACCGGATATTCCATATTAACAGATATTTTAGAAATTCATCAACAACAATAATAAACAAACATAATCATAATGAAAAATATTAGATCAAAAAGGCGAGATACGCAAGTTGCGCACGCCGGAACAAATCCTGATAAAACATATGGTTCGGTTGCCCCACCTATTTATCAAACATCAACTTTTAAATTTGATTCGGCTGAAGAGGGTGCCAAACGATTTGCAGGTGAAGAACCCGGATATATTTACACACGATTGGGAAATCCAACAACAACAGCTTTGCAAGAAGCAGTTGCTATATTAGAAAAAGGAACTGACGCTTTAGCAACATCCTCAGGGATGGCTGCCGTATCTACTATTTACATGACCTTTCTAGAAGTTGGTGCACATTTTATTTGTTCTGAAGCAGTTTATGGCCCATCGCGTGTTGTAATGGAAAAAGAATTTTCGCGGTTTGGCGTAGAGTTTAACTTTGTTGACACTTCAGATATCGAAAATGTAAAAATGGTTATCAAACCAAATACAAAACTTATCTTTATTGAAACACCAGCTAATCCTACAATTAAATTAACTGATATCAAAGCGTGCGCTGACATTGCACATTCTAACGGAGCAGTCTTGGCAGTTGACAATACATTTATGAGTCCAATTTTGCAAAATCCATTCGATTTTGGTGCAGATATCGTCATGCACAGCATGACAAAATCAATCAATGGGCACACCGACGTTGTAAGTGGAATATTGGTATTTAATAATAAAGAATTATTAATGCGTACGCGCAAAGTTTTAGTGAATCTTGGCGGCACAATTGACCCGCATCAGGCTTGGTTAGTGCTTCGTGGATTAAGAACACTTTCACTCAGAGTACAAAAAGCCCAAGAAAATGCGCAAATTATTGCCGAATTTCTTGAAAACCATCCAAAAGTTGAATGGGTACGATATCCAGGATTGCCTTCACATCCACATCATGAATTAGCAAAAAAACAGATGCGTGGTTTCGGTTCTATGATCAGTTTTGAGGTACAGGGAGGTGTAAATGGAGGCAGAACCATTATGAATAACGTTGAACTCGCAACATTAGCGGTATCGCTTGGTGGATACGAAACTCTAATTCAACATCCTGCATCCATGACACATTCTGCAATGAATCAACAAGATAAAATTAATGCCGGTATAACCGATGGATTAGTTCGTATTTCGATTGGTTGCGAAGATGTACAAGATATTCAGAATGATCTGGATAATTGTTTAAGAAAAATTTAATTGAGAGATAGTTATGAAAATGTTAATCGGTGGCAAATGGGTTGATAATAAAAAGAAAATTGACGTATTAAATCCATATGATAATTCAGTAGTTGATACCGTTCCCTACGGCACAATTGATGATATTGAAAAAGCAATTGAGATTGCTCAAAAAGGATATGAAATAAACCGCAACCTTCCTGCTCATAAAAGAATTTCTATTCTTAAGAAAACTGCCGATATCATGGAATCTCGCTATGAAGATTTAGCAAAAACGATTGCAACCGAGGGTTCTAAAACAATTAGTGAAGCGCGTAAAGAAGTTGGTAGGGCAATAAACACTATCACTATTTCAGCAGAGGAAGCTCGCAGAATATATGGCGAAACAATTCCATTTGATAGCGCAGAAGGATCGGAAAACCGCGTTGGTTATTATTATCGATTCCCGATTGGAATTATCGCTGCAATCACTCCATTTAATGATCCATTAAATTTAGTAGCACATAAATTAGGTCCCGCAATAGCAGGTGGAAATTCTGTTGTATTAAAACCTGCTACCGTAACTCCCCTATCTGCCTTGAAATTAGCAGAATGTTTTTTAGATGCAGGACTGCCAGGTGAAATTTTATCAGTTATCACCGGTCATGGACACGAAATAGGTGACGCCTTAGTCTCTGATGAACGTATCCGAATGGTATCGTTTACCGGTGGTGTAGAAGCAGGAAAACGTGTTGCTTCAAAAGCCGGATTAAAAAAGATAGGTATGGAACTTGGATCCAATTCTCCGGTAATCGTTTTGGAAGATTGTGATTTAGAGAAAGCAGTGGAATCATGCGTTTCGGGAGCGTTTTGGGCAGTCGGACAGAATTGCATCGGTGTACAGCGGATATATATTCAAGATTTTGTATACAATGACTTTAGAAATAAATTTGTTGAAAAAACCAAATCATATAAAGTCGGATACCAACTTAATGAAAATACCGATATGGGTCCAATGATAACTGAAAAAGAAGCAGTGCGAGTAGTTGAGTGGGTAGAAGATGCAGTCAATAAAGGTGCAAGCCTTTTAACCGGAGGTACACGCAAAGGTTCATTAGTGCAACCAACGGTTTTTGAAAATATGCCCGCCACAGCAAAGTTGGATTGCCAAGAAGTGTTTGGTCCGGCTGTTACATTATATTCCGTTAAAAATCTTGATGAAGCAATTGAAAAAAGTAATAATGTGGATTATGGTTTACATGGAGCTATCTTTACCAATAATATCAATAATGCTTTCCATGCCATCAAAAACATGGATGTTGGCAGTGTAATCGTAAATGATTCAACAGATTACCGTGTTGATTTAATGCCGTTTGGTGGAGTAAAAAATAGCGGTTTGGGACGTGAAGGTATCAAATTCGCTTTACAGGAAATGACAGAACCGAAAGTTGTGTGTTTTAATTTGTAGAATAGATTTAATTAATACCCAACCAATATATCACAAATCCTATCTTGTAAATCTTGATAGGGTTTTGATTCATCAACATAACCATTCATCATTATTGAAAAAGCTAATGGCTCTCCACTCTTTGTAAAAGCATAACCTGACAAGCAACTAATTCCGGATAGCGAACCGGTTTTTGCACGGATACTACTCTCGTGTTCAATTTCTATCATTCGATTCTTCAAAATTCCATCCCACCCACCGGTAGGTAAAACTGACAGAAATTCTGCATTGTAAGCATGATTAGAATACATATATTTTAATAATTGAGTAATTTGGTCAGGTGATGTCAAATTATAACGGGATAGGCCTGAGCCATCCACCATATTAATTTTTGTTGTATCAATTCCAACCACATCATTTAGAAAAGTCTTAATAGCCAACATTCCATTATCCCAATTTCCTTGCTGACCGGTTACTGTATGACCAATCATTTTAACATAAAGTTCGCCACTAAGATTATCACTTGTTTCGAGAAAGTTGGTTAAAGAATTTGAAAATGGTTTTGAATAGTGAGTATAAATTGGAATCATTGTAGAACTTTTTCGTCTCTCAACTACTGCTGTCCTAACTTTTATAT
>CBDURO010000028.1:0-20709 GCA_965369995.1 uncultured bacterium | reverse complement strand
AAATAAATGTACTCCTTTGTCCTATTTACTTGGAAATGTAATATACAATAATAGTAACTTTGCGGACTAAATTTTAATCATTTTTATTAAATATAAATAGTTAGGAGAAAACAATAAATGTACAATTCAGTTGAATCATTTATGGATATGGTTAAAGCCAAGAATCCGGGTGAGGTTGAATTTCATCAAGCAGTGTTAGAAGTAGTTGAATCACTATGGGATTTCCTGCAAGATAATCCACATTATATGCAAGCAAAAGTATTAGAACGGTTAATAGAACCGGAAAGAGTAATCTTATTTAGGGTTCCATGGCGTAATGATAAAGGCGAGGTCGAAATTAATAAGGCCTACCGTGTTGAATTTAATTCAGCGATTGGTCCTTATAAAGGTGGATTGCGTTTTCATCCATCTGTAAACCTTGGTATTTTAAAATTCCTTGGATTTGAGCAAGTGCTTAAAAATAGTTTGACAACTCTTCCAATGGGTGGTGGTAAAGGTGGATCAGATTTTGATCCAAAAGGTAAATCTGATAATGAAGTTATGAGTTTTACTCAATCATTCATGACAGAATTACAACGTCATATCGGTCCGAATACCGATATTCCCGCCGGTGACATCGGCGTAGGCGGACGTGAAATTGGTTACATGTTTGGGCAGTATAAACGTTTGCGCAATGAATTTACCGGTACTTTAACAGGTAAAGGATTGAATTGGGGTGGTAGTTTAATTCGCCCTGAGGCGACAGGTTATGGTAACGTTTATTTTGCAAATGAGATGCTGCAAACGCGTGGCGAAAGCTTTGAAGGCAAAACAGTTGCTATTTCCGGTTCAGGAAATGTTGCACAATACTCAATTCAAAAAGTATTAGACTTAGGCGGGAAACCGGTAACGGTATCAGATTCCTCAGGTTATATTTATGATCCGGCAGGTATTGACCGTAAAAAACTTGAATACGTGATGGAACTCAAGAATATCAAACGTGGTCGCATCAAGGAATATGCTGAAAAATATGGTTGCGAATATCACGAGGGAAAACGTCCTTGGGAAGTAAAATGTGATGTTGCCTTACCATCAGCTACACAAAATGAAATAAACGGCGAAGATGCTGAAATGTTAGTTAAAAACGGTTGTTTCTGTGTATCCGAAGGTGCCAATATGCCATCCACACCGGAAGCAATTGATGTTTACATGAAAAATAAGATTCTATACGGACCGGGAAAAGCTGCTAATGCCGGTGGTGTTGCTGTATCCGGCTTAGAAATGAGTCAGAATTCTCTGCGTTTGAGCTGGACACGTGAAGAAGTTGATGAAAGATTGCGCAAAATCATGCAAGATATTCATGAGACTTGTGTAAAATACGGAACTGATGGAAAATTCATTAACTACGTAAAAGGTGCAAATGTTGGTGGTTTCATAAAAGTTGCAGATGCAATGTTAGATCAAGGTGTAGTGTAATTTAAAACTACATATATTTATGCGACGTAAAATATTACGTCTCTACAAAAAAGGGCTCCAAATGGAGCCCTTTTTATTATTTAAAAATTGTAAGTATTAGAAATGATACTTACGGTAATCTTCTATATCCGCTTTGTCTTTCAGTTGTTTTAACCAATTCTCAAACACTTGGTTTTGTTTATTGGAAAGCAGATTATTTTTTAAAATATCTTTCCGTATTTCATATTCATCAGGATCAATATTAGACACATCTTTAACGAATATTATAGCATAACCACGGGCAGTTTTCAATGGACCCAACACATCACCTTTTTTTGCATTTAACAATGCTCCGGTTACAAAATTACTGCGTCCGATAGATGAAAATCCGCGGTTAAGTGATTTCGTTTCGTCAGTTACAATTTCATATCCTTTCCCTTCGGCGACAATATCATCAAAAGTTGTTCCTTTATTGATTTGATCTCTTAGGTCAGATGCGACAGTTTTGGTAGCATTTGCTATTTTATCTTTTCTAATATCTTGTTTAAGTTGATCTTCCACATCTTCTAATGGTGATGGCCCTTCGGGGGTTATGGATTCAAAAACAAAAACAGCATAATAATCATCGTTTTCCATTGGTGAAGACACAGTACCAATTTCACTATTGAGAGCAAAACGAGAAGCATTGCGCAGTTGCCCGATTGGATCTATGATTATACCATCTTCGTTAACAGAAACTTCTGACCCAACTACGGAATGTGTATCCAAAGCAGCGTCAAATCCGTAATCCTGTGCATCGTAGCTGAATAAGGTTGCATCGCGGCGTAATGCATCGCGGCTTTCAGCGCCAAAAGTTATTTTTAACAAAATATGAGCACCATGAACTTGATCCTTACCATTAACAGTTTTTTGGTCAATTATTTTAATGACATGATAACCAAATTGTGATAAAACAGGACCAACTATTGCACCCTTTTTGGCGCTGAATGCTGCATCAGAAAAAGGTTTTACCATCTGTCCGCGTTCAAACCATCCTAAGTCACCACCTTTTGGTGAACCCTGTGCAGAATTATTACCCGGATCTTCCGAATACAAATTTGCTAAATCAGCAAAATCTTCTCCTGAATTGATTTGTTCGATTATATAAAGTGCATCGTTGTATATTGAAATAGTATCACTGTTGGTTGCCTCTTTTTTCCAATAAACAAAGCGCATTTTCCTTGATTCGGGTTGATCAAATTCATCTTTGTGGCTATTATATGTACGTTTGATTTCGTCATCGGTTACTTCTATATCTGCTTCATCAACATTGCCCTCAACGACATGAATGACATCAATTGTATAGTCAACATTGCGGCGGATGAATTCATCGCGAACTTCAGAATCTGAAACTGAAATAGATGAGTATAATATTTTCTGCAATTTGTAGTTGGGAATTACATTACTTTTCATTATTTGTTCAATCGGTGCCCATTCATTTCCTTCCGGATTATTAACTGCCTCAAGATATTTTTGCATATCAAACTGTTCATTGGTAAGGAAAGCAGGCATGGTACGTAAGAATTGCGGAGGATTATTCTGTAAATGGAATAGAACTTCTTCGTCAGTTGCAATGATACCCATATCCTCGATAGCAGCGGCAATCAAATTTTCTTGAATTATGTTATCCCATACTTGATTACGTATGCTCTCAAGCATTTGGTCGCTAACGGTCTGTCCGCCTACACGATATTGCTCTAATTGTTGATTTACCAATTGATTAAAAAAGTTAGGTGGAATCTTTTCGCCGTTTATTACGCCGATTGCCTCAGCAGGATTTGTTTTACCAAGTAACTGATCTAAAATATCAGCACCGCCGACAAGTCCGCCAACAGTCATACTTAGTAAAAATAAAATTAATACACCCCACAAAACGATGTGCATTTTTGTCCGCATTGTTGTCATTACAGCCATTGTTTACCTTTAAATTTTACTTAAATACAGGGAGCGAATTTAGACAATTGCTTTTTGTTAAGCAAAGGACTAAAGAGATGTTTTATGGATGATGGAAAATGAAATATGGTAGAAGGAAAAATATGAGAATAAATCATGTATTTTGGTAACTTTAATAAATCTAAATGAGGATTATGTTTATGAAAAAGATACGAATTTTATTACTGCTATCCATGATTTCTATGCTTACTGCGCAATGGAAAGATTTGACATTGGAAGATGTATTTAAAAAATCACCATTTGAATTTGCGTCTATTGGTCAGTGGAAATGGTTAGAAGATTCTGATGAATATTTATTTTTTAATTTGGGACCTTATTCTGATGTAAATCAATATTTTGAGATAGAATCAAAAATACTACAAAGATCTTTATATAAGTATAATTTAACTACCGGTGATACTACGGAATTTATTTTGGGAGATAATTTTGTATACAACGGAAAAATTCTCCAAGTATATGATTTTATTTACCATAAAGAGAGTAATAAGGTTTTACTTGCTACAGAGCAGAAAAAAATATGGCGTCACTCAAAATCTGCAGTGTATTATTTGTATTGTATGATTGACCATTCGATTGAGCCAATCGCGAATGGTGATCGTTTGAGAAATGTAAAATTTTCTCCCGACGGAATATCAATTGCTTATCTTAAGAATGATAATAATTTGTATGCATATCAAATAGATGCAAATAAGGAAATTCGCCTAACAAAAGACGGCTCATTTAATATCTTAAATGGTCATTTTGGATGGGTTTACGAGGAAGAATTTGGTTCATTTGATGCCTATCGTTGGTCACCGGATAGTAAGTACATCGCATTTGTGCGGGAAGATCAAACTTATGTAAAACAGTTCCCGATGATGGATGAACTGCAATTATACCCTGAAATTAAGTGGCATCATTATCCAAAGGTCGGTGAAAAAAATCCGGTTTTAAATATTGGAATAGTAAATGTAAATACAAGAAGAACTAAGTGGTTAGATTTAAGCACGTCTGAAGAAATGTATTATCCTCGTATGAAGTGGTTGGAAAGTCATCAAACCGAAAGTGGTAATCAGGAATTGGTTGTGACGAGAATTAACAGACATCAAAATCGTTTAGAATTACTCCGATATGATAAAAAAAAGGGGAAAGTATTTTGGAAAGATGAAAGCGAAGCTTGGGTTAATTTGACAGATGACCTGTTTTTCTTAAAGGATGGAAGTTTTATCACGCTTTCTGAACGTTCTGGTTTTCAACATATCTATCATTTTGATAGTAATGGAAAATTAATTAATGCTATAACTAGTGGGAATTGGGAAGTATCCGGTATTACAGCTCTGGACGATAAGAAAGAAACCGTCTATTTAAATGGAAAGAAAGATTCTGTGATTGAATCTAATCTTTATTCAGTAAAGTTGGATGGCTCGGATTTCAAATTACTTAGTGAAAATTTAGGTTCGCATCGTGTAAGATTCTCCCCATCAAATTCATATTATATTGATTATTATTCAACGGCTAATTCTCCGCTAACAATTACTCTGTATAATTCCGATGGATCAAAGGTAAGAGACCTATCAGTAACTGATACAGAGCAATTTGAAGAGTATGGTTTTCAGGAAACTAAATTTATTCAAATCCCAACAACCGATGATAGTACTTTGCTCAATGCTATGATCACACTTCCAAGGGATTTTGATCCAAACAAAAAGTATCCGGTTATAGTATATGGATATTCCGGTCCGGGGAGCCAAACCGTTATAAATCGCATGGGGAGAGGATTATGGGATCGATATATGAACCAAGAAGGTTATATAACATTTTCTATCGATCCACGCGGAACGGGTGGACGAGGTACGAAATTTAAATATCTATCATATAAAGACATTGGTAAATGGGTTGTGACCGACCAAGTGGAAGGGGCGAAATATCTAAAATCTTTACCGTATGTAGATAATGATAAAATAGGTATATGGGGCTGGAGCGGAGGTGGCTACATGACAGCAATGTGCATGACAAAGGGTGCTCCCAATTTTAAAGTTGGTGTCGCTGTAGCCGGTAATTATGATCTAAAACTTTATGACACAATATGGACTGAGCGTTACATGGGACTCTTAGATGAAAATGCAGAAGGGTACAAAAATGCTTCTGTGTTTACCTATGTTGATAAATTAGAAGGTAAATTATTAGTTATCCATGGCACGAATGATGATAATGTTCACCCTCAGCATGCAACGCAATTAATGGAAGAGTTTGTTAAAGCTGACAAACACGCTGATTATCTTATTTATGCCAATCGTAGCCACGGAATACGTGGAGGGAACACAACATTTCATCTATGGACAAAAATAACGAATTATTTTATGGATAATCTATAAGAGATTGTTGAAACAAGCAGTTTGAAGTACTAAATTCCGCCCGCTTATTTATTGATAAATGGGGCCATAGCTCAGTTGGGAGAGCGCTTGAATGGCATTCAAGAGGTCGTCGGTTCGATCCCGTCTGGCTCCACTTTGAAATATTTCGTTTATATTTTATACAGTTCTAGCAGAAATTCATATTATATTGGTCATACCAAGGATATTCACAACCGTCTTGATTATCATAATAATGGTTATAACAAATCCACAAAACACGGTATTCCATGGATATTGTCCATGAAAAGGAATTTTATACTCGCTCTGGCGCCATGAAGAGAGAAATGGTAATCAAATCAAAGAAAAGTAAAAAGTATATTGAATGGTTGATCAATAAATAAATTGCTGAGAACGTCCCGATGGAAATCGGGAAGGTCGTCGGTTCGATCCCGTCTGGCTCCACTTTGAAATATTTCGTATATATTTTATATAGTTCCAGTAGAAATTTATACTATATTGACCATCCCAAGAATATTTATAACCATATTTAAATAAGTTTGCTATTTATCTAATCAATATATAATGTGCAATGTAACGATTTGATTGATTTCTTATAAAAGCATAAGTATAAATCGTACTGGAAAACGTAATAAAATAAATTTGCTGTTCTATGATAAGTAATAGTTTTCATTTTATTGAAAAACACTTTAATAGTTATTTCTAATATATTAATTAACAATCAGTTTGGTAGCTAGTTGTGCCATGTATCCAAATTGCAGGTTAAAATTATATCATCGTTGAATGATGATCGAGTATGTGCAGACGCACAATAATAAATATTCCGCTGATTTTAGATATGTTAATAAATGTTGAACAACAATAGGTTTTAGTACTACTATTTAACCACAGTAATCCAACGAAATCCGTATATATCTGCAAAGAGGAGACTAATGCAGAGAATTTATTTTTATATAGGCGAAAATAATCACCGAGCAATAGTTACAATCAATTTGCCTGTACCTTTCACTCTAATCTGTTATAATTATTGAAATATGATTGGTAAAACCATATCCCATTATAAGATTATTGAAAAGCTTGGCGAAGGCGGAATGGGAGAAATCTACCGAGCAGAAGATTTAACTCTTAAAAGGGAAGTAGCACTTAAGTTTTTACCCAAAGAATTCTGTCGAGATCCAAATGCAAAAAAGCATTTAGTAAGTGAAGCTAGATCTGCCTCATCATTGGATCATAATAATATTTGTGTTATTCATGAAATTAGTGAAACAGATGACGGCCAACTGTTTATTATTATGAATTATTATAAAGGTGAAACTCTTCAGAAAAAATTACTGGAAGAACAACTCAGCATAAAAAATATTCTAAAGTATATAATTCAAATTGCAAAAGGATTGGAAAAAGCTCATAGTAAGGAGATTGTTCATTGCGATATAAAACCAGGAAATATCTTAATAACTAATGACGGAATTGCAAAGATTGTAGACTTCGGAATTGCAAAGGTTTGTTATCAGGAAAAACTCATCAGTCCTGACCGAACAACTGGTACAATCGCATATATGTCGCCGGAACAGATTAGTAACTCAAATATTGATCAGAGGACAGATATTTGGTCGCTTGGCGTTATTTTATACGAAATGTTGACTAATCAAATACCGTTCCAAGATAGTTATGATCAAGCTGTTATGTATTCTATTATCAATGAAGAACCGAAAACAATAACAGCTATTAATTCTGATATCCCGATTGAATTAGAGCAGATCGTAAATAAAATGCTTAAAAAGAATCCTGATGATCGTTTTCAACAGGTTAGTGATTTATTACAGGATCTGAAAAGTTACAAAAGAAATAAAGATATTCCCGCAGTTCCACTGAAAATACTGAAAAGCATATATAGTACAAAAAATAGAATTTGGTTTTATTTAATAGCGTCGCTTCTTTTGATAACAGTTATTTCATCTATCGTATATTTTACGATAATTCGAACACCACACGTCCCATCAATAGGAATTTTGAATATGGAGAATCTTGGCGATCCGAAAGATGATTTTTGGTCAAGAGGAATTACCGAAGATCTCATTATAAATGTTGCTAGCGCTGGTGTTATCAGAGTTCCAACTATGAATGAAGTAAATAAATTTAAGCGATCTGAATTTAGCATGGCTGAGATCGCTGAAAAATTACGGGTAGATTATTTACTGTCAAGTAGTTTTTTTAAAGCTGACAGCGTATTTGATTTATGGTGTCGTATTATTGATCCAAAATCGGGTAAAGATATTTTTGCAAAAAAATGGACTAAACCGGTTAAAAATGCCAGTTTAATAACCACAATCCTTGCTGGTACGGTACTAAATAATCTCGGGATATCTACAAAAAAATCAACAAAAGTTCAGGTTATTATCAATCCTGATGCTTATGAGTATTATCTAAAGGGAAAGCATGCTTGGGAAACACGACAATATGAAAAAGACACCAACATCGCTAGAGGTTTATTAGAACAAGCTTTAGAAATATATCCAAATTTTATGCAAGCCAAAATTCAATTAGGTCAATCATACGTAGGAACTGCTGATTATGATCAAGCATTGGCAATTTTCGAAGAGTGTCTTGATTATGGTGAAGAATTAAAAGATGAAAGCACAGTTGCATTGGCGATATTAAATATTGGAAATATCGATTTATACAAGTCTCAATTTGAAGGAGCAACGGAAAAATATGAAAAAGCGTTAATAATTGTGCGTAAACATAATGATAAATACAATGAAGCTAAGTTATTAAGGAATATAGGAACCATTCATTATTTGCAAAATAACTATAAGAAAGCTAAAGAATATTATAACGAGTCACGATTAATAAGTGCAATGTTTTATGATGATAAACTAGGCGAAGCAGAATCCTTATTTAATTTGGGTAGTATATTTTTAGAAACAATGGATTTTAAAGCAGCTATGACATCCTATAAAGAGTTATATGACATATTTGATAGCATTAATGATAAAAGTAAAATGGGATATGCGCTAAATGGGATTAGTTATAGTTATATGGGGATGGGGGAAATCGAATCAGCACTTGATTTCGCAAATGCTTCTCTACTGTCTGCCCGTGAAATTTCAGATAAACAAAACGAAATAAACTCATTAATAAATCTTGGAGAAATTAACTATTGCGTTGGAAATAATGAAGAGGCGATGAATATATTCATGCAATCAATCGAATTGACAAATGATATTAGTGATGTCTATTATTCTGGGATATCAAATCAATATTTGGGATTATTGATGTTGCGTAATAGTAATTATCATGAAGCAATGAAATATTTTGAGCCCGCAGGTATTTCTTGGAAAAATTTGAAAGATCCAACACATGAGATTTGGACCAATTCAGCATGGGCACTTACAGCTCAAAGAGCGGGTGAAATACGGGTAGCTGCTAGAGAAGTCTTAAGAGCAGAATCAATCCTGAACGAAAACAAACCTTACAAAGATTACGCTACGAGTGTTTACTATAATCTATATAACTATTACATTGCAATTGGTGATACTTCACTGGCAAAGAAATATTTATCAAATGCTAATGATGAAATTATAAAACGATTAAAATATATTGATAATCCAAAAAATAAAAATGACTTTTTAAATAGAATAGTGGAATATAATGAGATTATTGATTCATATAAAAAATATTTTGATTAACAAACAAAAAGGAGAGCAAAATGGCTAGACCACCTATCATAATATCAAATGGAGGAGTTATCGATCTACTTGCTGAAGGCTGTGCAAACAAAAGTGAAAATGAAGTTGCAGATCAAATAAAAGATAATGTTGCTAGACTAAATGTAGAGGAAAAGGATGGGTATAAGACTAAAGTAGTAGTTATTAAAAAGGCAGGGGGGAATACACCATGTCTTTATTGGCGTCTGTCGAGTGATCAAGATACACATTTCCCGGGGCATGGCAAGGAAGGTGTTTCAATAAATGATATAATAGATAACACTATTTAAGAGTATTTCTACATATTGATAAAAATTATAGAATATTCTAAAGCAAAGCGGAAGAAAGAAGCACAGGTTAAGAAGTAATTGTCAAATTTGTAAATGCTACTTATATGTTTTATTTGGTGCAGAATTAATGATATGTTATTAACCTGCCATCAGGAACCTTCCATGTAGCTAATATGTAATTAAAAACTATCTACTGCTTCTTGTACAGTATCGTAATCTTCTAGAATCTTTATGAGCTGAGTAAATATTAGTACACTGCGGATCTTGCGGGTAGATCTAGCTAATTTTAGGTCTCCACCGGCATTTTTTACGGATGTGTAGGATGCTAGTATTGCGCCCAAACCCACACTAGCCAACCAAGTTACTTTGCCAAGGTCTATTACTACTTTATTTTGATTTTTGTTGATGAGTTCTTTAACGTGTTTGTGAAGGTCTGAGCTTTTAGCGTCAATCATCATTTTACCGGAGATCGTAAGTACAGTAATATCATCATGTAATTTTTCTGCTATTCTCATGGATATTTCCTCTTCTTTTGATATGTAAATCTAAAGATTGACTACTAATTAAACAACAGTTTCCAATATTGTTAAAAAAGAGTCCCAAGTAAAATTAATTTCTTGGGACTCTTTGATTGACAGTAAGGTCACGTTTTGGACACGTTTTTCTGTAAGTACATATATTGTTGACACTTCGTTGGGCTCAAAACCCAAAGGTCGTAGGTTCGATCCTGTCTGGCTCCACTGTCACATTCAAGATTGAAGATTTAAAATTCTATTAATAATTTCTTTTCATTCTTTTCCTACCTATATATTTTGTTGAATATCATCAAATTCGTATTAAATTTCCTTAACATTTTAGAATGTACAATTAAACCAAACCGGAGGAACCATGCTTGATAACAAAAAAACGATTAGAAGTTGGGCTTTATATGATTGGGCAAATTCAGCATTCGCAACAACAGTAATGGCAGGTTTTTTTCCAATTTTCTTTAAAAAATATTGGGCGAATCCTGAAAATCTTACACAAAGTACCTATTATCTTGGACTCGCCAATTCAATTGCATCAATATTGGTGGCAGCACTTGCTCCTTTCCTAGGTGCTATTGCAGATCGTGGAACAACGAAAAAGAAATTCTTATTCACATTTGCATTCCTTGGAGTTATCATGACCGGTGGTTTATGGATGGTTGCTCAGGGACAATGGCAGATAGCTATCCTATTTTATATTTTGGCTACTGTTGGATTCTCAGGCGGAAATATATTTTATGATTCATTATTACCGGGGGTAGCATCTGAAAAGAAGGTAGACTATGTATCATCTCTTGGATTTGGTTTAGGATATTTAGGAGGAGGAATTTTATTTTTAGCAAATGTATTAATGTATCAAATGCCGGAAATGTTTGGAATCGCCGATGGCGCAACAGCGATTAGACTATCGTTTCTATCTGTAGCAATTTGGTGGGCTGTCTTTTCTATCCCTATCTTTTTATGGGTAGAAGAACCAAAAATATATAAAAAAGTTGGCATTATTAAATCAATTAATTTAGGTTGGAAACAACTTGCAGACACAGTTCGAGATATTAAACATCTTAAAGTAGTTGGATTATTTCTTTTTGCTTATTGGTTTTACATCGATGGTGTTGATACAATTGTCAGAATGGCTGTTGATATCGGTGTGACACTTGGATTTGATGATAGCGCTTTGATAATTGCTCTATTGATGGTTCAATTTATTGCTTTCCCATGCACATTATTATTTGCGAAATACTCCAATAAAGTAGGTTTAAAAAAAGCCATTATGACTGGTATTATAGGTTATGGTGTTATAACGTTTTTAGGATACTTTATGACTCAAACATGGCATTTCTTTATTTTGGCTGGTATGATTGGTCTTTTCCAAGGAGGTATACAAGCACTTAGCCGAAGTTTGTACACTAGATTGATACCAAAAGAAAAAGCTGCTGAGTTTTTTGGGTTTTATAATATGCTAGGCAAATTTGCTGCAGTTATTGGACCATTTATGCTTGGTACAATAACAATAGTTACAGGTAATGTAAGACTAGGCATTCTTTCAATTTTGATTCTATTTATTATCGGTGGATTTTTACTTCTTAAAGTAAATATTGAAGAAGGCGAAAAGATGGCAAGAGAGTATTTAGCGAAATAATAAGAATCTAATATAATTCTAAAAAAAGGAGTGAAATATTCACTCATTTTTTTATAGTAAAAAATAATAGGATGTTAAAGTCCGTTTTCCTTGTAGTCGATATATTAAGCTCAGTAAATTTATTAAATAAATTATAAATGAAAAAATTCATCTTAATAATAACAACTAACAATTTTACTAAATATTCGGAGGAATAAGTGACTGTAAAAGTATATAAACCAAGTGTCGATTCATCTAAAAATGCATGGATATCTGACCTTGATCAGTATCAAAAATTGTATGATGAATCGGTTAATAACCCGGACGAATTTTGGGCGGGAATAGCTGAACGGATTACATGGATAAAGAAATGGGAAA
The DNA here is from genome assembly GCA_965369995.1 of uncultured bacterium. Taxonomy (GTDB): domain Bacteria; phylum Fidelibacterota; class Marinisomatia; order Marinisomatales; family JAHJCW01; genus JAHJCW01. Next base: position 8,412 of record CBDURO010000028.1, on the reverse strand, counting down.
AGGTTCGCTCATTTGATTTTGTTGAGGGAAATATCAAATATTATGAAGGCGGAAAATTAAATGTTGCCTATAATTGCTTAGATCGTCATGTTGAAGACGGTCATGGTGATCAGACAGCTTTGATTTGGGAAGGTAATAATCCTGCAGAAGATAAAAGATTTACATACAATGAACTAAAGGATGAAGTGTCAAAATTTGCAAATGTTTTGAAATCCAATGGTATTGAAAAAGGCGATAGAGTATGTCTTTACATGCAAATGATTCCTGAACTCACGGTAGCAATGTTAGCATGTGCACGTATTGGTGCCGTCCATTCAATTGTTTTTGGAGCGTTCTCATCAGATTCTCTTCGTGATAGAATCAATGATTCAGCTTGTAAAGTGCTAATCACACAAGATACAGGTGTACGAGGGAAAAAATTAAATATTCCAATGAAAGCTAAAGCTGATAAAGCTGTTAGCGAAACTCCTTCAATCGAACACGTATTTGTTGTAAAACGTACCGGCGAAGAAGTAACAATGGAATCAGGTCGTGATCTTTGGTGGCATGAAGAAATGGCAATAGCTTCCAATGATTGTCCACCGCAAGAAATGGATGCGGAAGATCCGTTATTCATTCTTTATACATCTGGTTCAACCGGTAAACCGAAAGGTGTTCTGCACACCACAGGTGGTTATTTAGTATACGCTGCCTATACACATGAATTGATATTTGATTATCACGAGGGAGATATTTACTGGTGCACCGCCGATATCGGTTGGATAACCGGGCATTCATACATTGTTTATGGACCACTTGCCAATCGTGCCATTACAGTTATGTTTGAGGGTGTTCCAAATTTCCCTGATTTTGGAAGATTTTGGGAGATAGTTGATAAACATAATATTAATATCTTTTACACCGCTCCGACAGCATTACGCTCGCTCATGCGCGAAGGCGATGATTGGGTACTAAAAAATGATTTATCTAGCTTGCGTTTACTTGGTACAGTTGGAGAAACTATCAAAGAACCGGAATGGAATTGGTATCGTAATATTGTTGGTAAAGGAAAATGCCCAATCGTAGATACATGGTGGCAAACAGAAACCGGTGGAATAATGATTACTCCTTTACCGGGCGCAACGCCAATAAAACCCGGCTCTGCAACATTTCCATTTTTTGGTGTAGAACCTGTGTTATTAACTGAAGATGGTAAAGAAATAGAAGGTAATGGCGTATCAGGTTTATTGGCGATAAAAGCAGCATGGCCCGGAATGATGCGCACATTGTACGGCGATCATGAACGATTCAAGCAAACTTATTTTGCAATGTATCCTGGTTACTATTTTACTGGTGATGGCGCTCGTCGTGATGAAGATGGATATTATTGGATCACCGGACGTGTTGATGATGTTTTGAACGTCTCAGGTCATCGTATCGGTACAGCTGAGGTAGAAGGTGCAATCGGCAAAGCCGAAGGAGTCGCTGAAGCAGCTGTAGTTGGATTCCCGCATGATATTAAAGGTCAAGGTATTTATGCCTATGTAACTTTAATGGCAGATGTTGAGCCAAGTGAGGATATTCAAAAAGCTATTCTTAAATCGGTAACTAATGATATTGGACCTCATTCTAAACCTGATAAGATCCAATTTACTCCGGCACTTCCAAAAACTCGTTCAGGCAAAATCATGCGTAGAATTTTACGTAAAATTGCTGAAAATGAAATTGATTCGCTTGGTGATATTTCCACTTTAGCCGATCCAAGTGTTGTTGATGCTTTAGTTCAAAATCGTAAATAAATAGAAAAGAATAGAAAAAAATAGAAAAGGCTCATACTGAGCCTTTTCTATTTAAATTGAGAATAAAAATATTATTAGTATATTTTATTGTTTATAATCAATAATTAATAGTTAATAGAGGAATTAATGGGATATTTAAAATCAGTAAAAAATTTAACAGCTACATTTTCTAAAACTCAAACAGATTTATTTGCCGTTGGTGTTTTTGAAGATTTAAAACTTTCTACAATCGGAAAAGAAGCTGATGAATACGTTAATGGACAAATGTCAGCAGCCATTAAAAATGGTGATATAAAAGGGAAAAGCGGCGATACATCAATATTTTATGGACAAAAGAAAAGGATTTTAGTAGTTGGGCTAGGAGATAAAAAGAAATTTGATGAAGAAGTGATTAGATTGGCAGGTGGAACCGTATTAAAAACTGCCATATCTAAAAAATTTAAAACAGTTGTAATGGAATTATTTGGTGGTAAAAAGACAGCTCCTTTCAGTCAAGCTTTAGCAGAAGGAATTGTTTTAGGAAGCTACCAATTTATTACTTACAAAACTCAAGATAAGGAACTTTTCGAAGTCGATAGTGCATCAGTTTTAAATGCTGATCCTAAAGCATTGGTAAAAGGATCAATTATTGCATCAGCTGTTTGCTTTGCCCGAGATGTAGAAAATGATCCGGGTAATGTTACAACTCCTACAAAGTTAGCTAAATTAGCAAAAGAAATTGCTTCTGAGGGAGATATGAAACTCACGGTGTTTGATCGGAAGAAATTTACGGAAATGGGAATGGGAGCATTTGCTGGAGTTGCCTTGGGAACGGGCGAACCCCCAAAGTTCATCTTATTGGAATATAAAGGCGGTAAAACCAATGAAAAACCGATTGCACTTGTTGGAAAAGGTCTGACCTTTGATAGCGGCGGAATATCAATTAAACCATCTGCAAGTATGGATGAAATGAAATTTGATATGTGTGGTGGTGGTCTTGTACTAGGGGTTATGAAGGCCGTTGTTCAGTTAAAGCCAAAGGTTAATATTGTTGCTGCAGTTCCGGCTACAGAAAATTTATCAGGTAATAAAGCTTATAAACCCGGAGATATTCTCACAGCTTACAATGGTAAAACCATAGAAGTATTGAATACCGATGCCGAAGGTCGCTTGATATTAGCAGATGCATTAGCGTATGTAAGTAAGCATTTTAAGCCACAATATATGTTGGATTTTGCAACATTAACTGGTGCAGTAGTAATTGCATTGGGTCATGTAGCAACAGGTATAATGGGGACAGATGAAAAGTTAATTGAAAAAGTGAAGAACAGTTCAACAAATACCGGTGAAAAAGTTTGGGAATTTCCACTTTGGGATGAATATTGTGAGCAAATTAAATCGGAAATTGCGGATATTAAAAATGTTGGCGCTACTCGACAGGCGGGAACTATCGCCGCCGGCGCATTCCTAAAAGAATTCGTTGGTGAAGGAATTCCATGGGTACATTTTGATATTGCCGGAACAGCATATAATAATAAAGAAAGTTCGTTAACATATAAAAAAGGTGCATCCGGAGCAATAATTCGATTAGTATTGGACATGATTCAAGGATAAAACAAATATAAAATAATAAATGGCTCTGGTTTTTGCTAGAGCCATTTGTATTTAGGATACAAAAATGAGTAAATATGATCGACAAGAAGCGTTGAATCTCTTAAAAGAGTACACAAAATCTGATTCTTTGCTAAGACATGCCTATGCTGTTGAGCAAGTGATGCGCAAATATGCACAAAAGTTTGGGGAAGATCAAGATATGTGGGGTGTCACAGGACTTTTACACGATTTTGATTATGAGACGTATCCGACAGCTGAAGAGCATCCATTTGTTGGGAATAGAATACTTAAAGAACATGGATATGAAGAGGAAATATTAGATGCGATCATGGGTCATGCAGATTATACAGGTGTTGATAGAACTACATTATTAGCAAAAACACTTTTTGCATGTGATGAATTAGCCGGTTTTATTTTTGCTGTAACATATGTGCGACCATCAAAATCAATTAATGATGTAAAAGTTAAATCTGTTACAAAAAAATTGAAAGATAAGGGTTTTGCTGCAAAAGTGAGTAGGGAAGATATTAGCAATGGAATCGAGGAACTTGGTGTTGATAGAGCCGAACATATTCAGTTTGTCATAGATGCGCTTAAAGAAAAAGCAGCTGAATTAGGGTTAGCAGGTGATATTCAAACAGATTGATTCATTCCAATTATAATGCAATACATACTCATTTTATTTGGTTGGTTGGCAACTGTTGGTATTTATCAAAGTCATAAACCTTTACCTGATGGATTAAATTACCGGAGTGAAGTTCATCAAGTAGCGGAAGGAGATATCGAATTCCTTGCGGATTTAACTTATGAAGATGCTGATGGTAATATCATATATGATCAGGAAATTTATAATACCATCGACTCGCTAATTAGTGTTGCGGATAAATATATTTTTATTGATATGTTTCTATTCAATTCGTTCAAGGGACCTGCAAATTTTGCTTACCGAAATTTATCTTCTGAATTAACACAAACTTTGATATCCAAGAAAATTGCCTATCCAGATATAAAAATAGATTTTATGACAGATCCGTTGAATACTTTATATGGTGGATACAAATCACCTGAGTTACAATTATTGCAAAAATCCGGTACGAATGTAATAATTGCTGATTTACGAAAGATGCGTGATAATACTTACTTATATAGTCCGGTTTGGCGAACCTTTATCCAATGGTTTGGCAATAACGATGAGGGAGGAAGATTTAAAAATCCGTTATTAATTGGAGGAAAAAAAGTTACTCTAAGAAGCTATTTGGCATTTGGTAATTTAAAAGCTAATCATCGAAAAGTTATTGTGGTTGATAGCGGTGATGAAATGGTTTCATTAATTACATCTCACAATTCCCATAGTGCAAGCTCTGATTTTTCCAATGTTGGTTTAATGGTGAAAGGAGATATTTGGAAGGACATTATTTATTCGGAAAATGCTATTGCAAAATTTTCAGGAGGTAAACTGCAAATAGATTTACCAATAATTGAAACATCTGACAGAATAAACAATAATTTACCATATAAGATTACATTTTTAACAGAAAAGGAAATTAATAGAGAATTAGTAAACTCATTCAGCAGTTTAGCAGATGGTGATTCGTTGATGTTGGCAACATTTTACTTATCCAAAAGAGATGTTATCAAATCCATATTGAAAGCATCTAAAAATGGCGCATATGTACGCATAATACTTGACCCTAACAAACATGGTTTCGGTTATGAAAAATATGGTACTCCCAATCAACCGGTTGCACACGAGTTACTGAAAAAATCTGATGGTAAAATTAAATTACGGTGGTATAAAACACATGGAGAGCAATTTCATGCTAAATTTAACTATATCAAATATATAAACGGAACATCTAAAGTAATACTTGGAAACTCAAATTTAACTAAAAAAAATTTAGGTGGGTTTAATTTAGAAGCTGAACTAATAGTGGAGGCGAATTCCAGCACGCAATTGATCAGAGAAATTGATGATTATTATGAAAAGATTTGGAACAATATTAATGGAAATATTTATACTATTGAATACGATTATCTTAAAGATGAATCTTTTTGGAAAATGTTAAATTATCGATTTAAAGAAGCAACCGGTATAGCTGTATATTAATAATGATCCGACTAATAGCAAAACTAATTAGAATTCTTAATTCTGAAACTGCTCCAATAAATATTAGTCTGGCGATATGTTTTGGAATGGTAGTTGGTTTTACGCAAATGTGGAGTGTACACAACCTCATAATTTTGTTCATCGTTCTGTTTTTTCGCGTGAATTTATCAGCTTTCATCCTTGGAACTCTTGTTTTCAAAAGTCTTTCCTTTTTATTAAACGGTGTGTTTCATCAAATTGGTTTATCCTTATTAACGGCAGAGGTTTTTAGAAATTTAGGTATATATCTTTATAATATTACATTTTGGAAATTTGATCGTATTAATAATACGATTGTTGCCGGTAGTATTTTAGTTTCAATTGTCGGCTTTTTGCCGATGCTTTTCCTGCTGAATTTCCTTATTAGAAAATATCGTAAACATGTTTTAGGTTATGTACGCAAAACAAAAATCGCAAAAGCACTGATGTCTTCTGAATTCTACCATTACTACAAAAAAATTAGCGGATTTAAGGACGTGCTATGAGGAAATGGATAAGGTGGTGGGGAATTGCGGTTTTCATCCTGATAGTTTTATTTGTATTTGGCATTTGGTATTTACTTGCCGACCAAATAATAGCCAACAATATCGAAAAAACCGGTGAATATATCGTTGGCGCTAAAGTTGAGGTCGGTAAGGCCGATTTAACAATTATTCCGTTAGGTGTAACACTTACCAACCTGAAAGTTGCAAATCCAAATTCACCAATGCAAAACCTGATAGAAGTGAATAACATCCGTTTTCATTTAGATGGAAAATATTTATTTGAACGCAAGGTCATCATCAAAGATATGGTTATTGACGGGCTGAAGTTCAATACAGAAAGAGAGAAATCAGGTGAAATTAAGGGCGCTGAACCACTAACAGTTAAGCGTGCAATGGATGATTTTGTTATGCCGCTATTGGATCTATCAAAATTAACAAAATTTATCGAGCAAGAAGAACTCCAAACAATTAACGGATTAAATGTTGTATCAAAAGACATTATACGTGTTGATGATGAATGGAAAGCAGCTATTAGAATGATGCCAAATATAGATGATATGCGTGAATATCGTAATCGTGCTAACGTAATATTTGCTGATATAAAAACTAATAAAATAACCGGACTTATTACTCATGCAAGAGGAATTAAGCGGTTAAAAGAGGAAATTTATAGAGACATAAAAGAGCTCAAGATAAATCAAAAAGCTATGTCTATTGATATTGACTCTCTCAAAACTAAGAAAAACCGGGCACTTGAATTTGTTGAGAAAGACATCGCAAAATTGCGCAAGAAATATACACCTGATATACGTGGATTTAAGAATTTTAGTAAATATATTTTCAAAAATGATATCTTACTTCAAATTGATGAAGGATTGTTATGGTACAACAAGCTAGAACCATTATTTAATTATATTTCTAAAAAATTAAAATATAATTATTATGGCAGCGAACCGATTTTATTTGATGGAATTGATGTCCAATTTCCTGAGCATGACCCCAAACCTTCATTTTTGATTGAATTGGCAAAATTATCTTTTAAACAGGCGACAGGTAATCTATCAGGTGAAATTAAAAATTTCACTACACAGCAAAATATATTCGGTTTACCAACTTCAATAAAATTAGATGGGTATAATCTTGATTTTGCTGAATCGGTAAATATTAGTGGTTTAGTTGACCATGTTAACGAAAGTGAAATTAATGATAACCTTACGGTATTTGTTAAAAAACAAAAAATTAACAAAACCGAATATCAAATAATTAAAGATTGGAAGCTAAATATTCATAATGGTTCAGTGGACAAAATCTTTAATATAAATATTCATAACGGTAATATAAAAAGTAAAATAAGATTTCAATATATAGGAACATCAATTAATAGCAGTTATTTGGGAGAAAATAATAGTATTATTATTAGTGCAATTGATTCAGTGCTTACAAAAATTTCAGATTTTTATATTGATATAGATATTTCAGGAACGCCCGGAAGTTATATAACAACAATTAGTTCTGATCTTGATAATATTGTAGATAAAGCTGTGCGGAATATTGTTAGACATGAAGCGAATAAAGTAAACAACACCATAACTCGAATAATAAATGATAAAAAAGAAGTGTTAATCAAGGATATAGAAACTAAAATTGAACAATTGACATTAGAGATATTAAAAGTTGATGATGTCCTTGATGAGGCAAAGAAAATACTGAAAGTATTACCGTGAAATTATTTAATCGAATTGAAAGAGAAAAACGTACTTTAGCAGTTATGGTTAAAATGTATTGTGATCACTATCATGATAAAATTGGTTCAATATGTAGTGATTGTAATGAATTAACTGAATTTGCAAATGAACGAATAAATCGGTGCATATTTCAGGATGATAAACCGGTTTGCTCAGAATGTCTAGTACACTGTTATCGTATGGATATGCGAGATAAAATAAAAACTGTGATGTGTTTTGCCGGACCTAAAATGATTTTTCATCACCCAATACTCGGAATACGGCATTTAATTGATAAGCGTAGATTTAAGTATATAGATATTAAATTGTACAAATCTTTTAAAAATAATATTTAACATCATAAAAAAAGCCCGGTACTTAATCGTTAAATACAGGGCTTTTTAATTTATTTATTCTTAACTAATTCAAATAGATGGCTAACGTCAATAATCCTACAGATGTTATACCAAAAAACGATGATTTTCCACCTTTAATGGTTACATCATTATCCGATGAACCGCTGACCTTCATATCAGGCTGAGATGAGCTTGAAAATCCTAAATGGTATTCTGCTGCTAAGCTTAAAAAGGAATTAATTGCATATTCCACACCAAGTAATCCAAAAACTGCAATTGTTGTGGCGGCGCCGTCGCTAAAGTTATTTTTTACTACTGTCTGAGTAAGTG
>CBDURO010000027.1:0-21147 GCA_965369995.1 uncultured bacterium | reverse complement strand
GGGATTAATATTACTTGGTGATGGTCCATTAAAAAATGAAATCGACACATTTATTTCTAATAATAACCTTCAAAATAAAATTCTATTGCCGGGATTTATTCAACAAGATAGAATTGTTAAATATTTGATTGCGTCCGATGTTTTTATTTTACCTAGCCTATCCGAACCATGGGGATTGGTAGTAAATGAGGCAATGTTATGCCACTTACCGGTTATTGTATCAACTAAATGCGGATGTCAGCCAGAATTAGTTCAAGAAGGGGTAAATGGTTTTTCATTTGATCCAAACAATAAACTTAAGTTAACAAACTTAATGCAAGGATTTGTGAACGGAAGTTGCAATATCAAATCTATGAGGGAAGCTAGCTTTGCAATTGTTAGAAAACACTCGCCTAGTATTATTGCTCAGAATATAGTTACTGGAATAAAATCTCATATTTAGATTAATTACATTGACTACTAATTATAAATAATATAAATATTGATGTTTAAATCAAATAAAACTGTATGTATTGTCGGAGTATTTCCTCCACCAACTCATGGGTTTGCCCTTGTTAATGATGCAATGAAAAATCTCATTATTAATATAGATCCTGAATCAAGCATATTTGATCTAAGCAGCATATCATTATCTAGAAATATTTTCAACATTAGTATTCGGTTTTTTAAATTTTTGTTCATTTATCCAAAATATCTATTTTTTAGTTTTTTCAATAAGTATCATACTCTGTATATAGGTCTATCTGGAGGATTTGGCCAATTTTATGATTTACTCATACTATTAATAGCAAGGGTTACACAACAAAATATTTTCATTCACCATCACAGCTTTTCCTATCTAAACAAAATTAATTTATTAACATATTTGGTAATTTGGATGTCCGGTAGAAATGCAACACATTTAATTTTATGCAACCTAATGCAGGAAAAATTAAGAGTATACCGAAAAAATTTGTCCTACATATTATTATCTAATTCAGTGTTCTTAATTAATAATAATACCGATACATTTACGCATCGTCAGTTAAAAACAATAGGTTTTTTAGGAAATATTTCTACTAAAAAGGGAATAAAGATTTTCTTCAATGTATTAGAAAATTTAAATATTCAAAGATCTGTTAACGGCATAATTGGAGGACCATTCCAAGATAGTAAAAGTGAAATATTCACGAGAAATGAATTGAAAAGATTTTCATTTATTTCGTATTTAGGTCCTATATATGATAAGGATAAGGATAAATTTTTCAATACAATAGATGTATTGCTAATGCCTTCTATTCTTGAAGAAGCTGAGCCTTTAGTAATACACGAAGCAATGTCATATGGCATTCCAGTTATTGCATACAATAAAGGATGTATAAAAGAAATTTTAAAACAAAATTCAGGAATCGTTGTAGAATTAAATATGAATTTTATTAACTATGCAGTTAAGCTAATAAATAATTGGATTAATAATCCTAAAATTTTTGATCTAATAAAAACAAATTCCCATAACAGCTATATTAGAACCAAAAATAAATCGAAAGTGACATTAGAAAACATTATATCTCAAATCACCAATAATAGTAGTAATTAACTATGTATCAAGACTTAAAAACATTTAAAATTCCTAAAGGATTTAGAGGTAAAACAAAAATTTTTGTACAATTTTGGTGGATTATAAGAGGTACACTATTTCGTTTGTCACCGCAATTTATGTATGGATGGCGACGCTTTCTGCTTCGCCTTTTTGGCGCAAAAATTGGAGAAAACGTATTAATTCGTCCTACTGTAAAAATCCTTTATCCGTGGAAATTAACTATCGGCGATTGGTCATGGGTAGGCGATGATGTAACCTTATATAATATGGCAAATATCAACATTGGTAAGAATTGTGTTATATCTCAAAAATCATATTTGTGCACTAGCTCTCATGACCATACTAAATCTTCTTTTGATATATTTGCAAAACCGATTGACGTTAAGAACGAAGTTTGGGTAGCGTCAGATGTCTTTATTGCACCCGGTGTTGCAATCGGACAAGGTACAGTCGTGGGTTTTCGGAGTACGGTTAATAAAGATTTACCAGCTGACATGATTTGTTATGGAAATCCCGCCAAACCGATAAAACTGCGGCAAAACAAATAATATTTTAACTTATAAATTTATATGAAAATCCTAATTCAGAAAGTAAACTATACACTGCAATAAATCACTTATTACTTAATAAATTACAGCACAGTATCATAAATACTAATGCGCAAAAATATAGATAATAATAAAACTATAAAGATATTTGGCATAAATTTCATTTATGGAGAATATGAAGATGCAATATATAGACTGAATCAGGGTGCGTTGATGGTTGTGCCGGCGGCTCCAGCTCTTGCAATGATTAATTCAGATGCGAAGTACTACCAAGCACTACAAAAAAGTGATTTTGCTATTCCTGATAGTGGTTTTATGATTTTAGTTTTAAGATTATTTAAAGGAATAAAAATAAAGAAATTATCCGGTTTAGAATTCTTGAAAAAATTTCTAAATGAAGAAAAGTTAAAGCAATCTAATGGTATTTTTTTTATTGATCCAACATTAGAAGATTCCTTAATTAATAATGAATTTTTAAGAAAAAATGGGATTATAATAGGAAAATCTAATCATTATATTGCTCCCATTTACAATAATGATAATATCATAGACACTAAATTGCTTGATATCATTGAAAAGAAAAAACCAAAATATATTATAATTAATTTAGGAGGGGGAGTTCAAGAAAGATTAGGTTTGTATCTAAAGAACCACTTATCTTATTATCCTGGAATTATTTGTACAGGAGCTGCAATAGCTTTTTTAACAGGTAGACAAGCAAATATTCCAAACTTTGCAGAAAAGTGCCACTTAGGCTGGCTTTATAGATGTTTTGAAAATCCAAAAAAGTTTATACCTAGATATTTAAAAGGTTTTTTATTACTACCATTATTAATAAAAGAATCAATAAATAAATAAAATAATATATAGGTTTGAATGAAAACAGCATTAGTATGTGGCGTTTGTGGCTTTATAGGGATCATTTAGTAAAGAGATTAAAAATTTTGTGTGCGGGGTATATCTTAAGTTTGCCCAAACTGTAATAGTCTTGATTATGTGTATCAATTCGTAACAGATATGAGAAGTGCTGAATTTGTGTTTAGCTGAGATAATGATGCAAAAATTATGCATAATTCAGCACTTATTAATCTTAATGTGGTCAAATGAGCTATTAAGCATGGGATAAAAAAAGATTTTATTCATCTTCTACTTGCATTTATCCTGAAGGAAAACAATTAAGATCAAATAATAATTGTACGGATAAAGTATAATAAAAAGGCATAGACAAAACAATCTATGCCTTTTTTATGCAATCATAAATATATGTAATTAATACTTATATTTTTATATTTACATACCCGATATTCAATTTATTGAATCGTTTAAGTAATAAATATAATTTAAAATTTTTATGAAATCAAAAAAACAGATCTTTTATAGAATTATTAAAAAAGTAGAAGATATTGTATTTTCACTTGCTATTTTAATTATTTTTCTACCCATCATAATTGTAATAATTATTTTATCTTTTTTTATTCAAGGCAGACCTATCTTTTATATTTCTGAACGTATAGTTGGTCTTCAGAAAAAGATACATATAATAAAATTTAGAACGATGGTTAAAGATGCTAAAAACCCCAAATGGGGACTCGAAGAGAAATATATGAGAGATGGATATTTGGATGTACCAATATACTCAGAGGTATATACTCCGTTCGGAAGACTTTTGGAAAAAACTCAACTTGTCGAAATTTTACAAGTATTTCATGTACTTTTAAACCACATGAGCTTTGTTGGGAATAGACCTTTACCTGAAAAAAATGTTGAATTACTCAAAAAAAAATTCCCCGATACGTGGCAAGAACGGTTCAAATCACCAGCCGGTATAACAGGTATTACGCAGGTCGCAGGAAAATTTAATCTTACTTCTGAAAAACGACTGGAATTGGAATCCTTATATTCTAAAGTCTATCATGAGGGTAACATCTTAAAAGCCGATGCATATATATTCTTTTCAACTATAATTTTACTTCTTTTAAAAGATGCAAGTGCTTACAGATCTTATGATAGTGCAAAAAATGTTTTAACTGCTTGTTTAAATAAATAGATATCTCTATTTATTATTACAAAATTTCTTAAAAGTAATATCTATACTGTAGGTTGGTAAAAAATCTCCGTGATCTGGCTCAAACACTCCCGGATTAAAAATACCAAGTGCTAATTTTAATTCGTGAATAAACTTCGGTAACTTTATAACACCTGAGAGTGGTAAGTAAAGAGCAACATCAAAAGCTGTTCCTCTGGATTTAAGTGTACTATTTGTAATTCTTTGTATATTTACAAAAGCACCACCAACAGTTAATAATTTACTAAATTTTATATTATACAATAATTGTGGAAAAAATAGATCATCTACATCGCTGACTGTGTAATGGCGCTTTCCAATTGCTGAAGCCAAATCTAGATATTTAGAATCAATAAATTGATAGAATAAACCATAATAGTAATTGTCCTGATGATCAGTTTGGTGGGCATAATAACCATGGATATCAAGATGGTTAGTCAATCCATAACCAATTACAATGTACGTTTGACCAAATTCTATGAGGTCAAATGGATTCCAAGTAAAATCAAGTTCTAATTGACCTTTGCCGGTAGACGTACCATGATCATAACCACCTGAAGAAAATAACGGCATAACCGATAGAATAATTAATATGATTGCGTTTTTAAACATATTTATATCAAGATGATATTAAGCATTGATTGAATTTAATTATTTTTACTCAACAATAATTAGTAAGTTATCTTTTATTATTTACGAAAGTAAAACAGTAATTTAGATTCATCAAAATTATTGTAGAAGGAATAATATGCTAAAATTCAAATTATTTACAATTATTAACCTAATTTTAATTTCATTTCTAAATGCCCAAATATTCGTTCAAGCAGATCCTTTCTATTTATTAGAACAAGAGAAGAAGTTATTCGCTTCGCAAAAAACTATTTCAAAGAATTTTCTCATAAGACCTTTTTTAAATATTGCTGATACCAATTTGTATGGTACCTGGTCTGTTGGTTTTAGAACCGAATTATTTTTTAACGACAACGCTCCTAATTTAGAAAATACTTCTGACAGATGGATTGGCAAAGGTATGTCTTTTTTCCAGGGATTACAATTTGTATATACCAATAAGTTTTTATCTCTTAGCTTTGAACCATATTATTTTACAAATCAAAATAAAGATTATGCCGAACCTTGGCAAGATTTTTTTCATAGTCTGCATGATACAGTTAAGCCAAAAAGATTTGACCAACCATATCGTGAACTAAAATTTTCTAGACTAAATGATAATCGCCCACATGGCGATGGAGTATATAGCAAGACGGACGTTCGTGAGGCGCAAATATATTTACATTATAAGGGTTTAGGCATAGGCTATTCAAATGCTAATATGTGGTGGGGCTCGGGTTATCATTCAAGCCTTAACATGACAAATAATACCACAGGCTTTCCCCATTTAATGATTGGCACAATCAAGGAACAACGCTATAAAGATTTCGGAATTAATTTCCGCTATTTCTATGCTGACACACTCAAAGAAAATCACGCGTTACCGCACTTTACTTCCATCTTATCTTCAATTACCTATTATTCAAAACCGATTATCACATTAGGCTTCTCACGTACTTATTTATCCGGTGGGAGATATGCCGAAGGAGAAACAATCACTCGCAAAGAAGCCATGCTATTACCTTTTGAAAAACTATATCTTAAAGATAAAGAAGTTGATATTTGGGATCAGACGCTTACCGGTTATTTAACTATGACTTTCCCGCAGGTGGGATTAAAAGTATATGTTGAGTACGGAAGGAACGATCATGCTTGGGGTAAAGATGATTTTATCAGACAACCCGATCACACGGGAGCAAGTATCATCGGATTACGAAAATACGGCTTTTTCAATAACCCTCATTTGATTGGCGGTATTGAATACGCCAATTTAAATAAAACAAAATATTGGAATGACCGGCCCAATGCCGACTGGTATGACAGAATTAATTATGATTATTGGAGTTATAATGGTCGCCATTGGGGTGCTCACAGCGGACCTGATTCCGATGATTTCTATATCTATTTTGGATATATGAGTGACAAATTATCTGTGATTCCATCTTTTAATTATGAACGACATGGCGTAATTGATAATAAAATCCCGGAACGTGAGTATTCCTATCAAGATGAATGGTTGAAAATTGGTGGTAATTATGATTTTTGGTCTGAAGTGAAAATTGAATACCGCTTAGACTTGCGATATAAATATAAAGGATTCAACATTAATTTTTATTACGAAAGAGAAAAAATACATAATGACCAATTCCGCGCATGGGCTGATAAGGCGTTCCATGAGCGAAAATCCAATGTTTTCTGGTTTGGTGTTGAACGCCGGTTTGATAAGAAAGAAATATCAAAACTAATTAATCAATTTATCAAAAAGAATTAGAGAATCATTTTTCCCTTTTAATTGATATATGACTTCCGTTTCAATTATCATCGTAACTTATAATTCTGAGAGGGAAATCATTAATTGTATTAATTCTCTCCTGCCTCAATTGAATGAAGTAAATGGGGAAATCATCCTAATTGATAATAATTCTATTGATAATACAATTTTCCTTATTAATGATATTGAAAATAAAAACATTTCAATAATTCAAAACAAAGAAAATTTTGGTTTTACTAAAGCCAATAATCAAGGTATCAAAAATGCCAATGGTGATTATATACTTTTACTCAATCCTGATACAACTGTACCAAACGATGTAATTAAAATTTTACTAAATGAAATACAAGATAATAGTGATTGCGGTGCAATTGCTCCGCAATTACGTTTCTCTGATGGGAGGATCCAAAATTCTTGCAGACGTTTTCCCCGTCGGAGAGATATACTTTATGAATCAATTGGGTTAAGTAATATTTTTAAAGATTCAAAAGAATTCAATTATTGGAAAATGGGTGATTTTGATCATAATGAATCTAGATTAGTAGATCAACCGGCAGGAGCCGCTTTATTAATTTCCAAAAAGGTTATTAATGAAATAGGTCTACTTGATGAAAAATTTCCAATGTTTTTCAGTGATGTCGATCTATGTAAAAGAATATGGGCTGCAGGCTATAATGTGCAATACACTACCAATTCTTTTATAACTCATAAAGGTGGGGCGAGTGTGTATCGAAAACGTATTAAAATGATTGTAAGCTCCCACTTTTCATTTTGGAAATACTTTAATAAATACAAAATTGAACTATTAGATAATGTTTTAAACATATTAGTTGGAATTTTTCTTTTAGCTCTAATTCCTTTCAGAATTATGCTAAATCTACTTTTACCCAATCTTATTAAACTGGATCATCGCTCGTTATAATTTCGATTTTATACACTTATATAATTGAAATTAATTGACTAAATGAATTAATATTTATACTTAAATATCTGAGATAAATATATCTTTTATTACCATTTTAATACAAAAATAC
Source organism: uncultured bacterium (assembly GCA_965369995.1). Taxonomy (GTDB): domain Bacteria; phylum Fidelibacterota; class Marinisomatia; order Marinisomatales; family JAHJCW01; genus JAHJCW01. Next base: position 13,541 of record CBDURO010000027.1, on the reverse strand, counting down.
AATTCGAATAACCTCATTATAATAGGGATGTAAATGAAAAAAATTCTAGTTACCGGAGCAGTCGGACAAATTGGTTCAGAACTTACTATGTCACTTAGAGAAAGATTTGGAAATGATAACGTAGTGGCAGGCGGTCGTAAAACAAAACCAAGTGAAAAACTGTTAAATTCGGGACCATTTGAAATAGTCGATTGCGTCGATGCTCAAGCAATCGCAAATGTTGTAAAAAAACATGATATTGATACAATATACCACCTCGCTGCCATATTATCAGCAGTAGCCGAAGCAAATCCGGTTTTAGCGTGGAATGTAAATATCAATGGATTGTACAATGTTCTAGAAGTTGCACGTGATTTGAAATGCGCTGTTTTTACACCAAGTTCCATCGGAGCATTCGGACCAACGACTCCATTAGATAATACTCCTCAAGATACAATACAAAGACCAAATACCATGTACGGAGTAACTAAAGTTGCCGGTGAATTGCTATGCGATTATTACTTTAAAAGATTTGGTGTCGATACACGCGGTGTTCGATATCCTGGTATTATATCAAATGAAACATTACCAGGCGGCGGTACAACCGATTATGCTGTAGAGATCTACTACGAGGCCATTAAGCATAAACAGTATACCTGCAATCTTCCGGCAGGAACTTTCCTTGATATGATGTATATGCCTGATGCAATCAAAGCCGGAATTGATTTAATGGAAGCGGATCCCGCAAGATTAAAACATCGCAACGCCTTCAATGTAACTGCGATGAGTTTTGACCCTGAAATCATCGCAGCAGCAATAAAAAAACATATCCCTGAATTCACAATAGATTATGATGTGGATCCGATGAAAAAAGCTATTGCAGAATCTTGGCCTAACAGTATGGATGATTCCGCTGCCCGAACAGAATGGGGTTGGGAACCTGAATACAATCTTGAAGCCATGACAAAAGATATGCTAAAAGTATTATCAAATAAATTATAATTTTCGGAGAAATTAATGTCAATTACAAAACTAAATAAAATTTTAAATGATTCTGTTGCAGAACTAAGAGCAAAGGGAAGCGCAAAAGGCGATGAAATGGTAATCACCGGTATGAAACCTGCCGAAGGGAAAAAAGGTGTACGCTATTTTGTTGAAGGTTATGGAGATAAAGAATTCGTAAAAATGAATTCAAATTCATATCTTGGTATGTCTTTGCATCCTGAAGTGATGAAAGCTGAAGAAGAGGCTACGAGGGAATTTGGAGTCGGACCGGGTGCAGTAAGATTTATCAGCGGAACATATAAACATCATATTGAACTTGAGGAAAAGTTAGCAAAATTTCATGGTAAAGAATCCGGTATGATTTTCAGTTCTGCATATGTTACTAGTTTGGGGGTTTTGATGCCACTTGCCACTAAGGAAACTGTCTATATCAGTGATGCATTGAATCATAATTGTATAATTCAAGCGATGCGGCTTTCTCGTCCGTTGGGTAAAGCTATTTATAAACATAATGATATGGCTGATTTGGAAGCCAAAATAAAGGAATGGACAGGCAAAGCAAAGAGAGCGTTAGTTGTAACTGATGGCATTTTCAGTATGCGTGGTGATAATGCGCCTCTCAAAGAATTTGCCGAACTTTGTGAGAAATACGATGATCAATTTGAAGAAGGACTAATCTCAATAATTGATGATTCACACGGAGTAGGCGGCTTCGGGCCAACAGGTCGTGGTACTGAAGAGTATTGTGGCGCTAATGTCGATGTTATTATCGGAACACTTGGTAAAGGATTCGGCGTAAACGGCGGTTACGTGGTTACTTCTAAAGCAATTACCGAATACTTACGTCAAACTGCGCCTATGTATATTTATTCTAACCCAATTACTGTATCCGAAACTGCAGCTGCTTTAAAAGCACTAGAAATATTGGATAGTCCGGAAGGAATAGAGATACTCAAACATCTCCGAAAAATGACAAAAAGATTTGAAGCAGGTTTGCACGCAAACGGATATGAAACAATTGAAGGCGATCATCCGATAGTTCCACTAATGGTACGAGATACACCAAAAACGGCTGATATGGTCAATTATTTAACTGAGCACGGAATAATGGCAACCGGTCTAAACTTTCCGGTTGTTCCCAAAGGTGATGAAGAAATTCGTTTTCAAGTCAATGGGAATCATACCGAAGCAGATATTGACTATGTAATTGATGTTCTTAAAAATTATAAAGAAACGCATTAGTTTCAATTAACTATAGGAATGGTCTCTAATAATATAAAATCGTTTATTAGGGACCTTCCTAAAGTTGAACTGCACCTTCACCTAGAAGGCGCTATCCCATTAAATCTCCTTTTACAATTAATTAAAAAGTATAAGGGGAAAAAATATATTACTCTCAATGAGTTAGAACAAAAATTTACGTACACCAATTTTGATAATTTTATAGATACATGGTATTGGAAGAATAGTTTTATTCGCGAATATGATGATTACCAATTTATTGCTGAACAAGTTTCTCTAAATTTAGCAGATCAAAACATTAGATATGCTGAAATTTATTTTTCCCCCTCCGATTTTACTAAAATTAATTCACAACCTCAGGAAATTGCAACATCAATTCGCAAAGGATTGAACAAACATTCTGATAAAATAACAATCAATCTAATCGCGGATTTGGTGCGTGATAAAGAACCAAAGATTTCGCTTCTTGAGCAAATATCTGAAGTACGAGACCAAGGAATAATCGGAATTGGTTTGGGTGGTGATGAATTACAATTTCCTCCGAAATTGTTTACGGAAGTATTTCGAAAAGCGAAGAAAATGGGATTTTATATCACTTGTCATGCCGGTGAAGCTGCCGGTCCCGATTATATTTGGCAAGCTATTAGAGATTTAAAAGTAGATAGAATTGGACATGGAACCAGTGCAATAAAGGATAAAAAACTAGTTAAATATTTATTAGAACATAAAATCCCTATTGAGATGTGTCCTATTTCCAATGTGAGAACATCAGCAGTAACATCTTTGCATGAACATCCTATTTATAATTTCTACAAAAGTGGAATGCTAGTATCAATTAATACAGATGATCCTAAAATGTTTAATACTACTATGGGAAAAGAGTATATTTCCCTGATTGAGATATTTGATCTTAATTTGTCGGATATTTATAATCTTGCTCAAAATAGTGTTGAATCTGCCTGGTGTCCCACAAATACTAAAAAAGAATTAAATAGTGAATTGACCCAATATTGTAAAAGACTTGTAAATTAATCAGTTTTAGTAATCTCTGTTAAACAAGCTGGGAAAGGGTATTGAGTAACTGTTGAATCGCCACAATTCCAAAATTTAAATACTTTGTCTTCATTTAGGCGAATTGTAGTGTCGGCATCAACAATTTTCATTTCAATAGCTCTTTGGTAAAAGAAACGTACATTAATATATACACTATCTTCGTTTTCAGGAAGATAAATCACCCATTTTCTTGAGTCATTAGTTTGAATCATTGGTCTATTGCCAAATGTATAACGCCAGAACCATCCGGTATGTTCAAAACGGAAGTTTACACCAACTTCACCGTTATAATTATCATATCCATTGCTTTCATAATAATTCCATATCGTTAATTCATGCTTTATATATTGTGTTATTGTTGGGCTTTCACAAGAAATACAACAAATTAATATTATCAAAATGATTTGTTTGTGCATAAAAATCATAATATTCTTAAACTATTTAAAAGATACGGTTAGTAAATTGATACTTACAAATGATAAATAAATATAAAATTAATATTACTCTATTATCCGGGAGTTTTAATGGACACTAATCAATTAAAACAATACATACGCCACAAAAAACCGTCACCTCCGGATATCCTTTTTACGATACAATTTTAGTATTCAAAGTTATCAACAAAATGTTCGCGCTAATTGCTGAAGATGAAACTCCTTTACGCATTAACTTAAAATGTGATCCGGAAGAAGCACAGATTTTGCGTGGCATGCATATGTCAATAATACCAGGTTACCACATGAATAAGGAACATTGGAATACAGTAATCCTTGATGGAAGCTTTCCTGATGAATTGATTTACAAATTAATTGATGATTCTTATAATTTAGTTGTAAAGGGACTTAAAAAAGCAGACCGTGGAAAACTGCTATAATTATATTTCACAATATAAATAGAAATTGACTGCCAAACCGCATTTAAGGTATATTCGCAGACTTTTTTAGGTAATAAAATTCACATTTAAATGAACAAAAAACTAACTCCAAGATATATAATTATTACAATCATACTTGCATGGGCAATTTATTCCCTATGGCCTTCAATTTCTTTTCAACAAATGTCCGAGGAAAAGAAAGAAACGCTTCGTGAAGAAGGAAAATTAAGAGCAATTGAATCTAAGATAATTAAGCAGGGACTTGACTTAAAAGGCGGAATGTATATTGTCTTAGAAGTCGATTTGCCCACTCTCATTAGTGGTCTTGCAATTAATAAAGACAAAAATTTAGAAAATACTCTAGACAAAGTAACTGAAAGGTTAAATGAGCCTGATGCGGACTTCTTTAGTTTATTTACAAGTATTTCCAAGGAAAATAATCTTCGCTTAGCGCGATATTTTCATGAATACGGCGCTTCTACCGAAGAAATCATCAGCAAACTACGAGATGAATCGGACGATGCAATTAATCGAGTACTCGAAATTCTTCAAAACCGGGTTGACCAATTTGGTGTAGCCGAACCAACAATTCAGAAACAAGGCAGTCAGCGTATCATCATCGAATTAGCCGGAATTCAGGATTCAGAGAGGGCTCGTGATTTATTACAAAGCACTGCACTATTAGAATTTTATTTAGTCAAAGATGCAGAAATCACACAAGATATGTTAATTCAAGTAGACAATATTTTAAAAGGAAATAAGGACTTAGCTGAAGTTTCTAATGAATTACCTGAACAAATAGAACCACAAGAAGAAAAAGTGGAGCAAGTAAGCGAAGATAAAATAATAACTGTAAGTGAATTGTTTGGCGATACTGAACAAGAAATTGCAGTAAGCGGAGATACTAGCGCTGTAATAGATCAGCGATTGTTTGAAGATCGTCCGTTTTCATCACTATTAAGAGATTTCGATAGAGATCTCGGTGTACTTGAGTCCAATATTTATGCAGTAAATAAGATATTAGCGCTACCGGAAGTTGTAGAACTTCTTGAGTCTACTTCGAGTAAATTTTTGTTAAGTAATAAAGCTGTTGAAATAACTGATGCCAACGGAAATCAAATAAAAATATATAGATTATATCATTTGGAAAATGAGCCGGAATTGACCGGCGGAGTAATCTCTGATGCTAAAGAAAACATCTCCGGCATGGGAAGTGATATTTCAGGACAACCAGTAGTTTTGGTAGAAATGAACAGCGATGGCACCAAACAATGGTCACGAATCACAGGTGCCAACGTAAATCGTCGAATCGCGATTGTCCTCGATAACAAAGTACATATGGCACCAAATATTATAGAAAAAATATCCGGTGGCAGTACGCGTATTCAGGGTTTTGCCGATTTAAATGAGGCTAAGGATATCGCAATTGTGTTACGAGCCGGTGCATTACCGGTACCCGTGCAAATAATCGAAGAACGAATTGTCGGACCATCCTTGGGAGCAGATTCAATTAAACAAGGAACTCGTTCTGTAATTATTGCACTAATAATTGTAATGATCTTTATGTTGATTTATTATAAAATCGCCGGTTCAATTGCAAATTTTGCCCTCATATGGAATCTGATTTTAGTATTGTCGATTTTAGCGCTATTACAAGCGACATTAACGCTACCCGGTATTGCAGCATTAATTTTAACGATGGGTATGTCCATCGATGCAAACGTAATTATTTTTGAGAGGATTAGAGAAGAATTACGTAAAGGCAAAACTGCTCGTGCCGCAATTGATGCCGGTTATAACCGTGCACTCACAACTATTATCGACGCAAATATGACTACTGTTATTGCGGCGTTAGTATTATATCAATTCGGAACAGGGCCAATTCGCGGATTCGCAACGGTTCTATTTTGGGGAATTGCCATAAGTATGTTCACAGCAATCTTCGTTACACGAACAATATTTATGTCAATGACAAACCGTAAAAATTTACAGAAGCTAAGCATATGAGAATTATAAAAGACACAAGTATAGATTTTATGAAACAAATGCGGTTAGGGTTTATCCTATCCGGAGTAATTATTTTTATAGGTTTAGCTTCTCTATTATTTCATGGCGGACCAAAACTTAGCATTGACTTTGAAGGTGGAACAATGGTGGCGGTCAATTTCACAAAAGAAATGGATATAAACGATATCCGTAATTCCTTAAGTAGTGTTAATGTCGAGGGTATTAATTACGATTACAGCAAACAGGAAATAAAACATTTTGGCAGTCCTTCAAGTATTTCTGTAAGACTTGCAAGCCAGGAAGAGGAACACGGTAATTTAGCTCAAGCTGTGATTGACCATTTCTATGAAGCATTTTCTGAAAGTGTGCCAGAAAACACTAGAGATTTTATATTAAGCATTGATAAGGTCGGTCCTAAAGTTGGTGCGGAACTCAGTGGTAAAGTGATCATGGCAATTATCTCTGCTCTCGCCTTAATCCTTATTTATATTTCTATTAGATTTGAGTTTAAATTCGCTTTAGGTGCAATTGCAGCACTCGCTCACGATGTTATGATAACTCTTGGTATCTTTTCAATTCTCGGTCTGGAAATATCATTACCGATTATTGCTGCATTTTTAACAATTGTTGGATATTCGCTGAACGACACGATCGTTATTTTTGATAGAATTCGTGAGAACATCAAAACTCGCCGCCGTGATGATTATTTAACTATTATTAATACTAGTATTAACGCTTCTTTAAGTCGAACAATTATTACATCATTAACAACATTTTTCGTGGTGTTAATATTATGGTTATTCGGTGGTGAAGTAATACATAATTTTGCTTTCGCAATGATGGTTGGTGTGATCGTAGGTACCTATTCCAGTATGTATGTTGCCAGTCCAATTTTGGCCTTACTTCACACAAGACAAAAGTAACATAAACTAAAAATATATCATAAACTTTTACATCGCCCTGTATATCGCAGGGCGATTAAATTTCTGCCACAATTTAGCATGAAAACCAAAATATATATTGCTTATGCCCTGCTCTCAATAATTTGGGGAACAACTTGGCTCGCACTTAAAGTAAGTCTTAACGAAGGAATGACACCTTCATATGCTGTTGGAATTCGGTTTTTACTTAGCGGAATAATTTTTTGGTTAATAATGTTTTTCCGCCATGAAAAAGTACCATTGACTAAAAGAGCTATATCACTTTACCTGCAATTTGGATTCCTGAATTTTGGTATTAGCTATGCCTTAACATATTGGGCAACGCAATTTATTTATTCCAATCTAGCATCAATATTGTGGGCAAGTTTTCCGATAATTACTACACTAATGGCTCATTTTTATTTACCAAGTGAAAAACTAAATAAAAAGAAAATTATAAGTTTAGCATTGGGTATAGTAGGAACTGTTTTCATTATTTCTCAAAGCGGAAACTTTGGTGGTGAAAACGTAAGTATTGGTATTGCTGTAATATTAATTGCGATAATAGTTGCCTCCTGGCCAAATGCCTATCTTAAGAAATACAAGTCTGAAGTAAATACATTTCAATTAAATGCAATGTCGCAAACTATTGGTGGAATATTGCTATTGTGCATTGCGATTTTCACTGAACCCGGTCAAGCTATGATCTGGACTAAAACCAATTTGTTGGCTACAGCATACTTAATAGTATTTGGGTCGGTAATTACTTTTTCACTTTATTTTTGGTTGTTCTCATATTTATCTTTGACACAGATTACGTATGTTACTTTTTTTTCACCCATTATTGCCATTTTTATTGGATGGATATTTTTAGGCGAACAATTATCATTTATGATATTAATTGGTGCAAGTTTAATTATTTTAGGTGCCTTGTTAGTAAATTATCGTAGGAAATAATATGATTTATTATACTCAAATTAAAACACAGATTGGAAACTTAGGGTTAGTACGGGACAACGACAGTTTCTTGAGGGTATATTTACCAAATGAAGGTATCTCGGAACAAATATTACAAAAAATATATCCAAATGTAGATATTATCGAAGATAAATCCGGTTTTGAAGACGTAATTAATCAGCTTGGTGAATATTTTGATGGTAAAAGAAAGTATTTTAAAATCAAAACAAAAATGAAAATATCTCCATTCTATAAAAAAGCATTAGCGGAAGTCGCAAAAGTCCCCTACGGTGAGACAGCATCATATAGCCAAATTGCACATAGACTAAATAATCCAAAAGCCGCCCGAGCAGTTGGCAGCGCCAATGCTCGCAATCCCCTTCCAATAATTATTCCATGCCACAGAATAATTACAAATAATAGTAAATTAGGAGGTTATGCCGGCGGACTTAAGATGAAAAAATATCTTCTTGAATTTGAAAAGGGAAATTTAAATATAGATTAATATGACTAAGAAAACCACCAAAAAAACTCCTGTAAGGTTAGTAAGAAATAAATTTCTGACCGGGATTCTCACACTATTACCGATTTACATTACATATCTATTAATACGATTCATCATTGGAATTGCTCCTGATATACCATATTTAAAAACAATTCCATTTTTTAGTAATAATGAAGTTCTGGCAAGTATAATAGAATTTCTCGTTGTTCTATTAGTTATAATTTTTATCGGGCTTGTAGTTAGCAATGTAGTCGGAAAACGATTGTTTGCCTTCTTTGAAAATATCATGGAAAAATTACCGTTAATCAATACGATATATACTTCGTCCCGACAAATCATGCAAACTTTAACAATGCCCGGCAAAGGGAACTTTAAACAAGTTGTTTTGATAGAATATCCTCGAAAAGGTTTATGGACATTAGCATTTGTAACTGCATATTCAAAAAGTAAAAGCGGCGTACAATATGTTCATGTATTTCTCCCGACTACACCAAATCCTACGTCAGGATTTATGTTATTTGTAAAAGAGAAGGATATAAGACCATCAGGATTGAGCATTGAGGAAGGACTAAAAACCCTCATTTCCGGAGGTATGATCGCGCCAGATAAAAATCAACTTCCGTAAATAGGTAATATATAGTAAAATGAGATTATGAGTATTGAATATTTAGATGGAATTCGGCTATACCGCGTATTATCTGCAGGATTGCTGAGGGTGCTTGAAAGAGAAGACTATCTAAATGAAATAAATGTATTTCCGGTGCCCGATGCAGATACCGGAACAAATATGGCATATACTCTGTCGGCAATTAAAAACGATATCCAACAAAATGTTCATTCTAATATAGCTGATATGAGCGATCTCATTGCTGATTCTGCCTTAGACGGTGCTAGAGGTAATGCAGGTTCAATTCTTGCTCAATTTCTTGTTGGTTTAGCTGAAGGATTACATAACCGTACTAAAGTGACAACACAGCAATTTGCAGAAGCAGCAAAAATTGGAAAACAATATGCATATCAAGCTTTACTTAATCCGGTAGAAGGAACAATTTTAACTGTCATAAGTGATTGGTCTGATGCACTACACAGATTTAGTGATAAATATTCTGATTTTGTAGAAGTTCTTGCACGTGCCTTAAAAATTGCTCAAAAATCAGTAAAAGAAACACCAAAAAAATTAAAAGTGCTGGCAAAAGCTGGTGTTGTGGATGCGGGTGGACAAGGTTTTGCTGATCTATTACAAGGAATTCAAGAATTCATAAGCGAAGGTAAAATAAGCAAGAGAAGTATAAGTATTCCAAGTTTATTTAAAAAACCTAATCTTAAGGAAATAAGTTTTAACGAAAAATATCGATATTGTACCGAATGTATTATTAGTGGAGACAGTATTAATAGAATTAAATTAAAAGACCAACTCATGGTGCTTGGAGATTCGTTAATCATCGCAGGGTCAAAACACAAAGCTAAAGTACATATTCATACAGATAAACCTAAAACAGTATTTGAAATATGTCAGAGTTTTGGTAAGGTATCTAAAGATAAAGCTGATGACATGCTTCAACAACAAAAAGATGCACATAGGCAACATAAACGCATTGCGTTAGTTGTTGATTCAACAGCTGATCTTCCAGACAGCATATTAGAAGAAAGGAATATACATGTTGTCCCCGTACGATTAAATTTTGGAGATAAACATTATATTGATAAAGTAACACTGTCAAGTGAGGAATTTTGGGATGAGTTACAAAATAACCCAGTTCATCCAAAAACAAGTCAACCATCGCCCGGAGATTTTAGAAGGCAGTATCAGTTTTTAGCGACACATTATGAATCTGCCATTTCAATTCATTTACCGGCAATAAATAGTGGGACTATGCAATCTGCTTTAACAGCTTCAAAGACGCTAACTAATTTTCCTACTACTGTGATTGATTCTAATAGTTTATCTATTGGAATAGGATTAATTGCAATTCGCGCCGCAGAAGCAATTAATGCAAATAAAACTCATGATGAAATTATTAATGATATAAATAACGCAATCAAGAATACAAAAATTTATATTTTATTACACACGCTTGAATATATTGTTCGTGGTGGTCGTATTTCTAAATCTAAAAAAACTTTTGCTGATCTATTACACGCTCACCCAATCCTATCTTTAGATGAAAAAGGTAAAATAGTAACCGATGGTAAAATATTTGGTAAAAAAAATCTATATGATCGATTTCTTAAATATATTGAAAAAAAAATACCGCCTAATTCACAATATCGAATTGGCATTGCACATGGCAATTGTGAACAACGTGCTCGTAAATTCGAAAAACATTTTATTAATAAAATTGGTAAAGAGGATGTATTCTTATCGCAAATTGGCCCGGGATTAGGAACTCACGCAGGTACTAATGCGATGGGGATTGCAGTCCAAATACAAGATAATTAAATAAATGGTTGAATCATATATACAACTACTTTTATTACTTTTGCTGAGCTTTGTAACCGGCTCAATTCCAACAAGTATAATTTTAGGGAAATTAGTAAAAGGAATTGATATTCGAGAACATGGCAGCGGTAATGCCGGCGGCACTAACGTTTTCAGGGTATTAGGATGGAAACCGGCATTAATAGTTGTAATAATTGACATATTCAAAGGTTGGCTGCCAACTGCAATTTATGCCACAACACTTTTCCAAGGTCAGCCAATTACTGATATTGTAGTAATTCAGATTTTATGTGGCTTTGCTGCAGTGTTGGGTCATACCTATACAATATTTGCCGGATTTCGCGGTGGTAAAGGTATTGGTACATTAGCCGGGATGTTAATCGCGTTATTTCCGATTACATTTCCGCTTTGTCTTATAGTGTTTGTCATTACACTCATTATAACAGGATATGTGTCGCTTAGCTCAATTTTAGCAACAGTCGCTTTACCGATAATTTTACTTATACTTCCTCTTTTTGGAATTCAGCAAAGTTCATTATCATTATTGATATTCGCTTTGTTAATACCATGGTTTGCAATTTTCACGCATCGTAGTAATATTGTACGCTTACGAGACGGTACGGAAAATCGCTTTGAAAAAGCGATGATATTCAAAAGAAAAAAATAGGTCAAAACTTCTCGCCAAATGCGAAATGGAGTGACTGCTCTACATATTTCCCTTGGTAGAAGGACCAACCGTAATCCAATCTTAAAGATTTAATAACGGGCCAGGGAATGCGTATTCCAATACCGAGTCCTATCAATGGTGCTTGCTGAATTAGTTCAGATATACCATTATCAATTATTCCAATATCTGCGAATGCCGCAATTGATAGTCCGAATTCATTATTATACTTAGTTGCAAATTTAGGAATAATTATTTGCCTTATTTCAGCTGAAGCCATAATCCAGTTCATACCAAACCTATAAGATTGATCACTATTAGTATATAATTCAACTGTCGGTACCATCCATCCTCTAATTGTATATGCTCCTCCAAGGTAATCATACCAAACATCAAGATTTTTACTGAACGATAATAAACTGGCAAGATTAACACCTGCGACCATGTTCCTGCTACCACCAATCAGTTCCTTAAAATAGCTAGTCGATTGATTCCATACCAATTGATTATATTTATCACCTTTAATATCTAATCTATAAAAGATGCTATTCGCACTGATAATTCCCTCACTCGGATTAGCATATAAATCTCTTGTATCATACCTTATATTTAGAAATGGAATAACATCTCGGAAGCTTTTGTTAGCTGTTTCATTAGAATAAGTTCTATCAATTATTTTTAATCCTATTTTCGCCCTAATTTCATTCGTAAAATATTTGCCTAATCCAAATTGGAAATGATTACTATTAATATCATAGGGCAAAAAAGTATGATTATAAATATTATTCCCTGCTCCAAATTGAAATGATATATGGTCACCTGCAATCCAAGGGTTAATAAATTCAATACCAAGTGTGTTTTGTCCGCCATATTGACCTTGAATTGCAAAGGATTCATTCCTTCCTCGAAAATTATTGATCATTAGCATTGCACCAACCGACCAACCCCATTTCTCATCATATACAGGTGTTATCATCGGAAAAAACCGCCATGATTCAATTAATGTATACCGTAACACAACTTCATTTCGGTTTTGATTGAATACTTGCAATGTCACCATGCTGAATATCCCTAAATTTTCAAGGCGCTGTCTATCTGCTTCGGCTAGTGAAGAATCTAATGGAACATTTTTAAGATGCTGAATTTCTCGTTTTAATATATACGGTTTTGTTTTACTCTGACCAATAAACACAATTTTTTTTACAATTGGGTTTTGACCAAAAACACCAACAAATAAAAAAAATAGTATTATAGTAGATAATCTAATAGACAAAGAAATATTCATAGTGCGAAGGGAATTTAGATAATGTAATTAATGATTAATTAACATTTATAAAAAAAGCCTTCGAAAGAAGGCTTTTTTTGAGTTTTTTGATTGACCTATTTTTTACGACCACGAGCCATTTTTGCGCGTGATACATCACCATCTTTATCAATAAAATATAAGTATCCACTTTCACGTTTTACATTGACAGTTACTATTTTTTCCGCATTGCCTCCGCCTTTTCCTGCACGAGCCATCTTTGAACGTGATACATCACCCTGTTTATCTAAATAATAAAGAAAGCCGGATTCTTTTTTTACTCCGCAAGTTTTTACTTTTTCAGCCATAATTTTTCTCCTATTTGTTATTATATTATAAGTCTAATGTCCTTCTCTCTATGATAAGTGTACTACAATCTACGAAAAATAGCAAGAAATTTCTCGTCGGAGTGCCGACGGGAGTTTTTTAACTATTATTTAATATTTTGATATATTGATTTTAACCGATATTCTATTTAAATATTTTTATAATTTACGCTAATTTCCGCCTCAAAATTGCCCCGGTAGCTCAGCTGGATAGAGCAACAGCCTTCTAAGCTGTGGGCCACAGGTTCGAATCCTGTCCGGGGTAC
>CBDURO010000026.1:0-21390 GCA_965369995.1 uncultured bacterium | reverse complement strand
TCTTTTTATATTAGTTCCAAACTCTAGGGGCCTCGCCGCATCGGTAATTGCACCAATTTTTACAGCATAGCTTGTTTTATTTTTAATATCCTCATCCGTAATAATATGAACATCCAAAAGACCCTTAGTTTCATAGCCGGTACGTAAGAAATTCATTTGACTTAAACTGTGGCTCCAACCATCAAGCCATGTTTCTAAATCTTTATGTTGCTCCTTTGTACCCTTAAAGTGAATTAATATATCAATATCGCTTGCGGGACCAGCAGTAGCATTTTTTGTACTACCAAAGAGATAAAATCCTTTTACACCAAATCTATCTGGATCTATTTGGCGAGCAAGACCCTCGATATTTCTCTGTCTCCATCTCCAATGCACCTCTGATTTTTCATAACTTATTATTGTATCTCTTTCTTCAGTTTCAATCACCAATTCTCGTGATTCTTTTGTTAACATACCAACAGCTTTATTTTTCTCAGCATTCATTAATATTTGCATGATTTGACCGTTAGTAGTAGCAGGAATATCTATGACTTTAACTACATCTCCAATATGTTCAAAGTCCGGTAACATGTCGAGAAATACATTCTTTGAGTTATCCAGAAAATCTTCGTTAAATACAATACCCCTATCATCAGGATATAAAGGTAAATATCGAATATTGGCTTCAACCAGGTCTTGAAAAAAATGTGTGCCAAATGATAGGTCAGGTACATAATCTTTATGTTTTCTAGCTATCTCAATCAAAACCGAAGTATTATTGATATCAGAATAGGTGACGCTAACACCAAGCTTTATATCTCCACGGCTACCCCAACGACCCGGTCCCATAAGAATAAATTGTCGTTTAGGAAGTATTTTATTTAGTTTTCCAATTGCTCTACCTACTGATAATAGGTGTTGATAATCAGCTATCTCACTATACTTTTCAGGACTCACATAAACAATATGTGAAATATTAGACACAACTCCATTTGAAATATACTTATCAGCAGAGAAGATAACTTCTTCGCTTGGAATATCATCAGGTATTATAGCTGGCTTACTTGCTAAACCCATACTTTGGGTCCTACATTGCAACAAATAAAAATCCTTACCATCATGCGCGAATTCAATATCAATCGGATGTTCAAAATTGTCACGTAAATTGATAATTAATTCATGAATTTGTTTTACAAACGGAGTTCGAGTTATTAATCCTTCAAAAGTAACAACAAAATTGTCCTTTGCATAATCTGTACCTATTGCTCTCGGGAGTTGTATGTGATTTTCTTTAAGTATAGATATAATATTATTTATAAAAGGATATTCTTTACCGTGATCTCTAATTAATGTATCTATATCCAAAGTTTCAAATGTTGAAGTTTTAAGATTTATAACATCAATATATTTAGGCGAATAGCGTATAATCTCATCTAAAGTAACGTTTACTCGCAGATTGGGTTCTCCGGGAGCCATTAAGATCGGATAATCATCACTTACTCTATCAACAGCCCTTGTACCTAAACCGGGTACAATTCGAACAAGACCATCCTCGGGATTTATTCTATTAGACCAACGGAATTCATTATTACTTAATGCTACACCTGCAAAAGCCGGAAAGAAATAATTGCCTACTTTTTGTCCAACAACCGCTTGAATCAATATACCCATTTCTTCATGATAATCTAACAAACCCTGTTCTCTTCGATATTCAATAGGATCAGGACCAAATGTAGATGCATATACCTCCGCAATCGCATCCATTAAATCCATGAGACGCTCTTTTTTAGTACCTTGATTTGCAATAAATAAACTTTTATACTTACCTGCAAAAGCAGCTCCCAGTCTATCTTCTAACAAACTTGAACTCCTAACAATTAATGGAACTTCGCCAAAATCGTCTATTGCTAAAGAGAGTCCCTTTATCAGCTCAGGAGGAAATGAAGAGTTTTTAAACACATGAACAACATATGGATATTCTTGTCTCACTTGACCAATATCCTTATATTTTTGTTCTATAACATCTTCAAGATTGTTATATCTCATAAAATTGAGAATACTATCCGACGTAATGTACCAAGTCTTTGGAGTTTTTATACTTTTTAAAAGATCGTTATCTTTCGATGATTTCTTAACGACTTGTTCAGCAAGGAACAATCCTGAGCTTTTCCCACCTAATTTACCATGGCTGCCAATAGGGAATATTATAGCATTAAGTAAATCATTAAAATCATCTACCTCAATAAACTTTTTCGCGATTGAAATGAAGCCAGGCTGATCACTCAGAACCCTTCTTATTAGTGCTACCATAAAACTGATTTTTCTAGGTGATGAGAGCTCTAATCCTTGTGGAACTAAATGGTGAAATCTTTCAATGGCGTTACTAATATCTATTAGAGAAGAACCACTATCTTCAAGAGTATTTATCAAAAATCCTGAACGATCTTCTTTTATCCACTTTTGCATACTGCTCAGTACTTCTGTTTGACTTAAGTTATCTGCGGCAATATTGAATATTTCATAACTTAAACTTAATATATCTCTTGTAGGGCTTTTTTGATATGGTTGATTGGTTTCTTTTAATAGCTCACCGCTGTTTGTATAAATTGGATTAACACGTTGAAGTAACTGCTCTGCTTTTTTAATCCCACTCCAACATAAAAAATTTAGCATTTTCCTAGAGATTCTAATAAGTAGTTTGGGGTCAGTTCTCTTTAGTAGATCTAGTATTACGCTCCAGTCACTCTTTCTATCATCAAGTGATTCTTTTTGTTCGGCGAATACATTCCTAAGACGCTTATGTAATAAAAAGAATCCGAATTGTTCAGAGATAGTATGAATTAACTTCCTTTCTTCTTTTAAAAACGGACCTTCATCTAATATTGGTCTTTCCTCAGTATAGTAAACATTAATACTACCAACTATCTCATTCTGAAGGATTATATCATTTTTTTGAACCCACTTTGTCTCTTGAAAATTCTCAGACTTGAATTCTGAATCTCGATATTTGATCTTCACCACACATATTTCAGGGAATTGCCACCCCGGGGGAATTGCTTTGACCATTCTAAGGCATATATCTTCTACCTCTACATTTATGTTACTTAATAATTCTTGTATCTCATAGAGGCAGCTTAATTCTTTTGCCCTTTCTTTGAGATCAATAATGATATTATCTAATGATTTATTTTTTTTCATTTTAATCTTTTATTTTATAAATCAAACCCCTACTATTACGACCATCCGCCTTGATGATTAATGGAGAATCGAGTTTGACATGTTTAACAAAATTGGTTTCTTGTTCAACTGATTGCTTACTTAACCAATCCCAATCTATTTTAAATTTACTATAATACGGAATTGAAAAATAGCATACATTGAAACTTGTTAAATTATGAAAGAAATGAGAGCCCTGACTTAGATCAACGTTCATATTCTCTAGCATGGCTTCAACGATGGCACGAGCTCCCGAAATCTGTCCCCAATTAACCGGTATCCCTAACCATGGATCAGCACTACCCCATCTACCAAACCCAATTAATAGATAAGAACGATTATCAGCAACCAATTTTTCATTAATTATTTCAAGTTCCCTCGCTATTGTTTGCGTGTCTTTGGCCTTGAACTTCTCCGGTATTATGAAAACAATATCTTCGATTGAATCAATCAATCCATTCCCCAAAACATTCTCTGATGCTACTAAAATATTCTCCGATTTAAAATTCTCCGGTTGTACATCAATTTTTTCAGTAGAAACGACCATGGGTCGACTTTGAAGGAATCCAAAATGATGAATACTTGTAACATCGCGAGTTTTAGACAAAGTCATGGCAAATTCTATTTCTACCGGAGAATCCAATGCTTTTTCACATAATTTTAATAGATTTGTAATTAAATCGTTTAGCGGAATACTATCAAAAACAAGTAACGGGGCAAAAGTCAACACCCTGGGTCCCTTAACTCCCGTCCCAATTGTTAATCTCCCTGAATGGGAATCTACTGTTGAGGCTAAATATCGTAGAGATCCATCTGAATCAGCGGTTGTTAAATCATCTTGTACCATATATTCAGTTTCCATTATTGGATTATATGATGGGGGCTTGCCCATATTTATTGCCCAAAAATCTAATTGAGTTTGTTTAAGCATCTCTCCAACTGAACCAAATGGTGGATTAACTTTTGGGTACTCCGGAGAATATGTCCACGAGACACCTCCATCAACAATAGTTTTACCCAATCCGAGCGCTAAATTAACCACCCCTTCTTCGGGTTTTGCTCTTCCCATCGGATAAAAATTATATGAGCGTGCTACACCTGACAATTCCGGATAAAATCTATCCATATGTCTAACGCCTATGACTTCTTGTATTATGACAGCCATTTTTTCATCTTTAATGGAGTGTTTTGTAGCTTTAATATAATCCTTCGCAGCTTTGAAATAAGTTGAAGAGTAAACAAACTTAATCGCTTCAACTAATTTATTGAAGCGCGTATCAGTATCAGGTTGATTATTTGGTGTCATTTTTGTTCCATATATACCCGCGAACGGTTCAAACATCGCATCTTCCAGCATACTAGAAGAGCGAATTGCTAAAGGAACATTAACTTCACTGATTAAAGCTCTTAAATCACCCAATATTTCAAAGGGGAGAGTTGCCTGTTGAAAAGCGTGGCTAATTCTATCATCGGGAGAATCTGAATACGCAATATCATATAGATCATTTGATTGCATAAACTTATCAAAAACATCTGTACGTATAACGGTAAGAGTGGGAACATTAATATCAATTTGAGGAAACTTTTTCTTATCAAAATCTTTAGAGCTTAATATTTTATCGATAAGAACAAGACTTTGTGCTTTCCCACCAATCGATCCTGTACCAATATAGGATACTCGATTGTCAGAACTAAAAAACTTTCGGTCAAACTGACTGTGTTTTTCCTGAGGCATTATAATTATTTTTTAATACTACAAACTTCCTATGTAAAAAACTCCATTATTTTTTTTAAAAAATCTGACTAGAATACTACACCCAACCTCTATCTTTACACGCCTGTGCCACCCTGTCAACTGATATGACATAAGCAGCATCACGCATGTTTAAATTGTTTGATTTAGAGAAATCATGTACAGCAATAAATGCAGCTGTCATTTTTAAATCTAATTTTCCAAGAACCTCATCTTTCTCCCAGAAATAATTCATATTACTTTGAACTTGTTCAAAATAACTACACGTTACACCACCTGCATTTGCTAAGAAATCAGGAATAATAAAAATGCCCTTTTTATCCAGAACCGTATCAGCTTCAGGAGTGGTTGGTCCATTAGCTCCTTCTGCAATAATTTTAACTTGATCACTGATTTTTTCAACATTTTCGGCAGTTATTTGATTCTCTAATGCAGCAGGAACTAAAATATCAACATCTTGCTCTAACCATACTTTTCCTGGTAGCATTTCAAATCCTAATTCTTTAGCTTTAGTTTTATTAATACCACCAAATGTGTCTGTAATTGAAAGAAGTTCTTTTAGATTTATTCCATCTTCTTTTTTGTAGGAATAACTAGTATGATCTTCTTGGTCCCAGCATGAAACACATTTTACTTTTCCTCCCATTTGCTGATATAATTCTATTGCATATTGTGAAACATTACCAAAGCCCTGAATGCTTGCTGTGGTATTCTCTGGATTAATATTTAATACTTTTAAGGCTTCTCTAACAGTAATCATCACTCCGTATCCTGTGGCTTCTTTTCTGCCTAATGATCCACCCATACCAACAGGTTTACCGGTAATGAATCCTGGATCCTTCGCACCATTAATGGTCTCAAATTCATCTAACATCCATAACATATGCTGTGCGTTTGTCATTACATCTGTAGCAGGAATATCAAAATGAGAGCCTACATTTTTAGCAATTTGGCGCACCCATCCGCGACAAATGCGTTCTTGCTCAGTTAAGCTTAAATTATGTGGATCACAAATTACACCACCTTTACCACCGCCTAATGGAATATCAGCAACAGCTGTTTTCCATGTCATCCACATAGAGAGAGCACGGACAGTATCAATTGTTTCTTGAGGGTGAAACCGGATTCCTCCCTTAGCAGGACCTCTTGCGTCATTATGCTGAACCCTAAAACCTTTAAATACTTTCATAGAACCATCATCCATACGGATTGGTATGCTAAAATGAAATTCTCTCAAAGGATTACGCAATAAATCACGGGTAGCTTGATCTAGTTCTAATAAATCTGCAGCACGGTCGAACTGTTTTTGTGCAGTTTCAAATGGATTATAAGTTTTTTTGTTCATTTATTTAACCTGTTTAATTAATAAAATTTTACTATTAAAAGTGGTATAAAATTACTCTAGTAATAGAATATGAATAAAGGAAATGCGGTAAATATTATGAAAATATTTTGTTGATTTTTATTTGAAATTAATTAACTACTACTATATTAATAATCATTAATATCTTTTAAATTTTCTACGGATATCGCTTCGCTAGCACTTTTAATAATTGTAAAACTTGTTTATAACCATAACAGTATTTTTAAAAGCAAAGTCTCCTTAGTTGCTCAGTCAATATTTTTACACCCGTCAAGGTGGAAACCGGTAAGATTTTTAATATATCGATGACAAATACTACGACATATTGGGGATTAAGAATGTTATATGAATTAAAATAAGTCTGCCTCAATTAATAATGAGGCAGACTTATTATTAGATAATTTCTTGTGTAATATCTATAGATTACAGAAGATTTACATCATTTAGATAAATATTTCCACTCTATAGTGTAAACACCTGATTCCCCTTGCTCATCATAATAATTTATTATTTCAAAAGCGGGGAATTTTCCATCTGCTGTATTAACAACATATACATTATCATGAGGTACTATTATATGAGCATCTGTTTCATCGTACCATTCGCCAAATTCGCTTACGAAACTTGTTACAAATTCACTCACCGCGGGGACATCGGTCACATCTTCTAGATTTGTATCATTTAAAACTGCAATACTCCCGCCATTCTTTATTCTAAATCTCGGATCATTAATTGTTATAGGAGCACCCGGTGGTGACCACATTACAGAATAAAACACAATATCGTGCGCGGCGGATTCATCGGTGGAACCGGAATTGGTACTAAAGCTAAAGTATTCTGTTGCTGTTTTTACATTCACAGAAGAATGTTCCATTATCTCATTAGTATTATTCGATTCTGTAGCATTTTTTTTACAACCAACTGTGATTAATGCTAAAGCCATTAGTACTGTAAGTAAGTATTTCATATTATTTCCTTTTTATTATTTACTATTTTGATTAAATCTTATTCCTATATACCATTCACGTCCTGGCATCGGACCCCATACAACATCATAGACATCAGTAATATTATTGACACCGGTGTGAATCTCAAATTTTTTCATTATGGGGATACTCAAATTGGTATGTAGTATAAAGTATTCATCTATCCAGCTCTCTACTGTTTCACTTTCAACAAGTCCTTCATCGCCGTAATACCTTTCACCAACAAATTGAGCACGCACATTAAAATTTATACCCAATGGTAACTGAAGTCTAAGTTTGGAGTTTCCTTTATGTTTTGCTTTCAAATTAATCGGGCTTTCATTATCCACATCCCATGTATCCAAATAACTATACCCAATTGCAAATTCTATCTTTGGAGTAAAGAAATATGTAAAATCAATATCAAATCCTTTAGTAATAGCTCGATAAATATTCGCAGTTTGCCAAGTATGAATACCTTGTTCATTATATCCACGAGAGACATAATCAATTAAGTTGCGAATTTCGTTATAGAAAACATTAATTCTTCCATGATATAGATTAGTGTGCCATCTTTCAATATCAAAAATTAAACTGTTAGAAATTTCAGGTTCTAATTCGGGATTACCAATTATATGGTATCCAATTTGTAATACATTATAATCTAAAAACATTTCTTTAAAGGTTGGGGCTTTAAAACCACGTCCATATGAAAATCTGATCCTAGAAATTGGTTCCGGTTTATACATGAGAGATATTTTAGGAGAAAAATAACTACCATAGAGTGAATGATCATCCATTCTAAAGCCTGCGAGAAAAGTTAACTTTTGATTTAATTGCCATTCATCTTGAGCAAAGCCGTATAACAAATCCGATTTTTGATTATTGGGCGTTATCCTATCCGATGCAATAGTTTCATTTTCATATCCCACACCACCGTTTAAAAGATGATTTGATTGTTCAATCTGGAATGTCATATCAGTTTTAAACAAACTCTCAATGGTTGTGTCACTAGCTTTTTTATAATTTGATGATATCACAAATTGTTCATACAAATGATTGAAATAGGAATATTCTAATCCCGTTTTATATTGGACATTTTTTCTATTACCTTCATATTCTAACCGATTAGCTAAACGCAAATTGTCTGTAATATCCTCGAAAATATTTTCAGTGTTTAATTTTTGTTTTTCAAAAAACACTTTACTATCTATCCTTAAAATGCCCTTGAGTATTTTTGGATTTTCTAATCTAAGACCAGTGTTATACTTATTATATCCGCTGCCGTTTTCCCATAGACTATTATTATTAAGGTTGTTGCCACCATATCTTCTGGTATTAACATAAAATTTTGACCGCCAATTTCCCAAACCACCGGTTAAGGTAATATTACCATTATAACGACCATATTTTCCTACATCACCACTTACTGAAAAACTAAAATCCTTTTGTGGTTTTTTTGTTATGATATTTATTATTCCGCCCATCGCTTCGCTACCATAAAGCGCTGACGAAGCTCCTTTAACAACTTCAATTCGTTCTATTTGATCAGTGGCAATTTGAGAAATGTCAAGCTGACCATTTGTTCTACCTAAAATTTCCATACCATCAACCATGACTAAAATATGATCTGCACCAAATCCCGACAACTCAACACCAGTCCCAAATTGATTTTCTACAATAAACACACCAGTTAATTCACCGAGTATTTTGGAAACATCTATAGGACCTGATTCACGTAATTTTAATCCCTTTAAAACTTGTGTGGTTACAGGTACATCTTTTAAATACCGTTCAGTTCTTGTACCGGTTATTACGATTGAGGACATTTCAATTAGATTTTTTTCCAAATGTATTATTAATGGTTCCCCCACAGGAAATTGAATTGATCTTAATATAGTCTCATAACCCATCATCGAGACTTTTAATATTCCCTTATTAAATGGTACTTCTGAAATTGAAAAATAACCATTTTCATTTGTCGTAGTTCCGATATCAGTACCGTCAAAAAATACATTAACAAAAGCTAATGGTTCATCATTGTTTCTATCGGAAACACTGCCAGATAAATTGTTTCCTGCAGCATTGGCAATAAACGGTAATAGTAAAATTATAACCGTAGTCTGTAATTGTTTTAATATCATTAGTTTCTCTTTTTCAGGAATTTAATAAATAGCTCTTCAACCTCTTCTTCAGTTATGCTCTCGCGATCTTTACCCATTAAAATCATACCATGGAATATATATCCTAGTGCTTTGAGTGTTAACTGGCTATCGATTTGTGGGAATTCTTTTTTTTCGATACCGATTTTAATCAATTGATGCATAGTGTTGGTTAATTTTATTTGATATTGTTTCCATTCCGGTTCAGTCCCATCTGCAACAGGTAATGATTGAGGCGCCTGGAAAAGAAATTCGTAGAGGGGTCTATCTTCATTTACCAGTTCGTTCAATTTTTTAATAATTTTAATAAATTGTTTTCGTGGTGTGTTTTTTTCTAGTACAATATCTTCTATACTATCCCAAAGAGTAATCCAGCCAGTGACTAAAATCGTATTAAATATTTCTTCTTTTGATTTAAAATAGTAATATAATGTTGCCTTACCAAAATCGGCTTCAAGAGCTATCTCATCCATTGTTGCATGTTCAATTCCTTTAGATTTGAACACTTCTAAGGCACTATCGAGTATTAGTTTTTTCCGCGCATTGCGTTCAGATTCCTTTCTAGATGTTGTCATCATATCATTTTCCTCTCAAATATATAGTTTAATTTTCGACCCTACGGTCGAAAATTAAACTTTATTATCCATTTATCAATAATTATTATAATTTTGTTACATATATTCTATATTCAAGAATACAAAAATGTTTTAGTGAGTGGCAAATTTTACTTTAAATAAATTCCTTTATACACTAATTTCCGCATCAAATTTTATGAATAATCAACAAAAATCTAACCCATCAGTCATTCGAAAACTATATACTTTGCTG
The DNA here is from genome assembly GCA_965369995.1 of uncultured bacterium. GTDB lineage: Bacteria > Fidelibacterota > Marinisomatia > Marinisomatales > JAHJCW01 > JAHJCW01. The sequence continues at coordinate 11,124 of CBDURO010000026.1, read as the reverse complement.
GTATCAATGAAGTTTGCTGTAATCATTTTGACTCTCCTTGGAGCTACTTCGTTGTTCTCTATGCTAATAAATGAATACCCGGCTTTTTTCTCCAAACAATCTTTTCTAAATACATTATTTCAACAACATTCACCCTATACATCTTGGTGGTATTCCATTCTATTGTGGTTCCTGATAATTTCTGTTTTATTATGTGTTATAAAGAATACAAAACCTGCCTTTAGAACAATTACACTTACTCGGTTTTTAACAACCGATAATATCAAAAATATTCACAATGCCAAACAGATTAAAAAGGGTCAATCCAACAATACTGAAATAATTAAAAAGTTGTTAAAAAAACAATTCTATCATGTTGCCGATTCTGAATCCAATAATGAACAATTAATAGCTGCACGAAAATTTCGATGGAGTTCCTTAGGTCATTTATTAACACATATATCTTTACTTATAATTGTTCTTGGCAGTCTCATCTACACCAAAACTGATCGTCAAGAATTTCGGTATATCATTGCCGAGGAATATAAGGACACCGAATATTTCGTAAACTACCCCGAATTATTTAAGTGGCATTTCAAAGTTTCGGAAACTGAACATCCGACTATGGTAGTTGACAGTTTCCGTGTACGATATTATAAAGCTGAGAGAGGACCGAGAATTTCTGATTTTCGTTCCTACGTTCGCCTATTTGACCATGATGGAACATTGTTAACCAGACACGAGATAACTGTCAATAGCCCGCTTATATATAAACATGTTTCTATACATCAATCGGATTATAAACCGCTTGTGAATGAATTCTTTATGAATATTCCGAATCGCTCACAGATAATTAGTCGCGCGCAAAATAATCAAGAAATTAAACATAATGAAGCAAATTGGATTACCGGTTTATCGTTAAACGCTAATAAAGGTATACCAATAATCTTTTTAGGAATGTTTATATCGACCATTGGACTATTAATGTCTTTTATGTTTTGGCCAAGATACATTTGGATAGCAATCACTAAAAGAACTATTACAATTGGTGGAACATCAACAAAAAATAAAATTACATTTCAAAAAGAATTAGATAACATCATTAAAAGGATAAGTAATGAATAAAAAATTGCTTTATACAATTGGTATAATTGCACTAGTTGTTTTAGGATATTTTGCCTTACAAGAAGAAACTCCTCAGATGGACACTTTACACCCACTTAATTCGGAGCAAACTTCTGACAATGGATTAGAACTTATTAAAGACGCTGCTGTTATTCCATTTAAAAAAATATATCCCATTGATGAAGAATGGAGTTTAATTATTAACCAATTTGAACCGGATGCTAAAATTTCAGGTTCGGGTGTCATCACATCAGATTCTGATCAGGAGAAAAATCCGGCAATAAAGGTTGACTTTTATAAAAATGGAGAATTAATTCACTATCAAATTATCTTTAAAGAAATGCCCGGTTTTCATTCGGTTAAAGACGGTCAAAAATATTTATTAGATTTCATAGACTATAATGGTTATAATGTCATGGGAGATAATAGTTTTGCTATTGAATCCGCTAACATAAAAATATGGAGAATCAAATGACGGAAAGTTTATATCAAAATCTTTTCTGGTACACTTTTATTTTCTACCTGGGAGGATTTATTGCTTATGCAATGTACTTTTCATTAAAAAAAGATTCTTTTCATAAAATCGGAACTTTATTATTAGCAATCGGTCTTTTACTGCAAACAAGCGGTTTCATCGTAAAGTGGAGTATTGTCGGACAAATCCGTTTTCAAAGTATGTTTGAATTTTTAATGTTAATGTCTTGGGCAGGTGTTCTGTTAATTCTTTATGGTGTTACCAAATATCAAAGTCCATTGTTAGGTGTAGTTATCACTCCGATAATTATTATGCTAAATGCCGCCGCCGCCCTGTTAGACAAATCACCTGCAGAAAATCTAATGCCAGCTTTACAGAGCAATTGGTTAACAATACACATATCGCTTGCAGCGATTGGAGCTGGTGCATTTGTAATTGCCGGAGCTATCAGTATATTTTACCTATTAAGTAAACACAAATATAAAAAAGATGATAAAAAGGATTTTAATGGACTTTTATCAATAGCTCTTTTATACCTTATATATATACCGATTGCCTTATTCTTTGTTCTAAAAATTGCGGGATTAACACCACACCACACAGCTTTTCAGGTAATGTCAAAATTCGCCAACCAAATGGAATATGAAAATGCTCGTACACTGCTTGGTCAATTAGTAGTTGTATTAGGTTTGCTGTTTGTCCCTATGATAGCTATTACAGGGCATTTCTTTAAGAAAAAATTTGCTGACTCTAAAAATACGGGATATGGTGGTGTTCTATTTGCTATTTTTGCCTTAAGCTTTGCTTTGTCAAGTTTAACTGTCGGAATTTTAGTACACAACGATGTTATTTTAATAACACCACAAAGGCATTTTGGTAGTACGTGGCGTTTCTTTGAATTTTTAGGATCCGCTTACGTTATTACGTTAACAATATTTCCAATATTATACTATTTGATATACCGCAAACTTGGGTCATCGATCAATAAAATATCTAATAAATTTGATTTATTAGATGAAATAAATTATCGCGCTGTTTCATTAGGTTATCCATTATATATGGTTGGAGCACTTTTCGCCGGAGCGATTTGGGCTGAGCAGGCCTGGGGAACTTTCTGGAGTTGGGACCCCAAAGAAGTCGGATCTTTATTGGTATGGTTCTTCTATTCCGCTGTATTGCATGCACGCTACAATCGCGATTGGCAAGGAAGTCGCTTGGCGATATTATCGATTATCGGAACATCAATGATATTTGTTACATTCTATGGTAACTATTTCTTTGGTGGACTACACGCTTACGCATAAACATTTCTAGAAATCTGTATTATTTAATTACTAAAATCTATTTCCCGGTAAGTCCTCCGGATAGCTAATATCATCATGGCACTCTTCACATGATGGTGTTGTTCTAAAATCACGATCTATATGACACCATTCACAGTCTTCTTCTACGTGGTCATCATTTAGAACAAGTCCTGTGACACTATGGTCAAAAACACCTACTTCCCAATGAATATGACAATCGGTGCAATTGGTTGAAGGCGTCACAAAATTGCTTACAGAACGATGACACTTATTACAATCCACATTTTGATGATAATGTCCTAAAACAAATCCTGTAGAAATATCATGATTAAAAGGTGGTTTCTCTTTGGTAGAATGACAGAAATCACAATTTTTTTCTAAATGACAAGAACAACAAGTTTCTACATGTTCTACAACTCGATCTTCATGCGTGACAGTATCGTGACAACGACAACAACTATCGCCTTTATGGCAGTCAGTACATTTTAATCCAAATAAATCTACATGATCAGTGTGGTGAAAGGTAACTACCGGTCCCTTTTTATGAGTTGTTTGGTAAACATACTTCTCGTCAGCAACAATAAGAGGATGGGGAACACCTACGATATCAGTTTTATCATCAGTCGACACAACTTTATCAGATATGCCAATTTCCTCATGGCAGAACTGGCAAGCATTGTCATGGCTCCACTCACGGTGACATCCCAAACATTGTCGATGATATGCACCTTTTAGGCTTGGTTTACTTAAATTTGCTAAATCAGGTTTTATTTTGTGACATTTATCGCAAGCCGGTATTTCCCCCGATTCTTCTGAGTAGTGATGGCAAAGGGTGCATCCACTGCTCATTTCTGACATAGAAGCATGTAGTTCATGAGAAAATATTACGGGTTTGTACAATTTCATTAATTTATCAATAATTACAATATCAGGACCTGCTTCAAACGAATGAGTACTTGTGAATTGAGCGCCATGTCGTGCGCATTGCATCAAACAAGGATTAAACTTTGTTGGATTTTCACAAACATGGCAGGTTCGACAATAATCATTCATTTGTGAATGTACCACGGTATGATCTTTTGGGTGAGTTGGGTCGACTAATTGTCCATTAATTAATGTAGTCGCAAATAAAAATACTGCAAGCAATAAATATAGCTTTTTCATCGTTTAATTCTCCATGTCCTCAATTACAGGGAAGTTCATAGCAAAAAATCTGTATAAAAGTATAATTAATGAAATGAATCCAACTGTTACAGCAATTTCTGTCCATGCGGGGATATATGGACCTTCCGCATAAGGTGGTGTATATCCTGTTATAAATACATTGATTCTATTTAGAGCTACACCAAATACTACTAAAGCAACTGCAATAAATAACCAAGTTGGATTTTTTCTATACTTCTCAAATATTAAGATAATGAATGGGACTATAATTCCCACAACCATTTCTATCCAAAACATGATACTTTCGACACTTCCATCAAACAAGTACACATATGTATCTCTATTTACAATATTCATCACTTCTGCTCCCAAATAGACAATTAATAAGATCGGGATAAATCTTGCCAATCTACTTAATACGTTCATCTCGGGTTTTAAATGGAATGATCTTGCTGCAATTAAAGATTCAAATATGACCATTGCAAACCCTACTACAAATGCTGATAACAGAAATAGTAAAGGTAATATAGGTGTATGCCACAGTGGATGTAGCTTTGTTGTGGCAATAGCCATTAAAGTTCCTAAGGATGATTGATGCATACAAGACAGTACAACACCCAAAACGATAAAAACCGATATAAATCTATTGAGAGTTTTATCTAAAATATTCAATAACCCTTCAAAAAATCTGTTAAATTTTTTAAGAACACCCGGTAAGTTCACTTTACCTTTAAATCGTTCGATAACTACTGGAATAAATTCAATGTATAACACTGTAACATACGCTAATACACATAAACCAACTTCAAGCAATACAGAATTTGGATTCCAATAAGAGGGTAACAACACATGCCAAATATTATAATATCTACCAAGATCAGAGAAAACACCTAAGGCTACAAAAGTATATCCTAACATTGCCGTTAAAATTGCTGGTCTAATTATACTTTTGTACCCTTTGCCATGTATTATATGTGCTATAAAAGCCGTCATAAAACCACCTGCGGCTAAAGCTACTCCACACGCTACATCAATAGCAATCCATATACCCCATGGGTATTGATCATTAAGGTTGGTTACAGCTCCAAGACCAAATATAAATCTTGCTAATAGCGACAATAAACCAACAGCAGCTAACAATGTAATGACCCATATTGCAGGTGTGAAAAAACGTGGCTTCTCATATGAAAGTGTACCGGTACTATTCATTTTCTTCCTCCTTTTTCATCACTTTCATTATAATACCCAGCAGACCAAATAACATTATCGGTCCAGCAAATCCCTTAAATATTCCATGTTGAATTGATTCGGTTAATTGTGCAGGGCTTTTTCCTCCTAATTCCGGAAAACCGATTTCACTAAACGGTTGGTTTGATAAATACATCCAAGAAGTACCTCCAACTTCATATTCACCATATACATGGTCAATATATTTATCAGGATGTTTTCTGATGCGTTCATGAGCCAACTCAAGTAAATCCTTCCGGCGTCCGAAGACAATGGCTTCCGTAGGACAAACTTCTACACATGCCGGTAAATCTCCGTTTTCAATTGTGCGCTCAAAACACAACGTACACTTACGAACTTGTGGTGTTAAAACTTTCTCATACTCATATGCGGGAATTTGGAAAGGACAAGCAATCATACAATAACGACATCCAATACACGCCGAAGCATCATATGTGACCGGTCCATCGGGATGTTTTTGTAAAGCTCCTACAATGCATGCAGAAGCACAAGCGGGGTGTTCACAGTGCATACATTGAACTTTTACATTCAATGCCCCACCATCCAATCCTTTATTAGCATACGAATTAACAACAGTATATTTTTCTGAGGTTGGTCTTCGCATATTTTCAAAGACCGACATATCTGAAAATGAGTCTAAAGGTTGATTTGGCAGTTCATTTGCTTCGTTGCACGCCCACTCACATCTACGACAACCAATGCAATAAGTTAAATCAGTTAGTACTCCAAATCTATCTGAACTCAACTTATCTTTATTGCTTGCCTTTAAACTAGAAACACCGGCAAGTGAGCCAGAAGTTAGTGCCAGTGTTTTTAGAAATTCTCTCCGTTCAATTCCCATAAATTACTTCCTATATTAATGTTTCCTTAGACAAGTACCTTTTTTTTCTTTAACCACACAATCATCTCCGCAAAACCCATTGCATTGAAGGCATAAAAGGTCTGTATCCATATCTTCATGCAAAGTGTTACCTATAAATGATCTTAGGTAATTGGAGAATTCTTCCTTTTCTTTTAAGGTATACTGCTTAAATATTTCCACTTGTTTTTCTATTTTCAATTTATAGTATTTCTCAACAATATCTTTACCGCTTTGGGTAATTGAAACCTTTGCTGTACGCCTATCTCTTTTTCTAAATCTTCTCGTTACAAGTTTGTACTGTACTAATTTGTCAATATTTTTCCCGATTGCGGCATTACTAACAGATAGAATATTGGCAAGATCACTCAAATTAAAAGGAGATGAATTTGCCAGCATTTTTAATATATAAAATTGATTCTTAGATAATGATATATTGGTAGCATCTTCCATAAATTGCTGTTCGCAAATATCGGTTACTATAAACGATGAAATTCTTAATAATTCGGAAAGGTTTCGGTCGATATCGGATATATTAAACATAGTTTATATTAAACTTAGTTTAATTTACAAAAATGGTAAAATATAATTCAATATATAATCGTAAAAAGAATCAGCTCCCAAGCGGGAGCTGATATATATCGTGGGATTATTTTAATGATAATTATTTATTTTGAAGATACTCTTTAAAAAATAGACGGGGAATCCATTTCCGTCTTTAATAGATCTTTTTCTTCTTTTTTTGTTCCCTCTAAATGTTCACTAATTATTGTATTATTTACGCTGCATTACTTTCAGTTTTAAATATAATGTAATTATAGAAAAGGTAATGATTAGTGAAAATAATAGTAGCCCTTTTCTTCTATAATTCAATTCATTTAATGCCTTATTAGCACCAATAGTGGCTTCGTTAATGACATTAAATCCTACTTCGGCTGTCTTGTTAACCTTGTCTATGTCAAAACTATGAATATTGGTGCGAGTTTGGATTAATATACGATGCGCATCCTCTAAATGAATAAACATATCAGAAACTTCCATTCCTTTTCTCTCCGCAATCGAAATTAAATTTTCCACGGAATCTAATTGCGTTTTGAGACTATCAATAGTTTGATAAAATGCTAAAGACATTTCTTTGGCGTCACTATCTCTAGCATCATGACAAATCAAACATATCGATTTGTCGCTCCAGTTTAACATCTCATCCGTAGGGGGTAATACTTCATGATTTCCATGACATGCTTCGCACTCATTTAGGTCATTTTCTAAAAACACTTCTCTTAGGTAACTCTCTTTGAATAAATTTTTATTATTAATATGACACGATCCACAAATATCTGAAATATGCGCTACGTCAGGCGGGATGGCACCGTGGTTACCGTGACAATCATTACATGCTGGTGAATAAATATCTTGTTTATCAAGTAAAGAAACTCCATGTACGGAAAGTTTAAATTGTTCAAATTGATCAGTTGATATATTATATTCTTTCATATAAACTGCATCGCTATGACAAGCGGCACACGTGTTTGGTACATTTAAGGCATAAACTTTTGACCGGGGATCATCTTTAGGATAAATACCATGAACGCCATGACAGCTAACACATGTTGCTACTTTTGTATCACCTCTTTGTAATAATATTCCATGACGGCTAGTCCAATATTGATCAACTTGATCGGTCCTAATTGATGTAGAATAGTTCCTCATATAAACAGAATTACTATGACAACTTCCACATACTTTAGGTTGTTCACGATTCTCTATGCTACCGATAAAAGAATCATCATCCCACATCGCCGCATCAGAATCATCAAATGCAGTTGGATCACCACCATGGCAATCTGCGCAACTCAATCCAACCTGAATATGTATATCATTAACCATATCAGACATTACCGGAACATCAAGATCCTCGTCCACCTCCAAATGGCAAGAAACACAAGCATCGTCTTGTAAAGAAATATCGGCAAAAAGAATTCCCACGGCAAATAACATTGATACAATAATTTTAATTAGCTTCATTGGACATATCCCCAGATAGTCATTCCGATCATATAAATAATTAAACCAATACCAAAATAACTCCAAAATCTAGAACGAACACCAATTTTCGCCTTATGATCAAGGAATGGCACGAAGAACCAGACAAATCCTCCAATCATAAATATTAGTATACCAAATAACTCACCCTCAATAAAAAACACGTGGGGCGGAATTAATTTAAGCGTTTCAAACATAAACATAAAATACCATTCCGGTTTTATTCCGGCAGGAGCCGATGCAAGCGAGTCAGCCTTAATACCCAATTCCCACGGGAAGAAAACTGCTAACAAGGCGATTATATTCAATACAATCATCCAAATTATAAAATCATGAATTACAAAATCAGGAAAAAATGGTATTGATTTCCTTTTTTCTTCGGGTATCTTTTCTAATTCCGGAGGAACACTCATCCCTTGAATTTGGATAAGGGCGAGATGGATTATTAAAAACATTGTGAAAATCAATGGTAATACTGCTGTATGGATACCGTAAAAACGGGTTAAAGTTGCTCCACTAACTTCATCTCCTGATCGCAGCAATTTTAACATAAAATCTCCAACCCCAGGTACAACACCTGCAATATCTGTACCAACTTTTGTAGCAAAATATGCTAGTTCATTCCACGGCAATAGATATCCTGAAAATCCAAAAATCAAACTCATGAATAGAAGAATCATACCGGTATACCACGTCATTTCTCTGGGTTTTCGGTAGGCTTTTGCAAAGAATACAGTAAACATGTGACTAAAAACAAAAAATATAAACAGGTTTGCGGACCAAGCATGAACCTCTCTAATCAGCCACCCGAACTCAACTTTACTAACAATAAACTTTACACTCTCAAAAGAGGTGTTCGCCCCTGGTTGGTAGTATAAAACTAACAAAATTCCAGTAATTACCTGAATAATGAAAAGAAATAAGGATACTCCTCCAAGAAAATACCACATACTTCCATAAAAAACAGGAACGCGTTTTTTATTTGCAAATTTAATAACAGAATCAATGGGAATTCTATCCTGTAACCAGTCGAGAATAGTTTTCACGACAAATCTCCTTTGCTTACTATAACTTTATCTTCACTAATGTTTACTGTATATTGTGTTAGTGGTTTAGGTGGAGGACCTGAGATATTTTTACCCTCAATGTTATAGAAACCATTATGGCAAGCGCACCATATTTGCTCAGTATCTGATTTATATTGCACGTTGCAATCAAGATGAGTACAAGTTGCAGAAAGAGCTCGGAATTCACCATTTTTTTTCCTGATTACTATTATTGGCTTTCTGCCAAACCGTGTAATCTTTGATGAGTTTATTGGAAAATCTTGTATTACACCAACAGTAATACTATTTACACTTAATTCTTGAACTTCGGGTGGAATTAAATATTTAACAACAGGGTATAATACTGCTGCTAACCAAGTAAATAGACTAAAGTTAAATACTATATTAAGAAATTTGCGGCGTTCTATAATTTTAGACGTATTTTTTTGTTCCAATTATTTTATACTCCCTAAATATAGTCAATATAAAATATATACTTTAGACACTATTAACCATTTTAAAGATATATGATCAATTTCTACTTGAATTTCCGCATGTACTATCCTACTATAAAAATACATAGTAGGATAGTTATTTGCGAGACAAATATTTATCTTATATTATTATTAATATGAATTAAAGTATTAAAGGGTCTGTCCATAGGCAAGAATATCTCCCTGTTCGGAATCAGTCAAGCCCGCTTCAAACATGCTTGGCATTAAAGACCCCGGATTCCCAAAACGTATCTTATGGAGTGATTCTTGGGGATTATCATTCGTTAACCAACCTATTCCCTGAACACCATCAGAAGACTTAAAATCAAGCGTATTTCCATCGACTCCATGACAAGAAGCACAATTTGCGTTATATAAACCTTGCCCGTTATTAGCATCTCCCGTTGCAACTCCATTGCTTATATACAGACTCATATCTACTAAACCCTCTTTAACAAATTTAGTAAGATCCGCTATATCCTCATCACTTAAGACAGCAGAAAGGTCATGGTCTGTACCTTCGCCTTTGATGGCATCAAAGACATCTTCCATATGATCATTTTTCGAATCCCAAATACCATTAAAGCCCGTAAAGTGACTGCCGGAAGAATAGCGACCCTCTTTACCTACGTAATCCCATCCGTGACATTCTTTACAACGCCATGAATCCGGTCCTGATCTAGTATTCGTGTTTTGAGAAGCCCAGATTGGATCAAAATCAGTTGTGGGTTCGGTTCCACTATTGACTTTCCACCATTTGTCAAATAATAAACCACCATTAACAACATCTGCTAAATCATAATTATCTTCAATAAATGATGGGTTTGTAGATTTATTATCTGAACAACCAATAATCAAAAAAGTAACAATCAATATTAAAGTTGTTAATAGTTTATTAGGTACTATTTTTAACATTATATAATCTCCATATATTTGTTGAGAAATCTCATTCGTGATAAATAACTGTTATAATCTATTTATCGTCACTACAGAAATACTATAAACTATCAATATAGTATTTCTGTAGTGAAATTAATAAAACCCGCAAATAATATAAAGGGATATTTTTTGCTTAATAGATGTTTATAATAAATACAACGTAAACTTATTTAATATTAAACAAAATATACGAGTACTCATTTTAAAGGCAATAAAGAAGAGCTTCTCGCACTTACCTCTTGGATTAAATTGTCAAGAGCAAGTAACTCTGTATTAAAAAAAATAAAGCCTTCAATGGTGCAATATAAGCTATCAGCTTCTCAATTTATGGTATTAGAATCATTATTACATTTAGGCTCGATGTCTCAAAAAGTTATTAGTCGAAAATTATGGTGTAATAGACAAAAAGTGGTTGCTAAAATAGGATTTAAGGTTTTAATATTTAAAT
>CBDURO010000025.1:0-22696 GCA_965369995.1 uncultured bacterium | reverse complement strand
TTCGGTCTAATAGAAAAAAGCGGGTCGGTGAATTAGTAGTTAAGATTTTGATATTAAATTAGTTAAGTTGTAGTTTTTAAATTATAAAATAAAAATGAATAAAAAAATGTCTCAAATGCCAATCAAGGGACAGCATAAAATTTGGCAAAAAGCGTGGTAGACAAAGATATAAATGTAAAACCTGTAAGTGTTTATTTAACAATACCAGAAGGAAAAATAACAAACGCAATCAAAGACTCTGGTTCGAATATTCACATCAGAAACAGACTTACAGATCTTTAGCTGACAAGTATAATACGACATCGCGATCAATTCAGAAACGTCTTGATTCAGTTAAGATAGTTATTCCCAAGCATACACCACATCCGACAGTAATAATAATAGATACAAGTTACTTTGGTTCATTAGGTGTTATGATATTTAGAGATTCCTATAGAAAAGAGAATATTTTACGAAAATTTGTTACCAACGAAAGACTTGATGATTACGTAAATGGTATCAACCGACTAAAGGAAGAAGGTTGGGAGATATTAGCTATTGTTTGCGACGGTAAACGAGGTTTATTCAAGGCTTTTGGTAAGATACCAATACAAATGTGTCAATTCCATCAAACACTCATAGTAACCAGATATATTACCAAAAATCCAATGCTTGAAGCAGGACAAGACCTCAAAGAGTTAATGAGATTATTAACGAATACTGATAAAGAAAGTTTTAGCGGTGCCTTAGAAGAATGGCATCAGAAATGGAATGATTTCTTAAAAGAAAAAACCTTTAATCCAGAAACTAAAACATCTCATTTTACTCATCGAAGGATCAGAAGCGCTTATCGCAGTTTAAAAACTAATTTACCTTACTTATTCACTTGGTATGATCATATAGATTTAAACATTCCTAACACTACTAATTCTCTTGAAGGAATATTCTCCAATCTTAAAACAAAGGTGAGAGTTCACGCTGGTTTGAAAAAACAAAGAAAAATGAATCTTATCGATGAACTACTGGCTAAATAACTACCCACTTTTTTCCATTACGCCAAATTTTCTAAATATTAATGAGAAATTATTAACGTATCTGTCGCCTAAATGCTCTCGGTCTATCCAAAATCTCCTTTAGAATTACTGCATGGCGAAAATCTTCCTGTTCGTCAAAATATTCTAAAACTACTTTTATCTTCTTTTTCCCCGGAGCAGTTTTACGTTCATCAAAACGATCGCTCGTTATATCTGATTTAGCCAAATGACTAGATTTAAATTTTGCCGCGGTTTCGTCAACGTCAGTTATATCAGATCTACCTAAACGACTTGATTTGAACTTAGCCACGGATTCGTCAACATCAGTAATATCTGCAGAAGCAACTCTTGACACGGTTTCACGCGGTTCTTCATGCTGTAATACCGGTTTGGATTGTTGCGGTTGCTCCCATCTTTTGTGCATTTCCAGTTTTACTTTGCGCGTCGCAACCGGTTGCGGAACCGGTTTAGGTTTTGGTTCTTCAGCCGGTTCCGGTTGCGGGACACCTAAAATGTCCCGCAACTTTTCCGGATTAAATAGATCTTCTAACGATACAGGTCGTTGCGGCTTCTGTGGAGTTCTACCTCTTTGCGGTTCACTACTCGGATGAAGAGTAGAATCTGTTTCTGGCTCTGAACTTGTTTCTTCAGTTTCTTGTAGACGTTGTTGTTTCTTTTTACGTTTTACTAGCGCCTGTAACAAATAAAATAAAAGTAGAAATATCCAAATGCCCATGCCTTCCATCGGTATTAACTCCTATTTGGGTGCTTTATCAGTTTTTTTGCCCGTACCTGCTATGCTATCGCGCATTCCTGTATCGGATTTGATATTGCCTAAATTATAATAATCAAACACACCAAGGTTACCTTCACGGAATGCTTGTGCCATAGCTTTGGGAACTTCAGCTTCGGCTTTTACAACAGTCGCTTGCATTTCCTGCGTACGTGCTTTCATCTCCTGTTCTTCAGCAACAGCCATCGCACGGCGTGTTTCTGCTTTCGCTTGAGCGACGCGTAAATCAGCTTCGGCTTGGTCGGCTTGTAAACGCGCACCAATATTCTTACCTACATCAAGATCGGCGATATCAATAGATAATATTTCATATGCCGTACCAGCATCCAATCCTTTATTTAACACTGCTTTAGAAATATCATCCGGATTTTCCAATACACGAGAATAATTGTGTGACGAACCGATTGCACTAACAATACCCTCGCCAACACGAGCAATAATAGTCTCATCAGTGGCTCCACCTACTAATCCGGGGATATTTGTTCGAACTGTAACACGGGCACGAGCTTTCAACTCAACACCATCTTTTGCAACTGCTGCAAGATACCCTTCTACTGGTGCATCAATTACCTTTGGATAAACACTAGTTTGCACAGCAGTTTTTACATCGCGCCCGGCAAGGTCAATCGCTGTAGCGGTTTCAAAATTTAAATCAATATTAGCTTTATCCGCTGCGATTAACGCAAAAACAATATTAGCTACATTACCACCCGCCAAAAAATGCGTTTCCAGCATATCTGTACCAATATCAGTTAAACCTGCTTTATAACAATTAATAACCCCATCCGTTATCAAGCGTGGTGGAATTTTTCTTAAGCGCATACGGATCAAGTCAATGATTGTAATTTTGCCTAAACCAACACTTACTACACCCTGAATCCACATCCCAACTGGTACAAAATAAAAAATTACCAATACGAATAGGATTACCAGGCCAAGTAATATCAATGAAATAATACTCATTTTATCCTCCTAAAACTCTATTTATTAATTTTTCTTACGACAACCCGGTTGCCGTCAACTATGATTATTTTTACTTTTTCACCATCCTCAATAAAGGTACCTTCACTAACAACAAAAATTCTCTTATTACCAATTGTTACCCAACCGGATGGATGTAAATCCGAATCCGCTACACCTTCTTGTCCTACCATATTTTCCAACCCCAACGATGTATCATAACCACGTTCATGGTCTTGTACATCAGGTGTGGCTAATTTTTTCCAAAATTTTGTTTTCGTCATTAATTTTAATAGCAATACCAATCCAATCAATCCACCAATGACTCCAATTGTTAAACCGAACATTGCCATATTTGCAACCTCCTCCCCAACCGGAATATCCGGTAATAATAGTCGATATAAACCAAATACAACTAAAATTATTCCGCCTATACCAGCTAAACCAAATCCCGGTATCACGATCATTTCGATTAGCAATAGTAATAGACCAACAAAAATTATTAGGAAATCGGTAGCCGATGCAAGTTCAGCAATATAACCTGCCCAAAGAGCTAACGCCAAACAAACTGCTCCAATTGTACCCGAAACGCCCCAACCGGGCTGTTGCAACTCGAATAAAATACCTAAAAAACCAAATGTCATCAATAGAGATGCAACTACCGGATTAGTTAAAAATCGCACGATTGTTTCCGACCAATTGGCTTTGGTCGATTTCACTATAGCACTCTCTAAGCCTAATTCCGTCAGTAATTTATCAAACGTTTCTGCATCGCCATCGGCGATTTTATATTTTTTGGCAAGTTCCGTCGTTAAAGTAATTAGCTTGCCTTCTTTTCGACCTTCGAGGTCTGTAACTTCAACCGACTTACCATCAATTTCTAAGTGTGTAAACGATAATTCTTCATCGACCATTCCCTTAGCAATTTCAACATTCCGTCCGGTACTCTCTGCTGTAGAAGCAAATTCTTCCCGCATATAAGATATTACTTTTTCACTTCCCTTTTGTCCCTGCATATCTACTGCAGTTGCCGCACCAATTGTACCTCCTCTTGTCATATAAATTTTATCGCAAGACAGCGATATCAAGGCACCGGCAGATATCGCCCGTCGATTGATAAACGCAACAGTCAAAAGTGGTGAATCCAATATTGCATCTTTTATTTGCGTGGCGGCATCAACGCGTCCGCCAAAAGTATCAATATCAAATATTACTGCGATAGCACCTTCCTCTGCCGCAGCTTTTAGCGATCGTTCAATAAATGGCGGTAAACCTAAATCAATCGTGCCCTCAATCGGTACGCGATAGACAAGAGAATCGGGAGCGGCGAATAGTAATGATAATAATATAATTAGCGATATAATTGATTTCTTCATATTATAATTTTACCTGTAAACCCTTTAATAAACAATGAAACATAATATGTTTATTTAATCTCCACACCGCCAAATGCAACCGTACAATGGATGTAAACATTTTTCCCTGTTTTAGCATCTGCCGTACCACGTGATTTGCTCTCTATACCGCCAAATATTGGTGTTCCGGTTAAAATTATATTCCAATCATCCGGGACTATCATTTCCACGCCACCAAATAATGCGGTTGCATGAATTTTACAACCGTCCGAAGATATTTTTGCTCCTCGTAAATCAAGCTCAACACCACCAAATAATGCCATGGTTTCTCCACCTTTAAAATTCTGTGATGTTATGGTATGTTCAGCACCGCCAAACACGGCATTGGAGTGTATAAAATCATTTCCGATTGTCGATTCATTAGTCAATTTCCAGTTCGAACGACGCCCCTTAAAAACCATTGAAAGTCCTATAATTATTAATACTAAAGGCCATAAGCGCCAAATGCTACCCCATCCGACGATATCATGTGTTGTTAATAAAAATAAAGCACCAATCAGGATAAAAACAAGTCCGGCGCCTCGATCATGACCTTTTAATTTTATTAATCCAATTATTATGAAAATTACAGGCCACCAATTTGCTATTACTCCACCAAAATCAAAATCCATTATATTAAATGTATCTAACAAAAATAAGGCACCTATCAAAATTAGAACTAGCCCTACCCAACTGTTTTGACTATGTTTATGCTGTGTCATTTTTCACTCCAATTTATTAACCACAGATTATACAAATTACACCGATTTTATAGATCTATTTTATATTTAACCACGAATTGTACAAATTACATAAAAATATTTATAAATAATCTAACACTTATACGCATTTTCTCGTATCTTTGATTTCTGATCCCTTATCCCTGAACAATGGTTCCTAAATGTAATATTTATCTTGATCTACTTCTTCCTGTAGAATTCGCAATTCTTTTACACTGGGTTCGTCATTTTGTTCGATTTTGCCAGGAATGAGTAATTCAAATCCGGTTTTTTCCACTACGTCATTTATTGTTATACCAGGGTTTAATGCTAATAGTTTCATACGTTTAGAATTGTCGTCAAACCCTAATGTACACAGATCTGTAACGACACGATAAGGACCGGTGTTCGGCGGCAATCCCGCTTCTTCTCGGGCACCTGGTCCCGATAAATATCCGGGTGTTGTAATAAAGTCAATCTTAGGCATAAATCTGCGTTTACCGTGTTGCATTATAATAATCGTCTTCCAACAAGTAGAACCAACATCGTTTCCGCCACCTGAACCCGGAAGACGGACCTTTGGATTGTCATGATCATCTCCAATTATCGTAGAGTTAAGGTTACCGTACATATCAATCTGAGCGCCACCTAAAAATCCGTATTCAACAAAACCGCATTGCCCGGCTTCCATAATATCACAAATACCGGCAGCGACTAGTCCTTTGTTAAAAGTCCGCATATCACCAACTGCTAAAGGAAGTTTGTCGAGCTGTGCTCCAATTCCGCCAAATTCAAATATTGAGATTAAATTAGGAGCATGCATTTTTTGCGCAAGCGATGCCGCTAACATCGGTATTCCGGTTCCAATAAAGCAGGTCGCATTGTCTTCCATCAACCTTGAAGCAATACATATTAATAATTCATTTGGATTGTACTTATTATCACTCATGATTTATCCCTTTCAATCCGTAGATTCTTGAGTCGAGTTTTGCCAACTAAATCAAGATAATCCTTGTGGTTCTTTGTGTCGTAAATCCATTTATTTAAGTAATCTTTTACTAACAATTCATCTTTACTGTCATTAGCATAATTTTTAATATGATCTTCATCACGTTCATACAAACCAGACATTTCACCAGGATGTGAACCAAAAGGCGCTTCCACAACCGCATCCACTAAATAATAAGGAATAATTGTGCGGTCAGGTTGAGAGCGAATAACATTCGTGTCTACTATTTCTTCCGCAGAAATTATTAATCGCTTTGAAGCACGTGCCATTTCAGCAGCAAATCCTGAGATACCATCTATCTGGCAATTACCATATTTATCAGCACGATGAACGTGAATAAAACCAACGTCAAGTATCAAAGCAGGGAGTAAACAAATTTTCTCTCCCGTAAAGGGACATTCAACTGTTTTAGCTGCGCTATATTTATACGTATCAGTCCCTAACATCACACGCGTTGGAATAAATGGAACACCCATTGCAGCGGCTTTAAATCTCCAAGACAATGCAGCGTTTGACCATTCAACTACTTTTTCTACAAAACCACTCTCGACAGCCCTGCGCGCCGAATTAGATAATCCATATACTTCGAATCCAATGTATGTCCAATCTAATTTTTTTATAACATTTGCCGCTGCTAATAAATCAGATTCGTAAACTCCCTGCCCTGCGCAATTTAAATTTTTATATCCCTGCCGAATGATCTCCCGCACTAGAGACATCGGTGCACGGACTGTACCATAAAGTTCAATTCCAATGTAATGTCCGTCTTTTAAATATTGTGAAACTGCTTCTTTCTCAGACATCCTTTTATCAATTAAAGCTTTCGGCTTTTGTGTGCGGTTCCATTCACGAAAGGCGTTAATATCGGGCGGTTGAATTAGTTCGCCAATTCCAGATGATATAACTTTCATAATTTCCTCAAAAATATTTGGAAATTTAAACATATTCAAATTCATATAGAATAGAAGTCAGTATGAATAATAAATAAATTTGACTTGTTCACCTACTTGGTGTGAAATAAATTCTGCCCCTAAATGAAACTATCACACAAGATAACATATATATTTTTAAAAATACTGTCTTTCTGTTTAAGAATTTCTCCACAATGGATTAGGAATCTATTGTCCAATATTTTATATATGATTTTATACTATCTGGTCACAATACGAAAAAAGCAAGTATTTAAAAATCTTAATTTAGCGTTTCAGGATAAATCATCTGCCTGGTATTTAAAAACAGCTAAAGACAGTTATAAGTTTTTCATTAATAATTTTGTTCAGTTTTTTGCATTTCCTAAATCATTTTTAAAAAGTACAATAACGGTCAACGGACAGAATTTATTAAACGACACTTTAAAAGAAGGAAACGGTATCGTTTTTGTTTCCGGTCATTTTGGGGCATGGGAAATTCTTGGTGCATGGCTGGGCTACAATAAATACCCTGTTTCGGCAGTAGCTGTGAAACAAAAAAATCGTGGCAGTAATAAATTTTTTATAGAATTGCGTAGTCGTTTTGGTATGAAACATATATACCGTAAATCATCTTTAGATAATATGTATAACGTTCTTGAACATGGTAAAATTCTTGCGCTCGTAAGTGATCAAGACGCACGTAAACGTGGTGTATTTGTTAGTTATTTCAATCGGAAGACTTCAACTCCCAAAGGTGCTGCACGGTTTCATCTTGAAAATGGAGCACCGATAATTTTTACAATATGTTATCAAAACAAACCTAATGACTATACAATTGAATTTCACCCATTAAAAATAGCATCTGACGCCACAATTGAATCAATTACGCAATCGTATACTTCTTTATTGGAAGAATATGTTCGTCAATACCCCGAACAATATTTTTGGTTCCATCGGCGGTGGAAAACGAAACCTAGTACAAAAAATAATGATTAAACGTATAAACATTGATCATCCGAAAGTGGTCAAATATGCCATAAATATTTTAGGGAAAGGGGGTGTAATTATTTATCCCACAGACACATTATACGGCTTTGGAGCAGATGCAACTAACGATAAGGCAGTTGATAAAATAAATCGTATTAAAGGACGCTCAGGGGCACTGAGCGTGATGGCAGCTAATACTCAATGGGCTATACGGTGGATGGATATCACCAGTGAACAAATAGAAATAGTTAAACCATATCTTGGTGGAACACAAACTTTAATTATTCCGGTAAAGGATGACATTGTAAGCACTAAAATATTAGGCAAAGATAACACTCTCGGAATCCGTATACCTGATAATAATTTCTGTAATGAGCTGTCATTCCAATTTGGCAAACCAATAATTTCCACAAGTGTCAACCGCACAGGTGAACAACCAATGAATGACCCTGTTCAAATTGCATCTCTGTTCAGTTCCGAAGTCAATCTATTAATAGATGCCGGAACATTACCGGAATCTAAAGGTTCAACAATTTATCAGCTTAAAGATAATAATATCACTATATTACGGAAATAATATGCAACGCATCTTGATAATACTTACTCTACTGATTTCATTTAATTACAGCCAAAATTTACCTTTTAAAGTTGGGGAACGCCTAACTTATACATTACAATTCAATATTATTAAAATGGGGCGCGGATATTTATCTGTAGAATCAATTGACACTATAGCTGGAATTCCATCTTATCATGTAAAGTTCCAAGCAAATACACGCAAATTTGCTGACATGATTTTTCGTGTACGAGATAAAATTGATATTTGGTTAAACACAGCAAACTTAACCACATTAAAAATCAACAAGGAAATAAATGAAGGTAATTACCATAAGAACTATTACACTTTAATTGATTATAATAACTCGATCGCAATCACAAACAATGACACGATTAAAATTAATGGCGTCGTTCGCGACCCTTATTCTCTTCTTTATTATTTCCGTACTATTCCTTTAGAGATTGGACAAATTTTAGATTTTACAACTTTTGATAACAAAAAATTGACTGATTTTCAAGTAAAAGTGGATGGCACGGAAACTATTGAAACCCTGGCAGGAAAATTTTCATGCATCATCGTTAAACCATTTAGAGCGGGAAAAACCCTATTAAAAAATGAAGGCGATATGAAAATTTGGTTCAGTGACGACGAACTGCGTTTACCGGTGCAAATTCAAATTAAGTTAAAATATGGCTCCATGCTATTACAATTAAAAACGGTAGAGTTGTAGAGAGGTGGCGAAGTTGAGCGTGGTTAGGGATCAGGAATCAGAGGTCAGAAAAAAATCATGAATTACGTTTCACGTGGTAAACTAACTAATGACTACTTAATGACAGCACAGCGAATGACGATTAATGACCCTGCCTACGCCTAACTTCCAACAAACTACGGCAGGTAGTAAGAGCAAATAACTATTATCTTTATCCACCGGTAAATAATCTACTTATATCATTTACTATAACTGTAATCATTAAAATTAATAAAAACGCCATACCAACTTTTTGAATCGCAATTTTTGCTTTCAAGCTTAGCGGTCTTCTAATTATTGATTCAATGCCGATTACCAATAGATGTCCGCCATCTAAGCCCGGTATTGGTAAAATATTAATGACAGCAAGATTAATACTAATCATTGCCATTAAAAATAAGAGTGGACCAATTCCTGCTCTAGCAGTTTCTCCTGCCATTTGAGCAATAAATATAGGACCACCAATGTCCTTCATAGTAGCGGCACCAGTTACTAACATCTTTAATGTTATACCGATTAACCCAAAAACACCTTTGGTTGCTTGCCACCCACCCTCAATAGCTTGAAAAATATTAATTGGTTCATAAGTAGCCTCTGCAGCAATACCAATTACTCCTAAAGTATCAATTTTTCCGTCTATTAGCGCCGGTTGAAAAGAGGTTACTAAATCTTTTTCAATGATTATACCATCACGTTCAAAATGCAAATTGATCGGGGTATTTGGAATAGAATGAATAATTTCCGTCAGCTCTCGCCATGTTTCGATTGGTTCACCATTAATTTTTACAATTCTATCACCTACTTGCATGCCGGCTGCTTGGGCAGGTTGTCCTTCCAATATTTGTGCAATAACCGGCTCATCACTTATTATCGGATTACCCTGATTGTACGCAATACCCGTATAGATTGCTAACGCCAGTATTACATTCATGATAACACCGGCGCTCATCACCCACGCTTGGGCTAAACGCGGTTTACTCATCAATTCATAAGGTTTGTGTTCAATTTCACTATCAAGACTTTCATCAATTAATCCCGCCATTTTAACGTATCCGCCTAACGGAACCAACGAAAAACAGTATTCAGTTAAACTACCTTTTCGTCCCGGTCTTGAGATATGCTTTTCAAAAATCGGTGCCCATACTCTATTACCTTCATCATCTTTACGATAAAAGAACAGCTTAAAATCCCATCCATCGGGAACCGATGTCATAGTTATTATTCTTGGTGGAAATCCTATCGAAAACTTCTCTACTCGTACGCCCACTGACCGTGCTGCTAAATAATGACCAAGTTCATGTATAAACACGATTGGTCCGATTATAATTATAAATGCTAATAATGCCATCATCAATGTATTATCCTAAAATAGTTCCATTAATTATATGATTTTACAAAATCTTTTGCCCAAATAATCAAATTTTGCAGATCCTCCAAGTTAGGATTTTCAATCCAATCATGTTTTTCACAAGCACCACTAACGATTTTAGGGATATCTGTGAATAGTATATCGCTTTTTAAAAAGCGATATACTGCAAATTCATTTGCTACGTTTAATACCGCTGGAGTCGTACCTAATTGACGCAGACTTTCGAAGGCTAATTCAATACAAGGAAATCTATTAAAGTTAGGTGCTTCAAATGTCAGTTCTTTTAGTTTAACAAAATCTAATCTCTCCCAATCGGTTTCAATATGACGGGGATATGTTAAAGCATACTGTATCGGAACTTTCATATCGGGGACACCGAGCTGAGCCTTTACCGAGCCATCTTTCATCTCAATCATAGAGTGGATAATTGATTGCGGATGAATAACAACCTCAATGTCGTCAGCAGGAATATCAAACAGCCAATATGTTTCGATAATTTCAAGACCCTTGTTCATCATCGTGGCTGAATCAATTGTTATTTTATTCCCCATATCCCAATTAGGGTGCTTTAGTGCTTCTTGGGGTGTAATGTCTGCAAATGTATCAATATCACGTGTGCGGAAAGGTCCGCCGCTGCCAGTTAATAATATTTTATTGATATCTTCGGTTTTTTCACCTCGCAAACATTGCCAAATAGCCGAATGCTCACTATCTACCGGATAGATTTTCACTCCACTTTTTTCTTGAATTTGTTTAACAAGACTTCCCGCCATAACTAAACTTTCTTTATTGCTAAGAGCAACATCAACACCTGATTCCAAAGCCATTAGTGTTGGCTCCATTCCTGCTGTACCAACAAGTGCATTCAATACTAAATCTATATCATTTCGCCTTGCAAGTTCTAATAATCCAGCGCGTCCAATTAAAACTTCCATATCTTCATTTTTTAATTTATCCTCAACAATCTTACCGGAGGATGAATTAATTATATTTACTGCCTGCGGTTTATACTTTAAAGCTTGTTCAACCAACAACTCATGATTTGTATTAGCAGTAAGATATGTAACCTGAAAATCATCCTTTAAATTATCTACGACCTTAAGGGCATTTTGCCCAATGGAACCTGTAGAACCAAGTAATGATAATTTGCGTGCCATTACTTAAAAACCCCTGATATTTCGATGCTTAGAATTACCACATCAGAATTTACCTGCAAGACCGGTATAATAGTTAGTCTTCCTTTAATCAACTGTATCCCCAATAATAAATGATTAGCGTTTCCTTTGATCGATTTGGGGATAGAATCTAAATCTTCAATTAATATCTTTGTATTATATGTATTAAGTCCCAATCCGGCAAATATCGGAATAGTACCAATTTCAAATTCATTGATAATCGCCGCATCTATGGAACGATTTTTTAAATCATCCGGTCCTTGTAATCTTGAAAATAATACTGAAAACCGCCAATTGTTTTTTTCTTTATTTGTGAGATTCAATCCAAATCCATAAGCAAAAGATTGTACAATAGCACCCTCAGATTTAAATATGCTCATGTTGCCCTTAAGTGATAAATTTTGAGTAACAACTAAAGTACCTGCTAAATTTGAATATCCGCCGATGAGATCTGTTGAATATTTTTCTCCTGTAATATTTATTCCGTGAGAGTAAGAAATGCCGATATTGATTCGTTTATTAATAGTAATCGGGCTAAAAAAATGTCTATTAGTAGATAAAGATATTGTTTTTAAAAATGGTTCTACTTGTTGTTGGAATTTCTCAGATTTTATATTATCTAATTCGAAGGATGTCCATTGTGCACTTAGCGGTACAGTAAAAGATATTATTAAAATTAAAATAATAGGAATAGTTTTCATAATATAGAAATTATTGGAATTAAATAATTCCGCGTTTACTATTTTCGATAAAATTTACTATGCTTAGAATATTTTTATCGTTATGAAACTTAGATTTAATTTTCTTCAGAGCTTCAGATGGATTTAATCCTGATCTAAAATAAAGTCGGTAGGCATGTTTAATATTGATTCTGTCTTTCGATGAAAAACCTCTTCGCCGTAAACCTACACTATTGATTCCACTATATTTTAATGGCTCACCAACAGCCATCACAAACGGAGGTACATCTTGCGAAACCCTGAATAATCCACCAATAAAGGCATGCGCTCCGATCTTTACAAACTGATGCACCATAACACCACCGGAAAGCATTGCCCAGTCATCGATTTCCACATGTCCTCCTAATGTAACGAGGTTTATCATTGTTACGTTATTTCCTAAAACGCAGTCGTGTGCGACATGTGAATAAGCCATCAATACTACATTTTTACCAATTGTTGTTTCCCCTCGCGCTTTAGTACCGCGATGAATTGTGACAAATTCACGGATTACGGTTTCATCACCGATTTTCACCGTAGTATTGTCGCCATCGAATTTCATGTCTTGTGGTAATTCGCCTATCACACAATTATGGAATATTTGGCAATTCTTACCGATCGCCGTATACTTTTTTATTGTGTTGTGATTACCGATGCTTGTACCGTCACCAATAATAACTTCATCATCAATAACGGTATATGGTCCAATAGTTACATTTTTACCAATTGTAACATTTTCGCCAATAATGGTTGTCGGGTGAATGTTGATAGAAATAAGTACCCCCTAACGATCTACAAGAGTTGCTAAAATTATGGCTTCTGCAACTAATTGATCATCAACGTAAGCTTTACCGCCTATTTTAACAGTTCCTAGTCTAAACTTAAGTAATTTCATTTCCAATATTATTTGATCCCCTGGTACAATCGTTTTACGAAATTTTGATTTTTCGACAGCAGAAAAGAACATGCCTTTTGACAATGGGTCTTCCAAATTATACAAAACCAAAAACGCCCCCGCCTGTGCCATCGATTCTAAAATTAAAACACCGGGCATGATTGGTTTCCCGGGGAAATGACCTTGAAAATATGGTTCGTTCACCGCAACATTTTTAATAGCCGTGCACTTTTCACCAGAAACAAAATTAGTGATTCGGTCAATCATTACGAACGGGTAACGTTGTGGCAGTATCTCTAATATTTCTTCAATGTTGAACTCTTTTTTATTCTTCTCTTTTATCATATATTTATCTTTTGTTTTATTTTTTTTACCAACTCAATATTTATACTATGTCCACTTTTCGTGGCAATAATATGACCTGCCATAGGTTTACCTAAAAGCGCCATATCTCCCACTAAATCTAACACTTTATGTCGCACAGGTTCATTCTCAAAACGTAGTGCTTCACTATTCAATATATCTCCATTATTAAAAACATGCTGCATATTTAAACCAAATAATTTACTTAAAATATTTCGTTCTTTCTTATCAACTTTTTTATCAACTATAATTACAGCATTTTCCAGCCCGCCACCCTTAATCAAACCATTCTGTTTGAGCCGTGTAACTTCGCTTAATAATCCAAATGTTCGAGCCGGTGCAATTTCTTTTACAAACTCACTTTCTACATCTTCTATAGATATATACTGCAATCCGAAATTTGGCAGATTATAATCCATAAAAAAAGTGATTTTAAATTGATCAGCAGGTAATATATTTATTTCAATATCATTCTCAGAGTCTTTGAACTGAATTAGTTCTGTAACTTTAAAAACGTCTTGAATTACACTTTGATCAATTATCCCAACCCTTTTAATTGCCTGCACAAAAGGTAAGGCGCTACCGTCCATAATAGGCGGTTCCGGACCTAACAGCTCGATGATGGCATTATCAATGCCAAATCCTCTCAATGCGGCTAACACGTGTTCCACAGTATGAATACGGATACCGTTTCGTTCCAACACCGTTCCGCGATTAGTAGCGATTACATAGTCTACATCGGCAGGAACGGTTGGATTGTTTTTCAGGTCAAGCCGTTTAAAAATTATTCCACTATTTTCTTTTGCCGGTTTGATATTTAAAGTGCTATTTATACCAGTGTGTAAACCAATTCCATTAAGTGATACCTTGCCGCAGATTGTCTTTTGATATCTATTCGGCAAGTTTTTCTTCTAATTGTTTTAATCGTTTTTTTAGTGAAATAATTTGAGAATAGGCAGCATCACGTTTGTTTTTTTCATGAATTTCTCTTGCCGGCATTCCAGCATATATTTTATTTCCTGGTAGTGATTTAGTAGCTCCCGCTTTTGAAACAAATATCGCTCGGTCACCGATTTTGATACCGTTTTTTACTCCAGACTGTCCTGCAAAAATACAATAATTACCAATAGTTGTACTCCCTGCGATTCCTACTAATCCCATTAATAAACATCCTTTACCAATTCTCACATTGTGAGCTATATGAACAAGATTATCTAATTTTGTTCCTTTACCTATTACGGTGTTACCAATTGTTCCTCTGTCTATTGTGCAATTAGCTCCAATTTCAACATCATCCTCAATTACCACAGAACCTATCTGTGGAATTTTGTGATGAATATCATTTTCTGTTTCATAGCCATAACCACTAGAACCAATTACTGTACCCATGTCAATTATAACATTATTTCCGATATTGGTACGCGAGTAAATGGCAACTTGCGGATGTATTACAACATTAGTTCCAATAACTACATTATCGCCAATTGAAATATTATTATGTATAGTTGTACCGTCAGCAATTTGTGAATTATGTCCAATAACTGAGAAAGCACCAATATCAACATTATTCCCTATTTTTGCTGATTTATTGATGATTGCTGTAGTATGTATACCATTTTCTTTGTTATTTAGTGGTTCGAATAGCTTCAGGACTTTAGCCATCGCTAAGCGAGGATTATCAACTACTATACCGCTTTTATCATTTAATATTGTGGCATTAGATACAATTATTACGGACGCAGAGGTTCGGTTTATTAGTTCTTGATGCTTTGGATTAAATAGGAAAGTGACTGTATCGGGCGCGCCATCTTTAATGTCAGATACTCCGCTAATAATTTGTTCCGGCGCGCCAATTACTTTACCCCCTATTATAGACGCTAATTTGCCCAGGGTAATCAAATTTTTCTATTTATTGCCTTTTGCTTTTCTTAGCTCAAATAAAACATCATCGGTTAGATCATGAGTCGGCTTACCATAAAGCAAAGATACTGATCCATCAAAAATAAAATCATATCCTTTTGAAATGGCTACATTATCAACAGCGGTTTTTACTTTTGATAATAATTCATATTCCATTTGTGATTGCTTCCGATACAATTCGCCTTCCGGTCCTACTTTTTGAGCTTGATACTGTTGCAGGCGTTGTTCCTTGGTACCAATTTCTGTTTCTTTCTCTTTACGCCATTCCGGTGAGCTCATTAGTCTTTGTGTCTCGTAGGCTTGTTTCAAACTATCGAGTTCAACGAGCATAACCTGATATTCTTCTTGCACTTTTCTAAATTCTAACTGTAACTGTGACTCGGCTTCTTTGAATTCTTCAAATTCCATCCGCACTCGTTCCGATGCGATGTAACCAATTTTAACTTGCCCTATTAAGAACATTGGTATCAGCAAAAATGCTGTTAATAATGCAATTTTAACTTGTTTTAGATTCACTAATTCCTCCTATTTCGTAATTAGAATTGTTGTCCAAATGTAATTGTTGTTTTCCAACCTTGGGGCTCTCCACTACCCGTTAAATCATCAAAACCATAACCAATATCAAAACCTAACATACCGATCATTGGCATGAAAAATCTTATACCTACCCCGGCTGCCCGCTTTAAATTTAATGGTCCTGTGCGGGTCAAGCGAAACGGTTCGGTCATATCTTTATTTGCCCATACGTTCCCCATTTCTGCAAATGCCAATGCATAAATTACCGGATTTTCCGATAATGGAAAGCGTAATTCTGTAGTAAATCTTAACATCGAATTACCACCGATAGGACTACCTCTGCTCGATAAAGGTCCAATAGCATTATCATCGTAACCGCGCAGCATATTGCCATATGGAATACCGTTACCACCCATAATAAATCTTTCATCATAAGGAATAATTGATGTTTCGTCTCCTCGTGAAGCTAGCTTGCCAATGACACCTGCTTTAATAGTATTAACCAATACAAATTTACTGATCAGTGGTGAGTATAATTCCAAACTTAATACATGTTTATGAAAGTCTTCATTTCCGCCAAGGACCCCACCGGATAACGTTGTATTCCAAACCATACGTGATCCGGAAGTTGTAAATTCCGGTCTATCTCGACTATCTCTCGTAATTGTCTGAGAAATATTCACGCCAACTGATTGTTCCAATCCGCCGGTATAAAGATCCAAATCATCCTGCGTACCATTATATATTTTTTTTGTTACTTGCAATCCCCATTGCCCGCGGAAAAAGTCATCGGGCCACCGAAATCTACGACCCCACATTAATGAACCACCCATTACTGTCAAATCTAATGGATAATAATATTGTGTTGATTTACCGCGGAAAGAATAGAACAAAGAACCACCAACAAGATTAGGAGTATCATTTATCATTGGATCAGTAAAACTCAAGCTAAATGAATGATATTGGGACCTTTGGCTTGCGGTTTGATAATTGTAACTAGACCCACCTGAAAGTCCGGTGGAGGCACTTAACATAAATCTCTGTCCCCTCCCGCGAAAATTCATAAACTCAATGCCTCCGCCACCGGTCATTCCATATTCTTTTGTGTATCCCACATTTAAGTTTGCCCGTTCAGAAGATTTTTCTTCAACTGTTATTTCTAAATCAACTTTATCATCATCAACCGGTATTACATCGGGAACCACATTCCCGAAATAATTTAATATCCATACTTCCCGCTGACTGCGAATTAATTTTTGCCTGCTGAACACATCTCCTGGATATAATTTTAATTCACGACGAATAACGTTCTCGCGTGTTCTTATATTGCCTGAAATAATGATATTTCTAACGTAAACCTTTTGATTCTCAATAACGGAAAAATGTACATCAATTGAATCTTTTCCAACAGGCGAAATTTCCGGGATTATATTGCTGTAAATATATCCTTTATCCATATATAAAGATTGTGCGCGCTCATAAATACCTTTTTGCAAATCCTCTTCATTATAAGCTTCTCCGTTAGAAATCCCTAACGCGCTATTTAATTGTTCATCAGTATATAATTCATTTCCATCCCAGCTAAAATTACGATAATAATATTTCGGTCCCTCATTTACCGTCAACCATATATTCATTTTCTTCTTATCTTCGCTATAAGAAATGGAATCGGCAACTACCATTGCATCCCGATAACCACGTTTTTGATAAAATGCTTTCAGTTTTTCTTTATCGTCTTTGAATTTGTTCTCGTCAAACGATGATCGCCAGAAAAAATACCAGCGTTGCTGTTTTGTATCTTTTAGTACTTTGCGTAATTTGCGATCAGAAATATTTTCATTACCATTAAATATGATTTCACCAATCTTTACACGACTGCCTTCCCTAATGTCAACTTTTAGGTCGCGTGTGTCCTCCACTATTTTTTGATTGGTAATGGAAGTGTCAACTTTGGCTTCTTCTATTGACACATCAACTGTAGCAAGTAGAAATCCCTCTTCTGAATATAAATCTAACACTTTTGATTGTCCGGCTTCTATTTTGAAATCGGGAATTCTTTGCCCGGTTCGTAATCCAATTGCTTCCTCAATCTTGGTTTTGCTTACTTTTTTATCACCTGTAATGAGTATTTCCCCTAAAACAGGAGTTTCAACTACTGCAATTATAACAGAAATACCTTCTTCTGTTTCCTCATTAATATAAATTTGTACATCATTAAAAAGTCCGGATTTCCATAATTGCTTGATTCCGCGCGAAAAATCACCGGCTTTTAAAACATTATCTTCCTTTAATCCTGATGTAAAAATGATTACATCCGAATTAGTTAAGGTGTTTCCTTCAACCTCAATACCTTTTAATTTTATTTCCTGCGGGGACTGAGCAAAAACAGTATTAATTAATAATATAGACAAAAGTGATATTGATAAAAATTTCTTCATAATAATTATTCTGCTACCTTGCCAAATCTGCGCTCGCGGGATTGAAAATCTACAATTGCTTCAAGTAATTCTTTCTCTCGGAAAGTAGGCCAATATGTATTAGTTACATAAATTTCGGTATAGGCAATTTGCCATAATAAAAAATTACTTACTCTAAACTCACCACCTGTACGAATTAATAAATCCGGATCAGGTATTTTGTTAGTATAAAGCAAATTCTCGAATTGTTCTTGGTTAATGTCATCAACCTTCAATTTACCTGAATCTACCATTTTTGCAATATGTTGTATGGCTTGCATTATTTCCTGTCTGCTTCCATAGCTAAGAGCCAAGTTCAAATTTAATCCTGTGTTATCTTTTGTAATTTCTATTCCTTCCTCAATTCCTTTTCTTGCAGATTTAGGTAAATCTTGAAAAGCACCAATTGTTGTGAGTTTTACATTGTTTTTATGCAGATTTTTTATTTCTTTTCTAATTGAAGTCAATAACAATTTCATCAATGCTGATACTTCGGTTTGAGGGCGTGCCCAATTTTCCTTTGAAAAAGTATATAATGTTAAATGTTTAATGCCAATTTCTCCACAAACACGCGTTATTTCTCTGACAGAATTAATCCCTTCCCGATGTCCGGCAAATCTTGGAAGGGATCGCTGTTTTGCCCAGCGACCATTACCATCCATAATAATTGCGATATGCTTTGGCAAGTTTGCATTTTTATTAATTAATTTCCTTAGCTCTTTTATATTCATAGCTTTGATTTAATACAGACGTAAAACAAGCGGGCAAAATTACCCTTTCATTAACTGGCAGTCAACAATTACTACAATAACAAACCAAGGCATTCTTCGTTTGATTTCAACGTAGAAAACCATTAACAGTTCCAGTTAATCTTAAATCGCTAATAGCCCTTAGAGGGCTGTCAGCAATTTAACTATTAGCGATTTACTACAATACAATCCCGTATTGGAGTAAAAAATATTTAAAAAGAAATTCGCTGAACCAAATAATAATTAACAGACTAAATGATGATAATAAAATCTTTTTAGTATCAAACGTTTTAATCTGTTTTATCCAAATAAAAACCAGACTCAGCGGAATAATTAATCCGAAAAATATTGTTACCGAAAAATACATTATATCATTCTGCAAAAGAAATTGATAAACACTCATTAATATTCCATTTTGGTCGCCGATTTTTACGCTAAATAGAACAACCAAATCCCATGCTATTCGTATTCCTATTAATATAATTAACGTCTTTAGAATTGATGGAACGATGGACAAGTTTTTACTTTTATCAAACTTTTTCCATATTGATGTAACAAGCAGTAATGTAGAAATGGCAATTATTCCTGTTGATAGCAAACCAATTAAAATTCCCGGCCAAAGCGGTGTTAGTTGTACAATCTCCCGAATAGCTCGCACAAAAACGATAAAACCAAATATAATTGACGCGCTAAACATATTCCATTTCGGTATTGGTGATTTCCAATAATATAGAACGACGACAATTATTACTATTAAATAGACAATTCCGGATAATTGCAATGGATAATTAACACTATAAATCCAAAATAGAAGTACACTGATACAGCCTGCTATTAAATGTAATAGATAATTTAATTGAAGGAAACGTCTTGCACCTTTAGCATTTTGTATAGATCCATCTATTGTTGTAAAAAAGATAGGATAAAACATCGCAAATCCGATTAATATCAAAATCAGCGCTGTGATAAAAGTATTCATTATCGATTAATAAATATTATTCAGCAACTCCTTAACTCAAATTCTCCATTACTTTATCAGCTATAGAATTATATATTTCACTTATCGGCGATTTAGGATTCGACAAAACAATCGGTTCGCCGGAATCTGTCGAATCAACAATTTCTCCTGATATTGGAATCACTCCCAATAATGGAACACCCAATCGTTTACTTTCAGCTTCGCCACCACCACATTTGAATATATCATATCGGATTGAAAATTTACCATCTTTACCGGTCTCAACGGTTTCTTTTCCCATAATATCAATTTTTACTTGAGCCGGCTTACCATCGCTTGCGACTACTTTACCTTCAATGATCAATCCCGACATATTCTCCACAACACCCAAAACAGGTGCATTAACTTTACGGAACATATCAGCTCCTTTTCGGACATCGGCTAAGGCAATATCTTGCGGTGTAGTTACAATCAATGCACCGCTAATATCTAACTGCTGTGTTAAAGTTAATTGAACATCACCGGTTCCGGGAGGAAGATCGCAAATTAAATAGTCTAAATCACCCCATTCCACATCACTGAAGAACTGTTCGGTCATCTTAGCAACCATCGGACCACGCCAAATTACCGGCGCATTGCTACCGCTGATGAACGCAAAACTCATGATCTTCATTCCATAGCGTTCTAATGGAATTAATTTCCTATCCGGAGTGATGTGGGGGGTCTCATGAATTCCCAATATAATTGGTAATGACGGACCATAAATATCGAGGTCTAGCAAGCCAACCTTGTTGCCTTTTTGCTTTAACACAGCAGCCAAATTCGCCGCTACAGTTGATTTACCTACACCGCCTTTCCCACTGGCTACAGCGATAATATGTTTAATATCACCATTTAGTTGTACACGCTGCTTTACGGGTTGTTGTTTTATTTCCGGTTTTGTATCATCTGATTTTGAATCAATTTTTATTTCATCAAATTGCGCAACTGCCTCTAAATTTTGCCGAATATTATCAATAATTTCATTTTTTACATCTTCATTTTGAGTTGGAATTTTTAATTCTATAGATATATTCTTCTCAACTATTTCAATTTTGTCTATAATTCCAAATGAAACGATATCACGGCTAAATCCCGGATACTTAATTGTTTTTAGTAGTTCTAATACTTCTGATTTATTCATAATAATATATTTTATATGCAGAAAAACGGTTGTTTAGAAACAACCGTTTCCCCATTATTTATATCGTTATAGATTATCCGTCGTAATCGCGGCCAAAAAAATCATAATTGATTTTGATATACTTTTCCCATTCAGCTGGTACTTCACTTTCTTCAAAAATTGCTTCTACAGGACATTCCGGTTCGCAGGCACCGCAATCAATACATTCTTCAGGATCGATGTAAAGCTGTTTCCCGGTAGGGTCAAAACCATCTGCCTTGGCTTCGGCTCCTACACCGGTCGGATCATCGGGACCGTGAATGCAATCAACAGGACAAACTTCAATGCAAGCAGTATCACAAGTGTCCACGCAAGGTTCAGCAATAATGTATGCCATTCTAATCTCCTAATTGTTAAATCTTGTTAATAATAAACTACAAAATATATACTGTAGTTCTATTCTAAAATTACAATTTTATATATAAATTATGGAAATCCTTTTAGTGTAATTTCTTGTGTATTATTATAATAAAATGCAACAGCAACAACGAAATATCAGTTTACTTTGGTTGGCACAGGTTGTTTCCACCGCAGGCGATGCGATTTATCAAATTGCACTATTGTGGTTAGTGCTTGATATCACGGGTTCTTCAACCATCACCGGGTTAATAGCAATGGCGGCTTTCCTGCCGGCAATGCTATTCGGCTTGTATGCCGGCGTTATCGCCGATAAATACAATCGCAAACTGATAATGATATTCTCAAATCTCAGTCAAGCTCTAACTGTAATTATAATACCAATTATGCTGTATTTCGGTTATAATAATATTTTGCTCATTGGATTTTTTGCTTTCATAAGAGCAAGTTTTAGCACATTTTTCCCACCGGCACTCAACGCATTAGTTCCCATTATTATATCCAAAGATCGTCTAGTAAAAGTCAATTCGATTTTAGCAACATCAAGTCAATTAGCGTATTTAATCGGTCCGCTAGGGGCGGGATTAATTTTAAGTATCGTTTCAATACCATATTTATTTGTAATTGATAGCACTTCCTTCATTGTTGCTATTTTAATTCTACTTTTTATAGTTTTGCCTCCTAAAACAAAATCAGCCCATAATCCACATAGCTCCATTAAAGAAATATTCAGCGGAATACAATATGCAGCAAAGCATAAACCACTCGGGATGCTTTTTATCTTAACCATTATTAACAATTTTTTTATAATGGGTCCGGCTTTTGTAGGAATGTTAATCCTCGTAAAAACCGCTCTCGGTGGTACAGCCAGCCAATATGCTTTTGTTGAAGCCGGTTTAGCATT